>NZ_CP059833.1:1340297-2010445 GCF_014117265.1 Corynebacterium hindlerae | reverse complement strand
GCGTGTACCCCACAAAACGGAGAATGCCGCCACGCATAAACCTTTGGACGCTCTCGGAACTGTTGGTAGAAGGCTCAGCCATTCCCAGTGGCGCTCCTGTATACGAAAACCGGGAACGCTAGTTGCTAAACACCAAACCCCCAACGCACACAGCATTGGGGGTTGACTGTTTAACGGGCTACACGCAGCAGCCGATCCATTCGGAGAATTTCTTGCCCGAGATGCGCTCGTAGGCTTCGATGTAGCGTTCGCGGGTTGCTTCCACAACGGAGCCTGGGAGTGGTGGTGGCGGGGTCTGGGAAGCCTTGTTCCAACCGGACTTCGGTCCGGTGAGCCAGTTGCGGACGTACTGCTTGTCGAAGGATGGTTGGACTCGCCCCTCGACGTAGTCGTCGGCTGGCCAGTAGCGGGAGGAATCGGGGGTGAGGACTTCGTCGGCGAGGACAAGGTTGCCGTCGGAGTCAAGGCCGAACTCGAATTTGGTATCGGCGAGGATGATGCCCTTCTCCAGCGCCATTTCTGCGGCCTGGGTGTAGATCTTCAAGGTGGCGTCGCGAAGCTCTTCAGCGCGCGCCTGCCCGAGCTTTTCGACGACCTGTTCAAAACTTACGTTTTCATCATGGTCACCGAGGTCTGCCTTCGTGGCAGGGGTGAAGATTGGCTCCGGGAGTTTGGAGGATTCGCGCAGGCCTTCTGGCAGTTCGATACCGCAGACGGTGCCGTTCTCCTTGTATTCGGCGAGGCCGGAACCGGTGAGGTAACCGCGTGCCACGCATTCGAATGGCAGCATTTCCAGCTTCTTGCACACCAGTGCTCGGCCGAGGACCTCCTCAGGGATCCGTGGATCATCGATGGGGCCGGCCAGTTGGTTAGGGAAATCAATGTTTTCAAAGAAGTGGACCGACATTGCGGTGAGCACACGACCCTTGTCCGGGATTTCGGTGTCAAGGATGTAGTCGTATGCCGAAATTCGGTCGGAGACCACCATCAGAAGGGTCTCATCATCGATCTCGTAGATTTCGCGTACTTTACCTGCGGACAGGTGATTGTACGAAGAAAGTTCAGGACGCATAACAGGGTAGTGTAGCCCTGCCCTTGCCGAAATGCCATGTCGAGCGTCGGCAAGGGCAGCAAAATTTTTACAGGATCTCCCCCGGCTGGTACTTCGCAGCCTCTGGGTAGCGGGACACCACGTCGTTCACGCGGGCCAGGACACGGCTCACCTGAGTTTCCGCCGCACCGATGAAGGCATGGCGATCAGCCAGCGCTGCCTGCAGGTCTTCCGCGGACAAGGTCATGCGCTCGTCGGCGGCAAGGCGCTCGATGAGGTCCTGGGAGCCACCGTTCTCGCGCATGTTCAGCGCCACGGCAACAGCGTTTTCCTTAATCACTTCGTGAGCAGTTTCACGTCCCATGCCAGAGCGCACCGCCGCCATGAGGATGCGAGTGGTGGCCAGGAACGGCAAGTAGCGTTCCAGCTCTCGGTCGATCATCGCCGGGAACGCACCGAATTCATCCAGAACGGTGAGGAAGGTTTCGAACATGCCATCAAGGGCGAAGAACGCGTCCGGCAGCGCGACACGGCGCACCACCGAGCAGAACACGTCGCCTTCGTTCCACTGCTGGCCCGACAGGTCCGCCACCATGGTGAGGTAGCCGCGCAGAATAACCTGCATGCCGCCCACGCGTTCACAGGAGCGTGCGTTCATCTTGTGTGGCATTGCAGAAGAGCCAACCTGGCCTTCCTTGAAGCCTTCCGTGACAGTCTCGTTGCCTGCCATCAGGCGGATGGTGTGGGCCAGGGAGGATGGGCCTGCGCCGAGCTGCACCAGAGCGGACACCGCATCGAAGTCGAGGGAACGTGGGTACACCTGCCCCACGGAGTCGAACACGCGGTGGAAGCCAAGGTGATCCGCAATGCGGGTCTCCAAGGAGGCAAGCTTGGTTTCGTTGCCACCCATGAGGTCGAGCATGTCCTGTGCGGTGCCCATTGGGCCCTTGATGCCGCGCAATGGGTAGCGGTCAATCAGGGACTCGGTGCGCTCAATGGCGATGAGCAGCTCGTCGGCTGCGGAAGCGAAGCGCTTACCCAGCGTTGTTGCCTGCGCTGCTACGTTATGAGAGCGGCCGGCCATCACCAGAGACTGGTACATGGCGGCACGCTCACCGATACGAGCAAGCACAGCCACGGCCTTGCCAAGAATGATCTCCAGGGAGCGGTGAATCTGGAGCTGCTCCACATTTTCCGTAAGATCGCGGCTGGTCATGCCCTTGTGAATGTGCTCGAAACCAGCCAGGTCATTGAACTCTTCAATGCGTGCCTTCACATCGTGGCGCGTGATCTTCTCGCGCTCAGCGATGGATGCCACATCCACCTGATCTTTTACCGCCTCATAGGCAGCAATGGCCTCGGCGGGAATATCCACACCGAGGTCTTTCTGTGCCTTCATGACCGCGATCCAAAGCTCGCGCTCCATCACGATCTTCGTTTCAGCGCTCCACAAATTAGAAAGGTCAGCGGACGCATACCGATTGGACAGGACGTTGGAAATCTTCTTCTTTTCAGCCACGTCCCCATTATTCCACGTCTGAACTACCTCTCAGAAAACTCATCCAAGGCCTGAGCGGTGCCCGCAACAATCACCAAGTCTCCGGACTGAATACGATAGTCGGGTTGTGGCGTCGAAAAGCGGCCCCCTGCAGGCCTAATCGCCACCACCGTAATCCCCTGTGGAAAGTCCTTGACAGTTTTACCGTGCAGGGAAATTGGCGGCGCCAGTTTAGCCAGCGCAAAATCGGACTCAAACTCCACATAATCCTGCAGATGCCCCGCGATCAGGTGCGCCACCCGGCGGCCGGTGTCTCGTTCCGGTCGCACCACGTGGTGCACACCAATTTGGGTCAGAATCTTGGCATGCTGGTCATTGTCGGCCTTGGCCCACACGTTTTTCACGCCCAAATCCATCACCGCGGACGCCGTCAACAAGGAAGCACCCATGTCCGAGCCGATGCCGATGACCACGCGCTCCGCATCGTCCACACCCAGCTGCCGTAGCGCTTCCGCAGACGTCGTCTCTGAAATCACAGCATGAGTGATTAGGGAGGAAGCCTTGGTCACCGTAGCCTCGTCCCGGTCAATACCAAGCACCTCCACACCAGCGTTGACCAGCTCTTCGCCGAGAGCCAGACCAAAGCGTCCAAGGCCAATGATGATCACAGGCGGGGTCTTGTGAGAGGGAAACAACTTAACCAATGAACGGCCTTTCTACTGGGTAGCGGTACAACCGCTTGCTTTGCCGCGCAGCAAGCGCCGCAACGACGGTAATCGGCCCAACTCGGCCGGCGTACATCAGCACCACCAACCACAACTGGGCAAACTCCGGCAGGTCAGGAGTAATGCCCGTCGTCAGCCCCACCGTAGCAAACGCACTGATTGTTTCGAAGACGATCTGGTGCGAACTGAACTGTGGCATCAACACCTGCAGCGTCAAGATGGACACCAGCAGCACCAAGGTAGCCATCATGAACACAGCCATCGCCTGACGGACAATGCGGTTAGGCACCCGACGCCCAGAGACAAACACCTGCTCATCGCCACGAATCTCGGCGACCAACACTGCCACCAGCACTGCCGTCGTGGTCACCTTCACGCCACCAGCAGTTCCGCCAGAACCGCCACCGATAACCATCAACAAGTCAGTCATAAGCAACGTGGAATCATGCAAGTGCGACAGATCAAAAGCATTGAAACCCGCGGTCCGGGTGGAGACGCTATGGAAAAACGCAGCCTGCACCGCATTCCAAGTACTTAAGTGAGCAAGCGCCCCATTCCATTCAAAAACTGCCGTGCCCAGGGCACCGACCACCAGCAGCACCGCCGTCCCCCACAGGGTAAAACGCAAGGTCAACGACACGGGCAGTCTGTTCGGATGGTGGACCCGCTGTCGAATCTCGAGCAGCACCGGGAACCCCAAACCGCCGATGATGACGCCACAGGCGATAGGCAAAATAATCAGGGAGTCGCCCACATAAGGCACCAGGTTGGTACTTGCCAGCCCAAAGCCGGCATTATTAAAAGCCGACACCGCGTGGAAGACGCCCTCCCATACGCTGGCCCCAACTCCTAGGTCATAGTGCTCATGGAATCGCAGCACCAAAATCGTAGCCACGATTAATTCCATAAAGAAGGAAAACCCCAGGGTGCCAAGGATGATGGCTTTCACCTCACCCAATTCCCGGCCCCGCATCTCCGCGGTGGCATTCAGCCTGCCCTTCACCCCCAGGCGACCAGCCAGCAAATAGCTGGCGACCGTGGCCAAGGTCATGATGCCCAGGCCACCTATCTGAATGAGGATGAGGATGACAGCTTGCCCAAAATGCGACCAGTACGTAGCGGTATCGACCACGGTCAAACCGGTCAGGCACACCGCAGACGTCGCAGTGAACAGCGCAGTTACCGGTTCGGGGCTCTGCGGGCCGCTCCTAGAAATGGGGAGCAGTAACAACGCTGTTCCGAGCAAGATCAGCACTAAAAAACTCACGGATACCAGCTGGGCTGGGCTAAAACCGCGGCGTGGATGTGAAGAGATCACGGGAGATACTGTAGACCCCTTCACCCCAGTTTCGCACCATTTTTATAAGGAGATCCGGCCTTCTACCGCGGGGAGGGCAATATCGGAGCGGTAGTGGGAACCGTCCAACTCGATATCTTTAATCACTGCGTATGCGGCGTTCCGGGCGTCGGCAAGCGTGCTGCCAGTGCCGATAACGTTGAGCACGCGCCCACCAGCGGAAACCAGCTCGCCGTTGCGCAGAGCGGTGCCGGCGTGCAGCACCTGCTCAGAGTCGGCGTTGCGGATCACATCGCCGGTGCGTGGGCTCTCCGGGTAACCATTGGCCGCGAGCACCACGGTGAGCGCGTAGCCGTCCTCCCATTCCAGCGGAGGCTGCTCCGCCAGAGTGCCGGTAGCCACCGAGTTCAGCAGCACACCCAGCGGTGTCTTCAGCAGTGCGAGCACAGCCTGGGTTTCAGGATCACCGAAGCGGCAGTTGAACTCGACCACGGCGATGCCCTCGCGCCCCCATGCCAAGCCTGCGTAGAGCAGACCAGAATACGGAGTGCCCCGCTTGACCATCTGACGTGCCACAGGGACGCACACCTCGTCCACGATCCGCTGCACACCATCCTCCGGCAGCCACGGCAGCGGGGTGTAGGCACCCATGCCACCAGTGTTGGGGCCTTCGTCGTTATCGCGAACGCGCTTGTGATCCTGGGCGGGCAGCAGCGGAACCACAGTCTCGCCGTCGACCAGACAGAACAAAGACACTTCCGGGCCATCGAGGTAAGACTCCAGGAGCACCGGGTTACCTGCCTGGTGCACGGCTTCCACATGTGCACGGGCAGCGACGCGATCCTCAGTGACCACCACTCCCTTGCCACCAGCAAGACCGTCATCCTTGACCACCCAGATTGGACCAAAGCGATCGAGTGTCTCATCAATGTTGTCCGCGCCCGGGTCCAGGGTTTCTGCGTGCGCCGTCTTCACGCCAGCCTCGGCCATAACGTCCTTGGCAAACTTCTTGGAGCCTTCGATCTGGGCGGCTTCCTTGGAAGGGCCGAACACCGCGATTCCGGCTTCACGCAGCGCATCCGCTACGCCCGCTACCAGCGGAATCTCCGGGCCGACCACCACCAGGTCTACGCCCAGCTTCGTTGCCAGTTGAGCCATTTCCGCTGGGGAATCCACCTTCCCCTCGTGCAGGGTAGCAAGCGATGCCATTCCTGCGTTACCAGGAACAACGTGCAGCTCAGAAACAGCAGGGTCCTTGGAGAGGCCAAGCAAAAGGGCGTGTTCACGGGCGCCCGAACCGATTACCAGAATGCGCATGTTCTTTAGTTTACGTGACCCATCTTTAGTAAGACGCAGCTACGCTAGAGAGCATGAGTAGCGTATTCACCAAAATCATTAACGGCGAACTGCCCGGACGTTTCGTGTACCGCGATGACAAGGTCGTCGCATTCCTTACTATTGAGCCGCTTGCCTACGGCCACACCCTGGTGGTGCCTATCGAAGAGGTCGATAAGTGGACCGACCTGTCCCCTGAGCTATGGGCGCACCTGAATAAGGTGGCGCAGCAGGTGGGCCAGGCGATTATCACTGCGTTCGGTTCTCAGCGGGCGGGCTACATCATCGCGGGCTTCGACGTTCCGCACACCCACATCCACGTGTTCCCCACTAACGCCATGAGCGATTATGACTTCCGCAACGCGATGGCAATGGATGCCACGGACCCCGAAAAGATGGACGATGCCGCCGAGAAAATCAAGGCTGCTCTGGCTTCCGCGTAGGGGCACTCTCCCTGCTCCCATTGATTCGGACGAACCACCTGTTGTGGTCCTCCACGGCACGCTCAGTTCACCCGGTAATTTTCAAAAGCTCGCCGAAGAGTTGCAGGCCGGTGGGCGCCCAGTCATCGGACTGGAGTACGGGCAGCGCGGGACGGCTGACCTGGATGTCTGCACTGACGAGGTGGTGAAATTCCTCTCGCAGTTTCCGCTTGTCGACGTCATTGGCCATTCCCTCGGCGGCCTCATCGGATTGCGCGCCACCCAGCAGCTAGACAATATCCGGGTGCTCATGGGCCTTGGCGCCGCCTACCGTGGTGTCCCCCGCACACTAACTGGGCGGGTGGTGGGCTGGTTCGGTGGCCCAGCTTTCCTGCAGCTCCAGCGCGGTTTTGAGGCGGAGGTTCCGACGGGCGTGGAGGTGGTGTCGGTGTTGTCCACCGCGGACACCGTTGTACCGCGCTACTCCAGCGTGCTGGGAGAGGTCATTGAAATAGCTGGAGTCCACCACGCCCACCTGCCGAATCGAACAGAGGTCATCATCCCGGCCTTGGAGGCTGCGATTCTTCGCAGCGACCGGTGATGCCTTAGCTCAACTTGGGTAGGCGCACCGTGAAGGTGGTTCCCACTCCCAATTCGGATTCGACGCTGACGGTACCTCTGTGCGCCTGCACGATGGACTTCACGATCGCAAGGCCCAGGCCCGAACCACCTGTGGCACGGGAGCGAGAAGCATCCGAACGGTAAAAGCGTTCGAAGACATGCTCGGCGTCGTGCTGGCTCATTCCCACTCCGTTGTCGGAGACATTAACCAGGACTGAATCGTCCGTGTCCGTGATTTCCACTTCCACGCTTGCCTCTGGGCCGCCGTGTACGAGAGCGTTGTTCACCAAGTTTGAGAACACGCGGTGCAGTTTCTGCGGATCCGCATTGACCAGTGGCACGTTATTGGCATGATTAAAGACCGCAATTTTCCGGTTCGGGTGTGCCACCCGCAGCGAGGACGCAACTGTGACAACCAAGTCAAATGCGTCGACTTGCTGAAATTCGGTCGGGCTGCCCTCGGCTCGGGTGAGGGAAAGCAGATCCTCCACCAGGTAGTTCATCCGACCAGCTTCATCAGCAATCTTGGCAAGCACCTTATCGGCATCGGGCATGGCACCCGAACGATAGAGCTCTGTGTAGCCACGCAGCGACGTCAGCGGGGTGCGCAATTCATGGGAGGCATCCCCCACAAAGCGGCGCATCTGTTCCTCCTGGGCATGCGCCTCTTCCACAGAGTTTTGCAGCCTGCTTAGCATCTTGTTGAGCGCAAATGACAGCTGCCCCACTTCGGTGGAGGTAGAAATGTTGGGAACGCGGCGGTCAAGATCGCCCGCGGCGATGGCCACGGCGGTCTGCTCAACGTCACGCAATGGCCTTAACGACGCCCGAACCACAAAATACGCGATCAACGCAAGCACCACGAGGACCATTAACCCGAAGGTCATTTGAGTGAAAATCAGCTGCTCAATGATGCGATCCTCACGACCAAGGTTCAATGCAACAACCGTGGATACGCCATCAGTGTAGGTTGCGACAACTCGCCACCGCGTCGGCCCGGCCTCCTCAGAAACTGGGCCCACCGTGACGGGGTCAGAATCGAGCTGAATAGAGCTAAGGTCCGGGGCACTCTCGGAATCGTTGAGGATGATTCGGGAGCCATCGGAGTAGATTTTCTGGACGTAGAAGTCGCTTGGTGGGCGCGCACTGGATGGGTCGGGGCGTAGAAAGTCGTTACGCGCAGCCCACCCTTGTGATGCCTTGAGCAGGTCCTGGTCTACTCGGCTGACCGTGAAATCGCGCATGATTGAAGTCACGACCACGGCGCTGGCGCTGAGGCCACAACCGGAGATCACCACCACGATAAGCACGAGCCACGTGCGCAGCGGAATGTTGCGGGACAGTGGAGTCATCGAATCGCTGATTAGGATGCCTGGCGTGGCCTGCGCAGCACGTATCCCACACCCCGCACGGTCTGGATCAGTGGGGTGTCTCCAGTGTCAATCTTGCGACGCAGGTAGGAGATATAGGATTCCACCACATTTCCGTCACCGCCGAAGTCGTAGTGCCACACATTATCCAGAATCTTCGCCTTGGACAGCACAACTTCAGCGTTGAGCATCAGGTAGCGCAGCAGATTGAACTCGGTGGGCGACAGTTCGACGATTTCCCCGGCCTTGGTCACCTCGTGTGTGTCATCGTTGAGGACAAGGTCCGCGTAAGAAAGGACGGAGCTGGACTCGTCCTCATCTCCGACGACAGCGCCCCGGCGCAGGATCACGCGCAGACGAGTGATGACTTCTTCCAGGGAAAATGGCTTGGTCACGTAGTCATCGGCGCCGATGGTGAGGCCGTGGATGCGGTTTTCCACCGCGTCCTTCGCGGTCAGGTACAGGACCGGCCCGTCGAAGCCCTCGGCACGCAGCTTGGAGAGCAGCTCAAAGCCGTCGATACCTGGCAGCATCACGTCTAGGATGAATGCTTCCGGCTGAAATTCCCGAGCAACGCGCAGCGCGTCAGTTCCGGTCGATGCTGAAGCGACGTCGAAGCCCTGGAATTTCAGGCTGACGGTCAGTAACTCGACAATGTTTGGCTCGTCGTCAACGACAAGCACTTTTACACTCTGCTCACTCATGAGATTCTTCTTTCGCTAGGAGGCGCTGTGAGTTCCAGTAAAGGGCATTGCCCTACCGCCACTCTGCACGTTAACTGAACGTTCCCTGTGAGCCTAGAGTTTCGTGATTAACGCCACTGAACTGCGGAAAGGTCGATGCCTTCGAGTTCTGCTTGCTTCTCGACGAGGCTGAGCAAGTACTCCTGGCGCCCCGCGTAAGCTTCATGGAAGCGTTCGTCAGCGATGTACATCCGCGCCAAACACACTTGCTTCTCGCGCGAGCAGTCGTACCACTGCTCGATCTGGGCGCGGTGCCGTTCCACCAACTCCAGGGCTTCGGCGGAGCCGGGGACTACGCCTCGCTGTTCGGCGTCGGCAAGCGCGGTGGCAAAGTCCGCCATATCGACCGCCTTGCCGCGCTTTTGTGCCTGCTCCCACTCGGGCGTATCACCCCAGCGCTCTTCCGCCTCCTCGGCATAGTCCTGCCATTTTGTGCCCATATTTTCCAGTTTTTCCGCCATGGTCATGTTCCTTTCCAACATTGCAGTGACCGCATCGTTCATCTGATGCAGGCGAGCGAGTTGCTGCTGTAGGTGCTGTTGTTGTCGTCGCAGTCGCTCGGTGGTGGAGGCACCCTCGTGGATGATCGCGGCGATGTCCTTGAGTGGCATTCCGGTTTCGCGGTACACCAAAATTTCCAAGGCCATGTCCAGATCATCCCCGGTGTAGAGCCGGTAATCGCCCCAGCTTCGGTAGCTGGGTTGCAGCAGGCCGATCTCGTCCCAGTGTCGTAACGTGCGGGCAGAGATACCGAGCAGCTTCGCGGCTTGTCCTACAGTCAGTTCGCTCACAACAACCACCTTTCACCTTCACGCTACGGCAAGGTCAAGCGCGCGCTTTTCCCCCGGTAGGGATAGAGTTTCTTAACATGCACTCGGCAACGGATAAAAAGTCGGTTCTCGCGTGGGCCGCATGGGACTGGGGTTCCGCAGCGTTCAATGCGGTGCTCGTGACCTTTGTATTCTCCGTCTATCTCACGGACTCCGTGGGCAAGCACGTGGACAACCCCACCGGAAAGCTCAGCTTCGCACTCGGTGCGGCCGGCGTCGCCATCGCCCTGCTCGCGCCCGTCCAAGGCAGGCTTTCCGACGTCCGGGGCACCCGTCGCCGCAGCGTCCGGATCTGGACCTTCGTCACGTTCTTCCTCATGCTTGCGCTCTTCCTGGTCCGCAACGACGACGCCTCCTACTTCTGGCTCGGCATCACCATCATGGCCATTGCTTCCGTGACCTTCCAATTCGCGGAGGTCCCTTACTTCGCCATGCTCCGCCAAGTCTCCACCCCAGAAACCGTCGGCCGGGTGTCCGGCTTTGGCTGGGCAGCAGGATACTTCGGAGGCATCGTCCTGCTACTCACCTGCTACCTCGGATTCATTGCGGGTGACGGCCCCAACCGTGGCCTCCTCGGGCTCCCTATCGACTCCGGCTTCAACATCCGCATGGTCGCAGCCCTAGCCGCCCTGTGGTTCTTGATCTTCGGACTGCCGGTGATGTTCCGAGTACCCGAGATCGCACCGGATCCCGCTGCTCAAACCACCGGTTTCGTGGCCTCATATAAGCAGCTGATCAGGGAAATCATCGAACTGTGGCACACCGACCGCAATGCGGTGTGGTTCCTGCTCGCTGCTGCCGTTTTCCGCGATGGGCTCGCCGGGGTCTTCACATTCGGCGCCATCCTCGCCGTCAAGGTATACGGCATCAGCGAAGGCGATGTCCTCCTCTTCGGAGTCGCAGCTAACGTCGTCAGCGCGCTTGGCGCTGTGGCGGCTGGTTACCTTGATGACTGGATCGGCCCCAAACCCGTCATCATCGTGTCATTGATTTGCATGGTGGTTGACGTTGCCGTTCTCTACATCGTGTCCGGACCAATAAACTTCTGGGTCTTCGGGCTCATCCTCTGCCTTTTCGTCGGCCCCGCACAATCCGCCGCCCGTACCTTCCTCTCCAGGCTCTCCCCCACCGGGCGCGAAGGACAAATGTTCGGTCTCTACGCCACCACCGGTCGCGCCGTCAGCTGGCTAGCTCCAGTGGCCTTCGGCGTTTTTGTTTCCCTATTCGGATCGGACCGTGCCGGCATCATCGGTATCGGACTCATCCTAATGCTCGGGCTGCTCATGGTCAGCGCAGTGAAGGCGCCTCGGTAGCAGAGACCACTGGGAAGCGAAATTTAGCGTACGGATGGGATTTTTTAAGCTTGAAAGATCCCATCCGTACGCTTGATTTCCGCGTATCTAGTTACTAGACATCACGGGAGATCAGCTCATCCAGACCCAGTGGGTGGATGAGGTATGGGGCGATCTCGAGGACAGTGCGGGCACCGGTTTCCCCAGCCTGAGCGAGGCGGTGTGCTGCGCGGCCGTAGGCGACCATGACACCTGCGGTGAAGTCTGGGTTGCGGTCCAGCTTCAGGGTGTATTCGATGAGGTGGTTGGTCTCGCCGATCTTGCCGGCGGTGACGACGTGTCCGCCGTGTGGCATGCCGGTGTGCTCTGCGTCGAATTCAGCTTCGGAGATGAAGTGGACTTCGACTTCGTAGCCGACGAAGTAGTCCGGCATGGTGCGGATCGTGTTTTCGATGTCCTCCTGGGAGGCGCCTTCTTCGGTGACGATCCAGCATTGGCGCAGGTGAGCGTTCTTGCCGGTGATGTCTTGGCCTTCGCCACGGCGTGCCTTATCCAGGGCATCTTCTGCAGGGATGGTGTACTGGACAGCCTTCTTCACGCCGTCGATGCGGCGCAGCGCGTCGGAATGCCCCTGGGAAAGACCCGGCCCCCAGAAGGTGTGCTGTTCGTACTCCGGGACAACCGCGGAAGCATAAGTGCGGTTGAGGGAGAACATTCCTGGATCCCAGCCGGTGGAGATGACGGCGACGTGGCCAGATTCCTTGGCCGCGGCATCCATCTCGGCGCGGTGGCGAGGGATTTCGTTGTGGTTGTCGTAGGTGTCGACGGTGTTGTAGAGCTTAGCCAAGTTAGCGGCTTGCTCTGGGATGTCGGTGGCAGAACCGAGGCACATGTAGAGCACGTCGATGTCATCGACGTGCTTTTCTACGTCTGCCACTGGGATTACTCGGGCTTCGGTGTCGAGCTTATCGCGGCGAGAGAACACGCCGACGAGATCGATGTCGGGCTGCGCGGCGATGACTTTTTCCACGCTCTTGCCCAGGTTTCCGTAGCCAATGATTGCGGCACGAATGTTGCTCATGTGTGTTCCTTTCCACGTGAGAGCTGTGCATTTAGAGTTTTTATCCTACCGGCGTTGAGATTCAGCAGGCTGTTTTATTCATACGAACTAGGGTCGGGGGACGTTGCGGATATTGGAGGTCGCAAGATCAAACATTCTGCCTACCCCACCTTCAAGGATGGTTCGGCTGGCAGCTTTGGAGAATCCGAGGATCTGCGCGGCCGTGATGTTTGGTGGGATGGACAGTGCGTTCGGGTCCGTGACGACGTCGACGAGCACCGGGCCGTCGTGAAGCAGCGCCTGCTCAAGGGTGCTGCGCAGCTCGTCTGGTTCGGTGACTCGGAAGGATGTTATGCCGGCGGCCTGCGCGATCGCGGCGTAGTCGACGGCGCTGTGATCCGTTTCGAACTCCGGGTAGCCCTGCACGAGCATCTCCAATTTCACCATGCCGAGCGAGGAGTTGTTGAACGTAATGATTTTGACGGGAAGTTGATGCAGCGCGATGGTGAGCAGCTCGCCGAGGAGCATGCTCAGCCCACCGTCGCCCGACAGTGAGATCACTTGCCGAGTTCGATCCGCAGCCGACGCACCGATCGCATGCGGGAGCGCATTAGCCATGGTGCCATGCCGGAAAGAGCCAATGAGCTCGCGCTTGCCGGAAAAGTTGTTGATGTAGCGCGCCGCCCAAACGTTGCACATGCCGGTGTCCACGGTGAATACCGCGTCATCAGCGGCAAGCTGATCCAGTAGATCGGCAACAAGCTCGGGGTGGATTGGGGTGTGGGTTTGGGTTTTGGAGGTGTAGGATTCGACCACCTTTTCCAGTTTGCGATGGTGCTCGTGCAGCATGCGGTCGAGGAATTTCCGGGAGGTTTTTTCCGCCACGTGCGGCAAAATATTCTCGATTGTCGCTGCAACATCACCCACAACAGGGATCTTCACGGTAGTCCGCCGACCGATTGCGGCGGGGTTGATGTCCGCCTGTGCCACATTGCTTGTGGGGAGGAATTCCGAGTACGGAAAATCGGTGCCGAGCATGATGAGCAGGTCAGCGTCGTTAATAGCGTCGTGGCAGGCACCGTAACCGAGCAGGCCAGACATGCCGACATCAAACGGATTGTCGTGCTGGATGTACATTTTCCCGCCGAGCGCGTGCCCAATGGGGGATTTCAGCTTTTCGGCGAGCTGCAGCACCTCCTCGCGGGCGTCGCGGCACCCCGCGCCACAAAATAGGGTGACGGTATCGGCGGAGTTGATGGCGTCGACAAGCGCGGCGGCCTGCGTTGGGTGCGGATAGCTCACCGGCTTCTCGACGGCAATAGTTGAGGCCAAAAACGTCTCATCGGTGGCCTCTTGCATGGAGATGTCGCCGGGCAGGACCAGGACTGACACCCCGCCACCGCCCATGGTGGATTGCACCGCGTGGTGCAGGATGCGGGCTCCTTGTTCTGGAGAGTTCACCATCTCGCAGTAGCCCGAACATTCGGCAAAAACCTGCTCCGGATGGGTTTCCTGGAAGAACTGGGAGCCGATCTGCGGGCTGGGGATGTGGCTGGCGAGGGCAAGCACCTTCGCGCCGTTGCGGTGGGAATCGTAGAGCCCCTGGATCAGGTGGGTATTTCCTGGCCCACAGGAGGCAGCACACACTGCGAGTTTGCCTGTGACCAAAGATTCCGCCCCAGCAGCGAAGGCTGCGGCTTCCTCGTTCCGGACATGGACCCATTCGATACTGGAATCTCGAACCGCATCTGAGATCGGATTGAGGCTGTCACCTACCAAGCCGAAAATGCGTTGGACGCCGTAGCTCTCCAGGGCTTTGACGATCTGTGCGGCGAATGTTGTAGCCATCGTTTCGTACCTTCCTGTTAGCGACTGTCTCTGCCGTCCAGTGTGGTACCACGTTGTTGATATCGCCACCTTCGCAGCTAAAGCGCGAGGAGCCACAACGTAAGATCAAGATCCTGTTCCCACTTCCGCCCCACGGCCGGCAGCAGCCCTACCTGCTCAAATCCGAACTTGGTGTGCAGCGCGATGGAGGCCTCGTTCTGTGAATCAATAGCCGCGACCATCTTCCTAAATCCTCTTGCACGTGCTTCAGTGATCACCGTCCGCAGCAACTCGGACCCAATCCCCCGCCCGACAGCCTTGGGATCGAGGAAAATCGAATCCTCCGCGGTGTAGCGAAACCCCGAATTTTCCTGCCACTGGGCAAACCCGGCAAACCCTAGGATCTCCCCACCTTCAACCGCCACAAAAGCAACGTGGGTGTCCAGCCATTCCTCACGCTGCGATACAGAAACAGGCTCTGTCCACCACGACGCTGTGGAGGTCTCAATCGTGTGATTGAAGATCCTCGCTAGTTCAGCGGCGTCAGTGTCCAGAGCCTGCCTAATCTCCATGAGCTGGAGACGAGACTTGAACTCGCAACCTACGCATTACAAGTGCGTTGCGCTACCGATTGCGCCACTCCAGCACGTGTCATTGACACGAAAAGTCATGCTACCTGATAGACCCATCTGCAACAAAGGCCGGATGCGCAATGGGCGACAAAAAGGTAAAGTCCGTGGTCGAAAAGGAAAGGTGGAGCCGTTGTTCAGTTTCTTCCGAGGCCACGGCCGCATCGCAACGATTGACGCTGCTAAAGCAGCTCCACCCCCTTCCCCACTGGCCCCCATTGATTTGACCGACCCGGGCCAGGTGGCTGGCGTGATGCACATCGCCGCCAGAATCGGAGACATCCTGCTCTCCTCCGGCACCGGCAACAACGATACCAAGGCCCAAATCCATGCAGTGACCAGTGCATACGGCCTGCATTACACCCACGTGGACATCACGATGAACACAATCACGCTGTTCACCCACATGGGAACATTCAAAACCCCAGTGAGTGTGTTCCGCGTGGTCAACCGCTTAGGCACCAACTTCGGACAACTCGCCGAAGTTGACCGGTTGATCCGTTCGATTCAGGCCGGCGCGACATCGCCCGATATGGCGGAGAAAATCCTCGACCAGATCCTGAATACGGAACCTGAGGCACGTTTGCTCCGGTTCACGCTGGGGTGGGCAGTGATGGCAGCTGCCGTCGCTGTGCTGCTCGGCGGTGGTTTTCTAGTGGCGGCGATCTCGTCGATCTCTGCTGCGATCATCATGCTTGGAAGTGAGCTGTTGGACAAGCAGAACTTGCCACCGTTCTTCCAAAACATTTATGGCGGGTTCGTGGCCACCGTGCCGGCCGCATTGGCCTACATCATCGCAGTTAATCAGGGATTCAGCTTGGCTCCCTCGCAGATCATTGCTTCTGGGATCGTCGTAATGCTGGCAGGCCTTACTCTGGTGCAGGCCTTGCAGGATGGCATTACCGGTGCCCCGGTGACAGCGAGCGCCCGCTTCTTTGAAACGATGCTGGTCACCGGCGGTATTGTGGCGGGCGTCGCCATCGGCATTCAGGTCTCCGCCGCACTCGGCATTCATCTGCCACCGATCGAAACCAACGCACCCCCCAATTTTGCGTCCGCCACTGTCAAGGTCATTTCAGGCGCGGTGGCCTCCGCTGCTTTTGCGGTGGCTTGCTACGTTGAGTGGAAATCGATGTGGATCGCAGGACTCACCGCGGCAGCAGGCTCCTCGGTGTATTACTTCCTCCTCCTCCCAAACGGGGTGGGACCCGTGGTGGGCATCGGGATCTCCTCCACCATCATCGGCCTCGCCGGTGGCTTGCTCGCCCGCCGACACCTGATTCCCCCTTTGATCGTTTCGGTGTCTGGCATTACCCCGTTGCTGCCCGGATTAGCGATCTATCGCGGCATGTATGCCGTTTTGAACGAGCAGCTGCTTACGGGCTTTACCAACATGGCCCTTGCCTTGGCTATCGCAACGTCCCTGGGCGCGGGTGTGGTGTTGGGTGAATGGATTGCCCGGAAGCTCCGCAGGCCACCGACGTTCAACCCTTACCGTGCGTTCCGGGCCCGTAGGCGCTTCTTTCACAAGCCCACCCCGCCATTGAATTGAGGATTAGCGTAGAATGGGGTGTCTACGTGTCCAGATAGCTTTGATTTTCAGGAGGATCCTTGCCACCCAAGGTGACTGACACCCGCTCCGCTGCCACTGACTCTATGGTTGCGCTTGAGGAGGAGACGGCTCTCGCCGCTCGGCGCATCGTAGCAACGTACGCTACTGATTTCCTGGACGCCGTGACGCTGGCCTGCATGTTGGGCGTTGAGCCTGAGGGTCTCATCCACCGGAAGGTCGCCGCCGAGTTCGAAGAAGCTGCTCCGAAGAAGGCCACGAAGCGCACGCGTAAGAAGGCAACCACCAAGGCTGCCAAGAAGACGGCCAAGAAGGCCACGAAGAAAGCCACAAAGAAGGCGACTAAGAAAGCCACCAAGAAGGCTACGAAGAAGGCGACTAAGAAAGCCACCAAGAAGGCCTAAGATTCTTTATGAGTGGAAACAGCTTTGTTGTCGTCGCTAATCGGCTCCCAGTTGATCTTGATAGCGAGGGCAACTGGCAGCCCAGCCCCGGTGGCCTGGTCACCGCGCTGAGCCCGGTGCTCGCCGAGCAGCAGGGCTGCTGGGTAGGTTGGCCGGGCGTTCCGGACCAATGCCCGGAGCCTTTCCACACGGATGATGGCATCTTGCTCCATCCGGTTCAGCTCACCCAACAGGACTACGAAGAGTTCTACGAAGGGTTTTCTAACGCCACGCTGTGGCCCCTCTACCACGACCTCATTGTGCCACCAGAGTTTCATCGCACCTGGTGGGAGACGTATCGCGAGGTTAATCTGAAATTCGCTGAGGCTGTCAGCACCGTCGCCGACCAGGGTGCCACAGTGTGGGTCCAGGATTACCAGCTGCAGTTGGTCCCGGGAATTCTGCGACAGATCCGTCCCGATCTCACCATCGGGTTTTTCCTCCACATTCCTTTCCCCGGCGCGGAACTGTTCCGCCAGTTGCCGTGGCGTGAGGAGATCATGCGTGGCCTGCTAGGTGCGGATCTCATTGGGTTCCACAGCATTGCTAATGCAGAGAATTTCCTGGCGCTTTCTCGCCAGATTGCCGGGACGGCAGGTTCTCACATCGGGCAGCCTGATGCGCTGGAGATTGCGGGGACGGCGTCGATACGCGAAGTGACCGCTACGGTGCAGGCGCCGGATGGTCGCACGGTCGGGGTGGCAGCCTTCCCTATTTCCATTGATTCCCGCACGGTGGCCGCGATGGCCAAGCAGCCGACTAACCTGCGGGAGCTGCTCGGCGATAAGACGCTGATTTTGGGCGTGGATCGGTTGGACTACACCAAGGGCATTTTGCAGCGTCTGATGGCGTTTGAGGAGTTGCTCGCCAGCGACGCGGTCCAGCCGCAGGACGTGGTGTTTGTGCAGATCGCGACGCCTTCGCGGGAGCGTATCGAACATTACCAAAAGACCCGCACCGAGGTCGAAGCTGCCGTGGGCCGCATCAATGGGCTTTATGGCGAAGTGGGTGCCCCGGTGGTGCACTATATTCACCGCAGCATCCCTAAGGACGTGCTGATGGCGTACTACGCGGCAGCGGATGTCATGCTGGTCACCCCGTTCAAGGACGGCATGAATCTGGTGGCGAAGGAGTATGTGGCGTGCCACGAGGACGACGGCGCGCTGGTGCTCAGTGAGTTCGCCGGCGCCGCAGTCGAGCTTACCGACGCCTACCTCACCAACCCGTACGACATCGAATCCATTAAACGCCAGCTCCTGACCGCCATTAATGACGTTTCCACCGGCGCGCCAGAAGCACGCAGCCGGATGGAGCATCTTCACGTCCAGGTGATGGAGCACGATGTGCATTTGTGGGCATCGAGTTTCCTGCGTTCTTTGGAGGCGAAACGATGAACCGTGCGCTACTAGCTTCCGCGGCATTGTTGTGTGCAGCTACCGTCACGGGTTGTGCTACATCGGAGACGCCGATGTCCACCACGTGGCAGATCACGAACATCTATATCAATCCGGAGACCCCTTCGGAGCCTCCGAACCCAGCGTTCATGGTGTTCGGTAATTCCACGGTGACGGGTAACACTGGCTGTAGTCAGTTCCAGGGGATGGTGCAGTTCTCCCCGTCCGTCGATGAGCCAGAACGCGCACAGTTTAGGGACATGCAGTTTGACGTCGCGGACTGCGTGGGTCCGCAGCAGTTCTACCACCAGGAACTGACCACAATTCTGCAGGGAGACTTCAAGGTCAGGCGCTCCGAGGATGAGATGGTGCTGACTAAGGTCGGCGAGTTGGATCCACCAGGTGTCCGATTGGTGGCTTCGCACTAGATTTGTGGGTATGGATTTCGCTTCGCCCACTGATATCACTTCTGCCCTGAGCCGTGTCGCCTCGGCACATACCCTCCTGGTGGTGTCCGATTTTGATGGGACGCTGGCTGGGTTCGCTACCGACGCCTCAAAGGTGCCGGTCAACCATGCTGCTATTGCTGCACTTCGGGAATTGGATGGGCTGCCGAACACGCACTCGGTCATCCTTTCCGGGCGGCATCTCGCGGGACTGGCGGAGGTGGCCGGCGATGTGGGCAGCGTCCGGCTGGTGGGCAGTCACGGCGCTGAGGGCCTCACGCTTACTGACGCCCAACAGGCACTCCTCGAGCACCTCACAACCGAATTAGAGGGACTCGTGGCCGACGTGGAGGGGGCATTCATTGAACACAAGCCGGTTCACCGGGTCCTGCATTACCGGATGGTGGCCCCTGAGCTTCACGAAGAGCTGATCACCGCAGCCCGCGCTCTCATGCGGGAAGGGATTCACCTCACGCAGGGCAAGTGCATTGAGGAGTTTTCCGTCCTCGACGTAACGAAGGGAACCTGGATTGCCCAGGCTCGCGAGGCCTACCAGGCTGATTCGGTGGTGTTCCTTGGCGACGATGTCACCGACGAAAACGGGATGCGGGCGCTTGGCCCCAATGACCTGGGAATTAGGGTGGGCGATGGGGAGACCTGCGCGCATGTACGAGTCGCGGGCCTGGCCGAGGTGGAAGCGGTTCTTAGTGAACTACTTCAGATGCGCCGCACGGTAGCCCCTGGGTTGTAGCTGGTAGGCAAGACGGTCCGCGGTGCGGCCACGGGGGTGTCGTTCAGGTGGGCGTCGATAAGCGTGGCGAGCATGCGACCAGCCGTGATGCCCTTTTCGCGGTTCGGCTGGATGACCGTGGCGAGGTTGCGGCTGAGTGCGGTGGAGATGCCATCGAAACCGGTGACCGATATGTCTGGGCGCAGCTCCAGGACCCCGAGCGCCATCGAGTCAGTCGTACACAGCACCGCAGTGAGGTGCGGGTGCGTTTCCAGCAGCTCACGAGCAGCGTCAATGTTGTTTGAGCGGTCATTGATGTGTCGCTCCACGATCGGGACGCTGCGCGGGTCAATGCCACCGTCGACCAGCACGGCCAGCGCCCCCTGCACGCGCGCTTGCTGCACATGCAAGCTTGCCGACGCCAACCTCTCCGGATCCACGAACCCATTGTTGGGGATGCGATCCAGGCGAATGCAGAGAATTCCAATATCGCGGTGCCCAGCTTCCAGCAACGCTGCCGCCGCAGGGGCGATGGCGTGATAGTCGTCAATTCCTACCCAGGGGAGCTGCGTGGTTGTAGGCTGATCCACCACCACGACCGGAACATGCCGGGATACCGCTGCTTCTAAATACGGATCATCGGCCGCTACCGAGTAAACCACGAAGCCATCGACAACAGCTTGACCGACCAAGGCTTGGGGATCCACCGTACCGCCAGGACCTGCAGGGATGAGGGTTAGCGACGTGTGGCTGCCATGAGATGCCTCCGCCATCCCGGCCAAAAAATCCACCGAGGCAAGATCTTCAAAGGCGTAGGACAAGTGATCCGTGAACAGCACCCCGATCGTGCCGGTCTTCCGGGTTCGCAACGACCTAGCGGCGGGGTTGGGTCCGGGGTACCCCCTCTGCGTAGCGGCAGCGAGAATTCGTTCTCGCAGCGCGGAGGATAACTGATCGGGCCGATTGTAGGCGTTGGAAACGGTAGTGCGCGATACCCCTAGCTCAGCTGCCAGCGAGGCCAACGTGCTCCTGGTTGTTTTCCGTTTCGCCATGAGAAAACAGTATCACTATTAGGGGGTGCTCCTTAGCCCAACTCCCTAAACCCTTAAAATACGGGCGCTAGCTGCAAAAATAAGAGTAAACTCCGTATCATTTTCAGTCATTTCCATTTGACAAACTTATTCAATAAACGTTTTATATAACCATGAAGTTCAGTGTGCCTAAAACCTTGAAGACTGCCGTCGCTACCGTCGCTGCCGTCGGTGCAGCACTGGGCATGGCATCCTGCTCATCCGACGAAAACAAGACCGAAAACGATAAGATCTCCATCGTCGCATCCACCCAGGTATGGGCCGATGTCGTTGACACCGTCACTGACGACGATCGTGTCGAAATCTCCGCGATCGTCACCGGCAACGACATGGACCCACACTCCTTTGAACCAACCGCCAAGGACATGGCGAAAGCCGAGAAGGCTGACATCATCGTCGTAGGTGGCGGCGGATATGACTCCTGGCTCTACTCCGCAGTAGACAAGGGCAAGGTCATCCACGCACTTGAGCTCACTGAGCACGACCACGATCACGGCCACGAGGGTCACGATCACGGCACCGCAGAAGCCAAGGCCACCGAGGAAGCTCACGACCACAATCACGGCCATGAGGGCCACGATCATGGCCACGAGGGCCACAACCACGGCGCAGCAGGTGCTGAGGAGAATGAGCACGTCTGGTACAACACTTCTGCACTAACGCAGGTCGCCGAGGATACGGCGAAGCAGATCCAGAAGCTGAACCCTGAGGTCAAGGTCAACCTGGACGCCGCGAAGCAAAAGATCAAGGCGCTCGATTCTCGTATCCACGCCCTCCCAGAGGCTAAGGTTGCCCAGACCCACCCGATCGCTGACCACATCCTGGCGCACACGCACATGACTGACGTGACCCCAGCTGACTACCGCGCTACCACGCTGAGCGAAGCAGAGCCTTCCGCTGCTGAGCTGAACGCAATGCTCGAGATGGTCAACAGCGGCGAGGTCCAGCTGCTTGTGGACACCCCACAAACCAAGACCCCATACTCCACCCGCATTCGCGAGGCTGCTGAGGCGAAGAACATCCCGGTGGTTGAAGTTAACGAAACCCCAGAAAAGGGCACCAACTTCTTCACCGAGTTCGACCGGGCAATCTCTGACTTCGAAAAGGCTACCGAGCACATCGGACACAACCACTAGTACCGTGATCCTTCAGGTCAACAATGCCGCGGTGGATCCGCTCTGGCACGACCTCAACATGCAGGTCGAGCCGGGCGAATTCATCGCGGTTCTTGGTCCTAATGGCGCCGGAAAATCCACGATGCTCCACGCCATCCTCGGGACCCGAAAACTCACCGCAGGAACCATTGAAGCCACTCCCGACATCGGATTCATCCCGCAACAACGCATGTTCCCGATGGATCTGCCTATGCGCGCGAAAGACCTCGTGGGGTTATCGCTGGCGCACGGTGTGATTCGGGGGCGACGGGCGTCGAAAAGCGCCGTGCTTAACCTACTCCGCGAGGTAGGTGCGGAGGATTTGGCAGAACGGCGCGTCGGGAAGCTGTCCGGTGGCCAGCAGCAACTCGTCCGGCAAGCGCAAGCCTTCGCCAACGACCCGAAGCTGCTGCTTTGCGACGAACCCCTGCTCTCCCTCGACCCCGGCGTGCAACAGCGTACTGTGGCGCGCCTGGACAAGCGACGCCGCGACCACGACACTGCCATCCTGTTCGTCACCCATGGCATCAACCCGATCCTCAACGTGGTCAACCGGGTGCTCTACCTGGCACCTTACGGACACATGATCGGCGAAGTCCACGAAGTCATGCGCTCCGACGTCCTCTCCGAGCTCTACCGAACCCGCGTTGATGTGGTCAACATCGACGGCCGACTGATTGTGGTGTAACCGTGCTCCAAGAAACCCTCACCCTCCTGAACGTCGAATTCGTCCAGACCGCCCTCATCGCCTCCGCGCTGCTCGGCATCGTCTCCGGCATCATGGCCCCACTCATCGTGCTGCGCCAAATGTCGTTTTCAGTACACGGCACCTCGGAACTCGCACTCATGGGCGCGGCAGCTGCTTTGCTCTTCGGACTCAACGTCGGAATCGGTGCGGTCGTCGGATCCGTCATCGCAGCCATCGTCCTCGCCCTCCTCGGTATGACGCAACAAGACAGCGCCGTCGGCGTAGTCATGAGCTTCGGCATGGGCTTATCCGTGCTGTTCATCCACCTATACCCCGGCAAATCATCCACAGCATTCTCACTGCTCACCGGACAAATCGTGGGAGTGTCCGGTAGTTCCCTGTGGCTGCTCACCGGCGTCGTACTCGTCGTAGTCCTCACCGTAGTGATCCTCTGGAGACCGCTCCTCTTCGCCTCCGCAGACCCTGTGATCGCCGCAGCCTCAGGAATTAACATACGTTGGGTCGCGATCCTCTTCGCAGTGCTGGTGGGGCTCACGGCAGCTCAATCAGTGCAAATCGTGGGCGCGCTGCTTGTGATGGCCCTGCTCATCACACCCGGCGCTGCAGCCGTACAAATCACCTCCAACCCCATCATGGCCGTCGTCTGGTCCCTGATTTTCGCAGAAACCGCAGCCGTGGGAGGCCTCGTCTTATCCCTCGCCCCTGGACTCCCAGTGAGCGTGTTCGTCACCTCAATTTCTTTCGCCATCTACCTGGTCTGCCGCTTCATCGGATGGCGTCGAGGACGCGTAGTACACGCACGCGCAGCTCACGCACGCGACAACTGCTGCGCGCAATAGGTTGGGGTTGGGCGCCGGGGAATGCGAGACCTGGAATTCGAGTCTAGGTGAATATAAATGCCGCAAACCTGCTACTTGCGCGTTTGCCTCCCGAGTCTCGAATTCCAGGTCTCGACTTTCACAGCAACCAAGCTAGCTAGACACAGCGCCACTAGCCTTCCCCACCACAGGCCCAGACCTCACCCCAAAACCACCATCAGGGCAGCGCATCCCCCAAAAATGCGAGACCTGGAATTCGAGTCTAGGTGAATAAAATTGCCGCAAACCTGCTACTTGCCCGTTTGCCCCCCGAGTCTCGAATTCCAGGTCTCGACTTTTGCCAAAACGAGACTCTCAAACAGCCCGCTTCTTAAGCCCTCCGTTGACGCGCGAATTCGCTGAGCACGACGCCTGCCGCGACGGACGCGTTGAGGGATTCCACCCAGCCTTCCATCGGAATGGACATGATGGTGTCGCAGGTTTCCCCGACAAGGCGAGAGATCCCTTTACCTTCGGATCCCACGACGATGACCACAGGACCCGTGCCGTCGTAGGTATCGAGAGTGTGGTCGCCCCCAGCATCGAGGCCGACTACTTGGTAGCCGGATTTTTGCAGGTCTTTGAGGGTGCGGACGAGGTTGGTTGCGCGCGCGACTGGGAGTCGTGCCGCGGTTCCAGCGGAGGTGCGCCAGGTGACTGCGGTGACGGAGGCAGAGCGTCGTTCTGGGATGATCACGCCGTGTCCACCGAATGCGGCAACCGAGCGGATGACTGCACCAAGGTTGCGGGGGTCGGTGATGTTGTCGAGGACCACGATCATGCCTGGTTCGCCGGACTCGCGGACGCGGTCGATGAGGTCGTGGACGTCGGCATACTTGTAGGGCGCAATGACAAGCCCGATGCCTTGGTGCAGCATGTTGCCGGTCATGCGGTCCATCTCATGACGTGCCTTTTCGATCACCGGAATGCCACGCTTGTGCGCGAGCATGACGGCTTCGGAAAGACGGTCGTCGTTTGAGGTGCCCTCGGCCACATACAGCGCTGTTGCGGGCACTTTGGCGTGCAGGCATTCCACCACTGGGTTGCGGCCGACCACGAATTCGTCTTGTTCCTTTACGTGGCGCCCCTGGTTGCGTCGTTCCGCTGCCTTTTTGGCTTTGTATTTTGCGTGGTATTCGCGGTTTTCAGCTTTCGGGGTGGGGCCTTTGCCTCGCAGGCTGCGGCGGTTTTTCCCGCCGGAGCCCTTCGTTGCGCCCTTCTTGTTGGTCTTGCGAACCGCGCCGCGACGTTGATCATTTCCAGCCATGGTTGTTCCTTACTTCAATGACCACTGTGGGCCGTCGGGGGTGTCGGTCACTTCGATACCGGCAGCGGCAAGGCGATCGCGCACCTCGTCGGCGGTCGCCCAGTCCTTGTTGGCGCGGGCTTCGCTGCGACGTTGCAGTTCTGCGTCGACAAGCACGGCGAGAGCGTGGTCGCTGCCCGCATTGCTGCTTGTCGACGACCACTGCTCCGACTGCGGGTCGACACCGAGGATTGCCATCATCGCACGAACCTGGCCAGCCAGCCTAATCTGCTCCTCCTTGTCGGAAGTCGAGTTGGCTGCGCGGACCGTGTTGTGGATCTCGGCCAGGGCCTTCGGCACGGAGATATCGTCATCCATCGCGGCGGCGAACGCGTCAGTCCAGGTGGTCTTTTCTACCTTGCCGACGCGTTCCAGGAAGGATTCGATGCGTCGGTAGCCTGCGGCGGCTTCCAGGAGTGCCGCCTCG
This sequence comes from Corynebacterium hindlerae, assembly GCF_014117265.1. Lineage (NCBI taxonomy): Bacteria > Bacillati > Actinomycetota > Actinomycetes > Mycobacteriales > Corynebacteriaceae > Corynebacterium > Corynebacterium hindlerae. The sequence continues at coordinate 1,985,618 of NZ_CP059833.1, read as the reverse complement.
GAGTATTCCAGCATGCTGCGGTAGTGGGCGGATCCCAGGTAGTAACGCAGCTCAACTGGGCGGACGATCTCCAGGATGTTCGGGACGGAGAGCACGTTGCCCAGCGATTTGGACATTTTCTCACCGGACATGGTGACCCAGCCGTTGTGCATCCAGTAGTTCGCGAACCCATCGCCCGCAGCGTGCGCCTGGGCGATCTCGTTCTCGTGGTGCGGGAACTGCAGGTCCAGGCCACCGCAGTGAATGTCGAAGGTGCTTCCGAGGTATTTCGTGGCCATGGCGGTGCACTCAATGTGCCAGCCCGGTCGGCCGCGTCCCCACGGTGTAGGCCAGCTCGGCTCCCCTGGCTTGGCGGCTTTCCACATGGCAAAGTCGCGCGGATCGCGCTTACCTGTGCCGTCGGATTCGCCCTGGTCCATCTCATCGAGCTTCTGGCCGGACAGCTGGCCGTAGCCTTCGATCGTTGCTGGGGTGGCGTACACGTTTCCGTCCGCGGCGTACCCATGGCCATTGTCGATGATCCGCTGCATGTATTCGACCATCTCAGTCACGTGGCCGGTAGCGCGTGGCTCAATGCTTGGCGGCCGCACGCCGAGCTGGTCGTACGCCCATTGGAAGTGGCGCTCGTGGGTTGCTGCCCATTCCCACCATGGGCGACCGTTTTCTTCGGCCTTGCGGAGGATCTTGTCATCAATATCGGTGACATTGCGAACGAAGGCTACGTCGTACCCCTTGGCTTCCAGCCAGTTTCGTAGCACGTCAAAGGCCACGCCGGAGCGCACGTGACCAATGTGTGGAATGGATTGCACCGTGGCACCACACAAGTACACAGACGCGTGTCCTTCCTTGACGGGGACAAAGTCACGGAGCGTTCTGGTGTTGGTGTCAAAAATGCGTAAAGTCACGGTGTTTAGTTTAGCGTTTCCACACCACAGCGGTAGCTACGGCAGCCCTACCTTCCCCACGCCCGGTAAAACCCATGTGGTCGGTGGTAGTTGCGGATACGGACACTGGCGCGCCGAGCAGTTCAGACATGACTTGTTCTGCCTCTTTGCGACGCGGCCCCACCTTTGGCGTCTGCCCCACCAACTGCGCGGCCACATTTCCTACGATGAAGCCTTCCTTATCCAACAGCTCGCGCACCTCGCGGATCAGCTGAGCTCCCGATACACCGTCGTATTCAGGCCGGCCTACACCGACGAAGGACCCGAGATCACCAAGCCCCGAGGCAGACAACAGCGCATCAACCACAACGTGCGCCACCACATCCCCATCCGAATGTCCTTCGCAGCCGTCCTGACCTTCAAACAGCAGGCAGGCGATCCAGCATTCTTTACCGGCCTCGATCTGGTGGGCGTCCGTGGCAATGCCGACGCGGGGAATGATGTTATTCACTAGGTACCTCGAAAATTGTTGGTTCGGCGTCATCAGTGATGACCTGCGCCAAAATCATGTCCATCGGAGTGGTGACCTTGAACGCCATCGGGTCGCCCTGCACGGTGTGTACCGCATGGCCTGCCCATTCCATCAAGCTGGCGTCATCGGTCGGGATAAAATCGCTGTTTCCCGCGAAAAATTCTTCGTTCACTGCCTTGAGGGTGGCCAGGTCGAAGCCCTGCGGAGTTTGAACTGCGCGCAGCGTGGAGCGGTCTGGCGTATCGACGACCACTGCCCCCGCCACTCGTTTAATAGTGTCAGCGACGGGAAGCACCGGAATCACCGCGTGGTGGCCAGCGAGTACCTCGCGGGCAACGCGAGCGATCATTCCGGGAGGGGTTAACGCGCGAGCAGCATCGTGGATGAGTACCACCCCGGCGTCGTTAAGCGCCTGCAAACCGCACCAGATGCTGTCTGCGCGCTCTCCCCCGCCATGTACCAATCGCACAGGCACCTCGGTGTCGAGCATGCCACGGCGCGCCAACAGTTCGCGGGCATAGTCCTCCATATCGGGGCTGACCAGGACGGTGATGTCGTCGACGACCCCGGAGTTGACCATCGCCTGAATGCTGCGTTCCAGAAGAGTTTTGCCACGCAGAGTGACAAACGCCTTCGGAATCGGAGCGCCGAGGCGGGTGCCTTTACCCGCGGCGGCGATGAGGGCGCTAACTCGGCGACTCATGCTGCGGAGATTAGTCCTCGTCGTCGAAGTTGAGGTCGTCGAGGTCAATATCTTCGTCCTCGAGTGCTGGCTTTTCTGGCTCTGGAGCAGACGCCTTGTGACGCTCAATCGCGGCATCCATCTGGGCCAGAATGCCATCAGCCTTGGCCTCATCAACGGTCTCAGCGAGCGCCAGCTCACCAACAAGCACCTGACGCGCCTTCACCAACATGCGCTTCTCACCAGCAGAAAGGCCGCGATCTTGGTCGCGACGCCACAGGTCACGCACCACTTCAGCAACCTTGTTCACGTCGCCCGAAGCAAGTCGCTCCTGGTTCGCCTTGTAGCGACGCGACCAGTTGCCGGCTTCTTCCACATCAGTTTCCCGAAGCACAGAGAAGACCTTCTGTAGGCCTTCCTCACCCACCACATCACGAACACCAACGAGCTCAGCGTTCTTGGCGGGCACCCGGACGACAAGGTCAGACTGGCGAATCTGCAAAACCAGGTATTCCATCATCTGGCCACCGAGTTCACGCTGCTCAATCGCTTCAATCTGAGCCGCGCCATGGTGCGGATAGACGACAGTGTCCCCGACCTTGAATTCCATACCCAATCCACCCATTCTTAAAAAAGAAATTTGTTACAGTGTTGGCCATTCTACCACGCATCTACCCTGCAGCTTTGCTGAGTCCACTACCGCCATTGTGGTGTGATTTTGACCGAATCTGCCAGTTAAGCCCCCAATAAGTATGTGCTTTGACCTGTGCCGGGCTACACTGGCTATTCGACAAATATCTTGCCCAAAAGCCTCAGATGAAGGACGTACCCAAGTGATGATCCTGAAGACTGCCCGCCGTGGCGCACTCTTTGCCGTTGCTGGCGCAGCCGTCGTTGCACTTTCCGCATGCAGCGCTGGCCAGATTTCCCAGACCTCTGACCAGGTCGCAGCAGTTGACGGTGCCGGCGCCGCTACCGAAGACAAAACTGTCCTGGTCCGCGACGTCACCATCATCGTCAACGACGATCAGTCCGCAGCACTGAAGTTCACCGCCATCAACGACAACGCGTCCATGCAGACGCACAATCTGAAGTCCGTCAAGGTCGATGGCAAGGATGTCACCCTGTCTGAGAAGCCTTCCTTCGAACGTGGCTGCAGCGTCGTCGCAGACTCCAAGGAAAACCTGGAGCTGCTGAAGAAGAACGACGACCTGTGCATCACCTACGTTGACACCAAGCTGGAGAACCCAGGCTTCGCTGTCGGTGGCCAGAAGCCAGTCACCTTCATGTTTGACAACGGTGAGGTCGAGGTTAACGCAGCCATTGCCACCAACCACAACGAAGATGGCAAGGACAACCGCGTGGAGCCTTCCCTCAACCACAATCACTAATCATTAAAGTTTCGGAGCTGCGGCTCCGTTTCTTTTTACACCCATATTCGAACATATGTTCTTTCTTGTCTGGGGGTTGGTCTACTATCTTTAGGCATGGCAAAGAAGGAACGCAGCATTCATGTCTGCAGCGCGTGCAACTACTCCAGCCCCAAATGGCTGGGCAGATGCCCGGAATGTGGATCTTGGGGGACCCTAGAGCTAGAAACAACAGCAGCCCCCATCCGCACCAGCGTCCCCGTCGCTTCCCTCACCCCAACGTCACCCGCTCTGCCTATCAGTCAGATCAGCGCCAGCAAGAGCGAAGCCGTCTCAACTGGTATCGGCGAGCTTGACCGCGTCTTGGGCACTGGCATTATCCCTGGTTCTGTTGTGCTCCTGGCAGGTGAACCTGGCGTCGGCAAGTCCACCCTGCTGCTGGAAGTGGCTGCCGGGTGGGCCAGGCAGGGACGCACAGCCTTATATGTCACCGCCGAGGAGTCTGCGGGCCAGGTTCGGCTTCGCGCTGAACGCACCGGCGCATTGCTCGATTCGCTCTACCTCGCCTCAGAATCGAATTTGGATGTGGTGTTTGGGCATGTAGAACAGCTAAATCCTTCGCTACTGATCGTCGATTCCGTCCAGACGATGTCTGCGCCCGGCGTCGAAGGAGTGTCCGGAGGCGTTGCCCAGTCCCGTGCAGTCACGGCAGCGCTCACTACACTCGCCAAAACCAAAGGCATCCCAGTGCTGCTAGTCGGTCACGTAACCAAGGACGGCAATGTCGCTGGTCCCCGTGTACTGGAGCACCTGGTTGACGTTGTGCTGAACTTCGAAGGCGACCGCCACTCTTCCCTGCGCATGTTGCGTGGCATTAAAAACCGCTTTGGGGCAACCGATGAGGTCGGCTGCTTTGAACAGCAATCCGACGGCATCCACGAGGTGGCAGACCCGTCTGGGCTCTTCCTCTCACATCGGGAAGCCACACCGGACGGCACGGCGGTCACCGTGGCAATGGACGGGGTACGCCCAATCCTTGCGGAGGTTCAGGCTTTGCTTGTTAAATCGCCCGCTAAGAACCCACGCCGCGCGGTCACCGGCCTCGACGCCACCAGAGTCCCCATGGTGTTGGCGGTCCTCGCCGCGAAAGCCGGCTACCACACCACGGACAAGGACGTCTACGTGGCAACCGTGGGCGGAATGAAGATCGGCGAACCCGCCTCGGACCTTGCCATTGCACTCGCCGCGGTATCCGCGCTGAAATCAGTTCCTCTTCCACCGAAGACTGTTGCCATCGGAGAAGTTGGCTTAGCTGGGGAAATACGCCGCGTCCCTAATCTCAAACGACGCCTCCAAGAAGCAGCTAGGTTGGGCTACACCCGCGCTATCGTCCCGGATGGAGACCGCGTGTCAGCCCCTGGTATTAAAGTCACATACGCCAGTGACATCACCACCGCCATTTCTTACCTAAGGTAAAACCCATGACCGAAACCGCTAGCTACTCCCTTCGAGACATCCTGGAACGCCTCGCCCCCGGTACCGGGCTGCGCGACGGCCTCGAACGCATTCTGCGTGGGCGCACCGGCGCACTGATTGTGCTGGGATACGACGAGCAAGTGGAAGCCATTTCCGACGGTGGATTTGAGATCGATGTTCCTTTCGCCCCCACCAGGCTGCGGGAGCTCTGCAAAATGGATGGCGCGGTGATACTTTCCACTGACGGCACCCGCATTCGCCGCGCGAACGTGCAGCTCATGCCGGACCCCACCTTCCCTACCGAGGAATCCGGCACCCGGCACCGCTCCGCTGAGCGCACCGCCCTGCAAACTGGCTACCCAGTTATCTCCGTTAGCCAGTCGATGAACATCATCACTGTTTACGTGGACAAAAAGCGCCACATCCTGGAGGGCTCCTCAGACATTCTCTCCCGGGCTAACCAGGCTATCGCCACCATGGAGCGCTACCGCAATCGCCTCGACCAAGTCAACGAGCGCTTGTTCGTTGCAGAGCTCCACAACTACGCGTCACTGTCCGACGTGATTACCGTGATCCAGCGCTTGGAAATGCTGCGACGCGCCGCCGTCACCATCGACCGCGACGTGATCGAGCTCGGCACTGACGGCAAACAGCTTGCAGTGCAGCTAGAGGAATTGTTTGGTGACAACGACAAAGACCGTGAGCTAATCCTGCGCGACTACTTGATGGCTGCCGGACTGCCCACCGAAGACGACGTGAAACAAGCGTTGCTGGAGCTAGAGCAGCTGAACGATAAAGACATCGTCAAATCCACCCACATCGCCCGGATTCTCGGGTTCCCCACTGCCGAAGAATCCCTCCACCAGTGGATCGTGCCTCGCGGCTACCGGATCCTTGGCCGAGTCCCCCGTGTGCAGCCTTTCTTGATGGACAAGCTCATCTTGGCATTCGGCGATTCCAACCATCTACTCGAAGCTAGCGTGGACGACATCGCAGCTGTCGAAAGCGTCGGTTCACTGTGGGCCCGCCACATTCACGACGGGCTGATCAGGCTTAAGGCATAAGCTACCCCAGTAAGCCACCCCAGACTGGCTACCCCAGGTTAAAAGTGAAGGCCTCGGAGTTGTTGTCTCCCACCAGGGTGTGTAGGAAGTAGCTGCCTGCTGGAACTGGCTGACGGGCGTTGCACTGGTTCGGGGCGGAGGTGGTTCGGGACCACACTGCCTCGTAGTGGCGTTCCTCGCCGGCCGGGAAAGTGCGCTCGGAGGTGTCTTCGCTCGGGTTGCAGTCCGTGTCAGCCCATAGCAGCTGGTTCGTGGCCAGGTCATAAACCTCAAAACGGAGGCCGTCTTTACGCAGGTCAATCTTGCAGTCAGCAGCCGTTGGGTTCTTCACGGAAAGGTAAAACTTGGGGCGCTCGTCCGGCCCGTACGAGGGCTTGTCGGCGTTTGCAGTGATCACCAGGTCTTCTAGTGAACAGCTTTTTTTAGGCTCTGGGGTCGGCGTTGCAGTGTCCGTTGCTGCTTCCGTAGCAGCAGGAGAGGTTGCAGCAGCTGACGATGTTTCCGGGATTGCTGTCGGCGTGACGTCCCGGGTGAAAGCGGACGTCGAAGTGGGTTCAGCGACTGGTGTGGGTTCTTTATCTCCGCCCATGCTGACCATCAGCCATATCGCGAGGGCAACAACAACCAGCACGATAAAGATCGCCGCGACGCGACGTCGAATGTAGATAATCTCCGGGAGCTGCTTCTGGGTCACACCACCAGCTTAAAGGGCTAACTGCACGAAAACAGCTAGCCCGTGGGGGCGTGTCTAGCTGACACCGAGTTCCACGATCGGTTCAACCGCACCGTTTCCGAGTCGGTAGCGGGCGCCGATAACGCCCAAGGAGCCGCTGTCGAGGCGCTGCTTGATCACCGGACAGCGATCCAAGATAATGTCGACGGTTTCCCGCACGTGCTCGATTTCAAAGTCATCAGTGGTGGTCATGCCCTTGCGCTTGGCGTTCAAGATGGATGGCGCAACTTTTTCGATCAGGACACGCTGGAATCCAGGAGGGATCTCGCCGCCTTCCAATGCCGCCTTGGTGGCTTTGACGGCACCACAAGATTCATGCCCCATCACAATGAGGTTGCTGACGCCCAAACCGTCGACGGCGAACTCCAGGGAAGCAAACACACCCATGTCTAGTACTTCGCCGGCGGTACGGATAACGAAGATGTCACCTGCGCCCTGGTCAAAAATGTGCTCGACGGGGGCCCGGGAGTCGGAGCATGCCAATACCGCGGCCATCGGCTTTTGCCCGGCGACCAATTCTTCACGACGCGCCGCATCCAGATTCTGATGAAGCATCTCGTGGTTTTGGTAGCGCCGGTTGCCCTCTTTGAGGGCGTTCCAGATATTTACAGGGTTCACTTCGGTGACGTCACGCATACTTCTAATTGTGCTCTTTTGTTGAAAGATTTAAAAACCTCTACAGTGACAAGCTATGTTGCAGCCCCGTCTGATTGCCTGGTTTCGTGCCAGCTCGCGCACCATTGTATGGCGCAATCCTCACACTTCGGCGTGGGGAATTTTGCTGTCAGAGGTGATGAGCCAGCAAACTCCGGTGGCTCGGGTGGAGCCGGTGTGGCTGGAATGGGTGGAGCGCTGGCCTACCCCCGCAAAATTCGCTCAAGCTACCCCCGATCAGGTGCTACGGGCGTGGGGAAAGTTGGGGTACCCGCGGCGCGCGCTTCGACTGTTGGAGTGCGCGAAGGCGATCGTGGCAGAGCATGGGGGTGAGGTGCCACGAGACGTCAATAAGCTGCTTGCTTTGCCCGGCATTGGCGACTACACCGCCCGGGCCGTCGCAGCGTTCGCTTACGGCCAGCGGGTGCCGGTGGTGGACACCAACGTGCGGCGGACGTTCCGCAGGCTTTACGACGCCCAATTCCTCCCCGGCCCCGCCCGCAAAAGCGAACTCGCAGAGGTGGAAGCCATTCTGCCGGAAGAAGGAGCCCCTGAATTTTCAGTCGCGCTCATGGAACTCGGCGCGCTCGTCTGCACCACGACCCCCAAGTGCGACGAATGTCCCGTGCTCGACTTATGCGCGTGGCAACAAGCGGGATGTCCTGCGCCCACCGAGGAGGAACTAGCGAAGGCGAAGCGACGGGTGCAGAAGTTTGCGGGCACAGATCGGCAAGTACGCGGTCTCATCATGGACGTGCTGCGCTCAGCTACCGCCCCGGTTCAGCAAGCCGCGATCGATGTGGTCTGGCCCGATGCAGCGCAGCGCTCGCGAGCACTGTTTTCGCTGCTAGAAGATGGGCTCGCGGAGCAAGACGAGACAGGGCTGTTTCATCTCCCTCGGTAAGACCCAGCGAAAAACTCGAGACCTGGAATTCTAGACTTGGAGTGTTTTTCTTGGAAAGGCGGGAAAATTGCCCTGTTCTACTCCCAGTCTCGAATTCCAGGTCTCGAGTTTTACTTCCAGCGCCCGCGGTAGGTCATCCCACCGGGCAGTTTGACCCATACGCCACCTCGGCTGTTGATGGTAACGGGTCCGATTTTGGTGGATGCGGACGCTCCGGAGCCTGACACGTTGATCCAGCTGTTCTTGCCAATTTTCTTTTTATCGCGGTATTGCAATCCCATGAGAAACCAGCTTACTGAAGCGGGTGGTAGTCATCCATTTTACTGAGATTCACCCCCATCCTTCTAAGTTTTGCTATGAGATCCCAAGGTAGTTCTTTGCCATCATGCAGACTTAGGCTAGCCTAACCTTTGTTATATTTGACCAAGGCAAGGAGACCTAATGCCACCAATCGCGCGCGCTACCGTTACCAGCGCGCTACTTTTCGGACTACTCTCACCGCTCACACCGGTAGCTCACGCCGACCCCCAACCAACCAATGACCAGACCGATTCCCACCTGAACTGGGCATTGCGCGACTCTTTCCTCCGCTATGTCAGCGGCGCAACCAACGTCAGCAACGGAGCAGAAAAAGTCTTTCGCGACACCTCCGCCAACGAGGACCTCGTTGAAAGCAGCTACAAGTTCAAAGCAAAAAACGTTTCCTACAACCCTGAGAAACTCGAGACCCGCGCTGAATTTGAGGGCACGGTCGAGTACTTCAAATACTGCGATGGGAACAAAGCAGAACAAGGTAATTGCTCCCTTGAGCTGAAAATTAAAGATCCGATCATCGTTATCAACAACGACGGTGGCACTGTGCTGGCGGATATCCGATCCAAGCAATACCCAGGTGGACAAGTTTTTGAAGGTGAAGACCTCGCTATTGCCGACCTCGATGTTGGAAATGCCGATTTCTCCCAAAATGGTGGCCGTTCTGAGTGGAAAAACGTTGTACCAGCACTGACCCAAGACGGCGTACACACTTTCTCTGGTTTCTATCCTCTCGGCAGCCCACTGGCCCCCTTGAACTTCTCCTACCAGGGCGAAGGTGGAAAGCCAGATATCAAGGGTAGCCCGATGAAGATGGTAGGCAAGTTCGCCTCCCCCATCCCGGCTGACGAACCAAGCCGCATGTTCGCCGCTGGAGACGTCATCGCAGTCGCTGGCAAGAGCAAAATTGCGCTTGCTAACGCCCGCACCATGACAGAGATCAAAACCATGGATGTCGATTCCTCCGGAAACGTCCTGGTAGCGGCAGACAAGCGGGGCAACCTGAGCTGGGTCACCGGCAACGAAGTTGTCACCGCCAAGATCTCCCGCAACGGCTTTGAGACGCCAACCGTACGCGGAACCGTAGCTGGAACCCCAGTAGCCATCGCCGCCGCCCCGGACACTGATGATGTCTACGTCATCACTCGCGAGGAAGGCGACGGCGCTACCTTGCACCGCATCAGCAACACAGTCACCGCCGCCCCACTTCCAGACCCACGCAAGGTGGATGAGCACCTCGCCGACGTCCCAGCTGGCGACATCCGAATCGCAGGATTCTACGGCGAAACCTACTCCTTCAGCTCGCTGCGCGATTTGGCTGTCATGCCGGACGGCAACCTGCTGTACTTCAACAGCGGCACCGTCATCGATATGAAGAATGAGCACCGGCCCATCGCACCACTGGTCATCACACCAGACGGTGAAGTTACTCGGGCGCTGGGCATTGACGATGTTGCAAAAACCGAGGCATTCGCGCGCATGAATGCGATGGTGGTGCAGGACAACCGCGTCGCGCTATACAACGACTCGGACCACGATTCCGCAGTCCAATTCTTCACCTATGCAGATAAGAAACTCACCGCCACCTCACCACGTGGCCCGGTAGGCGATCTGCGCTCCATCAGTGGGCTTTCCTTCGGCCCGGATGGTAGTGCTTTTGTCACCGGCGAATCGGATGGCACGTTGCGCTGGGTGAACACCACGACGAACGAAAGCACGGATTCGCTCCGCCTGCCATATTCCAAGGGCACTAAGGGCGAGCACCGCATGCTTATTACCCGCGAGAACGGCGAAGTTCTCGCTAACTCGGTGTACACAGATCCGGCCACCTACCAGGAGTACTCGCACGTGCTGCGCATCGCAGACCCGGCCTCGCTGCGTAAGGATGATTCCTCCACGATTGAGGAACTAGGTAAGCCCGTCGAAAAGCCCATCGAAAAGCCAGGCGAGAAACCAGCCGAAAAGCCAGCTGAAAAGCCAGCCGAAGCAGCCAAGGAGACCGCAACACCAACTGCCACGCCGACCGCCACACCAACTGAGAATGCCCCAACACCAGTGGTCGTGAAGCCGGAACCGGTGAAGAAGGCACAGTCTGGTTGGTTCAAAAAGGCGGTGGATGCTCTTCTCGTGGCAGCTCCAGCACTGTTTCTGTTCTTCCCAGTAATCATCAACCTGCTGCCAGCACACATGAAGCAGGCACTGCAGGCCCGTCTATCCAGCTGATTTAAGGATGTGAATTTAGCAATGACCGTCGCTCTTGACACCCCGCTTTCTCACGAGATCAAGTCCGTGACCAGCGTGGCCCACAGCCGCGCCGAGGAATCCCAGTTCATCGACGATCTAATTGCAGGTCGCCTGGACAAGGTTGCTTACCGAAACCTCCTCGAGCAGACCTACCTGTTCTACTCGGCGTTGGAGTGCAGCTCCCAGGCGCTGCGTACCTCACCACTGTTCGCCGAGCTTTATGACGCCCGCCTGCTCCGCTTGCCATCCATCGCCAAAGATCTAACGGCATTGCACGGCAGTGCCCGCTGGAAAGGCGGATTACAGATGCTGCCTGCTACCGCGCGTTATGTCCAGCGGCTAAACGAGATCGGTGCCTTGCAGGATCCAATTGCCTTGATTGCCCACCACTACGTGCGCTACCTCGGGGATCTTTCGGGCGGGCAGGTGATTGGTCGCATGATGCAGCGCCACTACAACGTTGGCTCCGACGCAGTGAACTTCTACAACTTCGAGGAGATCGAAAAGCCGAAGCCATACAAGGATAGCTACCGCGCCAAACTCGACGCCCTAGTGCTAAGTGATGAAGAGCGCAGCTACCTCCTCGATGAGGCAGTAGCAGGCTTCTACTTCAACTCCGCGATCTTCAAGGAACTCGCTGAGGTCTAGTACTGACAGCAAAGCCGGTCGACGTAATGTCGACCGGCATTTTTATTGGGGGTTGGATAGCGATTTGGTTGGGAAAGACGAATCGCTACGCCTATCCCGATGCTTTACCTGGGGAAATAGCAGTCAATGTGATAGGGATTTGTCCCGGAAAACAAATCCCTATCAGGTTCTCCCTACCCGCGCACTGGGCTGATGAGCAGAGTATCGGGGGATGAGGGTGGGTGGGTGACAGAGATGGGGCACTCGTAGGCGTCGGTAAGCAGCGTGCTGTTCAATACCTCCTGCGGGGTGCCCTGTGCATAGATCGAACCGGCTTTGAGCAAAGTGATGCTGTCGCAATAGGCGGCGGCAAGGTTGAGGTCATGCAGCACTACGGCAACGGCAACTCCCCGGCGCGCCAGATCACGGGCGGTGGAGAGGAGTTGTTCTTGGTGTTTGATGTCGAGGGCGGCGGTAGGTTCGTCGAGCATCACCACGGGAGTGTCTTGGCAGAGGACGCGGGCGAATGCGACACGGGCCCGTTCGCCACCGGAGAGGTTGGTGATGATGCGATCCTGGAGGTGGGCAACGTCAGCGGTGCGGAGGGCGTGGTCGACGCGCTGTGGGTCACCAGGGTCAGCGGGGTACGGGCTGCGCCCCATTTCCACGATGTCGCGAACAAGATAGGAAAAAGAGACGCCAACATCCTGCAGCATCACGGCGCGTTGACGGGCGAGTTCCCGCGGGGTGTAGCGCGTGATGTCCTTGCCACCGATGGTGATGGTGCCGGAGGTGGTGGCGATGTCGCCAGCGAGCGCCGCCAGGAGCGTTGATTTTCCGGCGCCGTTTGGGCCGATGATGCCGGTGACGAGGCCGGGCGTGAGCTGAACTGAGACGTTCTTAATGAGTTTCTTGCCGAGGACGGAAACGGTGATGTCCTTGGCGTTCACAATCGCCGTCATACGTGTTGCCCCTTCGCTAGAGTGCGTCGCAGGAGGTAGAAGAACACTGGGCCGCCTACCAGCGCGGTGAAAATGCCAATGGGAAGGTCGGCATAGGCGATGGCTGTGCGCGCCACGATATCCGCGGCGGACAGCAGCACCGCACCGCCCAGCGCCGAAACGGGTATTAACCAGCGGTTACCGGCGCCGAGCACGAGGCGTAGCAGGTGTGGCACGATCAGCCCCACGAAGCCGATGATGCCGCCGAAAGCCACGGCTGCTGCGGTGAGCATCGTGGCCACCGCCAAGGAATAAAAGCGCAGCTTTGCGACGCCCACTCCCACATGTTCCGCGGCGCGCTCGCCGAGAGCCAAGAGGTCGAGTTGGCGGGACAGCGCTGCTGACAGCACGATTCCCAGGATGATGACGGGAAGCACCGTGACCACATGCTTCCACTGCGCGCCGTTCAACGACCCCATGTGCCAGAACTGGATTTGCTCTCGCGCGGTGGTGGGTGCCAGGAAAATCAGAAAGGAAATAGCAGCACCCGCGACGGCGTTCACTGCGATACCGGTGAGGATCAGCGACACCACCTGGGTTTGCCCGCGGACGCGGGACAAGATGAACACAAGCCATGCGGTAGCCGACGCGCCGACGAATGCGAGTAGTGGCACAGTGAAAGTGCCCGCGAAACTAAGCCCGGAAACGATGGCAATCGCAGCTCCCACACCGGCGCCGGAGGAGACACCAATGACTCCGGGTTCTGCCAGCGGGTTAGCAAACAGCGCCTGCATCACGGCGCCGGATACCGCGAGAGCTGCACCGATGAGCAGGCTGAGCACGATTCGGGGCATGCGGACTTGCCACAGTACTGATGCCCCGAGCTCGGGGCTGGGTGCGGTGGGACCGGCGGCGATGATCCGGAGGACGTCGGTGAGCGTCATGCTGTACTGTCCTACCGACAGCGCCCCCGCCGCAATGACCAAGACAGCAAGACTAAGGCCACAGGTGGTGAGGATGCGCTGACGTCGACGCTGGGCAATAGCATCACTCTGGCGCATAGATCGCCTTAGCGGTTGCTACGAGCTGCGCACCCGCTTGGGGCCCGAAGGACAGGGACTGGCCGTCTGGGATCGCGACGATGCGGCGGTTCTGGCCAGCGATGGTTTGGGCGACACCTGGACGCTGCAACAATCCATCGACACCACCGGTGGATTCCAGCCCTTTGCTCATGACCAGGATGATTTCTGGGTTGAGTTCTGCCAGGGATTCTGCGTTTGCGGGGCGAACACCGTCGATGTCTTTGCCTACGTTGTCGCCGCCGACGGCGTCGATAAGCACCTCAGCTCCGTAGCCGTTGCCCATGATGAAGAACACGCCGCCGTTGCCACGCACGTAGAGGAACGCCATGCGCGGGCGTCGTGGGAAGTCAGCTGGAATCATCTTTGCCAGCGCAGCCTGATCCACTTCGAGTTGCTTCGTGGACCGCTCTGCCAAGCGCTTTCCTTCGTCCTTCAACCCCAGACAGTTCGCTACCAGCTGGATGTCTGAGCCTACGGATTCGAGGGTGCGCTGCGGATCGAGCATCGCGACGGTAACGCCGGCGGCGCGCAGCTGTTCAATCGCTTCCAGTGGTCCCACGGAATGATCCACGATCACCAAGGTCGGCTGGAGTTGCAGTACCGCTTCCACGTTGATGCTGTGGCCGTCTTTGGTCACCAGTGGTACATGCTCCAGTGCTTTCTCGTTCGACGAGACCGCGCGCCCGACGATGTTATCCACGAGTCCCAAGCCCTCAATGACGCGGGAGTAGGTTCCGTACAGGTCCAGGGGGATGATGCGGGAGACGTCGGTAACCTCTACTTGATGCCCGTCAGCGTCAGTGAAGCTCACTGGCAGTTGTGGCTGCGGGTTGGTGGTAATCGGGATGATTTCACCGATGTCTGCAGCAACGCTCGGGCCACGCAAGGACAGCGGGTCCGGGAGTTCATGAGCCGCCGGAACTGCCTGTGGCGTGGTGATCTGGCTGCTGGCCTCACCAAGTTTCGCCCCGCGTCCTAGCTCAGCGGAGGAACCATAGCCACAGCTTGTGAGGGCGATGGCGCCAGTGGTGATCAGCGCCACGACGGCGATCTTGTTTTTCAGGCTCATTCGCCTGCTCCTTCATTGTTACGACGGAAAAATTTTGTGCGGTGTTTTGCACCACCCGGGGAAAATGCCATGAACCCGAACGCTGCGATGAGCAACAACGCCAGGGCTACGGGAATGCCAGGGTTACCAACCGCTGCCACCAACATGGTGTTTGGCTGCTCTTTTTCATCCAGCAAAGATGTTGCACTGCGACCGGTTTTGGCTTGCCCCATCGCTTCTGGAGCGCCACCATTTTTGGCGTTAGCTTTCTTCACCGCTGCGCTTGCTGCGCTGGTGGTGTTCCCCGCTGCTTGGCCGCCCGCACTTGCCCCGTGGGATGCGGCGCAGTTGGCGGCACCGGAAAGCTGCGCTGTAGCTGTGATGGGGTCGAGCTCGATTCCAGCTGGGTAGAAATCAGCGAATGCCTTAGCCCCTTCTGCGGTCAATGCGGTGGTGGCCGTGAGATTGAGGCTGTCGCCGGAACCCGAAGCCTGAGTGTTCAAGGTGGCCAGGGCTACCCTGCCGAAGTCGCGACTATTGCCGTCCATGTCGCTGGACCGGACGTTGGCAAATAGGGTACCGGTATTGCCGTCGAATTGGACTTCCGGATCGGCAATGTTGAGATCCAAAACCCCGTCGTGGCCGGTGAATCGGACTGCACCGGTGTACTGAATGACGCCGTTGTTTCCGGCTACCGCACCCGCGGTGCCGTTCCAGACAAAGTTGCCACCGGAGTATGTGGTGCCATTGGTTTCCCAGGACCCCTTGGCGATATTGCCCGAAATGTAAGAGCGGAAGGATTCCTTCACACCCCAGGACAAGCTCGCTTGGGAGACGCCTTTCCCATCGGAAGCGGAGCACACTCCGGCCTGCGCCCCGGCATTAGCGGCGCCACCGGTAGCTTTTGCGGCTCCTGCGGCTGCAGGACCGGCCGCGCTCGCGGTTCCGCCAGACGGCGCACCGCTTTTGACGGTGGCTGTCGCCGAAGCAGGCTTATCGACGCCATTCTGCGTTGTCTGGCTGCCCTTAGTTTCGGTGGTGGAGTTACCGGGCTTCAACCCGAACTTAGCTCCCAGCGCTTCAGCGGCGTTAAGCATTCCGGTCGTTGCTGTGAACAAGTTGCCGCCGGCGGTGGCAACCCGCTGGGTCTCCACCAGTCCGTTCACCACCTGATTGGTACCTTCCCAGAAGTTGTGCACCCCGGAGGAGCGAACAATGCGCACGTGGGTGGTAGCGGTATGAGCTCCACCGCCTGCCCCAGCCCCAACGAGGGAATACGTGGTGGTGCCCAGGGGTGTTTCCGGAGCGATGGTGATGTCCACTGCCACCAAGCCGTTGGCATCTGCGGTAGCAGTACCAATATCAGTGGTGTCTTTGCCCTTCCGAACCGCTACCACGCTGTTAGGCGCAAAGCCACTGGCAGAAAGAGTGAGGGTGTCTCCCCATTGCACAATGGTGTGGTTGGCTTCCGGGACTGGTTGGCGATCGGGCAGTTTTTCAATCTTGGTTCCGCTGCTTTTCCCACCACCGGACGTAGAGGTGCCAGAGTTGCCAGAGCCTCCAATAGCGCGCTCGGACCCGTCGGCACACACTGCTTTACCCTTAAGGTTAATTTTCAGCGGATCGACAGTTCGATCTGCTTCCGTGCGGTACGCACCATTAAATCCAATGTCGTTTCCGGCTTGGGTGAGCACTACCCGACCGGTGAGCTGAGTATTGGTTGCGCTTAAGGAGTCGGAGAAGTGGACGTCGGCAAGCTCCAAAGCAGGTTCGGACACATCACGGGTCGGTGTACCCGGGCGGAAGTCTTCGGCAATCTTGCCGTTGTAAGAAGCAATCAGCTTTGCCTGATTGGCGCTGGAAAATTGCAGCTTAAGATCGCTGAATGCCGAGTCGAGCACCCCGTCATGACCGGTGAAACGGACGCCACCGCGCGAGCCGACTTCCAGGCTGCTCGCTGCCCCGGAGCTGCTGTTAACCGGAAAAACAAAGGCGGCATTCTCATCGGTGAAGGCGCCTTGTAGTTGGGCATCGCCGGTGGTTTCAAACCCACCGTGCGCCACGGGGCTGTCGATATAGCGGCGGAAACTATGTTTAAAACCCCAGCTCAGCTCGCCGCCGGAGATCTCGAAAGTTGGGTTTTCGCAACTGCCAGAACCCGTCTCAGCTGCCTGAGCGGCGGGCGCCACCCCTAGTAAGACGATCAGGGCTGTGGCACAAAAACTTGTCACAGTACGTGAGCGCATCGTTGTCCATCTTTTCTTTGTTAATTAACGCTTCGGGTGAACAGTACAAAACGAGGTGAGTTAGGTAAAGCTAACCTCACCCCCGAAGCACACCCCACTACCTTCAAAGCAAATTCGTAGGTTAGGCTAACCTTACTTTGATTTTCTCAAAGATTCCATTCCGACACAAAGGACTTCTATGCAACGTTCAATCCTCGCTACCGCAATCGGCACCAGCCTTCTCGCAAGCACCCTGACAATCCCACATGCGACAGCAGCAGAAAACACCTGCGCAAACCCAAGCTTCGACGTTGAAAGCGGCACCATAGACTGGGGCATCAAGCAAACCTGGCGCAACTACATCGACGGCCCCATCGCGAACGGAGCATGGACCGTCAGCGGCATGACCGAGCACGGCACCGACAAAGCTGGCCCAGACTTTTACTTCTCCAGCCCAATCGACCCAGCATCAGTCAAGCTCACCGCCAACAACGGCACTCCAGCTGTCACCTCCCTCGCCGCCACCGGCACCGCCCACTTCACCGGCCACCACGACGCGCTCGATGTCACCCTAGGCAACTTCGGCGTCGACGTCAGCGGCAACCAAGTCACCGTCAAGACTGACTACACCTCGTACTACGTACCAGGTAAAGCCATGACGTCCCTCACCCCGGAAGACAAAACGGAACAAAACAAAGTAACCGGCCGCGACGTCATCGCCCAAGGAACCACCACCGGCTGGAAGTTCGACCAGGGCACCCTCACCCTCGAAGCCCCCGGCCTGAAATACGTCAAGCACCCCGAGTCCACCCGTGACCTACAAAAGGGCGCCGACCGCGCCTTCATGGGAGCCTACCGAGCTGGCGATCCTATGGACACCGTAAAGGTATCCCTTAAGCTCAAAGCAACCTGTGCCGATAGCCCAGCCCCGGCACCTGCACCAAACAAGCCCGGTGAAAACCCGGCACCTGCACCGGCACCTGCACCAAACAAGCCCGGTGAAAACCCGGCACCTGCACCGGCACCTGCACCAAACAAGCCCGGTAAGGAAAACAACCAGGACAACGGTTTCAGCCTGGGAAGCTCCGGCACCGACGCCGGGATCCTCGCCGCACTTGGCGGCCTTTTCGGCCTGGCTGGCGTGGCCATCGCCAAGCACTTTGGGCTGATGAAGTAACTAGTTAGCGGGTTAAAAACGACGCTTCGGCGTCGTTTTTAACCCGACTTGAGGTTTCGGCACTTTCTCATGCTCGTGGCATGTCCCCGGAAGCCCAACCTACAAGTGGACTTCTTCTCTTTGACCTGAGAGCACCACATCCCAATGGTTGTTACTTGTAATGGTTGAGACTGTGAGTTATTGGACACGCGTGTGGCATAGCCCGAGAGCGCCCAACCACAGCTAACAAATTCAAAGCTCCCCAGCCTTTCACTCAGCATCATTAATTTCCAGCTTGGAGTGGGATTAAGTAGCAGAAAGTGTGTCTGTTGTCCGCGATAGGCCCTGGTCAAGGTATGCAAATGCATGTGTTATATAGCTTGAGGTCTTATAAACGCACAATCCTTGTTCAATACCGCGAGTGATACCGCACCTGCACTAACAGGTGCGGTCACCTAACTCCGGTAACCAAAAACCGACCCCGATGCCCCCGTCTGCCTGGGACAAAAGCAAAAACAACGGCACCACTAGGTGGCGGTGCACCACCTAGTGGCGCTTCGACTACCAACACCAAAGCTGATCACACACACGCGGCAAACTTTTCGAGCCTTCCATGCTTATGCTGTCGGCTCAACCGCACTGACCGATCCTGCAGGCTCGTGAGGCATCTCCCGAAGAAGTCTGGACCGCGGGTTCACACCCCTTGTGACTTATTGATGCCCTCTGCACCGCCGACCCCTACCGCGTATACGATCAGGTCTTTATCGAAGGCGACGTACACTGCAGCAGGCTGCCTACTCATCACATCCATCCTCGACCACGTAGTGTGCTCACACTGGGACAAATGGGAAATAAAACAAGCTGGGAAACAGGTCGACCAGCCCTGTTGCGACAACGCTATCCCAGCCGAGCACTAACACAACAGTGCCTGGCCGGACATATATTTTGCTGCTTAACTCCGCAAAACCCGGGAAGCGTTCCCCGGGTCTCGGTGATCCTTTAGGCTTCACACCTGCTATTTCACTGATTTCGGCCCGAGATCCGGGGAATGCTTCCCGGGTTTTAGTAAGAAACTTCAGGGACCGTGATCAAAGCCCCCAGAAGTGAAGTAACAACCGACAACACGCCGACCGGACACACATTTTGCTCCCTTACCCCTTGGAGTGGGCACGGCAGCCGAGGCTAACATGTCGACTTTCTGGCTAGTTGTTATCGTCGCCATCTTGTTGATCGTCATCCCCGCTGGCATGATGCAGCAAAAGATTCGTAAGCGCAGCGAGGAACACGACGAAGAAACCCGTCAATCAGCGCTAGATTTCCAGCGCGATATCGACCGAGGACGGGCTGGTTTCTAAGACAAGCACGCAGCAGAGTCACACTCTTCCCGCTCCACCAAAAGCAGGCCACCACAACCTTGAGGTTCTGGTGGCCTGCTAACTTGACTGGCTTACTCTACGTCGGAAACGTCAGAGACTGCTTCCGCAGCTTCGACGGACATCTCTGAGAACTGG
The DNA here is from genome assembly GCF_014117265.1 of Corynebacterium hindlerae. NCBI lineage: Bacteria > Bacillati > Actinomycetota > Actinomycetes > Mycobacteriales > Corynebacteriaceae > Corynebacterium > Corynebacterium hindlerae. Next base: position 1,966,173 of record NZ_CP059833.1, on the reverse strand, counting down.
CCTTCCGGCAGTGGCTTTTCCGTGGCGGTGAACACGAACTTAGCGTCATCGCCCTTGGACTCGCCGTCCCAGCCTTCGACGTCCACGTTGACGATCTCACCGGCACCGAACTCACCGTAGAGGATCTTCTCGGACAGCACGTCCTCAATTTCCCGCTGGATAGTGCGGCGCAGCGGACGGGCACCGAGCACAGGATCGAAACCGCGCTTGGCAAGGAGATTCTTGGCGACGTCGGTAAGCGTGATGCCCATGTCTTTGGCAGCCAGCGCCTTCTCCACGCGACCGATGAGCAGGTTCACCATTTCCACGATCTGCTCCTGAGTGAGCTGGTGGAAGACCACAATCTCATCGATACGGTTGAGGAACTCTGGGCGGAAGTGCTTCTTAAGCTCGTCGTGGACCTTGCCCTTCATCCGATCAAACTGGGCATCCTGGTCCGTCGAGGTGCTTCCGGAGAAGCCCATACCCACAGCCTTCGAGATGTCGCTGGTGCCCAGGTTAGAGGTGAAGATCAAGACGGTGTTCTTGAAGTCGACAACACGGCCCTGGCCGTCGGTAAGCCGGCCATCTTCGAGGACCTGCAGGAGGGTGTTGTAGATCTCCTTGTGGGCCTTCTCAATCTCGTCGAACAGCACAACGGAGAACGGCTTACGGCGTACCTTTTCGGTCAGCTGGCCACCCTCTTCGTAGCCGACGTACCCCGGAGGGGCACCGAACAGACGCGACGCGGTAAAGCGGTCGTGGAACTCGGACATGTCGATCTGAATGAGGGCGTCCTCTTCACCGAAGAGGAACTCTGCCAGCGCCTTGGACAGCTCCGTCTTACCCACACCGGAAGGACCAGCGAAGATGAAGGAACCGGACGGACGCTTCGGATCCTTCAGCCCTGCGCGAGTGCGGCGGATTGCTCGGGAGACCGCCTTGACGGCATCCTCCTGGCCGATGATGCGCTTGTGCAGCTCCTCTTCCATGTGGAGCAGGCGGGAAGACTCTTCCTCGGTCAGCTTGAACACTGGGATGCCGGTCCAGTGGCCGAGTACCTCAGCGATCTGCTCCTCGCCCACCTCAGCGATCTCTTCCAGGTCGCCGGAGCGCCACTGCTTTTCCTTCTCAGCGCGCTCCTCGCCCAGCTTGCGCTCCTTGTCGCGCAGGCCAGCTGCTTTCTCGAAGTCCTGAGCGTCAATCGCCGCTTCCTTCTCACGGCGCACGTCAGCAATACGCTCGTCGATTTCGCGCAAGCCCTCCGGCGCGGTCATCCGCTTGATACGCATCCGGGCGCCGGCCTCATCGATCAGGTCCACGGCCTTATCTGGCAAGAACCGGTCATTGATGTAGCGAGAGGACAGGTTCGCGGCGGCAGCCAGAGCGCCATCGGTGATGGACACGCGGTGGTGCGCCTCGTAGCGGTCCCGCAGCCCCTTCAAAATGTCGATCGTCATCTCCACGGACGGCTCCGGGACCTGCACCGGCTGGAAACGACGCTCCAACGCCGCATCCTTCTCAATGTGTTTACGGTACTCATCCAGGGTGGTGGCACCGATGGTCTGCAGCTCACCACGGGCCAGCTTCGGCTTCAGCAAGGACGCAGCATCAATCGCACCCTCAGCAGCACCCGCACCGACGAGCGTGTGAATCTCATCGATGAACAGGATGATATCGCCACGCTGGTTAATCTCCTTGAGCACCTTCTTCAGGCGTTCCTCGAAGTCACCGCGGTAGCGGGAACCCGCAACCAGAGAACCCAGATCCAGGGAGTACAGCTGCTTGTCCTTCAAGGTCTCCGGGACCTTGCCGTTAACAATGTCCAGCGCCAAGCCCTCAACGACGGCCGTCTTACCCACACCAGGTTCACCAATCAGAACCGGGTTGTTCTTCGTACGGCGAGACAGCACCTGCATGATGCGCTCGATTTCCTTCTCGCGCCCCACGACCGGATCAAGCTTGCCCTCACGAGCAGCCTGGGTCAGGTTACGGCCAAACTGGTCCAAAACCAGGGAGTTGGAACGCTCACCAGGACCACCCTGAGAACGGCCACCAGGGGCAGCACCAGCACCAGCGAGGGAAGGACCACCGGAGGAATCATCCGGGTTGCCGCCTTCACCTTCGTAGCCGCTGAGCAGCTGGATAACCTGCTGGCGCACGCGAGGCAGATCAGCTCCCAACTTAACCAGCACCTGCGCTGCGACGCCTTCACCTTCGCGGATCAGGCCGAGCAGCAGGAACTCGGTGCCGATGTACTTGTGGCCCATCTGCAGGCCTTCCCGCAAGGACAGCTCCAGCACCTTCTTAGCACGCGGGGTAAACGGAATGTGGCCGGTCGGCGGAGTGGTGCCGTGGCCGATGATTTCCTCAACCTCCCGACGCACATCTTCCAGGTTGATCCCCATGGACTCTAGGGCCTTCGCTGCGACGCCCTCACCCTCAGAGATCAGACCGAGCAGGATGTGCTCGGTGCCGATGTAATTGTGGTTGAGCATGCGCGCCTCATCTTGAGCGAGCACGATAACGCGTCGAGCGCGGTCGGTAAACCTCTCGAACATGACACTCCTAAATTCCGTTTGTTAATTGCACCCACTTTAACGCGCAGACCGCACCAAAATTTCCAATTTCAGCCCCACCCCAGAGCGAACAGCACAAAAACTATCCTTTAGCTGCACAAAGGGCGCTGTACGCCTCTAGCGAACAGCGCCCGATTTACACCGAAACTACCAATTCAAAGCCGGAACTGAGTTCGGATTCAGTTTTAAGCACACGTTGGAAGCGAAGAAGCGCAACCCCGGGTCAGCCGTGCTCCCGCCCACAAACTTGGCGCACTTGTGCAGCTCCGGCACCGGAGAGACCGGCATATCCCAACTATCAACGGCAACGGCAGCCCAGTACGAGTGCTCCGGAGAATCCACCTTGATAATCGGCTCTAGGGACATTTCGACAGGATTGGCGCTGGCAGCTGGCATCATCGCGCCGCTTGCTACCACAGCAGAAATTACAGCAATCATCTTTTTCATAGCACCATAATATCTGCGCACCGAAGCTACTACCATCGGTTTCTATGAGAAAACTTGTCCGCCGCACCGGCGCGCTTACCGCAGTTCTTGGTGGCGCAGCCATCGCACTGTCCGGCTACCAGGCTGCTACCACCGTCTTTCAGGATTGGCCGGCCTTTGAAACCCCGAAGCAAAAGCTCATCAACCACTACTCCTACTTCACTCTGTGGTCGAATATCATCGGCGCTCTAGTAAGCGCGCAGTACGCCGTCGGTAAGCGGCCTGCCCGCCTCGCGTTTCTGCGCATCAACGCGGTGACCATGCTGGTGATCACCGGCCTGGTGTACAACACGCTGCTGGCAAAGACATCCATCGTGGAGGGGCTGGGTAAGATCACCAACCCGATCGTGCACACCATCATGCCTATCGCTGTGCCCGCACTGTGGCTCCTGGACCGCCCCGGCGCGCCCACGCAGGACGTCACACGAAACTCCGCTGCTTTCGCCTTCGCGATCCCGCTGTTCTGGGCCGCTTACACGTTTAACCGAGGGATTCGCACCCAGGGCTACTACCCTTACGATTTTATCAACCCCACGATCCTCGGCTACCCCACTGCTGTGCGCAACGTGTGCGCAGTCGGGGCTGTCACCGCTGCCCTCATTGGGGCAATGTCCGTAGCGGAGCGGGCCCTGACGAAGGATTAGTTCCTCAACCGTGCGACATGGAGGACCAGGTAAGACACCTCGTCCTCCGTGAGCGACTCGCCCAGTCGCAGCTCCACCAACTCAGCCAGCCGGTACGCAACCTCCACAGACTCCGGATACGCTTCCATAATCGCGGTGCTGACCGCCCCTGGCTTTTCCGCAAGCTGTTTATGCTGCGCAATGCGCACAAACAAATACCGCAGGTGAGTGATGAAGCGGGCGATACTGATCTGGTCCAGCTGTTCCTTGTCGCTGCCCTGCTCGACCACGGCAATCATCTGCTCGATGAGGCCTGTCATCTGGTAGGTATACGACAAATCGCCGCTGGTAAAACTGGCGTTGACCAGGTGCAAGGTGAAAGCGACCGCTTCTTCTTCCGAAATAGGCTGCCTGAGTTGCTCATTTATCGCGTGGAGCAGCCGGACCGCCTGGGAATATTCCTCAGAGTAAAGCTGTTGCACTTCCGCCCGCAACGGGTAGGACAGCTCCTGCCCCTCGTAGCTACGCCGGATCGCACCACTGACGTGGTCTGCCAGCGCGATAACCAGAGTGATCTTGTCTTGATATTCGGACGGCATCCCCGCCTTGGCCATCGCCTCAATGACGATCCGGATGTGTTCCGCCGGGATCATCGCGAGCATTTCCGCAAGGTGGTCGGGGTCGCGGCCGTCGGCGGGATAAAACACCTTGGCCACCTTGTCCTGTGCGACAGGATCGCCGCTTTTGACCTGGAACCCAATTCCGCGGCCGGTAACAACAACTTCGCCGCCCTCACCACTCGTGGCAAGGACGACGTTGTTGTTAAAGACTCGCAGAACACGCATAGTATGCAGTGTAGTGCAGCCCCTTTGTTAAGAAACTGTTACCACCGTGTCACCGGCAGATACTGGGCCCGATGGTACTGGGGAGACATCACCGAACTTCTTGGTGTTGGTGACGGTCATGATGACGGTGTCGTCGTACCCAGCGGCGGTGACGGCTGCGAAGTCAACCTCAGCCAGTGGCTGGCCGACGGTCACCCGATCGCCCTTCTTAGCCAGCTGGGTGAACCCCTCGCCCTTCATCTTCACGGTGTCGATGCCGATGTGGACCAAGACTTCCACCCCGTCGTCGGTCTTCAGGCCGTAGGCGTGGCCGGTCTTCATCGCGGTGATCACGGTGCCTTCGATTGGGGAGACCACGGTGGACTCGGTTGGCTTGATGCCCAGGCCGGTGCCGAGCGCCCCGGAGGCGAAGGCTGCGTCACTCAGATCCTTCATGTCCACGACCTGGCCAGCGACAGGTGCTGCCAGAGTAGCAACCTTCGTGAGCGTACCGACGCCACCAGCTGGGGCTGCTACCGGCTGCGCTGCAGGAGCTACTGGTTCTGCAGGAGCTGCTGGCTCTGCCTTGGCTGCAGCGATGCGTGCCAAAGCATCTGCCTTCTCTTCTGGGGTGCGGTAGTCAGTGATGACGATCAGCGTGAATGCCACGAAGAATGCGACGGCGATGGCGGCAGCGTAGGTGAGCATTGGGCTGAACACTGGGATGGTGATCAGCGAGGTGAAGACGAATGCCGAGGTCTTAACACCATTGGAAGCCATGCCCAGAACTGCGATGGTCAAGCCACCTGCAAAACATCCGACGAGCATACGTGGGTAGATGCGCTTGAAGCGGAGGTGAATACCGTAGAGGGAAGGCTCAGAGATACCACCGAGCAGGCCTGCGGCCAGTGCAGAAGCAGAGGTCTGGCGCATTTCAGTGTCGCGGTCACGCAGCGACAGGAAGAGCACACCAGCGGTAGCACCGAAGCAGGCGAAGTTCCAGGCGCCCATTGGGCCTTGGATGAAGTCGTAGCCCAAGGTGTTGATGTTGACCAGCATCAGAGCGTTGAGTGGCCAGTGCAGGCCCAGCGGCACCAGGAATGGGTACAGCATCGGGATGAGGATTGCGAACACGAACGGTGCGTTGGTGTTCATCCAGGACAGACCAATGCCGATTTCGTTACCGAGCCAGACGCCGAATGGGCCGATGAGGAACGCCGTCAGTGGGATCATCACAACGAGGGTGAGGAATGGCACGAACACCATGTGTACGGCGGAAGGAATGATCTTCTGGAAGAACTTGTAAGCAGCAGCGGCGACAGCAGCCATGATCAGTGGCACGAAGACGTTACCGCCGTAGCCCTGCAGCAACATTGGCAGGCCGAAAATGGTGGCCTTACAGGTTTCGGTGCCCAGTGCATCGTTGGTGGTACAGACGGTGGATGTGTGCTCGGACAGCGCCATGAACTCCGGGGTGAGCAGCGCAAACATAATCGAGCCCGTAACCCATGGATCGATGCGCAGTTTCTTACCAGCGTTAAACGCAACCATCACCGGCAGGAAGTAGAACACGCTGCGCCACATTGCGTCGACGAAGACCCAAGAAATCGGCTTGTCCTCAGCACGGAAATCAACGACTCCCAATGCGTCCAAAACTGCAGCAAACGCAATAATCAGCGATGCACCAAGCAACACACCCAGGATTGGGCGGAAGGAATCAGACAGGTACTCGAAGAACGCGTCCAGCCAAGGCAGCTTACCCTTCGCCTTTGCCCGCTGCTCAGCCTTCACCTCGGCATCGGACTTCGCCTGCACACCCTTCATCTCTGGCAGAGCGTTCATGTCGTCGTACACGGTAGCGACGTCGCCACCGATCACAACCTGGTAGTAGTTGCCGCCTTGTGGGACAGCACCCATCACTTTCCTGATGGACTCCAGCTTCGCCTTGTCAGCCTTCTTGGCATCTCGCAGCTCAAAACGAAGCCGAGTAGCACAGTGGCTAAACGACGCAATGTTGTCGGCGCCACCGATGCCATCAAGAATGGCCCGCGCAGTCTCTTGCCGAGTCATGCTCACCGGTAATCACTCCTTAACTTTGTCACTAGGGCTGCTCTGTAGCTTCCCCGCTGCATACAAAAAAAGACCCGAGACACAAGGCACCGAACGCATTGTCCGACGCTCCATGTCTCAGGTCTTGCCTCGAAGGATTCTAGGAGTAACAACCCTGATTGGTTAATCTGTTGTTAACTTTAGGCCTGTGAGATGCACACGTCAAGGGGACACCAAGTGGCCTGTCATACAATACGGTCGAGGATGATCCTCCGCTCGGGAGCAGCTGCCTCACCAATCACAATGCCTGGCAAGATCGAGTTGAGGGCATGCTCGAAGCGCTCAGGAGTTTCGGTGTGCAGCGTCAGCAGCTTGTGCCCCTTGGTCACGCGCTGCCCCAAATCCACATGAATCTCGATGCCAGCGGTGGCCTGCACTGGATCTTCCTTCCGGGCGCGCCCCGCGCCAAGACGCCAGCTACCCACGCCCAATGCCAGAGCATCCAACTGTTGCACTGTTCCTTCTTTTTCCGCTAGAACCTCGTAAGTGTGGGGAGCTCGGGCGAGCTTGGCATCTGGGTCTCCGCCCTGCGCCTTGATCATCCTGCGCCAGGAGTCCATTGCTCGACCGTCCTTGAGTGCAGTCTCCACGTCAGCATCATGCACACCCGCTAGATCGAGCATGTGTCGCGCCAACTCGCAGGTGATTTCGACCAAATCGCTAGGCCCACCGCCCTGGAGTACTTCAATCGATTCCTCCACCTCGAGGCCGTTGCCGATCTTCTTGCCGAGCGGAGTCGACATGTCTGTGAGCAGCGCACGGGTTTGAACCCCAGCATCGTGCCCCAGGTCAACCATGGTTTGTGCGAGAGCTCGCGCTTGATCCAGGTCCTTCATGAACGCTCCCGAGCCAACCTTAACGTCGAGCACGAGAGAGGACGTACCCTCTGCGATCTTCTTACTCATGATGGAGGAAGCGATCAGCGGAATGCAGTCTACAGTCGCGGTGATGTCGCGCAATGCGTAGATCTTCTTATCGGCCGGAGCCAGGCCGGCACCCGCAGCTGCGACCACTGCCCCACTATCTTCCAGAATCTCCATCATGCGCGCATTAGACATGTCAGCTTTCCAGCCTGGGATCGCTTCCAGTTTGTCCAGCGTTCCTCCCGTGTGCCCGAGGCCTCGACCGGAGAGCTGTGGCACGGCGACCCCGAAGGATGAGACCAACGGGCCGAGCGGAAGGGTGACTTTGTCTCCCACCCCGCCGGTGGAGTGCTTGTCTGTCGTGGGCTTGCTCAAAGAGCTGAAATCCATCCGTTCACCGGAGTTGATCATGGCTTGCGTCCAGTCGACGATCTCGCGACGATTCATGTCCCGAATGAAGATTGCCATGTTCAGAGCAGCCATTTGCTCATCGCCCACAATCCCGCGCGTGTATGCATCGATTACCCAGTTGATCTGTTCCGTGGAGAGCTCACCCCCGTCCCTCTTGGTGCGAATGATGTCGACGACATCAAAAGTTGTGGCCATTTCTGCTTCCTTTCTGCCCCACGACAAATATCTGGTGAGGATCATCACTCCCATGGGGCTGCTGTAATCTCACCTCTTGTATTGGAACCCTGTGACAATTAACATCATAAGATAGAACATATGTCAATGGAAGCTTTATCAAATGTTATGTGGCTCGCTTGTGGTTGAGCAGCCACGAGCACCTGGCGGTTCATGGAAAGGATTCGCTCATGACCAGCGATGCAGAATTACTCGCCTTAGCGCGGGACGCTGCGCATCATGCCTATGCCCCTTATAGCCGTTTTCCCGTAGGAGCCGCGTTGCTCACTACGGATGGCGCAGTATTCACGGGATGCAATGTCGAAAACGCTAGCTACGGACTTACGTTATGCGCAGAGCGCAATGCGGCGACCACTATGGTTGCCAGCACCTCTACCTCCTCCGAAAGAGTAATCGAGGCTATTGCTATCGTCGGCCTCAAGGCTGCGCCATGCTGGCCATGTGGTGCCTGCCGGCAGGTGCTCCGAGAATTCAACACGAAGCGGGTCATCGTCGAAGACGACAATCATGAACCGCTAAGCATCGATTTTGAAAGCCTCCTCCCCTATTCCTTCGGTCCCGATCATCTCCCAGCAGAGAAAGAGGCATAGACCATGGAACGCTTCCAGGGCCTCATTGGTATCGCACTGATTTTCCTAGTTCTGTTTGCCTTGTCAAACAATCGCAGACGCATCAATTGGCGCATCCTGGGCGTAGGGCTAACCCTCCAGATTGCCTTTGCCCTGCTCGTACTGAAGTGGGAACCGGGTTTCCAGGCGCTCAAAGCGACGGCTGGTTCCATTGAAAAACTCATTAATTACACCAACGAAGGCACCTCCTTCGTTTTTGGACCACTCTTCGGCAACAATGTCGGATTCATCTTCGCGCTCAACGTACTGCCTGTGATTATCTTCCTGGGCGCCATCATCGGCGCACTGTACTATCTGCGCATCCTGCAGTGGTTCGTGGAAATCGTCGGAACCGCACTCAACAAAGTACTCGGAACCTCGAAAGTGGAATCTGTCTGGGCTGCGACAGTAATTTTCCTCGGCCAATCTGAGGCCCCACTCGTTATCCGTCCTTGGCTGCCACAACTTACTCGTTCCGAGCTCTTCGCCTGTATGTCCGGGGGTTTCGCGTCGGTCGCAGGCTCCACGCTGGTCGGGTATTCCCTGTTGGGAGCACCGCTGCCCTACTTGCTCGCCGCCTCCGTCATGAATGCCCCTGCCTCACTAATGGTAGCCAAAGCACTCATGCCGGAGACGGAGGAGTCAAAAGTAAATGCGAACGTCACACAAATGCGCGATGAAAGCTCGAAGAACGTAATCGACGCAATTGGTGCCGGTGCGCTTTCGGGCGGGCGAATCGCGGTCACCGTCGCATGCCTGCTCATCGCCTTCGTTGCCACGATCGCTATGCTTTCGGCCATTATTGGCGGAGTGGGCTCGATGTTCGGTCAAGAAGGCTGGTCTCTCGAGGGCTTATTCGGCCTGTTGTTCGCCCCACTTGCCTGGGCAATCGGTGTGCCGTGGCACGAAGCCGGACTGGTCGGCTCCTTCATCGGTGAGAAGACCATCATCAACGAATTCGTCGGCTACACCTCGTTTTCCGAGCACGTGGCCAATCTCAGCCCTAAGTCCATCATGCTTACGTCTTTCGCTCTGGCTGGCTTTGCCAACCTTTCCTCCATCGCCATTCAGATTGGATCTTTCGGCGCGCTCGTTCCCGAGAGGCGCTCGGAGGTCGCTGAGCTAGGCGTCAAAGCGCTATTTGCCGGCTTTTGCACCAACATGTTGAACGCCGCGATCGTGGGCGTGATCGCCCTATAGGCGACGCGATGAACAGGGGCTTCAGAGTTTTCTGAAGCCCCTGTTTCTGTACTTAACCTTCTGGCTTCACCATCGGGAACAGCACGGTCTCGCGGATGCCCAGGCCGGTGAGGGCCATGAGGAGACGGTCGATGCCCATGCCGTTACCGGAGGTCGGTGGCATGCCCTGTTCCATGGCGGTGAGGAAGTCTTCGTCGAGGACCATGGCTTCGTCGTCGCCACCGGCGGCCAGGCGTGCCTGATCTTCGAAGCGTTCGCGCTGAATGACTGGGTCAACGAGTTCGGAGTAGCCGGTAGCCAGCTCGAAGCCACGGACGTACAGGTCCCACTTTTCGGTTACGCCCGGCTTGGAGCGGTGTTGCCTCGTCAATGGCGAGGTTTCAACTGGGAAGTCCCGTACGAAGATTGGCCCGTAGAGCTGGTCTTCGCACAGGTGCTCCCAGATCTCTTCCACGAGTTTGCCGTGGCCCCAACCGCCCTTTGCGGGAACGTCCAGGCCAATCACGGAGGCGATGGATTTCAGTTCCTCAACCGAGCTGGAGATAGTGACTTCTGGCTGGCCAGGGAATTTGCGCTGCAGGGCCTCGTTGAGAGATGGGTACATCTCGATCTGCTTCCACTCGCCACCGAGATCGTAGGTGGTGCCGTCGGCAAGCGTGACCTCGAGGGTGCCGAACACCTCCATGGCGACGGACTGGACGAGCCGCTTGATCAGGTCGGCGCCGTCGTCGTAGGTGCCCCAGGCCTGGTAGGTCTCGAGCATGGCGAATTCTGGGGAGTGGGAGGAGTCCACGCCTTCGTTGCGGAAGTTGCGGTTGACTTCGAAGACGCGCTCCATGCCGCCGACAACGCAGCGCTTGAGGTAAAGCTCAGGGGCGATGCGCAGGTAAAGGTCGATGTCAAGTGCGTTTGAGTGGGTCTGGAATGGGCGGGCTGCGGCGCCACCGTGCAGGGTTTGCAGCATTGGGGTCTCGACTTCAAGGAAGCCTTCGGACTCCAGGAAGTTACGCAGCGCGCGCATGACCTTGATACGGGTCATGGCATTCTCGCGAGCGGCCTCGCGCATGATGAGGTCGGTGTAGCGGTGACGCACGCGAGTGTCTTCGGACATGTCCGCAAAAGCGACGGGCAGCGGACGCAGAGACTTCGCTGCCATTGCCCAGGAGGAAGCCATAACGGAGAGCTCGCCGCGCTTGGAGGCGATCACACGACCACGAACGGAGACGAAGTCACCCAGGTCAACATCGGACTTCCAGGCGACCAGGCGCTCTTCGCCGACTTCTGCGAGGGAGAGCATGGCCTGGATGCGGGTGCCGTCACCTTCCTGGATGGAAGCAAAGCACAGCTTTCCGGTGTTGCGCACGAAAATGACGCGGCCTGCGATGGCTACTTCGTCTTGGGTTTCCTCCCCTACTTGGAGGTTCACCACGCCGTCGATAGGCTCAGTGCCTTCGGTGACCACGTTGTACTTTGCACGCACATCCTTGATGGAGGTGGTGCGGTCGACAACGACGGGGTACGCGTCGGTACCTGCGTCCAGCAGACGCTGGCGCTTTTCACGTCGGATGCGCAGCTGCTCTGGGAGGTCTTCATTGGCGTTTTGAGTCTTCTTAGCGTCAGTCACGGCTATTAAGCGTAGTCCATAGTGGTACCTGGAAACACCTCACTCTTTGTGCCAGCTTTTCGACGCCCCGCTCCACACACGCTAATGCCCCGTTATTTCACAGAAAATTCACTTAGGCGTAACTCCGATTCTCAATTGCTGCAACTCTGCTTACCTAAAGTCTGTATCCGCTCACCCCCTAAAACCGCGTAAGAAAATGGAGGCCCCACCGTGGGACTTAAGGGTTTCAACCTGTTCACTTCTAGTCGCACCAAGCAGACCTGCACCTACAAGTGCGGTAATGCCTGCTTCGGCGAGTGCGCCAACGAATCGAATAACGAGTACTTCGGCGACATCACGCGTCGTTCCGCGTTGAAGGCCGGTGCGGTAACTGTCTTGGCCGTCGGTGGCGCTTCTGCCCTCGCAGCATGCTCCTCTGATAGCGACTCCGGTAATGCTGAAACCACGGGTTCTGCTTCCTCCTCCGCGAAGAAAGACCAGGCCAAGTCCCTGCCGGGCATGCAGTTCACTCCGGTCGAAGCGAACACCGAAAAGGAAGTGAAGATCCCAGAAGGCTACGAGCAGAAGGTCCTGATCGCGTGGGGCGATCCAGTGATCGAGGGCGCGCCTGAATTCGACGTCGACAACCAGACCCCAGAGGCAGCCGAGAAGCAGTTCGGCTTCAACAATGACTTCGCCGGCCTGCTGGACCACCCTGAAGACAGCAACCGCATGGTCTACGTGTGCTCCCACGAGTACTCCACCGAGCCGAACATGTTCAAGGGCTACGACCCAGAAAACCCAACCGAGAACCAGTTCAAGATCGGTCTCGCGGCGCACGGCCACACCATCCTCGAAGTATCCAAGGTTGAGGGCTCGGGCGAGCTGAAGCGCGAATTCGGTAAGCTCAACCGCCGCATCACCGGCACCACCCCATTCAAGGTCACTGGCCCAGCAGCTGGATCCGACCTGCTCAAGACCGCCGCGGACCCAGAGGGCAACACCGTCCTGGGTACCCTCAACAACTGCTCCGGCGGCATCACCCCATGGGGCACCATGCTCTCCGGCGAAGAAAACTTCGACCAGTACTTCGGCAACGCCAACCAGCTTTCCGACGAAGACGCCAAGAAGAAGCTCAAGCGCTTCGGCATCAAGGGCGACGCATCCGAGCGCAAGTGGGAGCGTTTCGACGACCGCTTCGACGTATCCAAGACCCCTAACGAACCAAACCGCTTCGGCTGGCTGGTAGAGATCGACCCAATGGATCCAACCTCCACCCCGATCAAGCACACCGCCGTGGGCCGCTTCAAGCACGAGGCCGGCAACATCCACATCACCTCCGACGGCACCGTCGTCTGCTACTCCGGTGACGACGAGCGCAATGACTACCTGTACAAGTTCGTCTCCACGCGCAAGTTCAAAGAAGGCGACAAGGAAAACAACCTGAAGATCCTGGACGAAGGCACCCTGTACGTAGCCAAGTTCGAGGGCAACTCCCCTAAGGACGAGATCGACGGCTCCGGCCAGCTCCCTAAGGACGGCGCATTCGACGGCAAGGGCACCTGGGTCAAGCTCCTGACCTCCAAGGAAGACGGTTCCGCTGAATCCCACGTGGACGGCATGAAGCCAGACGAGGTTGCTGTGTGGACCCGCCTCGCTGCCGACAAGGTCGAAGCCACCAAGATGGACCGCCCAGAGGACGTCGAAGTCTCTCCAAAGACCGGCCTGGTCTACGTCGCGCTGACCAACAACAAGTACCGTGGCGCAGTCGAAGAGGGCAAGAACTACCCAGGAGTCGAAGAAGTCGCTCCGATCAAGGAAAACAAGAACGGTCTGGTCCTGGAAATGGACGATGACCACGCTGGGGAAAACTTCACCTGGAACCTGCTGCTCGTCTGTGGCGATCCGAAGGAGGCCTACACCTACTTCGGTGGCTTCGACAAGGAAAAGGTCTCCCCAATTTCCTGCCCAGACAACCTCGCCTTCGATTCCCACGGCAACCTGTGGATCTCCACCGACGGCAACGCACTCAAGTCCAACGACGGACTGTACGCCTGCGCTGTCGAGCCGGGTGACCACCGTGGCGAGCTCAAGTGCTTCCTCACCGTCCCGAAGGGCGCTGAGACCTGTGGCCCGATCGTCACCGACGAGCGCGTCATGGTCAACGTCCAGCACCCAGGCGAAGGTGACGACGCCTCCGCGGACAAGCCAGCAATCCACTGGCCAGACGGTGGCAACGCTGTCCCACGCCCAGCAGTAGTTGTGGTGTGGCCTAAGAAGGGCAAGGTTGGCGTCGAAGCCTAAGGAAGCCTAAACCTTAAGGGTTGCTCCCGGCCCATCGCCTGGGGTAACCTACCACCCACCCAGCTGGCGGATGACAATGTTTCGCGCTGCTTCGCTGGACACGCTACGCAGCGCCTGAAGTTTCAGTGCATTCGCTTCAGCAGCTATTTTCAACGCCCTGGCTAAGTCAGGGCGTTCTTCATCTGAAACGGCCCACACGCTGCCATGCATCTCGGCCACGAGGACTTCCGCCACGGCCTGACTGATTTCATCGCAGGTATCCACGATGAAGTCGTCTCCAAAGCACGCCATGGCTATGCCCAGGGCGGGCAGGTCAATAAGTGGTTCGGCGCCTAACTCCACCGCGGTGTGAATCACGATCTGTCGCGATGAAACTAATGGTTCCAAGCGCTGTACAGCCTCTGGGACATATTCCGCCGGCTCTGAAATGATGATTAGATCAAACTTGGCCAGGTCCTCCCACGAGGTCGCCTCCCCCACATGGTGTCCTGCTTGACTCAATCGACGTGCTAACTCCGAGAGGCGACTCGTGTCAGCTACCCGTAACCGTGGGCTTAGTGCGGCCAAGTGAATGTTCTCCTCAGCGGAAAGTTACTTGTTCTTCTTCAGCGGAAAGTTACTTGTTCTTCTTCAGCGGAAAGTTACTTGTTCTTCTTCAGGTTTGCGAGCAGCTCTGCAACAGAGATCGAATCTTTGTTTTCATCACGACGGCGACGGCCGTGTGATTCCGGTTCTGGGGTTGGTACCGCGGCAGGGGTGTCCAGTTTTACGGTGGCGAAGGATCCGGTATCGAAGCGAGAGGCGCCAGAAGTATCATCAGAAGGTTCCACAGTTGCCTCGACTGGTGGTTCCTCCACTGCTGGGATGGTTTCGGTCAGTGCCTCGTCGGTTGCGGTTTCAAGTTCCCGGATTCGGGAGGCTTCGGCCGTGAGGGTTGCTGGTTCATACCCGAATTCCCGACCGGAGAGTTCCTCCAGCTGTTGGCGTAGTTCACCAAGTTGGGCGCGGATGTCCTGCAAGAGTTCGGTGTCTTGTGCAGAAGCAGAGATGGCGTTTTCTGCTGCGAGTTCTGCTTGTTCGGCGCGGAGCTCAGCAGCGAGTTTTTCTCGTTCCTCTTCTGCACGCGCACGTTCTTCGGTGGCGATGCGCCGGTACTTGGCCACCAGGAACAGGCCGAGGAAGGCTGCCCACAGTGCCGCCAGCACCGCCACTTTCATTGCTGCTGCGCTATTGGAGAAAAGCATGACGACGCTCGCCACCACGGCAAGCACAACCAACGCCACCAGCATGATCTGGGTTTTGTCGGTGGTGTTGGTCTCTTCCGCAGGTTGGGTCATTGGATCGTCACTCATGCTTATTCAATCTACCTGTTATGCGGGTTCACCGTCGGTAGGCGGAGGCGTCTCGCAGTTTCTTTCTAGATAAACTCCAGCAGCGCTGAGGGCGATTCCGCCCAGCGTGGATGCAATCACCCCAGGAACATCTTCGGCTGCGGCGACGAGGTCCGCGGCCCGAGGGAGCACATACATGGCGATCCCAAGGTACGCGCCGCCCACCAGCGACCCAGTCCATGCAGAGGCCTTAGCGATAACCAGAAACTGCGCCGCCAGCAACGGACTTAACTGCGAGCGGTCCATGCCGATCTTCCCAGCGTCTTTACGTTCCCGGATCCGCCAGGCCAGCACCAAACACACCAGGGTAAGGAGCCACAGCGTCACCGAAGCGCTCGCCGCGGTCGCAGGCAACGAGCCATAGAATCCCCAGGTGAGAATGGCTGTTGCGCAGGCAACGACCACCCCGGAGAAGATCAGCGCGGTGATGCTGGTGGACTTCATGAAAATTCACCGACTTTCCGCACCTCAGCCACATTGTCCGGGCTGATCGCTGCGAGGCACTCGCTAATGGGGACGCCGCGGAGGGTGGCTTGAGGGGCCGCTTCCAGCCACGGCACCAGGACGAAGGCCCGCTCGTGTGCATAGGGGTGTGGGAGGGTGAGGACGGGGTCGGTTGAGATTTGTTCCACGGCGTCGTCAAGGCACTGCACAATGTCCACGTCGAGGGTGCGCGGGCCCCAGCGCACTTCACGACGCCTCTCCCCCGCTTCCTCAACCTCATGCGCGGCCGCGAGGAGTTCCATCGGGCTGAGCTCGGTGTCGATGATCAAGATGGCGTTGAGGAACTCGTCTTGCTCCACCCCACCCCACGGCGGCGTGGCATAGATGCTGGAGGCGACGACGAGGTCCGCTGCGAAATAGTCGTAGGCGCTGCGCAGAAGCGCATAGCGATCCGCCATGTTGGATCCGATGGACAAAACGGCGCGCATCCTATTTCCTCCGGGATCTGCGGGCGACCACGGCAACGTCCGCAAACGGCAGCGGGATCGGCGCATCAGGCTTGTGGATCGTGATCTCCACGGCATGGAGCAGCTCATACCGCGCCATGATGGTGTCTGCGATCTCCGCCGCGACGGTTTCGATCAAATCGCGCGGCTGACCGGTAACAATACCGTAAATAACCTCGGCGAGCTCCGCGTAATTCAGGGTCTGGGTGAGGTCATCAGTGGCTGCCGCGGGGGCGCAGTCCAGCCAGCAGGTGGCATCAACGTAGAAGTTCTGCCCGGTGGCCTTCTCTTCTTCCAGCACCCCGTGGTAGCCGTAACATTTGAGGCCTTTGAGCTCGATGCGGTCTGCCATTTACGCTCCTTGGTTCCAGCGGGCGGCCACGTCCACAGCGTCGCGGGACACCCCCACCTCGTGCACGCGCACGCACCATGCCCCCAACTGGGCAGCGATGGCGGTCACGGCAGCGGTCGCGGGATCAGCCTCCACGGGGGAAGCCACGTCTAGGCCTCGATCCCGGCGCACCTGGGCGAGGAAGCGTTTCCGGGAAGCTCCGACCAAGATGGGATATTCGCCGGCGATGAAGCTCGGTAAGGCTTTCAGCAGAGCCCAGTTATCGGCCGCGGATTTCGCGAAGCCGAGGCCCGGATCCAGCGTGATCTGATCGGCTTTTACTCCGGCGGTCAGGGCGTTGTCCACCAGGATGTCGAACACCCGGCGCACATCTGTCACCACATCGCCGGTGGCGTGGGCCTGGCCCGCGGCGTCGCCAAACCGCACGGTCTTCCAATGCATGAGGCACACGGGAAGGTCAGCGGAAGCCATCACGCGATACATGTCGGGATCAGCGAGGCCGCCTGAGACGTCGTTAAGCAGGCTCACCCCAGCCTCCGCCGCTGCTTCGGCGACGCTGGCGCGCATCGTGTCCACCGAGGTGCGGATGCCGTCCGCTGCCAAGGCCTTGATGACGGGCACCACACGGGCCTGTTCGACGTCCGCGGGGACCCGCGTTGCGCCTGGCCGAGTGGACTCGCCGCCAACATCGATAATGTCGGCGCCGGCCGCAATCAGCTCATGGGCGTGCGCAATCGCCTTATCGACGTCCACATACTGACCCCCATCAGAGAAGGAATCCTCCGTCACGTTCACGATGCCCATGACGGTGCACCGGCCGGGAATCGTCAGATCAGCAACCCGCATCAGGCACCCCGAATGAGACTCAAGACCTCGGCGCGGGAGGCAGCGTTGGTTTGGAACCCGCCCCGCACCGCGGACGTAGTGGTAGTGGCCCCTGGCTTGCGGATGCCCCGCATGGCCATGCACAGATGCTCGCACTCGATCACGACGATCACCGCGTGAGCATCAAGCTTGTCCATCAGCGCGTCAGCGACCTGCGAGGTAAGTCGCTCCTGGACCTGCGGCCGCTTCGCATACAAGTCCACCAGCCGAGCAAGCTTGGACAGGCCGGTGACTTTCCCGGAAGCTCCCGGAATGTACCCGATGTGCGCTTTTCCGAAGAACGGCACCAAGTGGTGCTCGCACGTGGAGTAAATCGGGATGTCCCGGACCAGCACCAGCTCCCTGTGGTCCTCGGAGAAGGTTTTGGCCAGCACTTCCGTTGGATCTACATGCAGGCCCGCGAACACTTCCGCGTAAGCACGCGCGACGCGGGCCGGGGTTTCCTGCAGCCCCTCCCGGTCCGGGTCCTCCCCCACCGCGATGAGCAGTTCCCGCACCGCAGCTTCGGCGCGCTGTTGGTCGAACTGAGGGCTAATCATCCTTGCGCTCCTCGTTCTCCGGCTGCTCGTGGTCCGGTTGCTCGTGGTCCGGCAGGCGGAATCCGATTTCCTCGGTCTCTTCGGGCTTGTCATCCTGTGGCGCAGGGTACTGCTGCAATCCCGGATGCGGAGCTTCTGGCCCTGCGTACGGATTATTGTTCGCCTCGCGTGGTGGCCAGCCCGGCGCGGACCAGTCCGCTGGCGGTGGGGTGCCGCCGTAGGTGGGGGTAGGTCCTTCCGGCGCTGCATGTCGCCCGCTTTCCGACGGCGGTACCGGAGCCACTGGTGACATCGGCATGTTCCGCTGTGCTTCGAGTTCCTTCTGGCGCTTCTCGCGAGCAGCGCGGGATGCTTCGAGGATGGAGAACCGCTTCGGTGGTTCCTCGCCGCGTTCGATAGCAAGTTCCACTGGGGTCTTGACGGGTTCGAACCCGTTCTGTGCTGGGAAGTTCGCGGACTCTCCTGGGAATACTTCCAGGGCGTCGCGTGGCTCCAGCCCTTCGAAAATCACCTCGAGGTCCGGGCGGCGCAAGGTTTCCTTCTCCAGCAGCTTCTCCGCCAGTTTGTCCAGGTAGTGGCGGTTTTCGCGGAGGATGTCGTAGGCGACTTGATGGGCTTTGTTCACCAGGTAGCGGGTCTGCTCGTCGATGGTGGCCTGCACGCTTTCCGACGGGTCAAAGATGCCACCTCCGCCGCGACCGGAGAACGGGTCTCCCTGTTCCTCCCCGTACTTCACCGTGCCGATTTCTGGGCTCATGCCGTACTCGGTGATCATGGCGCGGGCAATGCGGGTGGCTTGTTCGATGTCGTTGGAGGCGCCAGTGGTTGGAACACCGAAAACGAGTTCTTCTGCGGAGCGCCCGCCCATGGCAAAGACGATCCGGGCGAACAGCTCGTCGCGGGTGTACATGCCCTTGTCGTCTTCCTGCGCGGTCATGGCGAAGCCGCCGGTCTTGCCACGGGCCAGGATGGTGACCTTGTAGATCGACTCGATGTTCTTCATGCCCCAGGCGGCGATGGTGTGGCCGCCCTCGTGGTAGGCGGTGACCTTCTTCTCGTGCTCGGAGATCACCTTGGAGGAGCGTCGCGGTCCGCCGATCACGCGGTCGGTTGCTTCTTCCAGGGCGTCAGCAGTAATAACGTTGCCACCGATGCGGGCGGTGAGCAGCGCAGCCTCATTGAGCACGTTGGCCAGGTCTGCACCGGACATGCCCGCGGTGCGCTTTGCCAGTGCGGTGATGTCCACGTCCTTGGCAAACGGCTTGCCCTTCGCATGAACTTTCAGGATAGCTTCGCGCCCCTTGAAATCTGGGTTGGTGACCGGGATCTGGCGGTCGAAGCGACCGGGGCGCAGCAGCGCTGGGTCCAAGATGTCCGGTCGGTTGGTGGCGGCCATGAGGATGACGCCTTGGCGGTCGCCGAAGCCGTCCATTTCCACCAGCAGCTGGTTCAGTGTTTGTTCGCGTTCGTCGTGGCCACCGCCCATCCCGGCGCCGCGCTGGCGACCGACGGCGTCAATTTCGTCGACGAAGATGATGCACGGGCTATTTTCTTTGGCCTGTTTGAACAGGTCACGGACACGGGAAGCACCGACACCGACGAACATTTCCACGAAGTCGGAACCGGAGATCGAGTAGAACGGCACCCCGGCCTCGCCGGCCACGGCACGAGCGAGGAGGGTTTTACCTGTACCGGGAGGGCCGTAGAGCAGCACGCCCCGCGGGATCTTCGCACCGAGTGCTTCGTACCGGGAGGGGTCCTGCAGGAAGTCTTTGATTTCCTGCAGTTCATCGACAGCTTCGTCGGCACCCGCGACGTCCGCGAAGGTGTTCGTCGGCATGTCCTTGGTCAGTTCCTTGGCGCGGGAGCCACCAAATCCGAACATGCCGAAGCCGCCGCCCTGCATCCGGGTCATGACAAACATGATCAGGCCAAAGAACAGCAGCATTGGCAGCAGAAGCTGCAGCATGGAGCCAAGGAAGGTGTCTCGGGTGACCTTGGTGTTGTACTTCTCAGCGTCCGAAGCCTGCACCTTTTCAAAGATCATCGGCGCGGTGCGTGCAGGATAATCCGCGATGACCTTGGTCACGCCCTCGCGTTCTTGCACCTTAATTGGTTGCTTGAGCTCCAGGCGCACGCGTTGTTCCCGATCATCAATGCGAGCTTCCTTGATGTTCTTCGCATCCAGCTCCTTGAGCGCAATGCTGGTGTCCACTTTTTGGAAGCCCCGAGTATCACTAGTCAGCAACACGGTGCTGAACATCATAATCAGGACGATTGCGGCGATAGCGCCGTAGCGCAGCAGTTTCTTATTGTCCATCGATTACCGCCAGTGGTTGTCTGGCGGAACCTTTCTTGGGATTAGTCGGGCGGGTAATAATTCCTAAAGAATAACGAAAGACCACAGGTGGTAGTTCCCGTGGTCGTCGTCAAGCGTGCTAGCTGGTGTACACCCGCGGGTGCAGCGTGCCGACGAACGGCAGGTCGCGATAACGCTCAGCGTAGTCGAGGCCGTATCCAATGACGAACTCGTTCGGAATCTCGAAACCGACATCGAACAGGTCGATCTTCGTCTTCACCGCCTCCGGCTTACGCAGAAGCGACACCACCTCAAGCGACTTCGGGTTGCGGTTCTCCAGGTTCTTCAGCAGCCACGACAAGGTGAGACCAGAATCAATGATGTCCTCCACGATGATCACATCGCGGCCCTCAATATCCCGATCCAAGTCCTTCAAAATACGAACCACGCCCGACGAGCTCGTCGAATTGCCATAAGACGACACCGCCATGAACTCCAACTGGCTCGGAATGCTCAGCGCACGCGCAAAGTCAGTAATGAAGAACGCCGCACCCTTCAACACACAAATCAGCAGAAGGTCATCGTCAGCATCCCGATAAGCCTCAGAAACTTTATCTGCCAGCTCCTGAATGCGGTTGTGGAGTGTGGTTTCGTCGATGAGAACCGCCTCCACATCCTCCCCATAACGGTTAGCCGGAACGTTGAAATCCTTCTTGTCATGCATGTGTAGTACGCCCCTTGGTAGCGAGTAACAAACAGTTATAGCCAGCTTGCCACTTTTTAGCGGGAACCACCAAGAAATTCCAGAAACATAGGTCCACCGGTACCGGCCCAGGTTTTCACTAGGGCAAGTCTGGCTAGATATTTTGTTGTTCTTGGGTTTTGACGATATTGAATTGACGATGTTCCCTGGATGTCGCTCATTTTCATTAGCTTGACCTTGAAGCATCGTCAATTCAATATCATCATTTCTGCAAAGGACACTAAGGCCCCAAGACACTAAGACTCCACAGCACCCTACTGTTCCTCCACCACGAGCTGGTCCCCGCTGCGCCGGATCCAGATCCGCACGCCCGAGCCTCCCCCGATCGCGACCGGACCTTGACCTTTCCAACCCATGACTAGGTCGTCTACCTGCTGTAACGCAGCTTGAGATACTTTTCCGACAGCAGACCGGATGAGGCCTGCGATGCTCTCGTGCCGGACCGCCACCGGCATGGATCGCAGTTGTGATATCGGCGCGAAGGGATCTGCCAGGCTCGTGATTGTCTCATTGGCTTGGTGTGCCCGAGTGGCGGCCTGCGCTATGGCTGGGATGCTGTCGCCACCGATTATGTCGTTGAGCAGGGGTAATACCTCGTGGCGGATGCGGACTCTGCGGTATTCAAAGCTGTCGTTGTGTGGATCCTGCCACGCTTCCACTCCCAGTTCGGTACACGCTTGCACAGTGTCGGCGCGCCGTACGCCGAGGAGCGGTCGCACGATCCGCACCCCGCTTATGCAAGACTCCTGCGCAATACCTGTTGGGTTTCCCCGCAGTGCCCCAAGCAGGTAGGTTTCGGCTTGGTCGTCCATGGTGTGTGCGGTCCAGACGGGCTTCCCAAAGGAAGTTAGCGCTGCATATCGGGCCTGCCGGGCAGCTGCTTCCATTCCGCCACCACCGGACACAACTACCGGGATAACGGTTGCGTGGGCACCCCATCGCGAGGCCACATCGGTGGCGCGCTGCGCGACCACGTCTGAGCCTTCCTGCAGCTGGTGATCGACCACCACGGAATGCACCTGCGCGCCTTCCACGAGAGCAGCGGCGACCAGCGCGAGGGAATCGGCTCCCCCGGACAGCCCGATCACGGTGGGTTGTTCGGTGACAAATGGGCGCACTGCGTTCCGGATGCGGAGGAATGCCGGGCTGTGCCGAGGATAGGGAACTGTCATTGGCGGAGCGTGGAGACGAATTCGTCGAGGCTAGCGCGGGCGGCGAGGACGTCGGAGTCATTGGAGATCAGGGCGAAGGTATAGGTCTGGCCATCTTGCCCGGTGACGGCCCCCGCGAGGGCTGATACGCCGGTGAGGGTGCCGGTTTTGGCTCGCACCCAGCCGCGTCCTTCGAGGTCGTGGTAGCGGTTGGCGAGGGTGCCGCTTGCTGCCGCGACGGGCAGGGTGTCTATCAGGGGGCGGAGGCGGGTATCCGTCACCGCGCGGTGCAGGATGTCGGAGAGCAGGCGTGGGGTGTTGCGGTTATCTTCTGACAGACCGGAGTTGTCTTTGAGGTCGAGTCCGGTGAGGTCGAAACCGTTTTCCGCGAGGACTTCTCGGGTGGCGCGCACTGCGGCGGCCACGTCGTTGCCGGTGCCGCGGCGTACGGCGACTTCCCTGCCGATGGCTTCGGCCATGACGTTGTCGGAGTTTTCCATCATGGTTTCGAGGCGTTGCCAGAGCGGTTCGGAGCGCACCGTGGCAACGACCTGGGCTTCCTGCGGGGCTTTCCCTGTGCCACTGGTGGCGCCGAGTCGCGTTGCGAGGGCTGCTGCGAGGTCGGCTGCGGGCGTCGTTGAGCGTGGCAGGTCGCCGCTTGTGCCTCCGTTCCGCCCGCCGTACAGCATGGCCGGTTCCATGGGGGCGATGAATCCCTGCGCGATGTTCTCCTCGCCCCACCCGCGCAGGAAGGTGTCCTGCGACCAGAGGGAGGTGTCGATGAGGACGCGGTCCGCGGCGCCAATTTGGTCGGCGAGGTCATCGAGCTGTTCATCGGTCATCATCACGTCACCAGCGGCTTTGACCACCACGACACCGGGCTCGGCCTGCACCACCTGCGTCTCAATGCGGTCGTTCAGGTCCAGAGTAAGCAGCGCCGCCGCCGCGGTGAGCACCTTGGTACTCGACGCGGGCTTCATCACGGCGGTGGGGCTTTGCTGCCACACCACCTGCCCATCCGCCGCGGTCACCACGCCACCCAGCTTCCCCAGCCGAGGATCCTGCGCGGCATCCTGCAGTCGGGCACGCAGCTTATCGACGTCCACCGGCTGGTTCCCCATCCCCACCAGCGTCCTCGTCGGCGCGCTCAGCGTGGCAGCCGGATCATGCTTACGTGGCTGCAACACGTCAGAATCCACCACCGCAACCGTCGCGACGCCACCGACCGCGATCGCGGTCACGACCACTGCGCTGATCCACCCAACCTTTTTGAACACCCCACCAGGTTAGCCCTCTTGCCCGTGCCATCCAGGGTTCGGCGCTACGATAGTGGTGAACTTTTGACCAAACCAAGGAGTGCGCATGAGCATTGAAGTAACCATCGAGATCCCGAAGGGCTCCCGCAACAAGTACGAGGTTGACCACGAAACCGGCAAAGTCTACCTGGACCGCTACCTGTTCACCCCAATGGCATACCCAGCAGACTACGGCTTCATCGACCACACCCTCGGCGAAGACGGCGACCCACTCGACGCACTCGTCATCCTGCCAGAACCAGTATTCCCAGGTGTGATCGTCAACGCTCGCCCACTCGGCGTGTTCAAGATGACCGACGAAGCAGGTGGCGACGACAAGCTGCTCTGCGTCGTCGACGACGTCCGCTGGGAGCACCTGCAGGACATCGCCGATGTTCCTTCCCATGTAAAGGACGAGATCGAGCACTTCTTCACCCGTTACAAGGACCTCGAGCCAAACAAGGAAGTCACCGGCTCCGGTTGGGGCGACAAGGCCGAAGCAGAAAAGATCCTCGCCGAAGCAGTCGAACGCTACGGCAAGTAGTTTCTTAACTACACACCCGCGAGCCCGCTTTTGGGTTCGCGGGTTTTTGGTTTTCTGGGGCCCGCAACTTTGGCCCCGACATTACCAGTCCGAAGTTCGGGCTCATCGCAGCGATTTTGGGGCATTGTCGGGGGAGTAATGTCGGGAGCATTCTTAAAGCACCGCAGCCCAGAATCCTCAGCGGCGTAGCATCGAGCGCCACGGTCACCATCGCCACAACAGCCCCAATCACCCCACTGGACTCAAGAAACATGCAACCAAATTACGAGCCAGGCTGCCTACCTTTTCTCCCCGAGATTACCCGCCCGAAGTTCGGGCCCATCGCACCCATTTTGGGGCATTCTCGGGGGCGTAATGTCGGGGTTTACGCTTTAGCAACACAACCTCAGGACCATAGTTAACAGCCGTCAGGCCCCGACATACCGCACCCCCGAGCCACACTAACCGCTTAACTGCGAGTCCTGGAATTCGAGACTCGGTGAATATAACCCGTTTTCCCCACAAAACACCCCGAGCTACTCCGAGTATCGAATTCCAGGACTCCCACTTCAGCAAAACTCCAGATCCCGCCGGGGGTACCACCTTTTCATTTTCATAGTCATCTAACCATCAGTTTTTCATTAACCCTACCCCTGCTGAAAAACGCGAGGAATGAAGCACACAATTGCCAGCTTGAAACTCTGCGAAGCCCCCTTCGAATACAGAAAGTTGTTGGCTAAGTTATGTTGTCTCACCTTGGCGAAAAGTACTCGCCACTTTATTTCCTATCCTCACTCGGCTTTGGCGGGATGAGCATTGGTTTCTTCATGATCTTCATGCACCTCACCCCGCACCCAAAGACCCCGATCCCAACCCTGGAATCAATACAGGCGGCATGGTCCACCGCCGGGCCGATCATGAAGTCCGCGATCGTCATCGGTTATGCGGGCATGTTTGTGTTTTTCGCTATCCATGTAGCGCTCCTGTTGTGGAATCTCAAGGAGTTTGCCGCGTTTAAGCGCACTGCGGCGTATCCGAAGTTGCTCAGCTCTAATGCGGAGATCACGTTGATGGCGATCCCCCTCACCCTCGCGATGACTGTCAATGGCCTGTTCATGGCATTTGCCACCACCACTCCCAATTTGTGGAGCGTGGTGGAGTACTTGTTCCCCGGCGCGTTGGTCGCCTACGGTCTGACGGGCGTCCTCGCGCTGAAGTACTTGGCGGGGTATGTGAAGCGCATTTTGACCGCTGGGTTCGATTTCGAGGGCAATGGTGGCCTGAACCAGCTGCTGTCTGGGTTTTCGTTCGCGATGGTGGCCGTTGGTTTCGCCGCGCCCGCCGCGATGAGCGATAACAAGTACACGGTGCTGTTCGGCTTCGCTGGTGCGCTGTTCTTCGGCGTGATCTCTGCGATGCTCGTCGCCGTGTTCCTTCCGATGGGCGCCATGAGCATGTTCCGCTACAAACTCACCCTGCACAACTCCGCGACGTTGTGGTTGATGGTTCCGATCATGACGCTGTGGGCGATAACGTTCCTGCGCCTGCGCCATGGCACGCACACGCTTGCCGACGCCGGGGCCACCGCACTCAGCAAGCCGCTAGCACCCCATTCGGCGACATCCATCATGGTGATGGTGGTGCTGGGGGTTGCGTTGGCGATCCAGTTGGCGTTTCTCATGGGCGGCCACGCCGTGATGAAGAAAAACGGTTTCTACCGCAGGTTCGTGTTCTCACAGGAAAACCGCACTCCGGCACCGTTTACGCTGGTCTGCCCGGGTGTTGCCCTAACAGTATTGGGCTACTTCTTCCTGCATGTGGGCTTGGTGAAGAACGGGCTGCTCGCCAGCGGCACCCCACTCTATGCACTAGCGATGGTGTTGATCGTAGCGGTTCAGGTGGCCACGATTGGCTTGATGGTGGTGCTGACTAAGAACCAGCTATTCCCCCGCCAGGCGGTAGCCACGACGTAGGTCGTCAACAATGTACGGGTGGTCCAGGGTAGATGGCGGCAGGTCCCGTGGCCCGTTGTCCAGCCCGAATACCCCAGCTGCAGCTAGCACCTCCGGGGAAAGATAGCGCAGCCCCGACACCGAGGGCATGGTGAGGGCATCTCCGCACAGCACGAAACCCCAATCCCCGAAGGTGGGCACGTGGGTGTGGTACGGGAGCGTCGATAAGCAGCCTGCAGCCTCGAGCGTGGCGCGCACCCGCCAGAACACGTCGGGCGTCGTGAAGGCGCTAGATGCCTGGACCACCATGCGCCCCGACGGCCTCAGAGTCGCGAGCGCCAGGGTGTAGAACTCCTGCGAATAGAGCCTCGCCAGGGTGGGGTTGTCGGGGTCGGGGAGGTCGATGATCACGGCGTCGTACTGCTTGCCCTCTCCCCCGGCGCGGAGCCACGTGAAAGCGTCCTCATTCAGGACCTGCACCTGCGGACTCAGCAAGGCACCCTCGTTATCCTCCACGAGCACCGTGTTCGCCACCTTCACCACCTCCGGATCCAGTTCCACCTGCGTCACTTGCGCCCCAAACCGAATCAGCTCCCGGGCAGCCAGCCCATCTCCCCCACCGATGACCAGCACATCCTTCGTGCGCTCAGTCAGCGCCGGGTACACCAGGGATTCGGTGTATCGGTACTCGTCGCGACTGGAATACTGCAGGCCACCGTTGAGGTACAGACGCCGATCCTTGCCCTGCTTAGTCACCACGATGTCCTGGTAGTCGGACTGGTGCGCGTAGATCACCGGGTCCCGGTACAGCGCAGCACGCGCCGTAGTGACGATCCCTTCGCTGCGCACCAGCAGCGTCGTGAGCAGGGCCAACGCCAGCACCAATGCCGTCACCGCAGACCAGAGTTGCCGACCAGGAAGCGAGCCACGCAGCAGCACCACCGCAATGAACAACGCGGCCGCCAGATTCACCATTCCCGCAGCAAGAGTGCCGCGCATCATGCCAAGCTGCGGCAACAGCACAAAAGGCCACAGCAAGCCGCCGATCAACGCGCCGGCATAGTCGGCAAAGTTCAACGTGGCCAGCAGGGATCCGACGCTTCGCGCGTCGGCAAGCTTGCCTTGTTGGATGAGCGTCATCAACAGCGGCACTTCCATGCCCACCAACGCGCCGATCAGGAAAGTGGCCGCGACCAGCACCACCGTCGACTGGCCCAGCGTCGCGAACACCACGTACAGCACCAGGGCTGACACCCCGCCGATGATGCCGAGCGTGGTCTCCACAATCAAAAACGACAGGCCCGGCCAGCGCAGCAGCGGCTTCGCGAACAGCGCACCAGCCCCCAACGCCGCGACATACCCCGCCACAATGAGCGACGTCTCCACCACCCCACCACCATTCAGACTGGTGGATAGGCTCAGCAGCGCGAGCTCGTAAATCAACCCCGAGGCGGCGCAAATCCCTACCGAAATCAGCAGGAAAAACCGCCACCATCTACTAGTTAAGTCAAACATGCAGCATTCACAGCAGCGATCACAACAAGCAACACCGCGCACGTCACAGCCCCGGCGCGCAGCTTACGATCCAGCACCAAATCACGGAACCTGCCCGGGATCAACGCCTCCAAAGCAACCAGCACCACCGCCTGCAACACCACGCCGAGCAGACCGATCACCACTACCTCTGTGATGCCCTCCAGCAAGGACTCCGGGGAGCCCAGCACCGTAGTCACCACGATCAGCCCCAGGCCTACCTGCTGGCCAATCGCAATCGCGGCCGCATTTGGCAGGTGATCCACAAACACCGCCCGGTACAACTTGCCCGGAGTCAGCAGATCCAACATCCCAAAACCCACTAGCAGCACAAACAGCGACAACACGAAATAAACGACGGTGTCTCGAACTTCAATCAGCAAGTCAGCGGCCATTACGCTTTTCCTTTTCTTTAATTCACTTCACGCCGGAACCGGAGCCACCCGAGCCAGACGAACCGCCGGAGGAATGAGACGGCGAGCTCGGGGTGAAACCAGGGCCGAGCCACACAAACGTCCCGTCGTTGTAGCGCCGCAAGTCTTCCACCCGGATCTCACAGTTGGTAGGACCAGCCTGATAGACCGTGACCACACGCTTGCGATACTTCAAATATTCCGTCCCCGTCTTGGGATCAAACTGGCGGGCCTGCGGCCGATCCTCCGCCGCGATCTGATCCGCCACCTGCTGGACGTTTCCCTCGCACGAGTAAGTGCCATACCGCGAATACGTATTCGGCTTGGGTGACGTGCCCACGATCAGCGCCGCAGCGAAACTCACCACTGCAATGACCAGGAACAGAGCCCCTAACTTTCGCTTCATCCGAGAACTCATAGCTCAAACCTACTAGCCGTACTCACGATGATCTTCTCTTCCGGGTACAGGTGGTGCGTCTGCCACTCCCACACGCCCGCAGCAAAACCTCCGGTCACGGCGGTGATATGAAACGGACCGACGCCCGGAAACTCCGCGACCAGCCAACCATCTAACCCCGCCAGCAGGTCTGTGGCTGCATCGGGAAAGTCGAGGCGGGTGGCCACGTTGGCACGCAGTGCGTAACGACGCCGTTGCTGCGACACCAAGCTCCCCGGGGTCCCCGCGAAACAGGAAATCTCCTCCCTAAAGGTGCAATCCCCGTGCCGGACCGTCGCCACGTGCGACGCCCCGATGATGCCAAGCTCAAGACTGGTTTCCGCCCTGCGCCACTGGGTGCGATAGCTGCGGGCGGTGAGGATCTCGGGCAGTGGGCCGTCGAGAAGCAAGCCAAGGTCGTGGGCGCTGACGTCGGCGGTGGGGCACTCGAGACTAACTCGCATACGTTACACCTTTGGTGCTGGGTACACGGTGAGCTCGCCCGACTGAATCGTCTCGCCGGTCGACACTTCCCACGACTCATCGCTCGCCCAGCCTTCAAAACCGAGCAGCTTCGCGCCCGAGGCATCCGCGTAGTCGATGTACCGCATCTCGCCGCTCTCCGGAAGGCCGGTCGTACCCTGGGATTGGTAGTGGGCGTGGCCACGCTCGTCCTCCTGGTACGTGATCCCCTCGAACTCCACGGAGGAATCCGGAGTCAGACCAGCGCCCTTACGAGTGCGCCACCACGTGAGGATCAGCTGGCCCTCATCAACCTCGACTCCGAACCACTCAGAACCGTCACCGCCATCAAGCAGGTGCTCCCACCAGTAATAAGGCCCCTGGTTGAGAGTTAAGGTGCCGCGTACCACGTAATCCTTCCCGCCTCGAGAAATAATCGCGCCCGGGGCCACGACGTCTGGACCGAACTGATCCGCGCCGACAACATCCTGCAACGGGTCCCGGTGAAAACGTTGCGGCTGACCAAGGCCATCCTTGTCATCTCGGCTGGCAGAGCGGAAGAAATAAATCGCCAGCCCAGCAGCCACGATTGCGATAACCATGAAAATAATAAATCCGGAGTTCATAGTCGCCGATCCTAATGGGGATGGCTGATCTATGCGCCGTAAGTTGACATTCTCCAGGTTCTGCAATTCGGCGCCCCACTGATATTGATGGGCCTTGGCCCTGACATTGCTGGATGCCGTTGATCCCGACATTACGGCCCCGAGATTGGTGGGCCAGACGCACGACCCCGACATTACGCCCCCGAGATTGCCCCAAAAACACCCCCACCAGCCCGAACTTCGGGAGGGTAATGTCGGGGTGAAGGCGATACCGCATACTCCGTGGTCCTGAGCCCATGATTGCTGAGAGTGAAGGGGATAGTGAGGCTGCTGTGACGTAGCACCCACCGGCCCCGAGATTGGTGGGCCAGACGCACGACCCCGACATTACGCCCCCGAGATTGCCCAAAAACACCCCCCACCAGCCCGAACTTCGGGAGGGTAATGTCGGGGACAACGCAAACACCACCCCGCACAACCCGCCACCAGCATCTATCTGCAGGGAATACACATCCAAACCACATGGCGGGAGCGAGTCTGCCTGGTTCTTCCTTCAGTACACTGGCTAACACATCCATCTAAGTAAGGAGAAAAACTATGCGTTCTGTATCTGTTTCTGAGGTTCCGTCCGGCGCCCAGTTCATCGATGTTCGCGAAATCGATGAGTACGCCGCCGTTCACGCCGAAAACGCCGTCAACCTACCAATGTCCAACTTCACGTCTCACGTGGACCAGGTCAATAAGGACCAGGAGGTGTACGTGATCTGCAAGAGTGGTGGCCGTTCTGCACAGGTGTGCCAGTACCTGGAAAACGCCGGCTATGACGCGATCAATGTTGAGGGCGGCACGGATGCCTGGGTAGCTGCGGGACTGCCAACTGGCTAACAGTCAACAAAATAGTGGTGCCGCACCAATGATTTAACTTTTTGATGTTTGGGATTTAACATTGAGGCATGACCACGCCTCTTGAGATCCCAACATGTCTGCTCCAGTCCCCTTCCTTCCAGCTGGAGCGCCTGCGCCGTCGCACCCGCGATGAGGTGGAAGCTACCCTCGCCACCAAGGGCACAACCCTTCGGGAATTTTGGGTGCTGACGTGCCTCATTGAGGCGTCGGCGTCGAGCCAGGCGTCCCTCGGCGAGCTGCTCGCCATTGACGCGTCCGACATGGTTCGGCTTATCGACGCCCTAGAGTCCCACAACTGGGCCAAGCGGGAGCGTGATCCAAAGGATCGTCGTCGGCAGATCGTTGCCACAACCAAGAAGGGCAAGAATGCCCACGCGGAATTGGCGACTTTGGTCAGCGAAGCCGAGGCCCGGGCGTTGGACGATTCCACCTCTAAGCAGCTCAAGCACCTGCGCAAACTCGCAACTTCTGTCCTGATCGCTGAGGAGGACCCTCAGTAGCTGTGAGTATTCATCTAGTCCCCGCCCAGTATTTGCGTGGCGCCGAGGCCCCGCCCGCGCGCACCCTCTATGAGCTGCTGCAAGCCACCGCCGAGGCGCACCCGGAGGCCGCAGCCATTGATGACGGCACGGTGATGACCTACGCCGATTTGATCGAGGAAGTAGATAATTTAGCTGCCCATCTACATGCTCATGGGATCCGGCGTGGGGATCGCATCGGCATCCGCATGTCCTCCGGAACCAAGGATCTATACCTTGCCATTTTGGGCACGATCGCCGCCGGCGCTGCCTACGTTCCCGTGGACGCTGATGACCCGGATGAGCGTGCGGACATGGTGTTCGGGGAAGCCGACGTCAACGCCGTGTTCACCGACGAAGGCCTGCGTATCAAGCGCCTTTCCGAAAGCGGTGACACCGAGCGCCCCCGCCTTGACGACGACGTCTGGATCATCTTCACCTCCGGGTCTACCGGCAAACCGAAGGGGGTTGCGGTCTCGCACCGCAGCGCGGCAGCGTTCGTGGACGCAGAGGCGCAGATGTTCCTGCAGGACGCACCGCTCGGCCCGGAGGACCGAGTGCTGGCTGGCTTGTCTGTCGCATTCGATGCTTCTTGTGAGGAAATGTGGCTGGCCTGGGGCCACGGCGCGTGTCTGGTCCCCGCCCCACGCTCGCTGGTTCGGTCCGGCATGGACTTGGGCCCGTGGCTCATTCGCCGGGACATCACCGTGGTCTCTACGGTTCCTACTTTGGCGGGGATGTGGCCTGCAGAAGCGCTGGATAACGTGCGCCTGTTGATCTTTGGTGGCGAGGCCTGCCCGCCGGAGCTGGTGGAGCGTTTGGCGACGGTGGATCGCGAGGTGTGGAACACGTACGGCCCCACGGAAGCCACGGTGGTGGCGTGCGCCACCACGATGGAGCCGAATCAGCCGGTGAGTATCGGCTTGCCGCTCGCGGGTTGGGACCTGGTGGTCGTCGATAAGCAGGAGCAACCAGTGGCGGTCGGTGAGGTCGGCGAGTTGGTGATCGGCGGGGTGGGGCTGGCCCACTATTTGGATCCGGAAAAGGATGCGGAAAAGTATGCGCCGATGCCGTCGATCGGTTGGGATCGCGCGTACCGTTCCGGCGACCACGTGCGCCTGGAAGAGGACGGCCTGTACTTTGTGGGGCGCGTGGACGATCAGGTGAAGATCGGTGGGCGTCGCATTGAGCTGGGTGAGGTGGAGGCCGGTGTGGCGTCTTTGCCGAATGTTCGCCAGTCCGCGGTGGCGGTGCAGGCCACTGGCGCGGGCGATAAGGTGCTGGTCGGTTATGTGTCCTTGGAGGACGAGACGCAGGCGTTTGATCACGCCGAGGCCCATGAACGGTTGAGCAACATCATGCCCGCTGCCCTGGTGCCGCGCATTCATGTGATGGATGATCTGCCTGTGCGCACGTCCGGCAAGGTGGATAAGAAGGCGTT
Organism: Corynebacterium hindlerae; assembly: GCF_014117265.1. Classification (NCBI taxonomy): domain Bacteria; kingdom Bacillati; phylum Actinomycetota; class Actinomycetes; order Mycobacteriales; family Corynebacteriaceae; genus Corynebacterium; species Corynebacterium hindlerae. The sequence continues at coordinate 1,933,936 of NZ_CP059833.1, read as the reverse complement.
GCCGTGGCCGCTGCCGGGTACTGCGGTGGAGGCCGAGGGCCTGAGTGGCACGGAGTCGTGGCTTGCGCAGTTGTGGGTGGACACTCTTGGGGTGTCGGTGGAATCGAAGGAGGCGGACTTCTTCGAGCTCGGGGGGACGTCACTCGCGGCGGCCACGTTGGTAGGCGCGATTCGTGACCGGGTCCCCACCGTGTCCGTGCGGGACCTCTATGACCACCCGCGCCTGGAGTTGCTTGCGGAACGGGTCGACCAGATCGCGGCTGACACCGGGGTGTCGCTCACGTCGGAAATCCCGGAAGATATGCATTCGGAAATCAAGCCAGTTGGCCTGAGCACTCGCCTGGCGCAGTTTTTGATTCAGATTCCGGCGATGACGCTGCTGGCCGGCCAATGGGTGACGGGCCTGGCGTTGCTGAATTGGCTGTTGGGCTTTGCTGGTGTCACCTGGGCGCTGTCGCTGCCGACGTGGGCGCTGGTGGTCCTGGTCTTGGCATTCTTCACCCCACTGGGCAGGCTGCCGGTAGGTGCGTTGCTCGTGCGTCTCATCGCCGGGTCTATTAAGCCGGGTACATACCCGCGCGGCGGGGTGACACACCTGCGGCTCTGGGCAGCGGAACGCTTCGCAGCGACGTCCGGAGCCACGAGCATCGCCGGTGCGACATGGATTTTGACCTATGCGCGGCTCCTGGGCGCGAAGGTAGGCGCCCAGGTTGACTTGCACACGTTGCCGCCAGTGACGGGTTTGCTGACGCTCGGGGATCATGCTGCGGTGGAACCTGAGGTGGATCTGTCCGGGTATTGGGTTGAAGGCGACAAGGTGCACGTGGGTGCCATTGAGATTGGCGCTAATGCGCGCATCGGCGCGCGTTCCACGTTGTTGCCGGGGTCGGTCATTGGTGAAGACGCCCACATCGAGGCAGGCTCCTGCGTGACTGGCCACAAGCCGGTGAAGGCGCGGGCGCGCTGGTCTGGTTCGCCGGCGGCGAAAGTGGGCCGTTCCAAGCACCGCTTCCCCGAGGAGCATCCGCCGCGTCGCAGCTACTGGGTTCCGCTGTATGGGCTCACCTCGGTGGCGCTCAGCCTGGTGCCGTTGTTGGCGTTGGCCGTGGCTGGTGTCGTGGTGATGCTGCCAAGTATGCTGCGCCCACTGTCCGGGTTGGCGGCACTGGGCTGGGCGTTGGCGCTCACCCCGGCAGGCGCCCTCCTGGGCCTGCTGAGCTACATGGTGATGGTGTGGCTGATCGTCCGCGTGGTGGGCATCGGCCTGAAGCCGGGTGTGTTCCCGGTGCGCAGCGTGATGGGCTGGCGGCTGTGGGTGACGGAGCGCACGCTTGACGACGCCCGAACCCACCTCTTCGTGCTCTATGCTTCGCAGCTCACTCCCCTGTGGTTCCGCAGCTTGGGCGCAAAGATCGGAGCGAACGCCGAAATCTCCACGGCCGTGATGATTCCCCGCCTGACGGAAATCAAGGAGGGCTCCTTCCTGGCTGATGACACCATGGTGGGTGGCTATGAGCTGGGCGGTGGCTGGATGCTCACTGACGTAGCACGGGTGGGCAAGCGTTCCTTCCTCGGTAATTCGGGTATCGCTGGGCCGGGTCGCAAGCTGGGCAAGAATTCCCTGGTGGCCGTGTTGTCCTCGACTCCGAAGAAGGCCCGGGCGGGATCTAACTGGTGGGGCAGCCCTCCGGAGCGGCTGCGTCGCGTGACGGTGTCCGCCGGTTCCGGTGAGGATCTCACCTACAACCCTGGCTTTGGTGTGAAGGCGGCCCGTGGTTTGGTGGAGACCTTGCGTCTCCTGGGCCCGATCACCTCTGGGTTGCTGTTCGTCGCGGTGCTCGCAGCTTTGCAAACGTTGTGGTCTGTGTGGGGGTTTTGGGCTGCGTGGGCACTCGGTGGCGTGGTGTTGATGGTGGCCGGACTGTGTGCTCTGCTGGTGACGGTGCTGGTGAAGTGGGCGTGCGTGGGCCAGATTCAGGCGGGCGATCACCCGTTGTGGTCGCGGTTCGTGTGGCTGAACGAGTTGCAGGATGTGTTTGTGGAAGGCGTGTGTGCCCCGTGGTATTTGAATCACAATTTGGGCACCGGCGCGCTGAACAATGCGCTGCGGCTCCTCGGTGCCCACGTGGGTCGGGGCGCGTGGATTGAGTCCTATTGGTTCCCGGAGGCTGACCTGTGCGACGTGGGTCGGGGCGCTACCGTGGGCCGGGGTTGTGTGGTGCAGACCCACCTGTTCCAGGACCGGGTGATGAGTTTGGACGCCGTGACGCTTGCCGACGGCGCAACCCTCGGACCGCATTCTGTGGCGTTGCCTGCCTCTGAGCTACGTGTCGACGCCTCCGTGGGGCCTGCTTCCCTCGTGATGCGCGGCGACCGGGTCCCCGCCAACTCTGCGTGGCAGGGCAACCCGATTGAGCCTCGGGTGTAGTTAGCGAAAATGGGCGCCCCTGGTGGGCGCCCATTTTTTGTTGGTTTAGTCGCCGATCTGGTCGCGACCGCGCAGCACGATCAGCGGATCTGGCTCGCCAACGAGCTCGTGATCTTTTCCGGTGTATTCAAACTTGGAAAGCACGTAGCGCATCGCATTGAGGCGGGCGCGCTTCTTGTCGTTGGACTTAATGGTGATCCATGGAGATTCGTCAGTGTCCGTGTAGCGGAACTGTTCTTCCTTAGCGCGGGTGTAATCATCCCACTTGTCCAGGGATGCGAGATCCATTGGGGAAAGCTTCCACTGACGCACTGGGTCTACCTGACGGATAGCGAAGCGGGTGCGCTGCTCCTTCTGGGTAACGGAGAACCACAGCTTGGTCAGGGAAATTCCGGAACCCATGATCATATTCTCGAGCATAGGGACCTCACGCAGGAACTCAGCGTGCTGCGATTCAGTGCAGAAGCCCATAACGCGCTCAACACCGGAACGGTTGTACCAGGAACGGTCAAAGAACACGATCTCGCCAGCGCAAGGGAAATGCTGGATGTAACGCTGGAAGTACCAAGAAGTAGATTCGCGGGGCGAGGGCTTCTCCAGCGCAACGGTACGGGCACCACGAGGATTGAGGTGCTCGTTAAAGCGTTTAATGGTGCCACCCTTGCCCGCAGCGTCACGGCCCTCAAACAAGATAATGTGTTTCTGACCAGTTTCCTTGGTCCAGTTCTGCCACTTCAAAAGCTCGATCTGGAGTGCGCGCTTTTCACGCTCGTATTCTTTGCGAGTAAGACGTTCACTGTATGGGTAATTTTCCCGCCAGGTATCAATCGGCTTACCCGAAGGGGTAAGGAGGACCGGATCGTCCTCGTCCGAGTCGTCTACTACGTACCCTTCGGTAGCGGCGAGATCGACGATGTGGAATTCCTGCTCTTTTGCTTCAGCCATAGTTCAATACTACCCCGGGAACGTGGGCCAGACCTGCTAAAACGGACCCTAAAATAGGTGGGAGTAGTTACTGAGATTCTCGAAATGTTTTTCTGGCGTAACTCATCCCAGCTGCTGGCGCGGAAATGCTCTTTCAGTAGTGGCCTACCGGTGAGCCACCGAAACCTGCGCGTCAACGCCTGAATCAAGCAACCGCAACGATCCCCTGAACTACAGGCCGAGAAACAAAAAGAAAATCCCCCAACCTGATGGTCGGGGGAATTTCACAAGCTAGAGCTCAAAGCTCAGGCTATTAAGGCTTACTTGAGGCCGAAAACCTTAGCGATGCTTGCGATAGCGGAAGCAACGTTGCCCAGTGGCTTGAGGGTCTCGCCCAGAGTCAGGATTGGCTGGAAGAGGTCGATTGCAAAGTCAGCGGTGGAGGTGATCAGTTCAGCAGAAAGCATTGGTTATCTCCTAGTAGATAAGAAAGTGTGATTGATGTTGCCCAGAATTAGTAGGACGACAGAAGAGCCGAGCTGGTGGCATCGAAGACGTTAGATGCGAAGTCATCAGCAAAGATGATCCAGTTGATTGGGTTAGCAAGAGTCACGATGTTATCGAAAGCGCCGCCAATGTTGTCGGAGATCTTTGCGAGACCTTCGATGACCTTGCCGAAGTTGCCGATCTGTTCGAACATATTTACTCCTTGAGAGGTTCCAGCTTCTAGCTGGAGAAACGGTTCCAGTTGCTGACGCCCCTCAGGACGTCATGACTTAAATTAAAGCACATTTCTTTCCACGGTCAACCTGAAACCACTTTTTCTCTCATCACACTTTCCCCCACCCCAGCCACAGCAGAAGAAATGGTCACGTCAACATGTTTCAATCTTCATTTTGTAAATTACCTGTACAGAGCAGGAAAATTGCTTTTGAAGCTGTTTCCATAACACTACTTTTTCGTGAAACTTTTCCTGACCCCGTAACGCCCGGCGGAGCCGCTTCGATTAAGCGCGAGCGCTGGAAATACACCCGAAAAAACTCCCCATTTTTTACCCCATCCGGGGGTAGTTGCATGGCACTAGATACCCTCTACTGTCCCAAGAATTAACTTGTGTGCCTTGCAGAAACACAAAAATCCCGTTCCTTCGCGGGACGTAGCCGAGAAGGAACGGGATAAAGCGGTGCTAAAGGGAGCTTAGAAGGCGCCCATACCACCCATAGCGTCTGCATCTGGGACCGCAGCGCCGGCAGGCTGAGGCTTGTCTGCAACAACAGCCTCAGTGGTCAGGAACAGCGCAGCGATGGATGCTGCGTTCTGCAGGGCAGAGCGTGTCACCTTCACTGGGTCATTGATGCCAGCAGCCATCAAGTCAACGTATTCGCCCGTAGCGGCGTTCAGGCCCTGGCCCAGCGGGAGGCTAGCGACCTTGTCGGCAACAACGCCTGGTTCCAGGCCAGCGTTCTCCGCAATCTGCTTCAGAGGGGCAGACAGGGCGGAACGAACGATCTTGACACCGGTGGCCTCATCGCCGGTGAGGGACAGGGCGTCGTCAAGCACGTGCGAAGCCTGCAGCAGCGCCACGCCACCGCCGGCCACAATGCCTTCCTCGACCGCAGCCTTGGCGTTACGGACGGCGTCTTCGATGCGGTGCTTGCGCTCCTTGAGCTCAACTTCGGTAGCGGCACCCACCTTGATCACTGCGACACCGCCAGCGAGCTTAGCCAGGCGCTCCTGGAGCTTCTCGCGGTCGTAGTCAGAATCGGAGTTCTCGATCTCGGCGCGGATCTGGTTTACACGCCCCTCGATCATGGATGCCTGGCCGGCACCCTCAACGATGGTGGTGTCATCCTTGGTAATAACCACCTTGCGTGCGGTACCCAGCAGCTCGATGTCCGCGGTTTCCAAGGACAGACCGACCTCTTCGGAGATGACCTGGCCACCGGTGAGGATTGCCATATCCTGCAGCATGGCCTTACGACGGTCACCAAAGCCCGGAGCCTTCACAGCAACAGACTTGAAGGTGCCGCGGATCTTGTTGACCACCAGGGTGGAGAGGGCTTCGCCCTCAACATCCTCAGCGATGATCAGCAGAGGCTTGCCGGTCTGCATAACCTTCTCAAGCAGTGGCAGCAGCTCCTTGATGTTAGAGATCTTGCTGGACACCAGGAGAATGTATGGATCTTCCAGGACTGCTTCCTGGCGCTCCATATCGGTAGCGAAGTAACCGGAGATGTAGCCCTTGTCAAAGCGCATACCCTCAGTCACGTCGAGCTCAACACCAAACGTGTTGGACTCCTCCACCGTGATGACGGATTCCTTGTTCAGCTTGCCACCGCCAACGGCGTACATCGCCTCAGCAATCTTGGCGCCAATCGCAGGATCCGCGGCGGAGATACCAGCGGTAGCAGCGATCTCCTCCTCGGTCTCAATCTCCTTAGCGGAGCTCAGCAGCTGCTCGGTAACCTTCTCTACAGCCTTCTCGATGCCGCGCTTGATGCCCATCGGGTTAGAACCAGCTGCCACGTTGCGCAGGCCCTCACGAACCAGCGCCTGAGCGAGCACGGTAGCGGTGGTGGTGCCGTCACCGGCAACATCGTCGGTCTTCTTAGCTACTTCCTTGACCAGCTCAGCGCCGATCTTCTCGTATGGATCCTCCAGCTCGATTTCACGAGCGATAGAGACACCATCGTTGGTGATGGTTGGAGCGCCCCAAGACTTCTCCAACACCACGTTACGGCCCTTAGGGCCAAGGGTTACCTTGACTGCATCAGCCAGGGTGTTCAGGCCCTTTTCCAGACCACGGCGTGCTTCTTCATCAAAGGCGATGATCTTAGCCATGTAAGTATGTACTCCTTGTTAGTTGAGGACGACACTCACGTCACTTAATAGCGGGCGCCCGCGACGGCACGGTCGGTGAGTGTGTTGCCAACCTCACCCGCTAAAAATTCCTGGCACTTAGGCAATGCAAGTGCTAATACTCGTTTCTAGCAGTCTATAGGGGTGAGTGCAAGATTATCCCAGCGAAACATCGCTCCTTATATATAGGTATAGAGAGAATTTTTGCAGACAAGTTTCGGCCACTAAAACCGGATCGGTTATAACCACCCTAGTGAGGCAGCTCCGCGCAATTCAGTGCACCACCCGCAACCATCCGCAGCTGCAGCTGAGATGTCACCTCATCCAGCATCATTTGCGCAGACGTATAGCTCCCATCCGTCGGTCGCGCAGCAATCGCCACCCCAAACCGCCCCGCCGGAGTTTCCACAAAACCGAACTGCCGCGCAAAATACCCGCCCGAAGGATCCGGCCCCCAACCCCCTTTAAACCTCATCCCTGGAATCCGCCCTAAACCGTAGCGCTGTTCAGGAGTTACTAAACCCATTTTGTCCGTTACTATCGCAGCGTTCGGGTGGCACCCTAACTCAGCTTGTGAGGCTAGCGTCCATTCCATCTGCCCAAACACACTGAAACCATGTCGAGAAGGCGCCGAATTAACCACAGGAGCAGGCGCCACCAACCCCGGATCAGCAGCGCCCTGCGCCAGTGCAGCCAGCGCGATTGACACTTTTATAGTGGCCCACGGCACATCCGAAACTAGGGTGCCAAAGATGTGGGACTGCGAACCATCGTAAAGCACTGCGCCAAAATCGCCACCAACTGAGAATACGTCCAGCACCGGCGGCGGAACTTTCCGGGTAATCCTCACCACGGCAGGCTCCCCCTCCGCCTTTGTCTGATACTGCAAATAATCCCAATAGCTACCACCACCCAGCAGCAACAGACCCACAATCGCCACCACAACGCTGACAATCAGCTTCGACGACCATTTCCGCGCGGGAACAACAGGCAACTGAGGCACCGGATGAACATTCGCTTCCCACGAGTCAGCGAAAGCATACGGCTTTGGAGCAGGAAGCTCCGTCAATGACCAGTCTTTTATCTACATCGACAACTTGAAACTCCACAGTTTGCGGATCCGACTGTGTGTAGTTCACACTCTTGTGAATAAGGATCAAGCACCCACGGGCTATAACCCTTCACCATTGCCCAGACCCATTCCTTAAAACTTTTTAAACGTTTGCTACATATTTTTATTAATCTACTTTGATCATTTATTTTAAATGTTTTACATTAACCCTGGTTGCACTTAAGGTTTCACCACACCCAGCAGTGATAAAAAACACGCGCGAGAAATTAAGGCAACCCTAACTCTCCGAACTAAACTCTGAAATCAGTTCATCAATCATCTATCGTGAGGTCTTTCATGCGCAAAGCTCTTTTCACCTCGGCGCTGGCTATTTCCCTGGCAGTAAGCGCGCTTACGGCTCCAAACGCACAAGCTGTGGAACTTCCGCCAGTGCCAGATTATCTAAAACTTAAGATCAAACAATCGGCTGAACACCCACCGGCCCCTGGTGAAAATTCAAACATTGATGATAAGGAAGCCAAAGAATGGGTTAAACAGGTTAAGGAACTATTCCAGAAGGCCTCCCTTAAGGAAGCTAAGGACCTTCGAGACCAACTACTTAAAGTTGACCCCTCCGCATACCTCCACTGGGCATTCCCCGACCTTGCCAAGGTCATAGATGAAAAGGAAATGGAATCACTCGATGCTGAGGCAGAGGCCAGAACAAAAGCTGAGTCTCCTACCGAAAAGGACCTGAAGGAATCCCCTGAGGCCACGCCGGAAACCAACAACAAGCAGGAATCCCCTGAGGCCACGCCGGAAACCAACAACAAGCAGGAATCCCCTGAGGCCACGCCGGAAACCAACAACAAGCAGGCAAACCCAGTCAAGCCGGAAACCGACAACAAGCAGGCAAACCCAGTCAAGCCGGAAACCGACAACAAGCAGGCAAACCCAGTCAAGCCGGAAACCGACAACAAGCAGAAATCCCCTGAATCTGATGCAGACGGCGGGTTTTCCTCTGACAGCGCTTTTGGCATCGTGGACGTCATCCTCAGCGCCTTCGGAACCATCGGCATCGTTTTCGGAATCGGCACCGTGATCAACAATTTCTTGAAGAGCAACGGACTTCCACACTTCTAGCCATCGCGCCCGGGCAAATGAATTTTTGCTCGGGCGTTTCGCTATTGTCCGTATGCTGTAAGGCATGACTAACTCGATTGAATCCATCCGCGACCACATCACGGGCCAGCGCGACCGCATTTTCAAGGACCTTTCCGAGCTCACGTCCTTCAACTCGGTGCACTCCACGCCGGAACTCGCTGAGGAGCTCGCCGGCGCAGCGAACTGGGTAGAGCAGGCGCTTACCGACGCCGGACTCAACGTCACTCACCACGACGGCATCGACGGCGCCCGCATCTTCATCGCCACCAAGGACCCAGAACCAGGTCAGCCTACCGTCCTGCTGTACTCCCACTATGACGTGGTTCCAGCGGGCGACCTGGCCAAATGGACTTCCGATCCGTTCACCCTCACCGAGCGTGATGGCCGCTGGTACGCCCGAGGCGCAGCCGACTGCAAGGGCAACCTGGTCATGCACTTGGCTGCGTTGCGCGCTGTTGCTGAGCACGGTGGCACCCCGCTGGGGCTCCGCGTTGTGATCGAAGGTTCTGAGGAGATGGGTGGCGAGGGCTTGGAAAACCTCATCGACACCCGGCCAGAACTGTTCCAAGCCGATGTTATTTTCATCGCGGATTCGGGGAATGTGGCCGTCGGTAAGCCGACGCTCACCACGACGCTACGCGGTGGCGGCCAAATGCAGGTCACCCTCGACACCCTCCGCGCACCCGTCCATTCTGGCGGTTTCGGTGGCGCCGCGCCTGATGCCGTTTTCGCCATGGTGCGCCTGCTCAACACGCTCCGCGACGAGAGCGGCCTGATCACCATCGACGGCCTCGACTGCACCCAGCAGTGGGACGGCCTTCCCTACGATGAAGCCGACTTCCGCGCCGACGCCGGCATCCTCGACGGCGTTGCAGTCATGGGCTCCGGCACTGCAGGAGTCGCCGATCAGGTATGGGCGCGTCCGGCAATCTCCATCACCGGCTGGACCTCCACCCCAGTGGCCGAAGCAGTCAACGCCGTCCCAGCAACCTGCTCCGCGAACCTCCAGTTCCGCGTCCCACCAGGACTCACCGCCCAGCAAGTCGCCGACGCCCTCGAGGCCCACCTGCGTAAACACACCCCATGGGGCGCACACATCACCATCGAAACCTCAGGCCTCAACGACCCCTTCCGCACCGACATCAACGGCCCCGCAGTCACCTACTTCAACAGCTGCATGGCAGACGCCTTTTCCTCTGACGTAGTAACCGTCGGCTCCGGTGGCTCCATCCCGCTGTGCGAAAAGCTGCAGTCGATCATGCCATCCGCTGAAATTACACTGTTTGGCGTCGAAGAACCGTCTTGCGTGATCCACTCCCCTGACGAGTCCGTGGCTCCAGAAGAAATCCGCGATATTGCGATCGCCGAAGCTCTGTTCTTGCTGAACTACAAGGCATAACGCATTTTCCTTACCTTCTCCCGCGAGCTCAGTTATTTGGGTTCGCGGGTTTTTGCGATTCGCGCAACGTTAGCCCATTTATCACAATATCCTCAATTGCTCCATTGTTCCCAACAGTTGCGTTTTTAGTTGATGGTGGGTCGGCATATCCTTTGCCCCCCCCCGACATTACCCGCCCGAAGTTCGGGTTCATTGAGGCGTTTTGGCAGCATTGTCGGGGCCGTAATGTCGGGGCCAACGCGCTAGCCAGGCATTGTCGGGGCCGTAATGTCGGGGCCAACGCGCTAGCCAGGCATTGTCGGGGCCGTAATGTCGGGGCCAACGCGCTAGCCAGGCATTGTCGGGGCCGTAATGTCGGGGCCAACCCCCACCCCAGCCAACCCCAAAGCCGACTATCTCACCAGCAACCCTCCCCTAAGCGCCCCACCGCTTGAGTTCGAGTCCTGTTTTTCGAGAGTGGGAGCTTCACATTTGCTTTTTGGAAAAATAGCAGGTTTGAAGCTCCGAGTTTCGAATTCCACGTCTCGCGTTTTCCGCTGGACCCAAAAATCCCAAAATCCTACCCACCAGGACAGGCAATCCCACTACCCCCATTGTTCACCCCACATTTGCCAATATATGTGACGGGGATTACTGTGATCTACATGACTATTGCAAACCTAATTCTCCGAGTGGCTAAGGCTACGTACCCCAGCGAAGGACTGAGAGACTGACCCCCTTCGCATGGGGAAGTAGTCGTTAGAACTCCAGCAACCTGGGTCGGTCCGACAAGAAGAATCTCAAGAAAAGGACCACGTAACAATGTTCACCCAAACGACCACCTCCCCGCGCACAGGTTTTCAACGTCATACCAACGAGCTAGCAGCGGACCCTTTCCAAGCACGATTCGGCCACAACCTGCCTAGCGATCTTCGTGGAGAAGCTCGGGGGATGTCCTGGCGGACGTTCACCGAAACTTACGCACCTACCAGTGCAATTCGAATTCACAACATGTTTTCCGAGCCACTTCCTGGCCACCGCTACAACTTCTTCACGAACATCACCACCATGCGCGGTCAACGTCGCATCACCCTCGGTCGCGATATTGAAGCGACCGGACCTATTTCCGCCTGCACCAACATTCTCGCTGAGATGAACTGCCCGATCGAGATCGTCAGCTTCCACCAGATGGATATTTTCGAGGCAACCGTCACCTTCGTTAAGGCAACGTTCCGCGGGACCACTGTCTGGGCTATGGGCTTTGGCCCGGATCGTGACAACTCGGGTGCTGCCGCTATGAGCTCCGCAGCGCACCGACTCCACGGCCACAAGTTCGTCTAAGACAAGTTCACCTAAAACAAGGTCAGCTAATTTTCTGTAAACTCGGTTGCATTGTCGCGCTCTCAGAGACGCCGGCAGTGCAACCTTTTTCTTTTTCGGGGAATCGCGGTTAGGCGTCGACGAGTGGCACGCCCGTGTCCAACCAACCGGAAACTAACCCAGGTGATTGTCCTTTTTCTAGCCCTCCTCATCAACGCTCTCATTGCCCCGCTGCTGGTGCAGAAGTTCGGGCGCGCCGCCTTTGGTGCGCTCGCGCTCACTCCCGCAGCTGGTTTCGTCTGGGTAGCCCGCCACCTTGGCGAAACCCACCAATCAAGCTTCGAATGGATGCCCAGTACTCACCTCAATATTGAGTTGCGACTGGATCCGCTGGCCAGCTTGTTCAGCTTGATCATTCTCGGCGTCGGCGCCCTAGTCCTGCTTTATTGTTGGGGCTATTTCAGCCAGGCGCCACGGCGCCTCGGCGCCTTCGCAGCTGAGATGGCAGCGTTCACCATGGCGATGTTTGGTCTGGTGATTTCCGACAACCTGCTGCTCATGTTCGTCTTTTGGGAAATCACCTCTGTGCTGTCTTTCCTGCTGGTCGGGTATTACTCGGAACGGGCGTCGTCAAGGCGCAGTGCCGGGCAGGCGCTGATGGTCACCACGTTGGGTGGCCTGGCGATGCTGGTGGGCATCATCATGCTCGGCTACGGGGCGGGGACTTGGACGCTGTCTGCGCTCGCCGAAGGCCCGGCGGTCGCGAGCACCCCGTACCTGACCACAGCGGCGGTGTTGATCCTGGTAGGTGCGCTATCCAAGTCCGCAATCGCCCCGATGCACTTTTGGCTGCCCGGCGCGATGGCCGCGCCGACCCCGGTGAGTGCCTACCTGCACTCCGCAGCGATGGTGAAGGCCGGCATTTATCTGGTGGCGCGCCTGGCTCCCGAGCTGGCGCACCTTCCCACGTGGCACCTGGTGGTGATCCCGTTTGGGCTGTTCACCATGCTGATGGCGGGTTGGATGGCGCTGCGCCAGAAAGATCTCAAGCTGATCTTGGCGTACGGCACGCTCTCCCAGCTGGGGTTCATCATGACGTTGGTGGGCATCGGTTCCCGGGAAGCGCTGATGGCGGGGCTGGCGCTGACGGTGGGCCACGCGCTGTTTAAGGCGGCGCTATTCATGGTGGTGGGCGCGATTGATCATGCGACGGGGACGCGTGATGTCCGCAAGCTGTCGGGGCTCGGTCGCAAGCAGCCTGGTTTGGCGGTGATCGCCACGGTTTCGGCGGCGTCGATGGCAGGCCTGCCGCCCCTGGTGGGGTTTGTGGCGAAGGAAGCGGCGATCACTGCGGTTCTGCATGAACAGCTGCTGGTGGGGATGCCGGGCCGGATGACGCTGACGGGCATCGTCCTCGGTTCCGTCCTGACCATGGCGTATTCGCTGTACTTCCTGTGGTCCGCCTTCGCCACCAAACCGGACTCCGGCTGCTCGGAGGCGGTGCGGGGGATGCACTCGGTGGGGTGGTGGTTGTGGTCGCCACCTGCGCTGCTCACGGGAGGTAGCGTGGTGGCCGGGCTCGCGCCGCAGCTTATCGACGCCCCCATCACCCATCACTTGTCCACCATCTACCCTGATGAGCCCGCCTCCCACCTCGCCTTGTGGCATGGTTTCACGGTTCCGCTGGCCATCACGGCCGTGATTATCACCGCTGGTGTTGTGATGCATTGGCAGCGGCGCGTGCTAGCCGGACTGCACTTTTCCCAGCCGGCGCTGGGCAGCGCGAACGCTGCCTATGACAGGGTGCTTGAGGCGCTGCGGACAGTGTCGCTGAAGATCACGGCGAATACCCAGCGTGGTTCGCTGCCGATCAACGAGGCCATCATTTTGCTGACTTTAGTGCTGTTGCCGCTGGTGGCATTGATTACTGGGCAACGGACGAATGTGCGCATGGAGCTGTGGGACACCCCGTTGCAAGGCGTGATTGCCGTTATTGTAATCATCGCGGCCATCGCGGTGACGGTACTGGATAACCGCATCTCGGCGCTGATCATGGTGGGGATGACGGGTTACGGCATTTCCATGATTTTCGCGCTGCATGGTGCCCCGGATTTGGCGCTGACGCAGCTACTCGTGGAAACCGTGTCCGTGGTGGTGTTCATGCTGGTGCTCCGTAAGTTTCCCGCGAGCCCTAAAATGCTGCCCAAAAGCAACTTCGTGCGTGCCCGGGCGTGGCTCTCCGTAGCGGTGGGTGTGTCCGTGATGGTGTTGGCGGTGTTCGCGATGAATGCCCGCACCACCCTCCCGGTGTCTATCTTCATCCCGGATTTGGCCAAGAACATCGGCCACGGAGCGAACGCGGTGAACGTGCTGTTGGTGGATATCCGCGCCTGGGACACCTTCGGCGAGATTTCGGTGCTGGTCGTTGTGGCCACGGGCGTGGCCTCTCTGGTGTATCGCACGAGGGATTTCTCGCGTTCGTCACGACGCCCCACGCTACAAGCCGAGGGCGGCCGGTGGCTCGCCACCTCCGTGGATGATCGCACCCGGAATCGTTCCCTCATGATCGATGTGGCCACCCGGCTGCTGTTCCCGTCGATGCTCGCGCTCAGCGCCTACTTCTTCTTCGCAGGTCACAATGGGCCGGGCGGCGGTTTCGCCGGTGGCCTCGTCGCTGCCCTCGCGTTCACACTGCGTTATCTGGCAGGTGGCCGACGCGAGCTGGAAGTAGCGCTACCGATCGATCCATCGAAACTGCTGGGCGTAGGCCTGTTGCTGGCAGCGACCGCCACCATCGCGCCCCTGTTCTTCGGGATGCCGCCACTGACCAGCCACTACTGGGAGCTCCAGCTACCGCTGATCGGCCACATGGCCGTGGTCACGCCGCTGCTTTTCGACGCCGGTGTGTACCTCATCGTCATCGGACTGATCCTCCACATACTGGGTAGCCTCGGCGCCCGCTTGGATAAAGACGAGGAAGTGCGTAAACAGCGCGCCCGGGAGCGTCGCAATCGACTACAGAGTAAGGACGTGTAAGAACAATGGTTGCTAATTTCGCCCTACTCACCGCCGCGGCGGTCCTGGTCGCCTGCGGCGTCTACCTGGTCCTTGAACGAGCCATCACCAGGATGCTCATGGGGTTGCTGCTCATGGGCAACGGCGCCAATCTGCTCATCCTCACGGCAGGCGGTGGCGCCGGGGCGCCGCCGATCAAGGGGCGCGAATCTGCGGTGAATGCCGTCGACGCGGACCCACTGGCCCAAGCGATGATCCTCACTGCCATTGTGATTTCGATGGCGATGACCGCGTTCATCCTGGCCCTGGCTTATCGCCAGTATCAATACCGCACGGCCGATATTCTGCAGGACGATACGGAGGATACGGTCGTCGCAAAGCGGCCTGCTACTGCCTCCGCCGCACCTGACCACGACCTTTCCGACGACCCAACCACCGGCCACCCGACGCACACCGGCGACGCGTTCGGGCCCGCGTCCTTCGAACAACCGTTGCAGGGAGAAACCGATGCCTGATTCCATTATCCTGTGGCTGCTCCCCGCGCTGCCCTACCTGATCGCGCTACCGATCATCGTGCCCGCCACAGCGGCGGCCTTGGTGCTCGTCTTCGGCCGGTTCCACAACCTGCAACGCGTGATCGCCCTCGGGGCGCTGTTCGCGCTGATCGTGCTCTGTACGCTGCTCGTGGTGCTGGTCGATTTCTCCGGAATTCATACCTTGCAAATCGGCGGGTGGGACACCCCGGTTGGCATCACCCTCGTGGCTGACCGACTCGCCACGATCATGCTGGCGGTGTCTTCTCTCGTGCTGTTCTGCGTGATGTGGTACGCGATCGGCCAGGGCCTCCGCGACGGTACCGACGACGAACCCGTCGCTGTGTTCCTCCCCGCATACCTGCTGCTCACGATGGGTGTGAACCTGGCGTTCCTGGCGGGCGACCTGTTCAACCTCTACGTCGGTTTCGAGGTGCTGCTGGTGTCCTCCTACGTGCTACTCACGCTAGGGGCCTCGCCGAGCCGCGTGCGTGCTGGTGTGTCCTACGTGATGGTCTCGATGCTCAGCTCCATCGTGTTCCTCTTCGCGCTGGGCCTGGTGTACGCGGCCGTAGGAACGATGAATATGGCGCAGATTTCGCAGCGTATGGCAGACGTCCCTTCCGGAACGCGCACCGCCATCTTCGCCGTTTTGCTCGTCGCCTTCGGCATCAAAGCCGCGGTGTTCCCGCTGTATTCCTGGCTACCAGACTCCTACCCCACCGCTCCGGCACTGGTCACCGCCGTGTTCGCCGGTCTGCTGACCAAGGTGGGCGTGTACTCCATCATCCGCGCCCGCTACGTCCTGTTCATCGATGGTCGCCTCGACACCGTGCTGATGTGGGCGGGGCTGCTCACCATGATCGTCGGTATTTTGGGCGCGATGGCGCAAAATGACATCAAACGCCTCCTGTCGTTCACGCTGGTCAGCCACATCGGCTACATGATCATGGGCATTTCCTTCGCCTCCGCCCACGGGCTGGCCGGTGCCATGTTCTACGCCGTCCACCACATTTTGGTGCAAACCGCGCTGTTCCTGGTCGTTGGCCTCATCGAGCGCCAAGCCGGATCGTCCTCGCTCCGCTCGCTGGGGTCGCTGGCGTATGCGTCTCCGGTGCTCGCGATGTTGTACCTGATCCCGGCCCTCAACTTGGGAGGCATCCCACCGTTCTCGGGGTTCCTGGGCAAGGTGATTTTGGTGGAAGCGGCCGCCGAACATGGCGGCACCATGGCCTGGGTGTTGGTCGGCGGCGCGGTCGTGACGTCCCTGCTCACCCTGTACACGATGGTGCTGGTGTGGTCGAAGGCATTTTGGCGCGACCGTGCCGATGCCCCCGACGGCCAACTCGCCACCGCACGCCCCACCCCGCTATCCGATGTGCAGGACATGGTACACATTGACGAACGCGCCGACGTCGGCCGCATGCCAGTGGGCATGGTGGCCCCCACCGCAGTGCTGGTCGCGGCATCCCTGGCGGTGACGGTGCTGGCTGGCCCGCTTTCTGGGGTGGCCACACGTTCGGCCACCACGTCACTCGACGTCACGCAGTATCGCACCGCCGTCCTCGGCACCGACGATAGTGCCCCAGGCAGAACCGCATCACTGTCCCACGATGCTCAGGAGGCACACCCATGATCTCTGGTATTCAGCGTCGGTTCCGTCCCATGACTATCCTGTGGCTCACCCTCATGTGGTGCCTGCTCTACGGGGAGTTTTCCTGGGCCAACATCTTGGGCGGTATGGCCGTGGGTACCCTCATTGTGCTGCTGTTTCCGCTGCCTGCGCTCCCGGTTTCCGGTATGCGCATCCGATGGCTTTCCCTGGCAGAATTGATCGTTTTCTTCTGTTGGGATCTGCTGATTTCCTCGGTGCGGGTGAGCCTCCTGGCACTGCGCCCTGCTCCCCAGCCGCCGGCAGCGATTGTGAAAGTGCCGATGCGGGTGCAGGAAGACTTCGTGCTGTCGCTGGCGATCTCGCTGCTCAACCTCACCCCAGGCGGCGCTGTCATGGAAGTAGACATCCCGTCCCGCATCCTCACCATGCACATCCTGGACGCCCGTTCCACCGCCGAGCTAGATCGCAGCTTGCGTGGCATCGCGGAGCTGGAACGACGCCTGATCCGCACGTTTGAAATGGAGGTCTAACGCCGTGGACTCATCCCTTTACAATCTGTTCCTCACTATCGCCGCCTGCGGTTTTGTGGTGGCGTTCCTGATCAACGGCTACCGGCTGCTCGCTGGGCCCAATTCCCTCGACCGGCTCCTCAGTTTGGACGCCACGGTGGCGATGATCCAGTGCGCCCTCGCCCTGTACATCTGCTGGACCCTAGACACCACGGTCTCCAACGCGATGATGGTGGTGGCGCTGCTCGGCTTCATCTCCTCGGTGGCCGTAACCCGTTTCCGGAAGAAGGACGCCTGATGAATCTGCTATTCGACATCGCCTCGCTGGTCTGCATTTTCGGCGGCACGATCCTGGTGTTGGCCACTGCCGTCGGCATGGCCCGCTTCCGCGACACGCTCTCCCGCCTGCATTCCGTGACCAAACCACAAACGCTGGGCTTGATCCTCACCGTGCTCGGCGCGCTGCTCCGCCTCCTCGGTTCGGGTGAACTCACGCCCGGCAACAAAGGTGACATGGGCGCGCTCGTCCTGGTGATCCTGTTTGCGCTGCTCACCGCCCCAGTGGTCGGCCAGCGCATCGGGCGCATCGCCCGGCGCGAGCAGCTTTACGACGCCGACCACCTCATGCGCAACGACACCGCACGCTAGGGGCGCCACTCCTCCAATTCGGTGCACGCCAAGTCCACAACGGTGCCCCAGTTTCCAGTGCGTTCGAACTCGGCGCGCTGCCTCTGGTAGGCAGCGCCACCTGCCATGATTTCCCACACGTAGCCCAGTTCCTTGGCGCAGCCCAGCTTCTCCGCGATGGGCGCGAGCACGCCGAGCAATAACTCAAGGTCCTCAGTGACCAGTACTTCGTCGGTATCGCGAGTGGTGATAATGATGGCGTCCATCCCGTAGCGGGCAGCGCGCCACTTATTTTCGTTGTTGTGCCATTGCTGCAGGCTCGGCAGGGTGTCTCCCGCAGAGAGCAGATCGTCGTAGTACACGATCAGGCAGTGGGTCAGGGCTGCGATGGCTGCGAGTTCCCGCAGGTTGGTGGGGGCGTCGGAGAAGCGCACCTCAATGGTTCCCCACTTTTCCGCAGGGCGAATGTCCAGGTGCATGGAGCCATCGTGGTCGATCACCCCGGATTTCTTCTGATCCGCCACGAAGGAAGACCACTCGTCCCAGTCCTTAAAGTCGTATGGGATTCCGGCGGTGGGGAGCTGCTGGTACAGCATCGTGCGGTTCGACGCGTACCCGGTGTCGCGACCGGCCCATCCTGGGGAGCTGGCGGATAGGGCAAGTAGGTGCGGGTATTTGGTCATCATGGCGTTGATGATCGGCCAAACCCGGTCCGCTGAGGCGATTCCCACATGGATGTGGACTCCCCAGATGAGCATTTGCTTTCCCCAGTACTGGGTGCGTTCCAAGATCTCGTTGTAGTGGGACTTGTCCGAGACTTGCTGCTGTTCTGAGTTTGCAAAAGGGTGCGAGCCACTGGCCCACAGCCGGGCGCCGTGTCGCGCTGCGGCGTCGCGGACGGCGGACAGGCCGCCGGAAAGCTGCGTGATGGCGTCGCCGACTGTCTCGCAGACGCCGGTGACCATCTCCACGGTGTTGGAGAGGAACTCGCGTTCAACGCGGACGTCGAGATCGTCATCAGCGAGTTCCGCGATGACCTCGTCCGCCAGTGGCACAAGATCGCGGGTGTCGGGGTCGATCAGCGCGATCTCCCATTCCACACCTAAGGTGTGGTTCTGCGTTTGGGCAAACTCAATGGCCATGCCACTGAGTTTAGCGGTTGAGATCCTCGGTGATCACCACAACCACGCCCGCTGGCTTGTCTTTGAGAGCCTCGATGCGCGGAGCGGCTTTGATCTGGAGCTCCTGGGCGATCTTCTCCGCAGCTCGCTGCTCTGCCGCGTTGCCCGGAGTGTAATAGGCCACAGATTCCGGCAGGATCTCCTCAGGGAAGTTGCCAGACTCCACGTCCGGATAGCCCTTGCTCTTCAGGTTGTCGGCTACTCGGTTCGCCAGGCCCTGCACGGTGGAGTTATTGAGGGCGAAAACCTTTGGGGTTTCCGCTTCCCCCGCCTCCGGCGCCGCAGGCGCTGCAGGTGTCGCTGGTGCTTCGGCGGCAGGAACTGGTGCAGCGGGAGTAGGCGCTCCGGGTGCCGGAGCGGCTGGGGCTGGGGCTGGTTGCTGCTGCGTGGTTTCCTGACTGACTACAACATCGTCGCTGCCCGTGTTGGTCATTGAGTAGACACCCCATGCCAGCAAGGCGACGGCTACCGCGAGGATGATCATGGCAATGCCACGGATCGGCAAGCCGGCGGACTTTGAGGAAGTTTCATTCGTAGACACGAGTCACATCCTACACTTCAGTCACATTACTTTCGGAGACTGGCGCGCTGATTCCGCACATTCCCCAACCTGTGAATGAGCACCGGATACTCCGCCAGCGCAGCAGGCACATCAATGAGCGTATTCAACCGGTGGTAGTACCGCACCGGAGTGATCCCCAACTCCGAACGGATCGCCTCCTCCTTCACCCCAATGTTCGCGGGCGCACGGGACTCAAACTCCAAGATCGCGCGATCGAATTCACCAAGCTCATCTGCCATGTTGTCCAGGGTATATTCTTTTAACTATGACAGTTCGTCCCATCGTCATCCACGGCGACCCAGTGCTCCACAACCCCACCGCCCCAGTCACGGAAACCCCTGATGAACTGGCGGAACTCATCGCGGACATGTACGAGACCATGGATCGCGCGCACGGCGTCGGCCTCGCAGCGAACCAAATCGGCGTCGGCAAACGCCTCTTCGTCTACAACTGCCCCGACGTAGAGGGGCCTGACGGCACCCTGAAATCTGAGGAAGAAATCAAGGCCCAGGGCGGCGAGTTCCGCCGCGGCTGCGTGATCAACCCAGTACTGGAAACCTCCGAAATCCCAGAAACCATGCCCAACGACGACGGCTCCGAAGACGAAGGCTGCCTCTCCGTACCAGGAGAAACCTTCCCCACCGGCCGGGCCAATTGGGCACGCGTCACCGGCACCGACGAACACGGCAACCCCGTCACCGTCGAAGGCTATGGGTTTTTCGCCCGCTGCCTCCAGCACGAGGTCGGCCACCTCGACGGCTACGTCTACACCGACACCCTCATCGGCCGCTGGAAACGACTAGCCAAAAAGACCATTAAGGCCAACGGCTGGACCACCGAGGGCCTAACCTGGACCCCTGGCGTAGATGAGGACCCATTTGGGCACGACGACTAACCCGAAAGTAGGCGACCGCGTCATCGTCCGTCGCCGCCTGCCAGACACGCCAGGGCACCTTACCGACGTCATTGGCCACGTACTCTCCACCACCCCACTGATCGTGCGCCCGCAATCTGTCGGCGGTTTCGCCTCCATCGCTGACGCCGTGGAAATCCCTGCCGAGCTGATCCAGGTGGTGAAAGTGCTGCCGCCGCGCCGGGTACGCAACTCCGATATTCGCGCTGTGGAGACCGCCACCGCGATGGCTTTCCCCGGGATCGAACACGTCTGGCAGGACGGTTGGCTGCTCCGCGCCGGCGACGGCATCACCGAACGCTCCAACTCCGCCGCCCCGCTCGGCAGCTCCGCGGGACTCACCCCAGTCCCAATGGCGGCTATCCAGGAGTTTTATGATCGCCACAATCTGCCCGTGCAGCTGCTGATCCCCGACCGCATCGGCAACTCCGCGTTGCAATTCGCCCGCACGCGCGGCTGGAGCTTCGGCCCTGACATCGTGGTGATGACCCGCGAACTCTCCGACCCGGACCCCCTGCCCACCGAGATCCGCTTCGATATTCAGGACCAGCCCGACGAGGACTGGCTGAAGCTCTATCACTTCCGTGGCCAGCCCCTGCCTGCACACGCACTGGAGCTGCTGCGCACCCAGATCGAAGGGCACATGTGCTTCGGGCGCATACTCTCCGAAACCGGCGAGACCATCGCCATCACCCGTGGCACGCTCACCGAGACCCCCGACGGCCGCCGGTTCCTGGGCTACTCCGCAGTAGAAGTAGCACCCGCCTACCGACGCCAAGGCCTTGGCACCGCACTGGGCCAGCGCATGGTGAACTGGGGCATCGAACACGGTGCCACCGACGCCTACCTGCAGGTCCTGGCCAGTAACGAGCCTGGGATCGGGTTGTACGAGAAGCTCGGCTTCGTGGAGCACCACCGGCACCGGTACGCTAGCCCAGCTTCTTAACCACCCTGATGCGGGAGAATCGGTCATGTGGCGCCACCCCGAAAGCATCCGCCTTGGCCGCTCCCGCAAACCACAGCCCCACCCCGAGCGCCGCGACTGGACCCGCGATGGGGATCATCGGGATGAGCAGCCACAGGTTGCGTCGTCCCGCTTGCAGGGCGTCTACTGGGGTGTCCGCGGGCCCCACTACCCGCAGCCCCATCAGCCGTTTACCGATGGACCCGCCGACGGTGTCCAGGAGAGTCTGCCAACAGTAGAACGCGACTGGAAGCACGAACACCCCGGCGAGGAACCATCCCTGCGCAAACGCGATCGATAGTCCCAACAACATCGTGACAAACATGCTGCTAAACAGGGCTACGTCAATGGCCAGCGCACCGACGCGAGCAGTAACCGGCGCATTGTCGATAGCTCGCTGTCCGGTGTTACGTCCCGGCAAAAACGCGCGGTACTTCTCGATTTCACCGTGCGCAATCGGTGGCTGTAGCGCATCACGGACTTCGCGTGCAAGACGCTGCCGCATTGGTTTAGCTTCCATGGTGGTTTGGCTCCTTCCCTATGGAGTTAACGCCCACTACCACCGTAAAAGTTCCACACTCCCCATGAGCCGGGTAGGTTTGTTGCTATGCGCATTGCCACCTGGAACGTCAACTCTGTGCGGACGCGAATCGACCGCGTCACCGAATTCTTAACCCGCCATGACATTGATGTGCTTGCCCTGCAAGAAACAAAAACCGCGGATAAGAACTTCCCGTACCAAGCGTTCACCGACCTGGGATACCAAGTCGCCCACTACGGCCTGCACCAGTGGAACGGCGTGGCCATCGCCTCCCGTGTTGGCCTCGAGGACGTGCGCACCCAGTTCCCCGACCAGCCCGGATTCCACAAAGACCCGGCCAAGCCGCAAGATGTGGAAGCACGAGCGATTAGTGCCGTGTGCGACGGGGTACGCATCTGGAGCCTGTACGTTCCTAATGGCCGCGAGATCGCCGACCCGCACTATGACTACAAGCTGCGCTGGCTGGGCGCCCTCGCCAACTATGTGGAAAATGAGCTGCGCGCCACCCCGGAGAGCCAGCTGGTGCTCGTGGGGGATTTCAACATCGCTCCCCGCGACGAGGACGTGTGGGACATGGCCTTTTTCGAAGGGAAAACCCACGTCACCGACCCGGAACGTGTGGCATTTGAAAACCTCCTCGACGCCGGCCTAATCGAAGTCACCCGCGACTTCACCACAGGACAGTTCACGTACTGGGACTACCAGCAGATGCGGTTCCAGCGCGGGCAGGGGATGCGGATTGACTTCCAATTGGCGTCGAAAAGCGTGCGTGCGGTCAGCGCCCTTATCGACGCCGACGAACGCTCCACCACCGGCGCCTCCGACCATGCGCCTGTCATCGTGGATTACGAGACGGCCCGAATGGACGACGTGCGCTAAATGTTCGGGCTACATTTTTGGGATATCGGACACTTCACCTGGTGGCAATCTGTCGGCATGGTGCTGGACTACAGCATTAAGATCCTCGCTATCGGCGTGGTTCCAGAGGGGCGTAAACCCGCGGCGTCCAGCGCATGGCTGCTCGCTATCTTGCTGATCCCGATCGTGGGACTGCCGCTGTTCCTCCTCATGGGTAGCCCGTACATCAACCGCAGGCGCCACCGCATCCAGCAGCAATCCGATGCGATGATCCGCGACGTGCAGGAAAACGTTCCCGACGTCCCACCCCACGCCACCCTCAGCCCCGAGCTGGAATCCATCATTCGCCTCAACCGGAGCCTTACCCGCTTACCCGCCGTCACTGGCACGCACCATGGCCTGTATGCGGATTATGAAGCCTCCATCGCGGAAATGACCCGAGCCGTCGACGAGGCGACTGAGACAGTGCACGCGGAAATTTACATCGTCGCGTGGGATGAGACCACCGACCCGTTCTTCCGCGCCCTCGAACGCGCCGTGCAACGCGGTGTGAAGGTCCGACTCCTGTTCGACCACGTCGGCTCCTGGAAGTATCCCGGGTATCGAAAACTCGGCCGTCGTCTAGACGCCATCGGCATCGACTGGCACCTAATGCTCCCCTTGCAGCCGTGGAATTGGCGCTTCCGCCGACCTGACCTGCGCAACCACCGCAAAATGCTGCTTATCGACGGCCACCGCGGCTTCATCGGGTCCCAAAACATGATCGATTCCTCCTACCTCCTGCGCTCCAACCGACGCCGGGGCCTGCACTGGGTAGACACCATGGTGGAACTCAGCGGACCCGTCGTGTCCTCCATGGAGATGGTGTTTTCGGTCGACTGGTACTCGGAAAGCGGCGAGGCGCTTGCCCTACCCGAAACCGGATCCGGCCCCTCGCTGCCCGAAGAGAAAACTGACATCAACGTGCTGCAGCTTGTCCCTTCCGGCCCGGGCTACACCACCGAGCCGAACCTGAGGCTATTCAACTCCATCGTGCACCACGCCAAGGAACGCCTCGTCCTGTGCAGCCCGTACTTCATCCCCGACGAGACGCTGCTGGAATCCGTCATCACCGCCTGCTACCGGGGCGTGTCCGTGGAACTGTACGTCAACGAAAAGGGCGATCAGTTCATCGTGTCGCACGCCCAATCGAGCTATTACTCCGCATTGCTGGAGGCCGGAGTGAAAATCTACCGCTACCCCGCCCCCGCGATTTTGCATTCGAAGTTCATGATCGCGGACCCCTCATCTCCAGACGCTATCGGGGTGCTCGGATCCTCTAATCTGGACCAACGCAGCTTCGGGCTTAACTACGAAGTGTCGCTGCTGGTCGCACACGGCACCCTCATCGATGACCTCGCTGATCTCGCGCTTGAGTACCGGCAGCGTTCCACGTTGCTCACCGCTGAGGAATGGGCCAAGCGCCCCCTGGTCAAGCGGTACGTAGACAACGTCATGCGACTGACTTCTGCGCTGCAGTAGTTGTTGATAGGGATTTGTTTCGTGAGACAAATCCCTACGCCTTGGCCCGGAAAACCCCAGGCAAACCACCGGGATAGGCGAAGCGATTCGTATTCAAAAACAAATCGCTATCCAGACCCCTAAAAACACCAAAATTACTTGCTCGCCAGACGCAATCCCACTAAGCCAATCGTGGCGCAGCATGCCATGCCCATTGCCATCGACAGCCCATAGTTGTTACCGAGTACGACCAGTGGGCTGACGGTGCCAGCCACAACGAATTGGCACGCGCCCATAACCGCAGCTCCGGTTCCGGCGAGTGGTCGGACAGCAGAAGTGCCCAGGGCGGTGGCGTTGCCCATGATGAAGCCGATTTGGGAGATCGCCAAGAAGAGCACCGGCACCGCAAGCCACGGGTGCGGGCCAAAAAGCGAATCCACCAGCAAGATCACAGCGCATCCGAGCATCACTAGCAGGCCCCGGACCAGCAAATTAAACGGCTCGGTGCGTTCCACAAGCTTTGAGTTGATAAACGATGACAAGGCAATGCCCACCGCGTTGATGCCGAAAATGATAGAGAACGCCCGAGGACTGAACCCCAGCTGGTTTTGGAACAGGTAGGGGGAGGCCGCAATGTAGGAAAACATGGTGCCGAACCCGAAAGCAAAAGCGAGTAAGTAACCAATAAATTCCCGGTTGCGCAGTACTTCCCGGAATTTAAGTCCGCCTGTGGTTCGCTCCTCCGAAGGCCGCGATTCCCGGATGAAGAAGAAAGCCACTACAAACTGAGCGACACTGATCGCAGCGAGCACCCAGAACAGGCCTCGCCACCCGATTGGTTCCAAAAGGAAGCCACCTAGGACGGGTGCGACCACCGGAGCTACACCTTGAATCATCATGAGCAGGGAAAATGCTTTCGCAACCGCATTTCCCTCTGCTAGGTCCGATACCGTGGCTCGGGAAAGCACCACCCCGGAGCCCAATCCAGCGCCTTGCAAGAACCGGGCACAAACCAGCACGCCTATCGACGGCGACAGCGCACATGCCACGGCGCTGAGAGTCGCGAGTAGAGTTCCTCCCACCATGAGGCGATGGCGGCCGTGGGCGTCGGAAAGCGGGCCAATGAAAAGCTGGCCCACCGCCATACCTGCCAGGAACCCAGTGAGGGTGAGCTGCATCAACGCCGGGGTGGTGCCCAGGTCCTCGGCGATGGCGGGCAATGCGGGGAGGTATACGTCGATACCAAACGGCCCGCCCGCGCTGAGCAGAGCGAGTCCCGAGAGCAAACCAGCACCAAGATATTGTTTACGCATCACAGAAAATACCATATCGTGTAGTCGGGTAACGTAGAAGTGAATAGTTGTTGACCAAGGTAAACGAGGGGTGTTGTGGGTTCACAAACTGCTGCTCAACGCAACTATTTCCCGGGCACCATTCACTACATCAACCCGCGCCTCGTCCCTCGCGATGAGGACGAAGTGCAGATCTCGGGGTTCGGCAAGGTCGTCCGTGGCATCGGGGTGTTGCTGTGCCTCTACGTGCTACTCACTGGCGTCAAGTTAATCACGACGGGAGTTCGTGACCTGGGCTATGCGGTGGTCGCCAACATCATGGACTACGCCACCCACCCAGTGCTCGCGATCCTGGTCGGCATCCTGATCACTTTTGGTGTGCAATCCTCCACCGTGATCACCACCATTGTGGTCGCGGCGGTCGGCTCTGGCGTGGTGCCCATCGAAACCGCGGTCATGCTGATCATGGGATCCAACATTGGTACCTGTTTCACCCCGCAACTCGTCGCATTCGGGTTCTTCCGCGATAAGCCCAAGTTTCAACGCGCCCTGAGCGCCACGATGACCACCTGGTGGTTCAATGTTTCCTTGGTAGCTTTCCTGTTCCCCCTCGAAGTTGCATTTCACCCCCTACGAGCGCTGTCTGACCAGCTCTCACGCTGGCTTTACGGTTGCACCACCATCACATTTAGTGTTAGCGGGCTTGTCGACGCCCTCATCCACCCAGTCGTGGAAGGAATAGGAACCAACGGACTGCTCGGCTACCTAGGGAGCCCCAACATTGCGGCGGCGGTATCGATCGGGCTCGGCGTGATCGCCATCATGATAACGATCCGTTTCACCACGGTGTTGCTCAGCGACATGACCGCCGCCAGCGCCCGTTTCGTGTTTGCTCATTCGGCAGAACAACCAGAAACCGCCGTCCAAATCAGGTCAGTCCTCACTGGCCTGGGGCTGACCCTCATGACGCAATCCTCGTCCGCCACCATCTGTTCCACTGTTCCCTTCGTGGGTACGAACACGCTGTCGCTCCGCAAGGCCTTCGGCATCGTCTTGGGAGCCAACCTGGGAACCACGATGTCCGCGATGATCGCCGCGTTCGCGGTCTCCGGGGAGTTTGGACAACTAGCTATGCAAGCGGCGTTCGTCCACGTCCTTTTCAACCTGATCGGCGTGGTGGCTGTGATGCTTATCCGGCCTCTCGGCCGTGGCATCATCACGCTGTCCACCACTGTCGCACGTCGCGCTGTAGGCGCCCCGCTGCCAGCTTTTATCGCTGTGCTGGCCACCTACATACTCATCCCCTTTGGGGTTATCGCCCTGGTGGCGCTATTCTAGGCGTCCCTTCGGACCAGCAGAGCAACACCGACCACGTACACAACGAGCGCGATCGCAGCAAAGTACCACAGCGACCCCCAGTATCCCCACGGCGCTTCCTCAATCGCTTCGGCATAGTAAAACGCGCTCAGGTTCTTAAACGGCAAGTACGGCAATACCTTTTCCCCAAACTTCGGGATCATCGGCACAACCACGACCTCCACCACCATGAACCACGGCAAAATTATCATGATGGAGAACACTGCGCTCCGCACGATCCATGCCAATCCCTGCGCCAAAATGATGAACATGGTGGCATACACCGGTGTTTTCCACAGGTATTTTTGTGCTTCTGAGTTGCTGAGCAGCAACTCCGGCCCCAGCTCTGACCCCACGATCATCCGGACCAGAGGGATAACGATAACCAGTGTAACCACGGTGAACACCGTAGCCACCAAGATCATGAGCAGCAGTTTCGCCAGCGCAACCACCAGGCGGTTCGGGGTCGCCTGAAAAGTCACGGACACCAACTTCTGGCCATATTCACTTGTCACTACCAGGATGGACATGATCGCCAGCACCAGTCCGCCAGCCAGGTTCACCACCTGCGCCAGGTCATGGGGAACCAACGTCGGCCCCGGACCGTCTCCCCTCGTGGACCGCATAATGGTGGCTACAAGGACGATGATGCCCACGGTCATCGCCGCGTACACGATCGCATTGCCCCAGAAGGCTTTGGTGGTGCGCAGCTTAGTAAATTCTGCGTTCAAAACATTGAGAAACATTAGCCCTGCTCCCCCACTGGTACATCGGTCCGGTATTGCACGGCATCTCCCGTCATTTCCATGAACGCATCCTCCAGAGACGCTTTACGCTCCGAAAGTTGCTTGAGTAAAATGCCCGTCGAGTAGGCAAGCGCCCCAATAAAGTCAGTGCTCTGCCCCGGAATGACCACCACCGAGCGGTTTTCTTCATCCTGTTCTTCCGTGAATTCGATCTGCTCTTCGTCGAGCACCATCTTGAACTCAGGAAGATGTTCCGTCCGAACCAGAACTGCCGACTGGGAAGAGTTCTTCACAAAGTCATACACCGTGGTCTCTGCAATCAGCCTGCCTTGACCAATGACCACTAGGTCATCCGCGGTGAGCGCCATCTCAGACAACATGTGAGAACTGACAAACACGCTCCGCCCTTCCGCAGCCAACGCTTTGAGGAAGCTACGGACCCAGCGGATTCCCTCTGGGTCCAAGCCGTTGACCGGCTCATCCAGCAGCAGCACACCAGGATCCCCGAGCAGCGCCGTGGCTAACCCCAAGCGCTGGCCCATACCGAGCGAGAACCCACCCGCGCGTTTGCCCGCCACGTCCGAAAGGCCTACTAAGCCGAGCACTTCATCCACGCGCGATGAGGGAATGCCGTTGGACTGAGCAATCCACCGCAAGTGATTAGCGGCGGAGCGGTTGGGATGGACGGCTTTGGCGTCGAGAAGCGCGCCCACCTCACGCAGCGGATTCTTCATATCTTTGTATCGCTGGCCGTTGATGAAGGCGCTGCCGCTGGTGGGGCTGTCCAGCCCCAAAATCATCCGCATGGTGGTGGATTTTCCGGCGCCGTTTGGTCCAAGGAAGCCCGTCACCACACCTGGCTTCACGGTAAAGGTGAGGTCATCCACTGCGCGCACACTGCCGTAGTGTTTGCTCAGATTCGCTACGTCAATCATGACCACCAGTGTGGCACAGGTTAGTTCCTAAGCTATCGCTAAGTGGTCATTTTGTGATTTTTCCACTCCTGGTAGCGGGCCAGGATCAGTGGCAGCGCTTCTTCGAAAGGCGGGATCAAGTCCAGCTTCGGCAGCTCAGGAATCGGAACCCACCGCAGCTCTAGTGATTCTTCATCTGCAACCACCGGCAATTGCTCTGGGGTAACCGCGATGACTGTGGTGTAGGTCCACCCGCCCGGCAGCTCGGGGCGCTCTGGATCCGCGGGATATGGTCCGGCGGTGACAATATCTGCGACAGTCTCAATGCGGTCCGTGGCAATGTTGGTTTCCTCCACGGCCTCCCGCAGCGCGCTCTGCGCCACCGTTTCGTGGGAATCCCGGGCCCCGCCAGGCACGCCCCACGTGCCACCGTTCGCGGTCCAGTACGCCCTGTGCTGCATCAGCACCGAGTCGGTATCGTATGCCACCAAGAACAACCCAGCGGCGCCCCACACACCCCAGCGCCTCGTGCCGTTAGGGCCCGCAGCCCAGCCATCTCCATCAGCGTGCATACCACTCACTGTAGCGCTGAAACGTTTGCTAGCGGGATGCCGATAAACCATGTTAGACAGTTGAAGTATCGACATTTTCAACTTGCTCCAACCTGGCCGCTGGCAGAAAGTACTATAGAAGCAACTATGACCGAGGTACAGCGCAGCAACGCTCCGGTGACCGTCGTGCTTGAAGACGCACCGGCTCGGCCTGCTGTGGCCACAGCAACGGACGTCTGGTTGAACTACCCCACCAGCGAAATCACCTCGCGGAAGATCTCCAATCGCTTGCGCGAATCTATGAGCTTGCCGGCGCTCTGGGGCAGGCGCATCCGCACCTTTGGTTCCACCACCATCGGCATGATGACGCTAATTACCATGGTGCTCACCGTCGCGATCTTGGCGGCGGGCGTCTCGATGGCGCAGTCCACGGAGAGTCGGCAAACTGCGCTCGCCTCCTTGATTAACAACACCGAGCCGATGTCCTCCACCGCCCAGGACCTTTACACGTCGCTTTCCCTCGCAGAAACCGTGGCGACCACTGGTTTTGTCCAGGCGGGAGTGGAGCTTCCGGAAAACCGGGAACGGTACCAGCGCGCAATCCAACGCGCCTCCGCGGCTGCGACTAAAACCACCGCGGGACTTGGACCTCAGCCCTCCCGGGAGCTGGAGCTGATTACCCAAATCCAGACGCAGCTGCCTGTTTACACCGGGTTAGTGGAAACCGCGCGTTCGAATAACCGCATGGGCAACCCCGTTGGCGCTGCTTATCTGGCGCAGGCCTCTTCGCTGATGCGTCTTACGATCCTGCCAGCCGCCAGGGAGTTGCTCGATAGTTCCAACCGCACGTTGAATGAGAAGCAGCGCAGCCTCACCGAGCCGCAGTGGGTGCCGATCTCCGGCCTGGTGGCGGCGCTGATCATGCTGTACTGGGCGCAGCGTTGGTTGGCAGTGCGCACTAGACGACGCCTCAACAAGGGATTCCTCACTGCCACCACATTCATGGCCATTGCGTTGCTATGGGTGACTATTTCTAACGGATACACCTGGTATTCCGGTTCCAAGGGCTACCAGGAAGCGGCCGCCCCGCTCAGTGCGTTGACGAATGCCCGTGTGCTGTCTCAGCAAGCACGCACGGGCGAAACCTTGGCACTGGTGCGTCGCGAAACCTCCGCCCAGACCATTGAGGGCTTCGACGTCATCATGATGAAGGTACAGGCCGAGCTGAATCACTACCAAGACTCCTCTCTCAGCAACCACGACGACAACGCTGCGGAAGCTAATACCGTGGAAACAGCACTGCAGGATTGGCAGGCCTCCCACGAGCGGCTCCGCCGAGCAGTGGACCAAGGCGAGTACAGCGAAGCCAGCACCATTGCGTTCCACTCCCCGGACAGAAAAACACCCGAGCATGATGGCACCACGGCCGAATACTTTGACACGGTGGACTCCGGGCTCGCGCGTCTCATTCAAGACGCCCGACTCTCCCTCCGCACGTATTTGGACAGTGGTTTGATGGCCACCCGCTGGGTGTCCACGCTGGTACTTATCTTGTCGATCGCTTCGGTAGCCGCATTGTGGCTTGGCATCCGACCTCGGCTGCAGGAGTACCTATGATGAAAAAATTGCTGACTGCTCTCCTACCAGCAGTATTAGTTGCTAGCTGCACCAACCCTGAGGTGATTCCGTACGCGCCTACCCCGGCGACCTACCAGCCGGTTGTTCCCGCTGGCGCCACGTTTGAGCCGGCGGGTTCGGTACCGGCCAACCCGCCGTTGTTGGATAACCTGCTGGGTAGTTTGCGTCCGGATGACCGGAAACCAGAGGACCGGGTGCCGGGCATCGTCGGCCGGGGCAGGTTGATCGTGGGGGTGGACCAGTCGCAGAACCTGCTGAGTTTCCGTGATCCCGTTACCGGTGAGCTGCGTGGCTTTGAGGTCGAACTAGCTCGCGAGATCGCACGTGATATTTTCGGCAGCCCCGACAAGGTCGATTTCCGGTTCGTAGATAGCCAGGACACCGTCAAGTTGCTGGAATCCGGGCAGGTAGACATCATGCTGCGGTCCCTATCCATCACTCGCCACACCCAGGATCAGATGTTCTTTTCGGTGCCGTATCTGTCCACCGGCACCCGCATGCTGGTGATGGAGTCATCCGGGCTCGGATCTGTGGAGGATTTGGGCGGGCGTACTGCGTGTGCGCTGAAAGACTCCACGGCGATTCAGCTGATCCGCCAGTACAATCCGCGGTCAAACATCATGGCGACGAACTCGTGGTCAGACTGTTTGGTGCTGCTGCAGCAGGGAAATGTGGACGCTATCGTCGCCCATGACACGATTTTGGCGGGAATGGCCGCCCAGGACCCATATCTGCGGATCGTCGGAAGGTCGCTGAGCTTGGAGAACTTTGGCGTCGGTATCGCCAAGCCGGGCTCGCGGCATGATACGACAGGACTGATTCGTCAGGTCAATTCCACTATTGAGCGCATCGTCGCCGACGGCACCTGGTGGGATATTTACAACCGCTGGCTAGCCAGCTACCAGTTCATTAAGGGCCCACCGCCCATCATTTATCGCGCAGAAGGGGATCACCAGTGACTGAGGAGAACGTACGCACCGAAGCCGTCCCTTACAATCCCTTCGCCGACGATGACACCAGTGGCCAAATCCGCGCGCTGGTCGAAGACCTCGATCACCTGCGCGACTCCGTCACCCACACCTCCGCGGTTCCCTTCGACCCGTTCGCGGATGATGAAGACGAAGACGATGTTGAGCTAGATACAGCAGCTGTCCTTGCTGTTGCGGGCGTTCCGGATGCTACTGAGTCGGAGGATGTGAGCAGCCGGAGCCGTCGTGAAGCACTGTCTACGTTCCGTCAGCGCCGCGGGACGACGCGCGCCGGCCGCACCGTGGCCGACGGCATGGTGCAACTGCCCTTCGTCGCGTTGACCAACGCCCAGGATGCTGTGATCGAACCGGAACCGTCGGTTGAGCCACCGACGCTGCAGCCCGGCGATATGGTCGCTGGCCAATACGAGGTTCTTGGCGTGATCGCGCACGGCGGCATGGGCTGGATCTACCTGGCTAATGACCGCAATGTCTCTGGCCGGTGGGTGGTGCTCAAGGGCATGATTCCAGGTGGCAACCCGCGCGATCACGGTACCGCCGAGGCCGAGCGGGAGTTCCTGGCGGATATCACGCACCCGGAGATTGTGAAGATTTATAACTTCATCGACGATCCGCGCGTGCCCGGTGGGTTCATTGTAATGGAGTACGTGGGCGGGCCGTCGCTGCTGGATCGACGGCGTGAACAACCCGGCAATGTGTTCCCGGTTGACATCGCCATCGCCTACATTCTGGAGATCCTGCCGGCGCTCGAATACCTGCACTCGCGCGGCGTGGTGTACAACGACCTGAAGCCGGACAACATCATCGTCACGGAAGACCAGGTGAAGCTGATTGACCTGGGCGCGGTTTCCGGTATCGGTGCCTTCGGCTACATTTACGGCACCAAGGGCTACCAGGCTCCGGAAGTTGCCACCTCCGGGCCGTCCGTCGCCTCCGATATTTACACCGTTGGACGGACCCTTGCCTCATTGGTGTGCACGCTTCCCGTGGTGGACGGGCACTTCGCCCCAGGGCTACCAACTCCATTCGAAGAACCACTGTTTCGCAGGCACTTATCGCTGTACCGTTTATTGCTGCGCGCCACCCATGAGGACCCAACCCAACGGTTCCGCGACATCCACGAGCTCCGCACCCAGCTGTACGGCGTGCTCCGCGAAATCATCGCGGTCCGCGACGGGAAGCAATACCCCGCGCAGCACTCCCTGTTTTCCCCGCAACGTACCACCTTCGGCACGAAACACCTGGTGTTTCGCACCGACCAGCTTATCGACGGCATTGAGCGCACAGTCCGCATCACCTCACCGGAAGTCGTGGCTGCCCTACCCACCCCGCTGATTGACCGCACTGACACGGGCGCGGCCTTGCTCTCTGGATCCTCCTACGCCGAACCTTCCGAAGCACTCGAAACGCTCCGCGGGGCTATGCAAAACCCGGAGTACGAAGGGTCAGCCGAGATCCCGCTCGGGGTGGTCCGCGCACTCCTTGACCTCGGTTTTGTTGCTGAGGCCCGCAACTGGCTGAGCTCCCTGGCTGCCACGTTGGAACCTGACTGGCGTTTCCAATGGCATTCGGGGATCACTGCGCTGCTCCTCGACGACTTCGCCACCGCCCAAATCCACTTCAACAACGTGCTCACCATCCTGCCGGGCGAGGCCGCCCCGAAGTTGGCGCTGGCCGCCGTCGATGAGCTACTCCTGCAACAAGCCGACCTGCAGTCCACTGCCCTGCTGACCCCGGACGTCGCAAAGGCAACAGCAGAGCTCGGCTCCTCCATGGCCGACCTCGACATCGCCTTCCTTGACAGCCTCGAAAACACCTGGTCACACGTCACCCAAGACCCAATGGCCCTGCGCTTCCACTCCCTCCGGCTTTACCGACTCGTCTGGGCCACCAACCCCACCACCGTCTCCTCTGCCTTCGGCATGTCCCGGCAGCTCATGGCCGAAAACCACCTCGAGCTCGCCGTCAGCGCCCTCGACCGAGTCCCCCAAAACTCCCGCCACCACCGCATGGCAAAACTCACCACCATCCTCCTGCTCATCAGCGACAACCTCACCGAATCCCGCATCCGCCGCGCTTCCCGACGCCTCGAAGAAATCCCCACCAACGAACCCCGCCTGCTCCAGATCCGCATCGCAGTCCTCGGCGCAGCCCTTACCTGGCTCCGCACCAACAACCTCGACCAAGCCGCCAGCCCCAACGATCTCTTCGACCACCCCTTCACCCAACGAGGACTACGCACCGGACTCGACGAAAACCTCCGACTCCTCGCCCGCTCCGCCCCCTTCGCCCGCCACCGCTACGCACTCGTAGACATGGCAAACGCGGTGCGGCCCACGACGTGGTTTTAGTGGGGCACCGCGTCCCCGCGAAATTTAGCGTACCGATGGGATTTTCCGAGCCGTTTTCGTCCCATCCGTACGCTCGATTTCCGCGTGGGCTAGTTTTCCTCCCCCGAGGGATCCTTTTGAGTGGGTTGCACAGTCTAACTAAGTGTGAGCACTTTTAATTTTGACATTCATCCACAGCGTTTCTCTGACCTGAAGCGTTCTGATATCCGTTCGGGACGATGGGTCCCTTTTGTCCCGGGGATTTATGTGCCTCGGGGTTGTTCCGTCAATCGGATCGGTGCGGCCCGGGCATTGCATTTACGATATCCGACGGCAACAATCGGCGGTTATGCTGCACTTTTATTCCACGGTGTGCCGTTTTGGGGAGACTCTGCGATAGCGCTCGGCCATGTGGTTTCGAATCATGCGCGCGTCGATCCGCATTTCCGGTTGCTCCGCGGCACGGAGTTTTCCCCGTTCTCTGGACTCGACCCCGCCTACCCCGAACTGACCTGCACAGATGTCGCGACAGCCACAGTGGATTGCCTGGTCGACCTGGCAAAGGAACGAGAGCAATGGTGGACCACTATCATCCCAGGCATGTCGCTTCCCGACGTCCGCTGCATCCACATCATTGATGCTGCCCGCAATTACGCCGGGCTCACCAACACCCAGCTACGCAAAGCTGCTCGCCACCGCTTTGATCGATGCAGGTTATCACGGCTGCTTAAACACTCGATCCCCAATTCAGGATCGCCCCAGGAAACCACACTCCGGTTGCTTTTAACGCAGATCTTCCCCGGACTGGTGTGCCAACACGAAGTGCGGAACGGCTCAAAACTAGTCACCGTCATTGACTTCGCTTGGCCCATGCTCAAGGTCGCCATCTACTACGACGGACACCACCACAACATTGTGTCAACAGCAAACCGCGACAAAGAAATCGATGCCTACCTGCAAGAAAACGGGTGGCGAGTACTTCGCGTCACCAAATCAATGGTCACTCCGGAACGCCGGGATCAGTTGTTGTGGCGGGTCGGGAAGTTGATCGCGCTGGCACACAAAATTTAGCGTACGGATGGTACAAAAATTGCGAATTTCGTCCCATCCATACGCTAAATTCCGCCTAGCAACCACTACGCCAAAGCCACGGCGTACCGCGCGATTGCCAGCTCTTCGTTGGTCGGCACGACGCAGATCTTGACTTTGGATTCGGGTGCGGAGATGATCCGTGGTTCGGAGGATCGGATCTCGTTGAGTTCGGGGGCGATGATGATGCCGAATTCTTCCATGTCGGCGAGCGCATCGGCTCGGACGTGGAAGTCGTTTTCGCCGACGCCTGCGGTGAAGGTAATGGCGTCGACGCGACCGAGGGCGATCATGTAGGCGCCGATGTATTTGCGCAGGTTGTGGATGTAGATGTTGTAGGCGAGCCAGGCGTCCTGGTCCTCGTTTTCAATCATGGCGCGCAGTTCGCGGAAGTCGTTGACTCCGGAGATGCCTTTCACGCCAGATTGTTTGTTGAGGAGGGTGTCTACTTCATCTACGCTCATGCCGTTTCGCAGCAAGTGGAAGACGATGCCAGGGTCAATGTCGCCGGAGCGGGTGCCCATGACGATGCCGGCGAGTGGCGTCATGCCCATGGAGGTGTCTACAGCGTGGCCGTTATGAACTGCGGAAATGGAGGCTCCGTTGCCGAGGTGACACACAATCTGCCGGGTGTGGTCGGCTTCGCGGCCGATGAGGTCGGGGACCTGCTGGGATACGTATTCGTGGCTGGTGCCGTGGAAGCCGTATCGACGAATGCCTTGGGATCCTGCTACTTCTGCATTAATGGCGTAGAGCGCGGCCGCTGGTGGCAGGGAGTGGAAGAAGCCGGTGTCGAAGACCGCGACATGCGGAATGTCTGGCAAGAGCTCCCGGGCGACTTCGATGCCGATGATGTTCGCCGGATTGTGCAGCGGCGCAAGCGGGATGAGGTCGCGAACCATCCCGAGGATTTCGTCGGTAATGACGGCGGGCTGGGAGAATAGCAAACCGCCGTGCACCACACGGTGACCGACAGCGGTGATGTCGAGGGAGGATGGGCCGATGCCGTGTTCGTCTAGCATTTCGAAGACGCGCCCCAGGCCAACACCGTGGTCTTCAAGCGGCAGCTCCTCGACCCACTTCTCGCCAGCATGCTTAATGGTGATGCGACCGACAGGCTCACCCACCTGCTCCACTAGGCCAGAGGCGAAGGGGTCGGCGGTGGCGTCGGCGGTTGGGTCGATGATCTGGAACTTGATCGAGGACGATCCAGAGTTCAGTACGAGGGCTAGCGTCACTGAGCACCTCCCGCTTGAATGGCCGTAATGGCCACGGTGTTGATGATGTCTGGGACGGTTGCGCCTCGGGACAGGTCATTGACCGGCTTGTTCAGGCCCTGCAGGATTGGGCCGACTGCGAGCGCATGCCCAGTGCGCTGTGCGGTCTTGTAGCCGATGTTGCCGGCCTCGAGGTCTGGGAAGATGAAGATGTTGGCGCGGCCTGCGACCTCAGAGTTTGGCATCTTCTTTGCTGCGACTCCCGGGTCGACGGCGGCATCGAACTGCAGTGGGCCGTCGACAAGCAGTGCAGGGTTGAGCTCGCGTGCCTTCGCGACGGCGGCAGCGCAACGGTCCACGTCCGGGCCGCTACCCGACGTGCCGGTGGAGTAGGACAGCATCGCCACGCGCGGGTCGAGGCCAAATTGGGAGGCGGTGCGTGCGGACACGACGGCGATCTCACCGAGCTGGTCGGCGGTCGGGTTCGGGTTCACGGCGCAGTCGCCGAATGCCCACAGACGGCCACGCATGACCATGAGGAAGATGGAGGACACGACGGAAGCATCCGGGACCGTCTTGATGATCTGGAAGGATGGCTTGATGGTGTGGGCGGTGGTGTGGTTGGCGCCGGAGACCATGCCGTTGGCAAGGCCCTTGTGCACCATCATGGTGCCAAAGTATGAGATATCTCGCATTGTTTCGCGAGCCTGTTCTTCCGTGACGCCCTTGTGCTTGCGCATTTCGTAGAAATCCGCAGCGAATTCCTCAGCGAGCGGCGAGGTCAGGTGGTCAACGAGGTTGGCCTTGGATAGGTCCAGGCCCAGCTCATTAGCACGCGCCTTCACGACGGCCGGGTCACCCAAAATCGTCAGCTTCACAGTGTCGTCTACCAGCAAAAAGTGGGCTGCTTCCAGGATGCGATCGTCGTCGCCTTCCGGAAGCACGATGTGCGAGCCTGCTTCGCGGGCACGCCCCAGCAGCCAATCCGCAAACACTTCCGCACTCATGACGGGTTCTACTGCAACATCAAGGTTTGGTACTGGCTGATCTGCGCTGAATACCCCGAGCACCGTCGCCCCGAGTTCCTGGGCATGCAGCACGGATAGATCCGCGCGTGGAGTGCGCTCATCAGCGAGAATGAGCATCCCCACGCCGAGTGCTGCGGCGGCTTTTGCGTCGTAGTCAATGGAGCCCGTGCCGGTGAGGAGGACTGGGCCGTCGGCAAGCGGGCGTGATGCGAGGATCTCAGAGAGCTCCATGACACCGTCAGCGAGCGGGCGGACGCGCATTCCGTTGGCCTGGGCCAATGCGTCGTAATCGTAGCCATCGAGAGTGCGTCCGACCGAGGTGAGCAGGACTGAGTTGGTCATGCTATCCCTTTCTAGTGACTGAATAAGGCACAATCATGAAGTGCCGTGTGATTCACAACGGAATCTTACAGAAAGTGTGGCGTTTCGACACTCGTTTTACCGTTCAGCAACCTTTAGCAAACTCCGAAAATTTGGTATGCTAGCAGGTCGAATTAAATCCAGAACTAAACAAAGGATGCTAGCCACCTATGTCTCGACCGCTTCGTGTTGCTGTGATCGGCGCCGGCCCAGCCGGAATCTATGCTTCTGACATTCTGATGAAGTCTGGACAAGAGGTGAGCATCGACCTCTTCGAGCGCATGCCCGCTCCGTTCGGTCTCATCCGTTATGGTGTCGCCCCGGACCACCCACGTATTAAAGGCATCGTAAATTCGCTGCACCGGGTGCTGGATCGTGAGGAGCTGCGCCTGCTCGGTAACGTCAACATCGGCAAGGATGTGACCGTCGATGAGCTGCGTGAATTCTACGACGCCATTATCTTCTCCACCGGCGCCACCTTGGACCGAGACCTTGACATCCCTGGTATTGACCTCGACGGTTCTTACGGCGCCGCCGACTTCGTTGGTTTCTACGACGGCAACCCGAACTTCAAGCGCACCTGGGATCTGTCCGCCACCTCCACCGCCGTGATCGGCGTGGGCAACGTGGGCCTGGACGTGGCTCGTATCCTCGCTAAGACCGCGGACGAGCTGCATGTCACCGAAATCCCGGACAACGTGTACGAAACCTTGAAGGAAAACAAGGCTACCGAAATTCACGTGTTCGGTCGCCGTGGCCCAGCCCAGGCCAAGTTCACCCCGCTGGAACTGAAGGAACTGGACCACTCCCCAACCATCGAAGTCATCGTGGATCCAGAGGACATCGACTACGACGAAGCCTCCATTGAGGCACGCCACGCCTCCAAGTCTGTGGATCTGGTGTGCCAGACCCTGGAAGGGTACGCCATGCGCGAGCCAAAGGGTGCACCCCACAAGCTATACATTCACTTCTTCGAATCCCCAGTGGAGATCATTGGAGAAAACGGCCGCGTGACTGCGTTCAAGACGGAGCGCATGGAGCTCGACGGCTCCGGCGGAGTGAAGGGCACCGGCAAGTTTACCGAATGGCCAGTGCAGTCGGTCTACCGCGCCGTGGGCTACAAGTCCGACGAGATGCCCGAGGTCCCATTCGACCCAGCCAAGAATGTCATCCGTAACGATGGTGGCCACGTCATCACTCATGAAGGCGAAATCGTTCCGGGCCTGTACACCACCGGCTGGATTAAGCGCGGCCCGGTGGGGTTGATTGGCAACACCAAGTCCGATGCTAAGGAAACCACCGACATGCTGCTCGCGGACTACGCGGACGGCAAGCTGACCCCGGCTGCATCCCCAGAGCCGGACGCTGTCACCGCGTTCCTGGATTCCCGCAATATCCCATTTACCACCTGGGATGGCTGGTACCAGCTCGATGCCGCCGAGAAGGCGCTGGGCGAAGCCGAGGGCCGCGAGCGGAAGAAGATTGTGGAATGGGACGAGATGGTGAAGCATTCCCGTAAGAACATTGCGGATAGCTAACCACCCCCTTTTCACCTGCAGCTAACGTCGGCAAAACCACATGCAGTTTTTTCACGCTGTGGTTTTGGCCGACTTTTTGCGTTATTTTTCGCGTCAAGGTGGCTAACCTCATTACACTTTTCCCTATGAGTTACCACTTCGAAGTTTCGCAGCTCAAGGACCTCTCCGCTCTCGATGTACACGAGGTGTACAAGTTGCGCGTGGGCATTTTCGTGGAAGAGCAAAACACCGCCTACAAAGAAGTGGACGAGATCGACGCTTTGCCGACCACTCGCCACATCCTGGTGTGGTCCTCTGAGAACAAGGAAGAACTGCTGGGCAACATTCGCGTGTACGAATGTGAAGTTGACGGAAAAGATGTCATGCGCCTGGGGCGCGTCTGTGTTGCCGAGTCCGAGCGTGGCACGGGACTGGCGAAGAAGCTGATGGAGTTCACCATCAACTTCGCTGATGAGACGTACCCGGATAAGGACCTGGTGCTGGACGCCCGCACTCCGTTGGTGGGCTGGTATGAGAAGTTCGGCTTCCGCCAGATCGCCGAGGAGTACCCGTTCGCGGACATCACGCTCACCCCGATGATGAAACTGCACTAGTATGCTCGTCGCCCAGCTTGATGACCTCACACCTCGCCAGGTGTGGGAGCTTCTGAAATTGCGTGTCGATGTGTTCGTGGTGGAGCAACACTGCCCCTACCAGGAGATCGACAGCATTGACCTCACCGCGATGCACATCCTGGCGTACGACGGCCCGCTGGTCGGTTATGCCCGCGTGTACGCCGAGGAGGGAGTGTGGCACCTGGGGCGGCTCTGCGTCGGTAAGCAGGCGCGCGGCACGGGGCTGGCACAGGAGATCATGCACAGGGCACTGCAGCTTTGCGACGGCCCGGTCCACCTCACCGCTCAAACCCCACTGGTGTCCTGGTACGAGGCGTTCGGCTTTGAGGTCTCGGGCGAGGAATTCGACTGGGACGGCATCCCTCATACCCCGATGCGCAAAAAGTTTCTGCGATAATTCTCACGGTTACAATGATGTAATTCAGTTCTAGGGTTGGGGTTATGACTGTCATTGACCCCACCGCCACTATCAACGAATATCTCAGCCGCGAAGACTGGCGGGTCAACGCGAACGCCAACCAGGACTACTCCCTCGGCGGGTTGATCCTCAACGCCAGCGGCAAAATGATCGCCAATTACTGGCTCGACAACGTCTTCACCCCGGAGGCTGCCGCCGCCCACCGCGACGGCGACATCCACATCCATGACCTGGACATGCTCGGTGGATATTGTGCCGGCTGGTCCCTGCGTGCACTGCTCACCGAAGGGTTCGGTGGGGTGCCCGGCGCAATCTCCTCGAAGCCGCCCCGCCACCTGTCCAGCGCCCTCGGGCAGATGGTGAACTTCTTGGGCACCTTGCAGAACGAATGGGCCGGGGCCCAAGCGTTCTCCTCCTTTGACACCTACCTCGCGCCTTACGTGCGGCTCGACGGCTTGGGCTACGAGCAGGTGCACCAGGCGATCCAGGAATTCGTCTTCAACCTGAATGTGCCGTCCCGCTGGGGAACCCAAACCCCATTCACTAACGTCACATTGGACTGGGTCTGCCCCGCGGACCTTGCGGACGACTACCCGATCGTCGGCGACGAGCCATGCGACTTCACCTATGGCGAGCTACAGGCCGAGATGGACCTGATTAACCGCGCCTTCATTGATGTACTGTCCGAGGGCGACGCCGATGGCCGCTCCTTCACCTTCCCCATCCCGACGTACAACATCACTCGCGACTTTGACTGGGACTCCGAAAACGCCCAGGCGCTGTTCACGATGACCGCGAAGTACGGGCTCCCTTACTTCCAGAACTTTATTAATTCGGAGCTGAACCCCGGTGACATCCGCTCCATGTGCTGCCGTCTGCAGCTCGACCTTCGCGAGCTGCTGAAACGAGGAAACGGCCTGTTTGGTTCCGCGGAGCAAACCGGATCGATCGGCGTGGTGACCCTCAACTGCGCTCGGCTCGGGTTCACGTGCGAAACGGAAGGAGAGATCCTCGCTGAGGTGACGAGGTTGGTGGGGCTGGGCGTCGATACGCTTGAGCGCCGACGCGCGACCGTAACCCGCCTGCTTGAGCAGGGCCTTTACCCCTACACCGCGCGCTGGCTCCCCAGCCTCGACAACCACTTCTCCACCATCGGCGTCAACGGCGTCAATGAGATGATCCGCAACCTGACCGGCGGCACAATCGCCACCGACCCCGACATCGCGCTGCGGCTCCTCGACCACATTCGCGCCCTCCTCGTCGAAGCACAAGAAACCACCGGTCACCTCTACAACCTGGAGGCCACCCCCGCCGAAGGCGCCACCTACCGCTTCGCCAGGGCAGATGCTGCGCGCTACCCAGGAATCATCCAAGCCGGCACCGCCGAGGAACCCTACTACACCAACTCCACCCAGCTGCCCGTCTCCCACACCCCGGACCCATTCCGGGCGCTAGAGCTCCAAGACGAGCTGCAACGCAAATACACCGGCGGCACCGTCCTGCACCTCTACATGGGCGCCTACCTTTCCTCCGGCAAGGAATGCGCGCTCCTGGTCAAACGGGCCCTATCAAACTTCTCGCTCCCCTATGTCACCATCACCCCGACCTACTCCATCTGCCCGCAGCATGGCTACCTCGCGGGAGAAGTCCCGGTATGTTCCTGTGGCTCCCCCACCGAGGTATGGACCCGCGTGATGGGATACTTCCGCCCGGTGGCCAGCTTCAACACCGGCAAGAAGGGCGAATTCCATGAGCGCGTCTACTTCGCCTCCTGACCTCCCCATCGCCGGAGTCATTCCCTTCTCCGCCACCGACTGGCCAGGACACCTCACCATCACAGCCTTCACCCAAGGCTGCCCCCTGACCTGCTACTACTGCCACAACCCGGCCCTGCAACAGGTCGGGCCAGGCGTTAAGTTTCCGTGGTCCTTGCTGGAACAACGACGCGGACTTATCGACGCCCTCGTCATCTCCGGCGGCGAACCCACCATGCACCCAGGGCTTGGCTCCTTCATAGCTACCGTGCATTCGCGTGGCTACCCCGTCGGCCTCCACACCAGCGGATACCGACCAAAAGCAATCGCCACGCTCTTGGCCTCGGAAAACACCCGACCCGACTGGGTGGGGCTCGATGTGAAATGCCTGCCCGGCTCATCTTCCGAGGTTGGGCTCACCCCACGAGCTGCAGCCGGAAGCTGGCAGTCCCTCGAGCTGCTCACCGACGCCGACGTTCCCTTACAAG
Organism: Corynebacterium hindlerae; assembly: GCF_014117265.1. Taxonomy (NCBI): domain Bacteria; kingdom Bacillati; phylum Actinomycetota; class Actinomycetes; order Mycobacteriales; family Corynebacteriaceae; genus Corynebacterium; species Corynebacterium hindlerae. The sequence continues at coordinate 1,891,672 of NZ_CP059833.1, read as the reverse complement.
TACGCACCACGGTGTGGCCCGGCTCTGTCTTGGAAGCCGAATTGCCATTGCTCCAGCAGCGCGTCGCCAGCTACGGGCATCACCTTGTCGTGCAACAAGCCCGCGGAGTGGATGCCAACGGGCGGTATCAGGTGGCTTGAGGATTCTTGGGGTGTGGTTTGGGGCTTGGTTTGGGGTGTGGTTTGGGGCTTGGTTTGGGGCTTGGTTTGGGGCTTCACACCGGCCACTTTGGCCTCATTATTTGCAGCCCGTAGGCGCTGCTGGTCGGCTGCCCTCGTTGGCCCCGACATTACCCTCCCGAAGTTCGGGCTCGTCGCAGCGTTTTTGAGGCGACCTCGGGGGCGTAATGTCGGGCTCGAGGCTTTGTCCCACCAATCTCGGGGCCGTAATGTCGGGGTCAACGCCCTAACCGATCATCAAGTTGTTTGGCTTAGGCGTTTATCGAGGGCGTCGTTGTAGTAGCTTCCGGACTTTGTGGATGAATTCGGATTCGCCTTGGACCATTGTTTTTAGTTCTTTTCGCCCTACGTGCAGAATGTGATATCCCGCGGCGAGAATCTTGTCATTGCGTTCTTTCTCTTCCGCCCATTTCTTCTCTTCACCAAAATCCGTGTACTTGGATTTTCCGTCGACTTCCACGACAAGCCATTCTTGAATAAGAAAGTCAACGCGACATCCTTCGATCTCGATCTGCAGGAAGAAATCGTGTATGCCAGCTTCGATAAGTTGTGCCCGGGCCCAGGATTCTAGTGGGCTTTCCGCTCTTGGGGATGCCAGTTCCATTGCCCGCCGAGCTTTGCTCACCCCAGGTAGGCGACGGAAGCGACTTAGTTGGGCGTCGATGCTTTCCATGTTCGTTTGCTGGGTATAAAGCACGTAGTCGATAGCCGCTAGGCCCTCAGCTAAAGTTCCAGTTCGCGCGATATCAATGACTGTTCTCCGGCCACGAGTAACTCTGACACCTTTGTGGATGGTCCAATCGTCGTCGTGAAGCTGCCAATGCCGATATTCCACACCCGTTTGCCAGCGCTTTCGCGACGGCGCGCACACCCCACCCGGCAAACACAACTCCACTGGGCCGTTGCGCAACACCGGAATTCCGGTTACACGCGCAGCAGCCTTACCGACGAGCACTGCCCGATACGCCGCCATCCCCACAGCAATCGCGCGGATTTCCTCTTGTTTCCACCACTGCTGACTCTCAAAATACTCTCGGTGAACTATGACCTCCGGCGTCAGCTCTATTGCATCCGGAAAATCGCGCCTCATTTCCAAGGCGCGAGCGTAGCTCAGCGCACGCAAATAACATAACTTCCCCGATATGAAATCCCCCGAATTCATGCCAATATCATGCTGCATTCAGCGATAGCTCGCAAGCCGACCGGCTTTCTCCCCGACATTACCCTCCCGAAGTTCGGGCTCGCCGCAGCGATTTTGGGGCAACCTCGGGGGCGTAATGTCGGGGTCAAGGCCCCGACCCACCAACCTCGGGGCCGTAATGTCGGGCTCAAAAACCAAGAAGCCGCAACATCCCCAGTCATCTCACCACCCTCAACAATCACACCATTGAGCCATGGTTAAGGCGCTACAAACTTCTCCCCGACATTACCCTCCCGAAATTCGGGCTCGTCGCAGCGATTTTGGGGCAACCTCGGGGCCGTAATGTCGGGGTCAAGGCCCCGACCCACCAACCTCGGGGCCGTAATGTCGGGGTCAAAAACCAAGAAGCCTCCAAGCCCGGCGCTATTCCATCACGCTGACGGCTGACGAAGCAGCGACTGCCCGTTCGCGCGCAGTCTCCACGTTTTCGCCGGTGGCGACGGCCACACCCATGCGTCGTTTTTCGCCGGCGGTTGGTTTGCCGAAGATGCGAATGTCGGATTCTGGGACGGCTAGCGCGTTAGCTACCCCAACGTACCGCACTGGCCCTTCGGAGGACCCGTAGATCACGGATGATGCGCCTGGGGATACGAGGGTGACATCGATCGGGAGCCCGAGAATGGCGCGGGCGTGGAGTTCGAATTCGGAGAATCGTTGGGAGGCGAGGGTGACGAGTCCGGTGTCGTGCGGACGCGGGGAAACTTCGGAGAAGTAGACGTCGTCGCCAGAGATGAAGAGCTCGACACCGAAGATGCCGCGGCCACCGAGGGCTCCGGTGATGCGGGCTGCGACGGAGCGGGCATTTTCGAGTGCGGTTTCAGTCATGGCCATCGGTTGCCAGGATTCCACGTAGTCGCCGTCGACTTGGCGGTGGCCGATGGGTTCGCAGAACCAGGTGGCGTCGTTGCCGGTGGCAGGGTCGATGGAACGGACTGTGAGGAGGGTGATTTCGTAGTCGAAATCGACGAAGCTTTCGATGATAACGCGGCCGGAGTCGACGCGCCCGCCGGACATGGCGTAGTCCCAGGCGGTGTCGATGTCGGCAGCCGAGCGAAGGACAGATTGGCCCTTGCCGGAAGAGCTCATCACTGGCTTAACGACGCACGGGTACCCAATATTCTCCACCGCTGACGCGAATTCTTCCTTCGTGGATGCGAATTCGTAAGCCGAGGTCGGTAGCCCCAGTTCTTCGGAGGCAAGTCGGCGGATGCCTTCCCGATTCATCGTCAGTTGGGTTGCTCGGGCGGTGGGGATGACCGTCGTCCCGCCTGCTTCGAGTTCTGCGAGCGCGTCGGTGGCAATCGCTTCGATCTCTGGGACGATGAACTGAGGGTTAATCTGATTAGCCAGTTCCTTCACTGCGTCCGGATTCGTCATGTCAATGACGTATGCGCGGTGCGCAACCTGGTGCGCCGGGGCGTTTTCATAGCGGTCAACAGCATGCACTTCGACGCCGAGGCGCTGCAGCGCGATAGTTACTTCTTTGCCGAGCTCTCCCGAGCCGAGGAGCATGACGCGGGTGGCGTTGTCTGTTAACGGGGTACCGATATTTTCAGGGGTGTACATGGTGCAATCATAATCCGGGAGCACTGCCGCATCGTGGTGACAGGCACTACTATCGCAAAAGCGGTGCCTCGGATCACCGAGCACACCGCTCTTACGACAACTAGCTAAGTACTAGCTTTCTTTACGACGCTTCGCCACAAAGTACAGGCCGAGAGCTAGCAGGAGCGCAGCAACTGCCGAAAGGCCTACAACGTTCGCGCCGGTCGATGCCAGCATCTTCTTCGCAGGAGTCTGCTGAGGCTGGACACCCTTCTGAGCAACTGGAGGCTCATTAGAAATGGAGTCCACTCGATCCTGGCGGTTCGGAACGGAAGGTGCCGGAACCACTATCGGGGCCTTGGTCGATGAGGAAGATGACCCCATATCGGAAGACGATGAACCGCCTTCCTTCAGTAGTGCCCACAGCCCGAGAGCACCAAGTACGTAACGCAGATCGAAGCCAGAGGCGGCCTGGACCGTGGTCGTTGTAGTGGTAGGAGCCGCCATCTCAGTGGTGGTCGTCTCGACCGTCGTTGGAACAACCACCTCAGTGGTAGTCGTTTCCGTGGTCACAACAGTGGTCGGTACAACAGTCGTTTCCGTCACCGTGGTAGGAACCGGGGTTTCTACCGTCGTCGTCACGGTAGTAGGAACCTCAGTGGTGCTCGTAACCGTCACTGGAACTTCCGTCGTCACCGTCACAGTGGTTTCCGAAGGAGTTGGCTCGCTCGTGGTAACGGAAGTGGAAGGAGTAGTGGTAGGTGACGGCTTGTCCACCATTACGACCTTGTTGTCTTCCGCATCTTCCAGCTTGTAGTGACCATCGCTGTCTTTGACACCAACCTGAACTTTTCCGTCACCAGCAACATGGAAGATGATGCTTTCCGCAACTTCGTAGCCCTGTGGCGCAGTGACCTCGGTGAGCTGATATACGCCTGGCTCCGCAGAGAACTCACGCGGCTTGTTTCCAGAAGTCCATTCCTCGATGAGTGCCGTTACTGGCTCATCCCAAGCAATACCAACCTTGGACAAGGTCATCTTCGCGCCAGCTAGCTCATCCTTCTGCCCCAACGCGACCTTCGAAAGCAAAACCTTGGTCAGTGGAGCTTGCTCCGCCTCGTTGATCACGGTCAGCTGATTCTTCTCCGCGACTGCAACCTTTACACTGTTGACCGTTTGCTGAACGTCAGAGGTGGACACCTCACCCTTAGCATTCACAGTGAACGTAATGTCGGAAACGACCTTGTATCCCTTAGGAGCTGCGGTTTCCTTGAAGACATACTCGCCTGGAGCGACGCTAATCCGGTGTGGCTTATCAGTGGATACCCATGAGTCGACCTTAGAACCGTCAGACTTCTTCAACACAGTGATCTGCGCACCAGGAAGCTCCGTGCCATTCAGATCGACCTTAGAAATTTCAATATCGTGATTCGCCACAGACTCTTCTTTTTTGGTCCACTCGACAGTCCGGGTAAGTGGAGTCTTTTGTTCGGAATAGGTCACGATGGTGGTTTGCTGACGAACGTTATCCTTCACTGCATGAACGATCGCGCCACCCACACCGGCGTTAGGCACCTCGAGATCAAATTTTACCGAGGAGACGTTCTGGTCCACCTTCACGTAGAACTCTTCACCGCTACGAACTGTGTTGCCATCTTTGTCTACGAGAGACTGCCCCGCGCCAAGCTTCACGGAAAACTCTGATGCTCCGCCAGTGATTTGGAATTGGAACGGGCCTACAACGCCGTCCTTTTCAACGACTTTTTCTTCGTTAACCTGGACAATATCGACGCGCTTAGAACCAATGTTTTTCTCGCCAACTAGGTAATCATAGAGCTTCTTTTGCCCTTCCTGCAGCGCGGACAGTTCCTGGCGGGCATTAGTAAACTTAATTTCTTTGAGGCTGTACCCGTCGGTAAAGCGCCAAATAGCAGCTTGTGTTTGAGCGATAGCGCTCTTCTCGTTTAGTTCACCCGATTTGGCACCGATGGTGTTAGCCAAAGATTCAAGGGACACTGCCGGATAGCTATTTTCTACAATCCAATTAACTTTGTCCGCATATTTCACAAACTGGTTGTTGCCAGCAAAATTGCTCCAGGAAGTAAATTTGCCATCGACACTCGCTGAGACATCGATGCGAACATCAGCCTCGACACAATAGGACTGACCATTGAAGCTTTCGCTAACAAGTTTGAAGAGCTGCGTTTCTCTACTTTTACCGTCTTCAGAAACGATCTCGTAGCCCTGCTTCCCCGAAGACACCTTTACGCCGTCGTCAATACGGGGCTCTGCCGCATTCGCACCCGACAATGAAACGAACATTGCAGGGACCAAAACCAAAATGGCCGTCAAAAGCGCCACAAGCTTCCTGCGCACTTGCCACCCACCAACTAGGGCCATATCTCACCTCTCCAATTGCGTGCCCTAGCTAGGTCGATCAACACATGTGGGATCGCGTTTTCTATTAGTTAGGACACAGCTTCAAACCTAGTTAGCCAAGGGGAAAAGAACCTTCCCACCCCTTGTCACTTCACTAGAAAATTATTGACAGGTGAATAATAGACCCCTTAATCAAGTTTACAAAATTCTTAGAAGGATATATGGATATGATTAAGGGCACATGGTTCAGGGTGCTAGTCAGCCATCACATCATGGCGAACGATGGTTTGGTCGCGACCAGGTCCAACGCCAATGTAGGAAATCTGGCAGCCGGAGAGTTCTTCCAGGCGAAGCACGTAGTCCTTTGCCTTCTGTGGCAGATCCTCGAAGGTTTTGCAGCCGGTGATGTCTTCATCCCAGGCTGGCATGGTTTCGTAGATCGGGGTGGCGTGGTGGAAGTCGGACTGGGTCATTGGCATTTCGTCGAAGCGGACCCCGTCTACGTCGTAGGCGACGCAGATTGGGATTTCGCCGATGCCGGTGAGCACGTCCAGCTTGGTCAGGAACAGGTCGGTGAAGCCGTTGACGCGGGAGGCGTAGCGGGCAATCACGGAGTCGTACCATCCGCAACGACGCTTGCGTCCGGTGTTCACACCAATCTCGCCACCGGTGGTCTGCAGGTACTCGCCCCACTTGTCAAACAGCTCGGTTGGGAATGGGCCGGCGCCAACGCGGGTGGTGTAGGCCTTGATGATGCCCATGGAGTGGGTGATGCGGGTCGGGCCAATACCGGAGCCCACGCACGCACCACCTGCGGTGGGGTTGGAGGAGGTCACGAACGGGTAGGTACCGTGGTCCACGTCGAGCATGGTGGCCTGGCCGCCCTCCATGAGGACGTGCTTTCCCTCATCCAGCGCCTTGTTCAGTTCCAGCTCAGTTTCGATGACCATCGGGCGCAGGCGGTCCGCGTAGGACAGGAAGTACTGCACGGTTTCTTCCGCAAGGATGGCCTTGCGGTTGTACATCTTCACCAGCATCTGGTTCTTCACGTCCAGTGCGGATTCGATCTTTTGGCGCAGGATGGACTCATCGAAGATGTCCTGCACTCGGATACCGACGCGGGCAACCTTGTCAGCGTAGGTTGGGCCAATGCCACGACCTGTGGTGCCGATGGCGCGCTTGCCCAGGAAGCGTTCCTGAACTCGGTCCAGCACCTGGTGGTATGGGGCCACCACGTGTGCGTTAGCGGAGATACGCAGGCGGGAAGCGTCGCAGCCACGCGCGATGAGGCCGTCCATTTCCTCGAACAGGGCCTCGAGGTTGATCACAACACCGTTGCCAAGCACTGGAGTAGCGTTCTCCGAGAGTACACCAGCTGGCAGGAGCTTGAGTTCATACTTTTCCCCGCCAACCACCACGGTATGGCCAGCGTTGTTGCCACCATTGGGTTTGACTACGTAGTCAACTACACCGCCGAGGATATCTGTGGCTTTACCTTTGCCTTCATCGCCCCACTGGGCGCCGACAATCACGATTGCAGCCATGTCACGTCACTTCCGATCAACTCGAGTAGCCCCGGCGTGCTGCGGGGCAAAAGACGTTAACTAATTCTACATGCCACAAGGGTTTTCACGAACCATTTCCCCAAACTTCCGGGGGCATCCCTGGGTTGTCTGAAGTCGGAACGAGCGCCGCAACAGCAGACTGGCGCGATAGACCGCACACTTGCAGCAGATCCACGATCAAGGAGCGCGTTTGGCCGACGATCATGATGCCGGACAGCGTCGCAGGATCCGCAATGTCGGGGTGGGCCTGCGCTGCTAGTTTCCGCAGCCGCACCGTAAGCTTCGGGATCTCGGGGGACAGCGCAGCATCCGATTTTTGCCAAAACACCTCTGACAGCTCATGCATGATCTCGGAAAGCTCGGCCAGGATTTCCAGTTGGCGCGAGGAGACGGTGGAATGGTCGTCGAGAAGCACGCCCGCACGGCGCACCAGCACGCGGGTGTTGCGCATGGCATTATCGACGGGCCCCAGCACCCGCAAAATGGAGCGCAACTCGCGACGCTGCTTCCACATAATCGGCGAGGTCTTCACCACCTCCTTGCCGGTGTGAGCCGCGGCAATCATCGTGTTAATCGCCGCCTGCGAGCTGCGCGCCCGTTCAAGCACGTCAGAAACTTGGCGACCGTCCCGGGCAGAAAGGGCCTCCACCAGCTCTTCCATCACCGCAGCGATCGTCGACAGGATCTTAGCGATTTCACGACGCCCATCCTTCAAAGGCGATTTCGGGATCAGCCCCATCATCACCACACCAATGACTCCACCGATTAGGGCGTCAAACATACGCTCCGGCCCGCCAGCCGTGCCCGGCGGAAAAATCGTCGCGATCAGCACCGACGCGAACGCCGCCTGATTCGCCGCCAGCACTCCCTTATCAATGAACATCACCGCGGTCACCGACACGATCACGCCCACCGCGATCTGCCACACACCAGTGCCCACGTAGTAAATGAGGATGTCGCCCAGCCCAACGCCAACAGCCACGCCGAGCACCAGCTCAATGGAACGACGTACCCGATCCCCGCCCTGCGTCGAAAGCACAATGATCGTGGCCATCGGCGCGAAAAACGGCTGCGGGTGTCCAAACACACGCAAACTTACCCAATACGCCAGGCCTGCCGTGATTCCGAGCTGCAAAATATAAGGCCACGACACCGCCACGCGCTGCGCGCCTTCGCGTAACCTACCGAATGCTTGTTGCCTTATCACACCGCGAGTCTAACCGCTTCGGTAGATTAAAGAACCATGCAACTGCTCTCCATCGACTGTGGCAACAGCAACTTCCCCTCCGATATTCGCCTCCCGGACGTCCCGTCCCAGCGCGACCTGAAGTTCTTGGAAGGGATCGCCCGCAGCGCGCTCCCCGAAGACCCCACCCCGTCCCTGGATGACATTCAACGCCAGCCCGATGTGAAACCCCTCGGCGCCCCGCAGCCAGCACCACAGCAACCACTTCGCGACGTCCGCCTCGTCGTCATCGGCTCCGACGCCGCCCTCTCCGCAGTCCTCACCCGACTCATGCGCCAAGATGACATGTGGATCCAGGTCGGATTCGTCCCCACCAGCCCCTCAGTTGTCGCCCAGAACTGGGGGCTGCCTAAGGACGCGTGGGAGTTCGCCACCCAAGCAGCAGCGAAACCCGCTCCCCTCATCCGCGACGACGCCGGCATCGCCGTCGCAGGATCCGCCACCATCACCGAGTGGGACAACGCTGAACTCGTGGGCGAAATAATCGTTGACGACCACGTGCTGCTCCACAGCGAACAACAAATTAACAACTTCGGGGCCCGCCTCGTCCCCACATCAGGCGCACCCGGAATCGCCGCCGTCAAACGCATCAACCCCCGCCCGCGGCTATTTAAAAAAGAATACGACCCGGCCACGCTGGCAACAGGACGGGCGCTGCAGGTCGGCGGACAGAACGTGCGCGTGCTTGTCGACGGCATATCCCGCAAACGCCCCGTCGAACGAGCAACCTTCTACCGGCACCTCCGCGACGCCCAACTAGTAATGGGGGCTTAGGAAAAATGATAGGGATTTGTTGCTCGGGGCAAATCCCTATCCCTGACCAGCCTGGGCCTGCGATCAAGCAGCCAGGTGTGGCTGGGCGACGAAATCGAGCGTACGGATGGGACGATTTCGCCGTGAAAAATCCCATTCGTACGCCAAATTCTGTTACTAAATTTAAAATCCCCCTCCCTCACACAATGAGGGAAGGGGATACCGAAGAACCTGTTACTTGGAAACGGTGGTTCCTACGGAGTGCAGGTCCTGGCAAGCTTCGATGATGCGCTCAGCCATGGACTGCTCTGCCTTCTTCAGGTAGGAGCGTGGGTCGTAGACCTTCTTGTTGCCGACTTCGCCGTCGATCTTCAGGACGCCGTCGAAGTTGGAGAACATGTGTGCTGCGACTGGGCGGGTGAACGCGTACTGGGTGTCAGTGTCGACGTTCATCTTGATCACGCCGTAGCGCAGGGCTTCTTCGATCTTTTCCTTCTCGGAGCCGGAACCGCCGTGGAAGACGAAGTCGAATGGGAGGGCGTCGTCGCCGAGGCCGAGCTTCTTGCGGGCTACCTGCTGGCCTTCGAGGAGGACCTCTGGGCGCAGCTTCACGTTGCCTGGCTTATACACGCCGTGCACGTTACCGAAGGTAGCGGCCAGCATGTAGCGGCCGTTTTCGCCGGTGCCGAGGGCGTCGATGGTCTTTTCAAAGTCCTCAGGAGAGGTGTAGAGGTTAGCGCCAGCCTTGGCCTCAACGCCGTCTTCTTCGCCACCGACAACACCGATCTCAACCTCGAGGATGATGTTGGCGGCCTTAGCCTTAGCCAGGAGCTCCTGTGCGATCTCGAGGTTCTCATCGATTGGCACAGCGGAGCCGTCCCACATGTGGGACTGGAACAGAGGCAGCTCACCGCGGTCGACGCGTTCCTGAGAGATTGCCATCAGTGGGCGAACGTACTCGTCCAGAACTTCCTTCTGGCAGTGGTCAGTGTGCAGCGCAACGTTGATTCCGTAGTGCTTAGCAGCCTCGTGAGCGAAGGCAGCCAGTGCAACAGCGCCGGCAACCTTGTTCTTCACAGCCAGACCGGAGCCGAACTCAGCGCCACCGGTGGAGAACTGGATAATGCCGTCAGACTCTGCCTCAGCAAAACCCTTGAGAGCAGCGTTGATAGTTTCGGAAGACGTGCAGTTGATCGCAGGGTAGGCGTAGCCACCCTTCTTTGCGCGATCCAGCATCTCGTTGTAGACCTCAGGAGTTGCAATAGGCATAGTCTAGGACCTCCAAGTTGGGGAAAATTTACCTGCCCTCAATTATGCCTGTGTTTGCGGCGTTTCGCCGTGGCACACAAATTTGGAGGGTGTCACAGCCCCAGTTGATCCACCACCATATGCGCCATCTCACGATGCCCACGCTCGTTAATGTGGAACGGCATGTGAGCCACCGGGCCGGTGGTATCAATAAGTGCCGACACGTACCGCACGTCGTCGGGTGAGCACATGCCGTTTCCAGGAGTTTGACTGCGGACATCAACAAAACCGATGCCCGTGCGACGAGCCAGCTCACGTTGCATCTCCTGGGCTTGCGATTCCATGTCGGCAACCTGGACTGCGGGAACAGGCCCGGGAGCTCCCGGTATGACGCGGGCGAGGCACAGCTGCCCGTTACTCGTAATGCTCGGATAGCCAATCATCGTGATGGTCGCCTGAGGAGCGCGCTCCCGAATGCGGGCGATGTGCCAACTCATGCCGTCTAGATAGGCTTCCGGGCCAAAGCCACTCCACGTGTCGTTAAATCCTTGGGTAATCCACACGTGGGTTGTGTTGGGATCTATTGCGGGAAGGGCTGCGTCAACCTGGTCAGCAAATGCCGTTTTCAGGAACGGCCCACCAATGTTGACCTGTGAACCGGCGCAAGAGAAATTCCGGGCTTCCAATCCAGCCTGCCGCGCTGCTTGTTCGGCGTAGCTCTCAGCAGACCGCGGGCACTGCCCACCGCCACGCAGGCGATTAACAACGACATCCCCCGCCCACGGGTCCGCCACCATAGAATCGCCCAAAATAATGACATTGCGCTGCTGTGCAGGGGTGGCACTAGCGTGCGGGCTAGCAACGCCCATCCCTACCAAGGCCGCCAGCAGTATGGCACTCAACTTCCGCACTTTTATGAACTCCCTCCAGCGACCTTCGCCGCGGCTTCCAACAACATCCAGCCGGACAGTTGGACTGATAGATCCCGCTCCGGGACAAACGAACCGAGCACTGCCCCACCAATGGAGCCTCTATACGTGCTGGTGGTGGGGACTTGTGCGTCTTTGGTCCAGTCGGAGGGAAATACCGGAAGGCCGTCGATCTCTAGCCGGTGGTTCCACAGCGATGTCGCTGACTGCAGGACCAGGCGAGTGGCTTTCTTCTTGGTCTCCCGGCTCGCGGCCGAGTCGCCTGGCAGACGCAGCGCCACATCTGCGAGATAGCGCACGAGAATACCCTTGAAAAGGCCACCGTCACCGCCGGTGGTGAGGCAGTTGATGACGCCGTCTGGCGTGGCCAAGTTATTTTCCACCGCCACCACGAGCTCGCGGATACGAGCAATGTAGGCGTATGCGTCGTGTGCGCGTTCGGCGTCGTCAAGCGAGGCGACGTCGGTGACGCCCTGGTCGGCGAGCATGCGGTCGGCAATCTCCAGGCAGGCGCCCATCATGACACCTTGGCAATACGGGTGAATCGCCCGTACGAGCTCTGGGCCGTGCATGCGCATCCTCATGCCATCCATGACCAGGCCGTTTTCGTCAATGAGGTTGTCGAAGACCCAGTCGGTGAGGGTGCACGCTTGTGCCAATCTGCCGGAGCGGGCCATCATGATCGCCGCTGGGCCATTGGTGGGGACGTTGTAGAAGGTTTCGTTGGTGCGCCACGGCAGCACTCCGGTCAACGTATCGATGCCAGCAACGATGTTGTTTTCCAGCGCCCGCAGTGCCTTGTTCCGCGCAGAAGTGTGCCACCTACCGACGGCTAGTGCCAGCCACGACTTATCGTCGTAATAACGATTGACGGTCCAACCGCGAATGTTGCGGATGCGGATGCCACGCATGGTTTCCTTGATCCGCCGTTTGCGTTGAATAGTGGGTCGGCGCAGCGCCGCATCGATCTGGCAGTCCAGGTAGTGGGCTTGCCACCAGTAGTGCCAGTGGACGAAAAACTCGTCTTTGGTGCTCGGCGGCCAGCTGACCACGCCGAGATTCGTGCGGGGGATTCCCCAAAGTTTCCGCGCATGCCGATCAGTGATGGCTGCCTCAGCCAAATCTGCACGATGCGACCACTTTTCTTGCACCTTACTCTGCCCCTTACCAAGCGTTGTTCAGGTCGGCGTGCTGCCGGATCCACGCGTGCATCGCAATGCCGGCAGCGACACCAGCATTGATTGACCGCGTGGAACCAAACTGCGCGATCGAGCACGTCATCAGTGCCCCATCCCGCGCAGCTTGCGTCACCCCTGGACCTTCCTGACCAAAGAGTAACAAGCATTCCCGCGGAAGGTTGGCTGTTTCGAGCGGAACCGAACCTGGGGTGTTGTCGATCGCCACGATCGTGAGCCCCTGCAGACGCGCCCAGCTGATCAGGTCATCAACAGTGTCGTGGTGCATCAGGTACTGGTAGCGGTCCGTGACCATCGCCCCGCGCCGGTTCCACCGCTTTTTGCCCACAATGTGGACAGTGTCCACGGCAAAGGCGTTCGCGGTGCGCACCACGGTGCCGATGTTGGCGTCGTGCTCGAAGTTTTCGATGGCGATGTGCAGCGGGTGCCGACGCGTATCGATGTCCGCCACGATCGCCTGCCGCGTCCAGTAGCGGTAGGCGTCCACCACGTTGCGCTTATCGCCCTGTTCTAGCAGCTCCGGATCATAACGTGGGTCGGTCGGCCAGTCGCCTTCCCAGGGTCCCACGCCGATGCGCGCCTCAAACCACTCGGTGGGCCCTTTATTAGAGTCGGCGTTGTTAGAGTCCAAGGTCATCCAAGCCCAGCAGGTAGCGGTATTCCAGGCCTTCGGCAGCAATGACATCGCCGGCGCCGGTGTTGCGATCCACCACGGTAGCCACACCGACGACTTCGGCACCTGCCTCGCGCAGCGCCTTCACAGCAGTCAACGGCGAGTTACCGGTTGTGGTGGTGTCCTCTACCACCAACACTTTCTGACCTGCTACGTTGAAGCCTTCGATGCGACGCTGCATGCCGTGCTTCTTGGCTTCCTTGCGCACCACGAAGGCGTGAATCTCACGGCCATCGGCGTGCATCACGGAGGTCGCGACTGGGTCTGCACCCAAGGTTAGTCCGCCTACTGCCGCGTAGTCCCAGTCGGCAGTGAGTTCGCGTAGCAGTTCGCCGATCAGGCGGGAGGCCTGTGCGTGCAGCGTCGCGCGGCGCAGGTCAACGTAGTAGTCGGCTTCTTTGCCAGACGAGAGGGTCACCTTGCCGTGCACGACGGCGAGTTCTTTCACCAGTTCAGCAAGCTGCTGCTTCTTATCCATGCTGTGTCTCCTTAGAAGATTGTTGGGTTGTTATCGCGGCGTACCACGCGGGTGCCATCGCTGTCGGGCACCTCGGATGGTCCCTCAGCGATTGCCCCTACTTCGTCTGCGCCGACCGGCCGGGCTTCAACCACTCCGTGGGCGGCGTGGCGCGCGCGGGTCGGCATCTCAACGGGCTCTTCCGAGCGGGGCATCCGCACCAGGTCTGCTTCCGCAGGCTTATCGACGGCCGTAGCCTCCCCCACCGGTCGGGTCTTCATAACGATGTCCAAGTTACGGACAGCCCGGGGTGGCAGTACCCGGAATGCATCCGCGAGCAGCGCCAACGGTTCGATCATCTGATCCCAATCCTCTGAATGCGAGGATTTGGTGGTTTGGGCCAGCACCCAATCCGATTCCGCCCACACCGCGGTCACAGCCTCGGGCATGGCGGCGAGGGAGGCGATCACTCGCTCGTCGATGACGCGTTCCGCCGCACCATAGTCGTTGGAGAGAATCTCAAATCCGGATGTTTGGGTGACGGGGAGAAGGTCGTCTGAGTCGTCGTCAAGCAGCACGCCCACCCTGCGGGCGTCTACCACCACGTCGCTGGCGGCGCTGCGTCGCATCGCCATGACCGGGATGGTGTCGAGGTCCACCAGGTACATCTCGTAGTCCACGCCCAGGGTGTTCACCACACCGGAAACCACCTCGCGGGGCGACACTCCGGAGGCTGCCGCGCCACGTGACCACTCGTCCGTGAGATACATGTCGGATTTGGAGAAGCCGAAGCCTCGATCAGCGGCCCACGCTTTACGCTCGCGACGTCCGCCACCAGGCAGCTTGATGGCTACATGCTTAGTTTCTTTCGGTTCGGGTTCCGGTTCGGGCTCGGGTTCTGGTTTTGGTGCCGGCTCCGGTTCTGGTTCTGGCTCGGGCAAGAATTCCGGCTCGGGATCCCCTTCCAGCACTGGCTCTAGTTCTTCAACTACCTCAAGCTGGCGTTCCTCCACCGCCTCAGGGGCTTGCCGCTGCGGACGGGTGATCCACAACAGCACGCCTGAGACGGCGAATAGGACTAAAGCTGCAAGAATAAACCACACATCGAGTTAGTTTAGTCCACGCGCACCACTGGATTACTCTGGTCTGCCGCCCACTGCGACCAACCGCCAACAAACAACGCCGCACCTGGCATGTCCGCATGGTGCATGGCTGCGATCATTTGGGAGGAGTGCAGGCCGGAACCGGAGTACACGATGACGTTTTCGCCAGAGGTGACGCCCACGGCGTCGAAAAGCTGGCGAATTTCCTGCGGGGTTTTGAAGGTGTAATCCTCGTTGAGCAGTTCGCCACTGGGCAGGTTGATGGCGCCCGGGATGTGGCCGGCTTTGAGGTCGAGGGATTCCTTTTGGCCGGAGAAGCGGGAGCGCTCACGGCAGTCGATGAGGATGCCCTTGTGGTTTTTCACTTCCTCCAGGGTCGCGGTGGGAAGCTGCCCAATGTTCGGCCGGATCGTGGACGTTGCCGGAAAATTCCCTGGGCCGCCAACAACGGGCTGGCCGGCCCTTTCCCACGCGTCGATGCCGCCGTCCAGAATACGGACATTGTCAATCCCAGCCCAAGTGAGGATCCACCACGCTCGCGCCGCGAGAAGCCCTTTGCTGTGGTCATACACCACGACGGCGCTTTCCGCATTGAGCCCCATCTTGACGAACCAGCGTTGCAGCTGGTCAGTATTCGGGAGCGGGTTGCGCCCCTCCTGGCTGGAAGGGATATCAGCCAAGGCCAGGGAAGCATCACAAAACATGGAATTCGGAATGTGCTCGGCCTGGAACCTGGACAGGCTCGCGCCCTCGCCAGGCTCCCACACAGACGCGATGATCGAGGTCTTCTTCGAGCCGCGTACACGTTGCAATAACTCATCAGCAGTGATGGTGATCATGGCTGCCAGTCTAGGCAAGGCCGGTCGAGAGCGCGACGCAAGCGATCGTGCCCGCCACGATGGACAGCACCGCGTTACGCCGCCACAGGTGCACCCCCGCTGTCACCGCCAAGCCGACGCCATATCCCACATTTACGTGCGTCGGGCCCCAACCAACCCCATGCAGGCAATAAAGCAACAAAATGATCATCGCGCCCTGTGGCATCCACCGCCCGAAATTCTCCAAAAACGGGGATCCTGACAGCTTTGCCTTAATCGCGAACGGCAGCGCCCGGAGCATAAAAGTCACCGCCACCGCCGTGCCGACGGCCATAAAGAAGTAACTATCCACGGCTGTGCCTCACCACCAACGATCCAGCGAACAGGAGCATCGCCACCAGCATCATGTTTTGGTGGCCCGCCACCATGCCAATTCCTGCCGCCCCAGCAGCCAACAGCGCCCCCACCTTGTCTTTCCGCAATTGCCACGAGTCCAACGCCAAGACGGCAAACAGCGCGATGAGCAGGAAGTCGAGGCCGTGCACGTCGCCTAGTAGTTGGGCTCCGCCAAGAGCACCGACCAAGCTGCCGCCCGCCCAGCTCGCATGGAGGCCGACATGCACCCACCACATGGTCTTCGGATCCCGCTCGGTGATGTTCAGCGCAAAGGCTTCATCGACCATGCAAAACATGATGTACCACTTCCGGAGCTTGCCCTTGAATAATTCAAGCGGGTAGGTCAGTCCGTAAAACAAGTGCCGGAAATTCACCAGGAACGTCGTCACCGCGATCGTTACTAACGGTGAATGAGCAGAAATAAGGCCGATGAGGATGAACTCCATCGACCCCGCCAGGACCGTCGCCGAGATCAAGAACGCCGCCCACCACGGGAAACCCAGATTGGTCGCGAGGACTCCAAAGCCGAGCCCCAAGACGAAGATCCCAAACCAGACGACGCCGGCTTTGGTGAGTGCTGTTCTGAATGCCGTGATCGCCAACATATTGGAGCATTGTAATTTTTGCTCCCGGCACTCGCTGCAGAGGGTTACACAAATTTAGTAACAATAGCCTCGACCTCAATGCGGATAATTCGTCAAATCGGCCAAAATATAGTTCCAAACAACTTTAAAGATCGTTCCCAAAAGAGACAATTGACCCTTTTCTTAGAAAATCAAGCCGGATCGGCCACCATTTGTTTTACTGATCGTTTTTAAAGATTCAGCTCCAGGATGGGGGCACCCTGAAGCGTCATCAATTCAACTAAGGGGCTCAAATCAACACTCATCACGAAACCCAGAATCAATACATTTCCAGCTCAAACAAATTTTTCTCTGCGCGAGATGAGGGAATAGAAATTACCACTGAAGTTAATACCGACTACTACTGACAAAAATCATGCCGTTATCGTCATTCGTTAATATCGCCCAGCTAGTCGATTATTATTCAATGCCCGGAAAGGACGAGAACCGAAATTCATCCCTTGAAACCCTGAGTCGACTCTGCCAGTGTCGGTGGTGCGGGAGGCAAGCAACAGTTAACCGCAACACCCCACCAAATACACTCGGGCGAAAGCGCTCGGGCCTCTACTGAAAGGAAGTACGGCATGTTCGAAAACATGAACCTCAAGGAAGCAAACGCAATCGCTGCAACCGATATTGTGGGCTGTGTCAAGTTTTGTTGACGGTTAGACCCGTTTGTTTTGGTTAGGCTGCAAGGGCCTCGGGGAGTAATTCGGGGCTGGGGGTCAGGAAATCGGCCATCGCCTCAGCGGGAATGAGGCCGGTCGCACTATGGCGGCGCTGTCGGTTGTAATACGTCTCAATCCACGACAGTGTCTCTAGGCGGGCGTGCTGCTTGGAATCGAATTGTTTGCGCTCATGCAGCAGGTGAAGTTTCAGCGTGGAAAAGAAGGATTCCGCCACCGCATTGTCCCAGCACACGCCAACAGAGCCGACAGACAAGCGAACGTCGTGATCTTCGATGCGCTGTCCGCGGAACAGCTGGTGTACTGACTGCCTCTATCCGAGTGGAATATCGCATCACCAGCAACGAAGCCTCGATCATGGGCCATGGTCAAGGCATCCACCACAAGCTTCGAGCGCATGGAATCGGCCATCGACCAGCCCACCACCATCCGGGTGCCCAGATCCATGACTGTGGCCAGGTACATCCAGCCTTCACGGGTGCGCAGGTACGTAATATCTCCGCACAAGACCGTGGTGGGCACTGGGGGATAAAACATCCGCCGCAGGTAGTCTTTGCGCAGGTCAGCGTCAGGATCCGCAATGGTGGTGCGTACCTTCTTGCGTCGGTACTTCGTGACTAAATTGTTCTGCGCCATGATGGTGCGCACCGCGTACAACGTGGTGTCAATACCTTCAGCGACCAGGTCAGCAAAAATGGTGCGAGCACCGGCAAACCCTTTGTGCTTGGTCGTGAAAAGCTCTGTGACGCGGGCACTGATGGCAAGCCTGCGCCCCCTGGGAGAAGATGCAGCCACAGGGGTGTGGTGGCGTTTCTTCCAGGCGTAGTAGCCGGCTCTGCTGACGTTAAGGACGCGTGCCATCATGGTGACCGAGTATCTGGGCTTGGTCGTGCCTTCTTTGTCGAAGTGGTAGATGACGCGGAAGAAGTCGTCTTCTACTGCTCCTTGGCAAAGAAGGCGCTGACTTTTTTTAAGAACTCGTTTTCAAGCTCCAGCTCCCGGATTCGTTTGGTCATTTCAGCTGGGTCTTGGGAGTTGGGGTCTGCTTTGCGCAGGTGAGAGCCGCGGCCGGTGCCTTGGGTGCCTTTGGCTTTGGCCACCCACCGGCCCAGAGCTGAGGAGGAGATCCCGTACTCGGCAGCGACTTCCTCGCGTGTCTTGCCCAACACGAGAACCGCATCCACGCACTGCTGTTGAAATTCTTTTGGATAAGCCTTCGGCATAATCACACATCCTTGTCGTTGAGGGTTTCACCGTCAACAAGAATCATGACAGCTCATTGCGAACACCGCAGCCACGGTGGACTCCCCGACCACCATCCCTTGCGGCATCACTATCTCAATCACCTTGGGCTGCTAGACCAGAATACCCAAGGGTTGCTTAGTGCCTCCTGGATTCGTACACACCGCGGTACGAATCCAGGAGGCATTTTACTAGTTACTCCATTGTTTTCGACCTGAAACTGGTGATGCCCAATGACTACATTCGCTCCACCCCTTAGCCCGCTAGCACGCCTTTGGCACGACGGTGATATCGTACCCAAGCATCCACGCGTTAGGTTTAGCTCTGTTGACACAGTTCCGGTAGTCATCCACCGACGTAGTCGCGAGCTCACAGCTAATGGCCCCGCCGACGACGAAACCCAGCGTCTGCGCTTCCTAGCCAATAACGCACCTCAGTCCCATGTACTGGACGTGGAAGAAGAGTTCTACCTGTGCCGGTATGTCGATGGTACCTGTTTTGACGAAGTGACTTTGACGCCCCATCTTATTGAACTGATCGCAGAGGAGTTCATCCAGCTCTGGCGGCTTGAAACTGCGAGCACTCCCATTCCGAAAGCCAGCCGTGAGCGTCCCATAGTCGAGCCACTAGGCTTCCAACATCTCGCTGCCACCCCGCTAAAAGCCCTCAATATCGGCCACCAGTACCGCGAGTTGGTGCAGACAGCGCAGTCACTAGTGCGCCGGACCAGCACCCCCCAGCGATTCGTTCACGGCGACCTCAAGCTAGACAACCTGATTAAATCCGAAAACAATGAGATCAGTCTCATCGACTGGGAGTGTAGCGGCATCGGCTGCCCAGAGGAGGACATGGGGAACTTCCTGGCCAGCGTCATATTCTACGCCCTCGCCCGCTCCACCTGGGCCGCGATGACACGCCCCAACCTCACCACCGAGGAAGGAAACCCGTCCGCTGAAGCTCACTTCCAACACGAAGTAACTACGGCGATGCGTGAAACTCAGGAGCTTTCTGCCCGATTCCTCTCCGTGTTGAACTCCTGCGGGATGTCCGTCGACAAGCCAGCGCTGAGCGGTGCCGTCTTCCTCTCACTTATGTGCCGGCTTCAGGGCGCAATCATCGCCGGTTCGGCCCCAACAACGGTCGCGGTGGTGGAGACGTCATTGTCCACCATCGCCACTTCGGGATTGCCCACCTTTGGTGCCTGGTTGGAAGGACAACAGACTTAAGATGGCTACTGGTTCTCCCTGGGAAGCCCTGTGCACCAGCAGCTTCCAAAAAATTTCCCCGTCCGCATTCCGACGTCTTACATCCAAGACGGAAGTATCCGCCCCCGAGCTTCGCGCCTACATCTACTCCGACATTCACCTGCGAGGCTGCGAAAGCGCCGCCCTGTTCGCGGACCTGCCCACAGTGACGCAATTCGTGGACCTTGCGGCGCATACCGTGCACTCACCAGGCTGGGACTTGGTCGACGGCGAACTGCGCAAGGATGGCCAATTCACGCTGCGTCCCGACCAATTCCCTCACACCCCGACACCGAATGGGCAGTTCACAGTGGCCTTGCCTCGGCTGCGGGTCAATGCCCTCCCCGGATGGCTCGTAGTGGAATCGCTCGAGCCGCCTCGTCTCACCGCTGCGTGGCGCCTCTACCTGCCTGGCGTCTCCCTTCGCAGATTCTCAGCATTGGTCGATTTCATGGACAGGCAAACGCACCTGCCTCGGTGGTCCATGAAGACCACCCTCGGCCAGAGTAGAGACCTCCGCCTCATCCCGCGACCTGACGCCACGGTCATCTACTTCGACCCCGCTCAAATCAGGTCCGGTGCCCTCGGCGCGCTTGTCGACGCCATCAGTGCCTTCACCCCAGGAGGACACGGCCCCGGCTTCTCAATGCAACTGACCGAATCGGTATGGATAGGTGGCCCTGGTATCAACGCCCACACCAGTTTCGGAGCTGGACTATCTGCGGTGGCCGCGCAATGCCTAGTCAGGAACGATTTCAACGAGCTCCACCAGCGCGAAAATGCATTCCGAAACGAGGTGGACTCCCTTGTCTAACAACGCGTTCACCTTCGTATTCACCCACAGATCCACCGATGCGGTTCCGGTGTTAACTGACGTGCAACCCACCAACCGGGCGTTCCCCATCCAAGAGGGCCCGGCACTGCGGACACTGTATCCGGAGCCAAAGCTTCGGGAATCACAACTGATCTTTGAACAGGTCCCAGACGAGCTCTCGCTGGGTCAGCGCCTACTCGCCGAGCCCGAGTCCACCGAGTCTCTGGCAGCCCTCAGGAACCTGGTGTGGGGTGGCCCCTGGGAGACCGCCCCCACACCCGGGGATTCTTCCACCGCCGAGACTGTCCTGACGCCAAGCTCAGCTTGGGACAGACGAGTTGGGCTGGGCAGTGCGTTCCTAGATCCCTCATCGGCTGGTGCCCTAACAGTACTCGCCTGGGGCGCAGACGGGTTTTCTAACGGCCGGGAACGGATTTGGGCCGAGCTTCAGCTCTTCATCCAATTGCTGGCGGAGCACAAGGCGGCGAACACCACCGGCCTGCGGGATGTCGCCGACGATATCGCAAGCGACTTCCCCCTCGCTGCAGACGCCGTTCGCGCAACCTGGAATTCGCACCTGCTACGCACCGCAGCACTCAACCCCGGCATGCTGTCTGCCCACCACGACGCCGTGGCCAAGGCCAGCACCTCACTGCAGTCACTCAACTACCGGAAGGTCACGTCATGAAACTTGGTCTTTTCATCACCGGCGGCGTTGCCGCCTCGCTCATGCCAGGATGGCTGCTATATTTACGCACTGTGCAAGAGTGGGACATCGAGGTAGCACTCACCCACACTGCACAGTCCTTTGTCAGCGTCGCCGCGCTAGAGGCCATCAATGGTAAACCGGTAGCGCTGGATACCGCCTGGCTCACCAAAGGAACAGCCCAGCACAAGACGCTCAGCGCGGGACTCGATGCGATTGCGATTTGTCCGGCATCATTCAACACCTGCGGGAAGCTGAGCTCAGGAATCGCCGATGACATCGTGAGCGCCACTGCGGCGTTCGCGCATTGCCCGGTGATCGTTTTCCCCGCCTTTTCCGCTGAGGACGTCGGTGCGCGACGGGAGGTCGTCCTGCGCAGAATGGAGGAGATGGGATACCGAGTTTCCCGCGCAACCTTCCCCGCGGTCGAGGTCGCCGATGGCGGTACCAAGACTGGGCAGGGCTTCCCCACTATTGACAAGTTCATTGCCGTGATCAACCAGGAGGTTGCCGGTGCCTAGGCTCGCTCCTCATCTGGAGGCCACATTCCAAGAAGTGCTGGCGTCTCCCGAGCTCATCGAATGCATTCCGGCGGACGCGATAATCCAACAAATCTCGGAGATCGAGGCCGGAATCGCGCTGAGCTACCTCGACGGCGAGCGTTTCCACTTCGCTCACTTCTCCGCAGCTCGCGGTTTCCGAGCTGCGCCGTCCCAACCGCTCATCGGGGAGTTTCAGCTAAGCGCCGACCACGTAGCATTCCTGGATCTCGCTGGCAGGATCTCGATTCTGTGCCTAGCCGATTGGACGCTTGCGCAATTTCCACTTTCCACAACCGATTTCAATTTCTCCGCTAACTCTCGCTTCCTCATCGCACGCACTCCCACCGGCACTGTTGTCGTCGACATCGCTGCGAACACCACTCACCCCTACTCAGGGATCCACTTCCTTGACTGCGATGCCACCGGCCGGCCCTGCGCACCGTTGGACACCGCTAGCCACGACTGCCCAGGTGAGACAACACACCCGGCGCAGTTTCGTCGCTGCGTGACGTGGCAGGGCAGCCGCTACGCCGTGTTCCACAGCATCACCGGGACTATCATTTGTGCCACGAACAGTTCGGGCCACCGCCACGTCACCCCACTTCCCCACCTCTGGTTCGTCGGGGAGCTCGTGAACAACGGCGAGCTGCGGTTCAGCTTTCGCTGCGGACATCATGAGACTAACCTCAGCGCCACCGATCTAGCAGGCACCTCTGAAATTCCTCAAGCACCGTTTGTCACATCAACACTGTATGCGGGCACACAGGAGGTCCCGGTCACCGTCTTCTCCCACCCCCACGATCTCCGGGACACCATCGTGCTGACCGTTCACGGCGGCTTCGGCGCCCCGTTACTGCCATTTTCCTCGCTTCCAGTCACTCAAAATCTCACACTGGCATTCGCC
Source organism: Corynebacterium hindlerae (assembly GCF_014117265.1). Classification (NCBI taxonomy): domain Bacteria; kingdom Bacillati; phylum Actinomycetota; class Actinomycetes; order Mycobacteriales; family Corynebacteriaceae; genus Corynebacterium; species Corynebacterium hindlerae. Next base: position 1,869,223 of record NZ_CP059833.1, on the reverse strand, counting down.
CACGTCCGAGGGGGCGGTGAGCTCGGGGCCGACTGGGCCTTAAAAGGGCGGGGCGAAAATAAACCCAATGCGCTATGTGACCTCGCCACCGCTGCCAAGCTGCTTCGACAACGTGGCTATCAAAGAATCATCCTATCCGGGGCCTCGCACGGAGGATGGCTGGCTCTCGTCACCGGCCTGCGAAACCCGGAATTGGTCGATGGGGTGAGCGCCACCTGTCCGATCGTGGACCTACCGCGATATTTAGCCACCGAGCTGGGCCAAAAGCATCGTGTAGAATTCCCCGCAGATCCTACGGGGATGGACCCGGCCACATTGGTGTGCGAGGCGCAGCCAAGCGACACGGATTTGCTGCTGGTTGTCGGGGACAAGGATTCCATTGTCCAAGACCAAGACTTCGATTCCTTCTGCGCGCGTTGGAAGCGCACGCAGGGCACGGCAGTGCTGCTTCGTCACCGTGGGGGGCACTATGCCCCGCCCAGTGGGGAGATTGATGCGCTGGAGGAGCGATTAGTCCGATTTGTCTCGGGCCGAGACTAAGCAGACAAAGGCGCCTGCCATGAATTCATAGCAGGCGCCGAGGCATTCAAAACTACCGTTGGGTGGTAACCTTCGCGGGGTTCAGAAGTCGGTAAACCAACCGTCCTGCCGCGTACACGGCCAGCACACCCACCAGGACAAGCACGAGAGTGCCGTTGGCGGAACTGGTCGCCAGGAACGCGACAATGACCAGAACAGCCACCGTCAGGAAAAACACGGCGACCTCGCGCTGAACGGTCGGCGCTGGAGTCAACCGAAGCATGTCTTCAATAATGTTCATGAAAATTCCTCCTCTTAGGGTTCGCCTAACTCTTACGCTTTCCACTGTGCCGAAATCGGCAGCCGCTCCCTAGTGCCAAAAGTATGCAGTTCACATGAGCTTTATCATTCGCGACAAGAAGGAATTTCCCACCGCCACGCTGCTCGTTTTGACAAATGTCATGCCAACCTCGTGAGCACTGGCAGGCAAGCCGGTGATTTATCCCCGTAGCTAATTGACCACGGCATTGCCAGCATGGAGGCATGAACCAACCAACCTGCCAAGACACAATTGTCCAAGTCAGTGACCTCACCCGCAGCTACGGAAAGGGGGCAGAGGCATTCCAGGCAGTCAAGGGGCTCAACTTCCACGTCTGTCGCGGGGAGGTCTTCGGACTTCTCGGCACTAACGGCGCTGGGAAAACCTCCACCCTTGAAATCCTGGAAGGCTTGGCCCCCGCAACCTCGGGCGTCGTAAAGGTCTTTGGACACAACCCATTTGTCAACAGAGCTGTCGTTCGCCCCAAGATGGGCATCATGCTCCAGTCGGGTGGGCTTCCCAGGCAGCTCACGGTGCGGGAGACCATCAAGATGTGGCAAGGGACCTGCTCGAACCCACGTGACCCCGAGCAGGTCCTCACGGACGTCGAGCTATTGCACCGTCTAAACGTCCGGGTGGGTGTCCTCTCCGGTGGTGAACAGCGCCGACTGGACCTCGGATGCGCTCTACTCGGCAATCCAGAATTGCTATTCCTTGACGAGCCGACCACAGGACTAGATCCAGAATCTCGTAGAAACGTGTGGAGGCTTCTCCTCCGACTCAAGAAGCAGGGCGTCACAATGATCCTGACCACCCACTATTTGGAAGAAGCCGAGCTGTTGTGCGATCGCATAGCAATCATGGATGGAGGAGCCGTTGCCCGAGAAGGAACTCTTTCCGAACTGGTAAACACAGTTTCTGCGGAGATTACGGTGACCAGCTCCGACACACCGCCCCGGCTTCCTGGCACAACTATCATGACCGAGCAAAATCGCCACATAATTTCAACTAAGCAACTACCCCAAGACACTTTCGCTGTTTTGGAGTGGGCACATAAAAACCATCTTGATTTGGATGATTTTTCCGCCCGACCAGCCTCCCTGGAAAAAGTGTTTATGAGCATTGCGGACCACAAGGAACACACAAACTAGCCACAAAGGATCGTAAACAAGATGGAACTCGCCACCTTCCAACGTGCCTCTGCCGTTATCGAATTCGTTAATGAATCCCTGCATCCTCGAAACTCAAGCTGGCACCGGTACTGGGCTTTGGCTATGGCCGAAATTCGGCAATATTTGCGTAACAAGACCCTGTTGTTCATGGCATTGGTATTCCCCATCGGGGTGGGCCTGCTAATGCTATTCATGGGATCAGCTGGCCAGCCTGCGGCCGCGCCCGTTCGCACCGCAATCTCGATGGAGGTCTTTTCCCTCATCACCTTGATGTTTGTCCAATTCTATTCCGTGCTCTCCATGACCACCACTCGTCGCGACGAGCGGGTACTCAAGAGACTGCGTACTGGTGAAGCTCGAAACGCAGAGATTCTTGTCGCGCTCGCCACACCAGGGGCGATCATGTCTCTCGTGCTGACTGCGCTGATGTCTGCCATCCTCATTTTCTACACAGGCATCGTCCCGTGTACGGGCATTCTACTAGTCCTCATCGCGCTGCTGGGGATCGTTATATCGACCTCATTAGCCTTGCTCACCAGCTCCATCACTGCCAATGCTGAGGCTGCTCAGATGACATCTCTGCCAGTCATGGTGCTGGCAATGCTCTCACAGTCGCCGCTACGTTCGGCGCTTCCTCAGCAAATCCAGGATCCGTTAGCTCGAACTCCGTTCGCACTGCTCGGTGACCTCACCTTCATCGAATGGACAGGTCAAACGTATATTGCTGCCGCTGCCACTGGCGACGAGGGATTCTCAGCAACAATCTCTACCGCGACAAACCCGATGATTCTGTTGCTGGTGTGGAGCATCGCCCTCCTGTGGGCGGCGTATCGCTATATGAAGTGGGAAACCAACCGCTGACCCGCAACGACACTCGATGTACCCTGGCACCATGACTACGCTGGGAAGGCTCGTTGAGATGACAGAGACGGACAAATTCTCTGCTTACGTCCGTTTTTCAATGCACGCAGCGTTGGTGGCATTCGCCATCCTAAGTTTTCGGCCAGCACTGGAAGAGCCTGTTTCACTCGAGTCGGGAACTGCCATTTTCATCGCTCTAGCGAACGGCGTTTTGGCAGCGTTTGTCATCGAACGATCCCCGGTTCTATCAGATGTCACTAAGACTCCTAAAGGCCTAAACGCTGCAGCGCTAACAATAAATCTAGCTTGTTGGCTCGTCACCGTACTGGTTTTTGCCACGAATCGTTCAGTGCAATCATCAGGTCTTTCACTGTTCTTGCTCAGCAGTTTCGCATTCGCGTTAACGATCCACCTCCCACATTCGTATTTGATCACGCTCGCTTTGAGCGCAGTTACAGCCGCACTAGTCGAACACCCCACCTTCGCGCATCCTGTTTTCGTCGTTGTCTTCTGCCTCCTGTTGGTTTGGGGGAGCAAAACAACTGTTTGGTCAGCAAAGGTAGTGAAAGAGCTATGCAGGACAAGAAATCTCGAGTCTCAGTTGCGGGTACACGAGGAGCGGCTACGGTTCGCTCAAGAGTTGCATGACAGCCTGGGACAGCATTTGGCCGCGATGTCCCTCAAGCTTCAACTAGCGATTGCGCTTTATGAAAGAGACAGAGACAAGGTCAAAGGCGAAATGCGAGAACTCGAACATCTAGTTCGGCTTATGCGCGAAGATCTGCGTCAAGTTGTAACCGGATATCGCAATCTAAGTCCCAGTGCAGAATTGAAAACTGCGATCCAGCTCTTGGAAGAGGCTAGAGTCTCAGTGCTAGTAGCGGGGAACTCACAGGCCATCCCTGAGAAGTCTCGACAGGTCGCAGCCTGGTTCATCCGTGAAGCAACGACGAATGTAATTAAGCACTCTACTGCTAGCACCGTAAGCTTCGCTTTTTCAACGGACGGGGTGACCATAGTCAACGACGGCGCTGACCAAGATGTTGGGGCCCTTGGGGGGATGCAAGTCCTCCAAGATCGAGCTCAGAAAATCGGCGGAGCAATCACTTTGACTCACGATGCCGACATCTTTACCGCGTCTCTTACTTGGAAGGACAACATCAAGTGATCACTCTTGCAATTGTCGATGATGAGAAGCTCATCGCTTCCTCGCTTACTACGCTCCTGAGCCTTGAGGAGGATCTGGAAGTGTCGGCCACTTTTTCCAGTGCTGAAGATGCCATAGCTTGGTGGAAACGAGCTTTAACGTTACAAGAACCAATCCCAGATGTTTTGGTTACTGATCTGCAGCTGGGAGGTAGCGATGGCATCGACCTTGCCAACGAAATTGGGCAAGTCAGCCCCAACACTGCCATCGTTGTTGTCACAAGTCATTCTCGCCCGCTCCAGCTCAAACGAGCCCTGACCAACGGAGTTCAAGGGTTCCTTCCGAAAACCGCAACTGCTGAAGAATTCGCCACAGCCATACGCGCTGTGCACGCGGGAAAAAGCTTCATAGACCAGCAACTCGCAGCGATGACTATTACAGCTGGGGAAAGCCCCTTGACAGATCGCGAGGCCGAGGTAATCGAAGCCGCAGGTAAAGGAGGATCGATTGAACAGATAGCCAAAGAAGTGTTCCTGGCCACCGGGACTACGAGGAATTACCTTTCTTCGGCAATGGCGAAACTCGGGGCGCAAAACCGCTTTGAAGCGTTTCTGCGGGCCCGAGAATCTGGATGGATCTAGCTGGAAAGCTCCAACCCTTCCCCGCCTTCTGCAACTGATACATGGACAGTGTCACCGTCCACAATCTCACCTGCCAGCAGCTTCTTAGCCAGCTGGTCGCCGATGGCCTGCTGGATCAGGCGGCGCAGTGGGCGCGCGCCGTAGGCGGGGTCGTAGCCGCGCTCCCCGAGCCATAGCTTGGCCTCGTCGGAAACCGACAAGGTCAAACGCCGCGCTGCGAGACGCGAGGCCAGGAATCCAATCTGGATATCGACGATGGACACCAGCTGTTCCGCGGACAGCGCATCGAAGATCACGACGTCGTCCAGGCGGTTGACGAACTCCGGTTTGAAGGCGTGCTTGACCGCGTCCATCATCTGCTCGCGGGTTCCGCCAGCCCCCAGGTTGGACGTGAGGATCAGCAAGGTGTTGCGGAAATCGACGGTGCGGCCCTGACCGTCGGTAAGCCTGCCTTCGTCGAGGACCTGCAGCAGAATGTCGAACACGTCAGGGTGCGCTTTCTCTACCTCGTCGAAGAGCACGACGGTGTAGGGGCGACGTCGGACTGCCTCGGTAAGCTGCCCGCCCTGGTCGTAGCCGACGTATCCCGGAGGGGCACCGACGAGGCGTGCGACGGAGTGCTTTTCGCCGTATTCGGACATGTCGATGCGGACCATGGCGCGTTCGTCGTCGAAGAGGAACTCCGCGAGGGCCTTGGCCAGCTCCGTCTTACCCACGCCGGTGGGGCCGAGGAAGAGGAAGGAGCCGGTAGGGCGGTTCGGGTCAGCGACGCCGGCACGCGCGCGACGCACCGCATCGGACACGGCTTCCACTGCAGAAAGCTGCCCCACCACTCGTTTGCCCAGCTCTGCTTCCATGTTCAGCAGCTTCTCGGTTTCGCCCTGCATCATCTTGCCAGCGGGAATGCCGGTCCATGCGGAAACGACATCAGCGATGGTGTCTGGGGTGACTTCCTCAGTAACCATGGAGGCATTCACTGCGGATTCGGCTGCTGCAACTTCCTTCTCCAGCTCTGGGATGCGGCCGTAGCGCAGCTCAGCCACCTTGCCCAGATCACCTTCGCGTTCCGCGCGCTCGGATTCGGTGCGCAGGCGGTCAAGTTCTTCCTTGGCCGTGCGGACACGGTCAATGGAGGACTTTTCGTTCTGCCAGCGGGCCTTGAGCTCGCCGAGCTTTTCTTTTTCGTCGGCTAGTTCTTGGCGCAGCTTCTCCAGACGAATCTTTGACGCGGCGTCAGATTCCTTCTGCAACGCCATTTCCTCTACTTCGAGGCGGCGGACGATGCGTTCCAGGGCGTCGATTTCCTGGGGCGAGGAGTCGATCTCCATGCGCAGGCGTGAGGCCGCCTCGTCGACGAGGTCGATGGCCTTGTCCGGCAGGAAGCGGGAGGTGATGTAGCGGTCGGAGAGCGTTGCGGCGGCAACCAATGCGGAGTCCTGGATGCGGACACCGTGGTGGACTTCGTAACGTTCCTTCAGGCCACGCAGGATACCGATGGCGTCTTCAACGGAAGGCTCGCCAACATAGACCTGCTGGAAGCGGCGTTCCAGCGCGGCATCCTTCTCGATGTACTTGCGGTATTCCTCCAACGTGGTGGCACCGACCAGGCGCAGCTCGCCACGGGCCAGCAGTGGCTTAATCATGTTGCCTGCGTCCATAGCGGAGTCGGCGCCGGCACCCGCGCCAACAATAGTGTGCAGCTCATCAATGAAGGTGATGATCTGACCCTCGGCAGCCTTAATCTCATCGAGCACGGCCTTGAGGCGCTCTTCAAACTCACCGCGGTACTTCGCGCCCGCAACCATAGAGCCAAGATCGAGCGACAGCAGCGTTTTACCCTGCAGAGACTCGGGCACGTCACCAGCGACGATGCGGCGAGCCAGCCCCTCGACGATGGCAGTCTTACCGACGCCCGGTTCACCAATCAGCACCGGGTTATTTTTCGTACGCCTGGATAGCACCTGAACCACACGTCGAATTTCCTCATCCCGGCCGATGACCGGGTCGATCTTGCCCTCGCGGGCAAGCTTGGTCAGGTCCGTAGAGTACTTCTCCAGGGCCTGGAACTGGCCCTCTGGATCCTGGGAAGTAACCTTCTGGGATCCGCGGACGGCGGTAAAGGCGTTCTTAATCACCTCGTAGGTGGCGCCCCGAGACTTCAAGATGTCGGCGGCGTCGGAGTTTCCTCGCGCGATGGCTGCGAGAAGGACTTCGGTGGAGACGTATTCGTCGCCAAGTTCGCCTGCGAGCTCCTGGGCGTCGGTAAGCACGCTGAGCGCCTCGCGGTTAAACTGCGGGTTCGCTAGGTTGCTGCCGCTGGCAGATGGGTAGCCGTCGACCTTGGCCTTGGCTTCTTTGAGTACCTGGGACGGGTCTACGCCCGCTGCCTGTAGGACCGGGGCGGCAATGCCGTCGGCCTGTTCCAGAATCGCTACTAGCAGGTGAGCTGGGCGAATGTCTGGATTTCCGTTAGTTGAGGATAGCTGCAGTGCGGTCTGCAGGGCCTCGGATGTTTTAGTAGTTGGGTTGAATGAACTCATGTTTTTCCTCTCTTTCTACTAGTAGTAACGCACGAGAGGTTGAGTCTGTTCCACTCAACTAGAAAAAAGTTGATATTTCTTGACTCAACTTTATTTTCCGCTAGACTGTTGACATGTCACATTTGAGGGTTGTCGTTATCGGCGCAGGTCAAGCTGGTCTTGCTGCCGGCCAACAGCTCGCCCATCGTGGCCTCATCCCCGGGACCGATTTCCTCATCCTCGATGCTAACTCCGGCCCCGGCGGTGCCTGGCGCCACCGCTGGGACTCCCTCACCCTCGGCGCCGCCCACCATATCGCCGACCTCCCCGGCATGGCTGCCCCGCTTGCCGACGACCACACCCCCGCATCAGTCGCCGTAGCACGCTACTACGAAGCCTACGAGCAACAATTCAACCTTCATGTGCGACGCCCAGTGAAGGTCACGTCGGTGACCATGCCCGACAACTTCCACCTGTCACTCTCAGACGGCACCGAACTCACGGCGGACGTGGTTATTTCCGCAACCGGGACCTGGGATTCACCGTTCATCCCCTACGTTCCCGGCATCGACGCCTTCCAGGGCCGACAGCTGCACACCCGCGACTTTAAGAATGCAACAGACTTCGCAGGCCAACGGACCCTCGTTGTCGGAGGTGGTTTGTCTGCAATTCAATTCCTCCTTCAGCTGGAGAAGGTCACGGACACAGTGTGGACCACCAGGCGCCCACCCGAATGGCGCCGCGAGGGCATTTCTCCCGAATGGGGACGCACCGTGGAAAACCGTGTCCGCTCCCATGTCTTCGCAGGTGAACCGCCCCGTTCGGTGGTTGCCAGCACGGGTATCCCGGCGCGCCCGGAGTATCGCGCTGGGGTGGAACGAGGCCTGCTTATCTCACGAGGAATGATCAGCCATATCTCCCCCACCGCGGTCACGTTTCAGGGCTCCGACTCGCCCGCAGCCTACGGCTGGGATCCCTTCCCTGCCGGGACGGAGGTTGAGGTGGACACGATCTTCTGGAACACGGGTTTCCGGCATTCCCTCAACCACCTTGCCCCGCTGCAGTTACGTAACTCGCGGGGCGGAATCGACATGATCGATGAGGTCACTCCTTTGAGGAATCCCCGCCTACTGCTGGCTGGCTACGGCTCTACTGCATCCACGGTGGGCGCCACTCGAGCAGGTCGACTAGCAGCGAAACGAGCAATAGGAGAATTACAGTGAAGTACTTCGGGTTTTTGAGTTTTGGACACTACTCATCGGGAGGCCAACAGGGGCCGTCGGCAAGCGACATGATGCGGATCCATCTTGACCTGGCACAGGCTGCGGATGAGATTGGGGTGAATGTCGCGTCGTTCCGCGTGCATCACTTCGTGCCACAGGCGGCCGCGCCGATGCCGCTCTTAGGCGCAATCGCCGGAGCCACCAAGCGGATTGAGGTCGGCACCGGCGTGATTGATATGCGTTACGAAAATCCGCTGTACCTGGCAGAAGAGGCTGCTGCCCTTGATCAGCTCTCGGGTGGACGAGTCGCGCTTGGCCTGTCCCGTGGTGCCCCGGAGGTAGCAACCCGCGGCTGGGAAGCTTTCGGCTACCGCAGTCAAAAGCCCGATGGTTCTGATCTAGCGCGCGCTCACTTCGAGAAGTTCCTCGCTGCGATTGACGGCGGACCGATGGCTGAGGCCGCACCGCTCGAACAGCAATACCCGCGCATGTTTCAGCCAGGCACCCCGTTGCCAGTCTTTCCCCATTCACAGGGTCTGCGCCGGCGGATTTACTGGGGTTCCGGCACCCACCGCACGGCAGAGCAGGCGGCTCGAGACGGGGTGAATTTGATGTCGTCCACTTTGGTTTCGGAAACCAACCATGACACTCTCGGGGCAATTCAGGCAGAACAGATTCAGCGCTACCGGGCGACCTGGCAGGAAGCTGGCCACGGCTGGGAACCACGTGTATCCATCTCTCGGTCGATCTTCCCGCTGGTCAGCCCCGCTGACCACGAGTTATTCGGGCGGCAAGCAACAAGTGTTGACCAGGTTGGTTACCTTCCTGAGGCAGGAAAAGCTACCTTTGGTCGCAGCTATGCCGCGGAACCCGACGTTCTCATCGAGCAACTGCAACAAGACCCGGCTATCAAAGAAGCTGATACCTTGCTCCTTACTCTCCCCACCGGGATGGGCGCGGACGTCAACATTGGTATTTTGCAGAATTTCGCGGAACACGTGGCACCGGCCTTGGGGTGGCAGCCAAACACAGCAAGCTAGCTCAGTTCGCTGCCCTTAAACTCTGGCAGGGCGAACGCCGCCACCGCCGCCGTGCCGAAAGCGACAGCGAACAGAACAAATAACCCATCGGCCCCCACAGACGCAAGGACAGGTGGCACCATCAATGGCGCGATGATCGAGGCGATCCGACCGAAACCCGCCGCGGCTCCGGTACCCGCGGCCCTGATGTTCGTCGGATACAGCTCCGGCCCCACCGCGTAGAGCGCACCCCAAGCACCGAGATTGAAGAAGGACAGCAAGCAGCCAGCAGTGATGATCTGCCACTGCTCACTGGACATCCCGAACAGCCACGCCGCGACCGCGGACCCCACGAGAAAAGCAGCAAGCGTTTTACGACGCCCCCAGTTCTCAATGAGCACCGCAGCTACCGCGTAGCCCGGCAGCTGCGCCAGCGTGATGATAAGCGTGAAACTGAAGGATTTCACCAGCGTGAAACCCTGTGAGTGCAGCAGCGATGGGATCCAAATGAAGGCACCGTAGTAGGAGAAATTGACGCAGAACCAGATGATCCACAGCGCGGTGGTGCGGCCACGCACCGAAGGATCCCAGATGTGGTGGGCGGTGACCTTCGTTGTCCGTGCAGGTGGGGCTGGTCGAATGGCGAACGCCTGTGGCGATGCTTCGAAGGATGCCACTACTTTTTCGGCTTCGTCGTGCCGGTTTTTGGATTCCAGGAACCGGACCGATTCGGGCAGCCCCATGCGCACGATCAGGGAGTACAGGGCTGGGATGCAGCCCAGCGCGAGCGCCCACCGCCAACCATTTGGGGAACTGGCGACCACAAACGTACCGATCACCGCCGCGAGGATCCACCCCACCGCCCAGAAGGCTTCCAGCAACACCACCATGCGCCCCCGCACGGCCCGCGGAGAAAACTCCGAGATCAGGGTGGATGCCACCGGCAGTTCCGCGCCGAGCCCCAGGCCGACAAAGAACCGCAGGATCATGAGTAGCGCGAGTGACCCGGCGAGGGCGGACGCGCCCGTCGCTACGCCGTAGACCAGCAGCGTCAGCGCAAATACTTGCCGACGCCCAAACTTGTCGGCCAGCAACCCGCCCAAGGTAGCCCCGAGCGCCATACCGATAAATCCGACGGATCCCAGCCACGATACCTCGGTCTTAGACAGATCCCACTCCACCACCAGCGCAGCCATGATGAACGAGATCAGTCCGACGTCCATCGCATCCAGCGCCCACCCGATCCCGGATACACCCAACAGTCGGGCGTGCTTCCGGGTGATCGGCAGCTCTTCCAGCCGATCAGTGCGGGTTCGTGGCAAAGCGCCAGAAAAATTGTCCATGCCAAGATATTAACGGCACAATGGGAGCATGCCTTCCCTCGTCTCCCGTGAACTTTCCGCCAACGCAGCGGAGTTTCGTGAGCGTGTGCTCGGTGGGCTCTACCAAAAGCATCCCGAAACGCGACTGTGGTTTCCCGCGCATGCTGAGGACGCCCACACGCATCTCGTCTTTGCGCTCACGTTCCTGCTGGATAGCGACCCAGACGAAGCACTAGTGGCTAACTTGGCACGTGAGCACCGAGCTTTCGGACTCACTTCCGATATTGCCCGTTCGGGCATCTCCATCATCCAGGACGCGATCCATCACTTCTGCACCGAACTACCCTATTCTGAGGTACACGAAGCAGATCAACGCCTGCAGTGGTTAGCCGAAATCCTCTGCACAACCCTTGACGCCACCCCCGCGCCCGGCTGGGGGAAGGTGGTGGAAGTGCAGCGCCGCGCCCGACGCATCACCGTGGTTCGACTCGAATGCCCGGAGCCGCCCCGCTATCTTCCAGGCCAGTACCTTGGGGTATCCTCCCCACTTATCCAAGGCTATTGGCCTCGCCTGGCCCCGGCCATGCCGTATAACGATGCTGGCCTCATCGAGTTTCACCTCGACCACTCCCCTGCGCTGGAAGGCCTCGCTGTTTCTCAACCAGGCGACGAGTGGTTCTTCGGCCCGGCCCACGGCAACCTGCAGCTGTCGGGGGAATCCGACGCACTGCTTATTTCCCATGGCACCGGCCTCGCTCCCTTGAGGGCTCTCATCCTCGATGCGTTCACCACCGGCAAGCATCGCCGCACCCACCTTTACTATGGGGCAGAATACCCGGGGGAATTGTATGAGCTTGCGGGACTGTGGCAGTTGGCTGCTGCCGCGCCGTGGTTGTCGGTGACACCGGTCGTCGAAAAGCCTGCGGACGCGTGGTGGGTGGGTGCCACCGAGCACTCCCGCGCGCCACGCGGGCTCCACCTGCAGCAAGAAGGCAAGTTGGAGGACGTGGTGACCGCCTGGGGCGCGTGGGGCGACCGTGAGGTACTGATCGCCGGGCCGCGCGAGTGGGCGCAGCGGATGCGAAACGCCATGCTCACCGCAGGCACCCCCGCAGACAATATTCAGGTGCTAGGCCTGTAACACCGGCAGCGCTGCCCGCGCCTTATCGACGTCATCCAGCTCAACCTCAACCAGCACGATTTCCTCGTCAAAACCGGCCTCCACCAGGCGCTTCCCCGTGGGACTGATGAGTGCGGAGTGGCCAATTCCTGTCGGATCGCCCTCCTTTGGGTTCTCTGGCTGAGCCTGCCCCACTGCCACCACGTAACTGGTGGAGTCGAGGGCGCGAGCGTTGGTGAGCAGGCGCCACTGCCGGAGCTTGTCGTCCCCATTCGCCCAGGACGCGGATACTACGATCAGCTTGGCGCCCCGGCGTGCGAGCGCTTTGAATTGTTCCGGGAACCGGATGTCGTAGCAGGTGGCGAAGCCCAGATCACCCCAGGTCACCAGCTCAGTACCCGGCGCGACGGTGTCGGATTCCCGGTAGCCGAAGGCGTCAAAGGTGTGGAGCTTGTCGTAACGTTTCGTTTCCGCACCATTGGTGATAATCATGGTGTTGTACACCCGATTGAATTTGCCCTGTTTATCTGCAGGGGTGAACATACCGGCGACGATGGTGACGCCTAGCTGCTTCGCCAGCTCAGTCAGGGCGCTGCCGAACTGGCCATCCAGTGGCTCAGCTGCTTCATCGAGCCGGCCACTCTGGAAAGCTTTCATTGCCGCTTCGGGAAAAACGAGCAGTTCAGCGCCTTGTCCGGCGGCTTCCCGCGCTTTTTCTTCCATGCGGGCCAAATTCTCCAGCTTATCGCCGGTGGACAGCATCTGGATAAGTGCGATCTTCATGCCACCCCACTTTATGTGGATAACGGGTAGTTATCCACAAGTAGTACGGCTGAGGCTGCATCACTTTGTGCCGAATATGCCATTCTCCTCTCATGAAACTCATCTCTCGCCCCAACCGCCCTGCTACTCTCCCCCGGGATTTTCCGCAGCTTCCCGCCGGTACGCACACCAGCGCAGCTCTGAGAGCTGCCACCGAACGCTGGAGTGACAACTCCAGCTCCACCACGGCAGCGCTCCATGATTCCCACCGTCGCCTCGTCGCCACCATTAACCAGCTGCGAAGCGCTGACCAGCGATTCTCGGAGCAGGTCAATGCTGCCTATTAGATCCGCCGAGCTTTACGACGCCGCCGGGCGCCTCGATACCTTATCCACCAAGCAAGCCCATGCCCTCCGTGCCTCCACCGACGCATGGGATACCTTCCTCGTAGCAGGCAACTCCGCCGATTTCATCACCGCGGCAGCAAAGTCCGATCGCGCCCTTATGAGGGCGCACGCGGGCACCATCACCGAAATGTCAGCGGTATCCCGTGTACTCCATTCCGCAGCGGACACCGTTCGCGACATCGAAATTGATTTAGATTCCCTGATCAGGTCCACCGACGCCGCCACCCAGTCCTCCCCCACCATGGACGCATTACTTCGCGAGCTCCGCTCACTCGGGTCCTCCATCGATCGTGCTTGCGCAGCGGAAATCAACCGGATCTGCGGCGTTGAAGCACGGCATGGGCCTGATCTGACCCATTATGCGGATGCGTCATTGCCGGAGATACATGAATCCGTGCTAGCCACGGCGTCACCGGAGGTCAGAGCACTCGCGGAGCAGTTTCCGGATGCCAGGCTGTTGCCGTCGGCAAGCGGCGTGGTGGTGGCGTTCGGTGACCTTGACACTGCGCCTTCGGTGACCACCGTCGTCCCCGGGGTGGGGTCTGGTGACCCGGCGGGGTGGGCTGGCTATGCGGCACGTACCCAACAGATTGCCCAGATCACCGGCGGGGCGGGCGTACTGTGGATCGGCTACCAACCGCCGAAAAACCTCATCACCGCCACCGGCACAGCGCCAGCAGCGGCGGGAGCGGCGGACCTGAGGGAGTTTCAAGCAGAGCTCTCCCGGCGCAGCGCCCGGGTGGGAAACGAGCCGCACCGGGTGGTGGTCGCGCACTCCTACGGCAGTGTCGTCGCAGGTTATGCGGCACAAGGGCGAGGTTTGGTGGCTGATTCCCTGGTGTTGTTGGGCAGTCCAGGAGTCGGGGTTAGTCACGCCACCGCACTGAATCTTCGTTCGGATAAACCGCAGGTCATTGCAGCGACATCACCCGCGGACCCGATTGGGCTCGCGGTGACATCTCGGGCGGGCGTGCATGGCCCAGACCCGGCCGACCCAGCGTTCGGCGCGGACCGCACCTGGGCAATCCAGGGCGGTCACTCAAACTACTGGTCGGACGCCGAGTTTCACCGGCAGCTCCAGGAGCTGGTTAGACGTAGTTGATGGCCATGCGACCGTCGATCTTGCCGCTGCGCATATCCTCAAACACGTTGTTGATATCGCCCAGCTTGCACTCCGTCACGCGCGGCTTGATGAGGCCACGGGCGTAGAAGTCGAGGGCCTCTGCCAAGTCCTGGCGGGTGCCCACCAGGGAACCACGGATGGTGAGCCCCTTGAACACGATCTCGAAGATCGGCGCTGGGAACTCTCCCGGCGGCAAACCGTTGAAGACGATCGTGCCGCCCTTGCGGGCCATGCCGATTGCCTGGCCGAAGGCCTGCGGGTGCACAGCCGTGACTAGGATGCCGTGCGCACCACCATCGGTGTAGGTGTTCACAGCTGTGACCGGATCCACTTCTTTCGCATTTACCGTGAACTCGGCGCCCAACTCCTTCGCCAGGGTGAGTTTTTCATCGGAAATGTCCACCGCAATGACTCGCATACCCAGCGCTTTGGCGTACTGCACTGCGATATGACCGAGGCCACCGATGCCGGAGATCACCATGAACTGACCGGGGCGAGTATCCGAGACCTTCAGGCCCTTGTACACCGTGACGCCGGCGCACAGGATCGGCGCGACCTCCACCGGGTCCGAGCCAGCCGGGATACGCGCGCAGTAGCGGGTATCTACCAGCATGTATTGGCCGAAGGAACCATCGACGGTGTAACCACCGTATTCAGCGCTGTTACACAGGGTTTCCCAGCCTGCGATGCAGTGCTCGCAGGTGCCGCATGCGGACCAGAGCCACACGTTGCCCACCATGTCGCCAACGGCAACATCGTGATCGCCTGGCCCCAGCTCCACCACTTCTCCCACGCCCTCGTGGCCGGGGACAAACGGCGGTTCCGGTTTCACTGGCCAGTCGCCTTCTGCAGCGTGCAGATCGGTGTGGCACACGCCGCTGGCAAGCAGCTTGACCAGGGCTTGGTGTGGGCCGGGCTGTGGCAGGTTGACGTCGGTAAGCTCCAGCGTCGGGCCAAACTTTTCGACGACCGCTGCCTCGAACTTCTCGGTGCTCATTGTTACTCCTTATGTCATCAGAACAGTCCCGTTGGCCGCTCGTCGTAGGACACGAGCATGCACTTGGTCTGCTGGTAGTGGGACATCATCATGAGGTGATTCTCACGGCCGATACCGGACTGCTTGTAGCCGCCGAATGCAGCGTGAGCTGGGTAATTGTGGTAGTTGTTCACCCAAACGCGACCGGCTTCGATCGCGCGACCGGCGCGGTATGCCTGGTTTCCGTTACGGCTCCACACACCGGCTCCGAGACCGTAGATGGTGTCGTTGGCGATCTCCATGGCTTCTTCGAAGGTCTTGAAGGTGGTCACCGCCAGGACCGGGCCGAAGATTTCTTCCCGGAAGCACTGCATGGAGTTGTCACCCTTGAAGATGGTCGGCTGGATGTAGTAGCCGCCCTCCAGGCCCTCGATCTTGTTCACGCCACCACCCGTGAGGGTTTCCGCACCCTCGGCTGGGCCGGACTTGAGGTAGCTGGTGATCTTGTCCATCTGCTCCTGGGAAGCCTGGGCGCCCATTTGGACGTCTGTGTCCAGCGGGTTGCCGAACTTCAGGGACTCGACCTTCTTCACGGCGCGCTTCAGGAACTCTTCCGCGATGTCCTCGTGGATGAGGGCGCGGGACGGGCAGGTGCACACCTCGCCCTGGTTGAGGGCGAACATCGCCAGGCCTTCCACGCACTTGTCCAGGAACTCGTCGTCCTTGTCCATCACATCTGGGAAGAAGATGGACGGGGACTTGCCGCCGAGCTCGAGGGTGACCGGGATGATCTTGTCAGACACCGCCGAGTGGATAATCTTGCCCACCTCGGTGGAACCGGTGAAGGCAATCTTTGCCACCCGGTCGCTCGCAGTCAGGGCCGCGCCAGCCTCCGCACCAAGGCCGTTCACCACGTTGAGCACGCCTTCTGGCAACAGGTCCTGAACAAGTTCGATGAAGTACAAAATCGAGGCTGGGGTCTGCTCCGCGGGCTTGAGCACGATGCAGTTACCACCAGCGAGTGCCGGCGCGATCTTCCACGCTGCCATGAGCAGTGGGAAGTTCCACGGAATGATCTGGCCCACCACGCCGATCGGCTCTTGGAAGTGGTACGCCACGGTGTTGTCGTCGATCTGCGACATGCGCCCCTCCTGGGTGCGCACCACGGAGGCGAAGTAGCGGAAGTGGTCGACAGCCAACGGCACGTCCGCCGCAAGAGTTTCACGAACAGCCTTACCGTTGTCCCAGGTTTCTGCGACAGCGAGCTGCTCCAGGTTTTCCTCCATGCGATCAGCGATAGCGTTGAGCACCGCCGCGCGCTTGGCTGGGCTGGCCTTACCCCACTTAGCCTTCGCAGCGTGCGCAGCATCAAGAGCGAGATCGATGTCCGCAGCGTCGGAACGTGGCACCTGACAGAACACTTCGCCGTTGACCGGAGAAAGGTTATCCATGTACTTGCCTGCTACCGGAGGGACCCACTGGCCACCGATGAAGTTGTCGTAGCGGTCCTTGAATTGGACGATGGAGCCTTCGGTTCCGGGATTTGCATAAACAGTCATGTGACCCTCTTTTCGTTTTCAGTAGTGAACTTGCTGAATTGCCCACCACACTAACAGCAGATTTTGTGTCCCGAGTCACATTAAAGATATTTGCAAAGAAGTTAATCCATTAACGCTGGATATGAGCATTTTGCAAATTTAGTTAACTTTGTTGAAGCTGGCCGCAAAGGGTGCCCGACGGTCGTTTCCCCATAGCGCCGACCGTTTTCATTACGGGTTAAAGTCAAGTTCTACCCACCCATTTAGACAAACCCCTGAGGGTGCCGAATGGTTTGTGCATTGGCCTCGACATTACGCCCCCGACAATGCTCCAAAAATGGGTCCGCAAGCCCGAACTTCGGGAGGGTAATGTCGGGGAGATTGCTGTAAAGCCTTGACTTGAATTCATTAGCACACTTGTTGAGGCCGATGA
This sequence comes from Corynebacterium hindlerae, assembly GCF_014117265.1. Classification (NCBI taxonomy): domain Bacteria; kingdom Bacillati; phylum Actinomycetota; class Actinomycetes; order Mycobacteriales; family Corynebacteriaceae; genus Corynebacterium; species Corynebacterium hindlerae. The sequence continues at coordinate 1,852,122 of NZ_CP059833.1, read as the reverse complement.
GGCGATTGAAGATTGCTGTGACAATGGCCACTATGGCGCCTCACGCCAATCATTTGACGGTCTCTGCTAGGCCGCAGCCCCCGACATTACGCCCCCGACAATGCTCCAAAAATGGGTCCGCAAGCCCGAACTTCGGGAGGGTAATGTCGGGGCCGTAATGTCGGGGCCAACGCGCAAAAACGCAACACCGCCCGAAACCCGGGAAGCATTCCCCGGATCTCGGAGCAAATAGCAGACTTGCAGCCTGATTTCGGCGCCGCAAGGCCCGAAACCCGGGTTTCACTTCCCGGGTTTTCCACCAAAACACCCAAAAACCCACCACCAACACACCCCAGAAACCCGCACACAAAAATCCCTGCCCCATTCGAATGGGGCAGGGATTGTGAAAAGGCTAGCTCTTGCGACGCCGTCGCGGTTCCCACATCACTACTGCGGTTGATCGTGGGACGTGGACGAGCTCACCATGGGAGCGGCGCCGTGACGCAGTCTCCTTGGCTTCAGCTAGTTCGCTGCGCAGTTGCTCGTTTTCCGCTTTCAGGCGTTCGTTTTGTTGGGTCAGTTCAATGATTGATTTGATTCCCGCGAGGTTCACACCTTCCTCTTGGGAGAGGCGCTGGATTTCACGGAGGAGGTCTACGTCTCGGCGTGAATAGCGCCGTCCGCCCCCGCGGGTGCGCTGGGGGATCACCAAGCCCAATCGGTCGTATGTCCTTAGGGTTTGGGCATGCATCCCAGCGAGCTCCGCGGCAACGGAGATCACGAAGACCTCGCTTTCTTGCCCTCGGCTACTCATGGGGATACCTCCTTATTCCAGTCCGGCCCAGCCAGCGCGCGGGTCATATCCTGCGTCCTTCTCGGCTTGCAGGTAGGTACGCAGCGCGGAAGTTTCTGCAGCTCCCATGTTCTTCGGGATCTGCACTTCAACTTTCACCAGCAAGTCGCCCGCGACTCCCGAGGGCCGGTGCACTCCTCGGCCGCGCACACGTAGAACGCGGCCGGATGGTGTCCCGGCTGGGATTTTGACCTTTACGGCGTCGTCAAGCGTCGGCACCGTGATGGCACCTCCCAGCGCCAGCTCACCGAAGCTCACTGGCACGGTGACCTGGATGTCGTCGCCAGAACGGGTGAAGACCTTATCCGGGCGGACCGTCACATTAACGAACAGGTCACCTGCAGGTTTGCCGTTCGGCCCTGCTTCGCCTTGTCCAGCGAGGCGCACCTTCTTGCCGTCCTCTACGCCCGCTGGGATGCGGACGGTGATGGAGCGGGTCCGCCGGGCGGTGCCTGTGCCGTTGCAGGTAGGGCACGGGTCGGTAATGATCCGGCCGGTGCCACCACACTTGGTGCATGGTGCAGAAAATCCGAAGGCACCCCGGTTTTCCGAGGTAAACCCGGTTCCGTTGCAGTCACCGCATACGGAGGGGTTTCCGCTGCGGGATCCGGAACCGTGGCAGTCAGTGCACGGAGCTTCTCCGGTTAGCTGGATGGGAAGTGTGGTCCCTTTCGCCGCTTCGCGGAATTCCAGGGTGATGGAGGTTTCCACGTCAGCGCCCCGCGTCGGCGCAGCTGACTGGCGGCTATGGCCACCGCGGTTGAAAAAGCCACTGAAGATATCCCCAAAGCCACCGTCGCCAGTAAATCTGCCGTCTCGGAAAACGTTCTCGAACCCGCCGGATTCTTGAAACCCTCCCGGAAAGCCGGGACCTCCGAAACCGCCGAACCCGCCGGACTTCAGCATGGCTTTCAGCTCGTCGTATTCTTTGCGTTTCTTTTCGTCACCGAGGACGTCGTATGCCTCGGCGACTTTCTTGAAGCGCTCTTCCGCAGCCTTGTCACCTGGATGCTTATCTGGGTGATTGTCACGTGCTAGCTGGCGGTAAGCCTTCTTAATCTCTGCCGCTGATGCAGACGAGGAGACCCCCAAGTCCGCATAGTAATCTTTCTCCGCCCATTCGCGTTGCGTCATTGGGCATCTCCTCCTTTCTGCTGTTCTGTGTGTACGGGAAGCCCGAGGTTAGGCCTCAGCTGGGTCTGCGATGATCACCATCGCGGTGCGGATGAGGCGCTCACCAACCAGGTAGCCCTTGCGCAGCACCGTCCCAATGACCTTCTCTTCACCGCTGGACAGATCCTGGACAGCTTCGTGGCGTTCTGGATCAAACTCGTCACCTTCCGCACCGAAGGCTACGAGGCCTTCGGCGGTGATGGTGTTCGTGAACTTGTCAGCGAACGCCTTAAGCGGTCCTTCTGCCAGGTCACCGTGCTTTTCCGCAAGCTCCAGGTCATCGAGAATCGGTAGGAACTTTTCGATCACCTTGGCTTTGGCCGTGTCGATAGCCACTTTCCGGTCACGCTCGGTGCGTTTGCGGTAGTTGGCGTACTCGGCGGTCATGCGCAGCAGATCTTCGGTGCGCTCTGCTAGTTGAGCTTCCGTGTCGTCTACTTCACCGTCGTCGAGGTCGACGTCGGCAAGCGCCTCGTTAACCTGGGCCTCGAGATCAGCTTCTGCCTGAGCCTCCTCAGCGGCAGCCGCTTCAGCTTCAGCGGCCTCCGGGGAGGTGGCTTCCGTATCGGTGATCTCTGGATCGCCGGGGTCTTGCGACATGTCGCGATTCGGCTCAGTCATTACTTCTTCTCTTCTTCCTCGTCGATGACCTCAGCGTCAACAACGCCGTCGTCGGTTGCGCCAGCCTCAGCGGCACCTGCTTCTGCAGCCTGCGCCTCGTAGATGGCCTTGCCCAGCTCCTGGGATTCCTTGTTCAGGTTCTCCACTGCGGACTTGATGGCTTCGATGTCGTCGCCCTTGAGAGCTTCGTCCACAGCCGTAGCTGCTTCCTCGACCTTGCCCTTGATCTCATCGGAGACCTTGTCGGTGTTGTCCTCCATGAACTTGCGGGTCTGGTAGGCCAGGGATTCCGCAGAGTTGCGGACTTCCTGCTCTTCACGACGCTTCTTGTCCTCTTCCGCGTGTGCCTCAGCGTCCTTGATCATGCGATCAATTTCTTCCTGAGACAGGCCGGAACCGTCCTGGATCTTGATGGTGTTTTCCTTGCCGGTGCCCTTGTCCTTTGCGGTGACGTGGACGATGCCGTTGGCGTCGATGTCGAAGGTGACCTCGATCTGTGGCACGCCACGTGGTGCAGGTGCAATGCCACCGAGCTCGAAGGAACCGAGCAGCTTGTTAGCCGCGGCCATCTCACGCTCGCCCTGGAAGACCTGGATCTGAACGGAAGGCTGGTTGTCTTCCGCAGTGGTGAAGGTCTCGGAACGCTTGGTCGGGATGGTGGTGTTGCGCTCGATCAGCTTGGTCATCACGCCACCCTTGGTCTCGATACCGAGGGAGAGCGGGGTGACGTCGAGAAGCAGCACGTCCTTAACCTCGCCACGCAGCACGCCGGCCTGGAGAGCAGCGCCGACTGCGACGACCTCGTCCGGGTTGACGCCCTTGTTTGGCTCGCGACCACCGGTGAGTTCCTTGACCAGGTCGGTAACGGCTGGCATACGGGTGGAGCCACCGACGAGGACCACGTGGTCAATGTCAGAGATGGACAGCTCGGCGTCCTTGATCACCTGGTTGAATGGTGCCTTGGTGCGGTCCAGCAGGTCCTGAGTGATGCGCTGGAACTCGGTACGAGACAGGGTCTCGTCCAGGAACAGTGGGTTCTTTTCCGCATCAACGGTGATGTAAGGCAGGTTGATGTTTGCGGACTGGGAAGCAGACAGCTCGATCTTTGCCTTCTCGGCAGCCTCACGCAGACGCTGCAGGGCCATCTTGTCCTTGGTCAGGTCGATACCGTTGGCGGACTTGAACTTCTCGACGAGCCAGTCAACAATGCGTTGGTCCCAGTCGTCGCCACCAAGCTCGTTGTCGCCGGAGGTAGCACGCACCTCGACGACGCCGTCGCCGATCTCCAGCAGGGAGACGTCGAAGGTGCCGCCACCGAGGTCGAAGACGAGGATGGTCTGTTCCTTGTCGCCCTTTTCCAGGCCGTATGCCAGTGCAGCTGCGGTTGGCTCGTTCACGATGCGTAGCACGTTCAGGCCCGCGATCTGGCCAGCTTCCTTAGTGGCCTGACGCTGGGAGTCCTCGAAGTATGCCGGAACGGTAATGACAGCGTCGGTGACCTCTTCACCCAGGTATGCTTCCGCGTCGCGCTTGAGCTTCATCAGCGTGCGAGCGGAGATCTCCTGTGGGGTGTACTTCTTATCGTCGATGCTGACGGTCCAGTCAGTGCCGATGTGACGCTTGACGGAGCGGATGGTGCGGTCAACGTTGGTGACCGCCTGGTTCTTTGCAGACTGGCCGACGAGCACCTCACCGTTCTTTGCAAAAGCAACGACGGACGGGGTGGTGCGAGCACCTTCTGCGTTAGCGATAACTACTGGTTCGCCACCTTCCAGCACGGATACAACCGAGTTGGTGGTTCCGAGGTCAATACCTACTGCGCGTCCCATGTTTAATTCCTCCTGTGTTTATTGAAAGTTGTGCAATGTTGACTGCACTGTACTCAACTTCTGGAGTCACCCTACCAGATACCTTGAGTCGGTGTCACTCAACCTGTTCACTAGTCACAACGCACCACATAACAAAGTTGTTCCCACTCCGCTCAACTTTTTTGTTTCCGCAGGTTAACGCACTTGCTTCACGACGACCATTCCCACCAACAACTGCCCACACGGAAAACTGGCTCATCCGGATCTGGAGTGCGTAATTAGCGGGAAGTGATATGTCGGGGTGGCACAACATATAGGGGCCCTGGCCGGTACAAGATGAGAGTTACCACACAACCATCTGACCGAACCAGGACCCTACAATGCAGCCTACGTTCAACCTCGTCGCCGACACCATTTGCCGCACCGCGGAACTGGGATTAACGATCACCGATGCCGCGGATGCCGGCGAGTTCACGGTCATCAGTGCTCGTCCCATCGACTCCTGCGACAAGTGCCCGGGCTGCGGACACACAGGGCGGCTGCGTGATCACGTCGTGCGCCGGCTGACCGATCTTCCCGTCGTCGGCTTCCCCACCAGACTGCAGGTACGCGTGCCGCGGTTCCTGTGCCTGAATCAGTCCTGTGCCCAGCGGATCTACCAGGGCGAACTGGCCTGCGCCGAACGCGGGCGCACCGTCACTCGCCGGGTGACCCGCTGGATTCTGCAACGGTTGGCGATCGACAAAATGAGTATCTCCGCCACCGCCAAAGCCCTGGGCTTGGGCTGGGACCTGGTCAACGACCTCGCCCTGGATGCCTGTCGGCACCTGGTCTACGACGACCCCGGCCACCTTGCCGGGGTACGCGTGCTGGGCGTGGACGAGCACGTGTGGAAGCACACCCACCGGGCCGGTGAGCCGGACTCGTTCGTCACCGTGCTCGTCGACATCACCCCCGTCATCGACGGCGCCGGACCGGCCCGGTTGCTGGACATGGTCCCGGGTCGTAGCGCCGCGGTACTGAGCGATTGGCTCAGCCAGCGTGGGCAGGGCTTTCGCGACCGGGTCGAGGTTGTCACGATGGATGGGTTTGCCGGCTACGCCACCGCCACCAAACAGGCCCTGCCGCGGGCGCAGGCGGTGATGGATCCCTTTCACGTGGTGCACCTGGCCGCCGACAAGTTGACCGTGTGCCGGCAGCGCCTGCAGCGGATGACCACCGGGCGGCGGGGCAAGAAAAACGATCCGTTGTATAAGAACCGGAAAACCCTGTTGACCAGGATTGACTTCCTCACTGATCGACAGCATCGGCGACTCGAGCAACTGTGGGCCACCGACGAAGACTACGTGGCTTTGGAGGTGACGTGGTCGGTGTATCAGCAGATCATCGCCGCCTATCAGCACCCGAAGAAAGCCGAGGGCAAGAAGCTGATGCGGAAGGTGATCAGCACGCTGCGTTCATCGACGATGCCGAAGGGGTTAGAGGAGATTAAGCAGCTGGGAAACACGCTGTACCGGCGCCAGAAGGACGTGCTGGCGTATTTCGATATCGGCGCGTCCAACGGGCCCGTCGAGGCGATCAACGGGCGCCTGGAGCATCTGGGCGGCATCGCTCTGGGGTTCAAGAACCTCGGGCACTACATCTTGCGATCCTTGATCCACTCCGGACAGCTGCACACCAAGATCAACGCACTCTAAATCCTGAAGAGCCGGAAAACTACAGGACTGTTGCGGAAATAGTGATAGGGATTTGTTCCTCAGGATCAAATCCCTATCACGTTGTTGACCATATTCCCTGGCCAGGAAACGGGATAGGCGTAGGGATTAGTTTTCAGCAACAAAAGCTATCCGCACTACAGAAACGGGTTAGCAGCTCGTGAGTGAACTGCTAACCCGAATATCGGTTTTTAGCTGCGGCGTCGCGAGCTAATGAATAGCCCCGTTGCCATAAGCAGCAGGATTGCGGCGAAGCCATAGGCTCGTGGCAGCCATTCTCCACCGGTTTTTGGTAGTGATCCGGCCTGCACGTTAGCTACTTGAATCACCCAAGGGTCGTTTTCGTTCTCCGGTTGCTTAAGTTCAACCAGCCCAGAGTTTTCCGAGTGTGCCGATAGCGTGAACTTTAGGTCCTCCAACACATTGTCTTTGTTGGTGGCCTCGACGTTGAACCGCCATGGCTGCGCCAGTAGCTGTGATCCGGTTCCGGAGCGGGTTTCAACCAGGTAGTAGCTTCCCGGTTTTAGCTCTACCTGGAATTTTGTTGGATCGTTTCCTTCAAATCCCAGGTCAGCGAAAAGTGGTTCTCCTTCGGGTTTATCGCCTGTTCCGGCCTGGTAGATGGCAAACTTTGCCCCTTCCAGTGGTTTTCCATCGGGATCAACTTTTTTCACCACTACTTTGCCGTCGGTGTGGTACAAGCTGTTGACAAGGAGGGCAAAGCGGCCGTCTTTATCACTCAGCGGTACTTCGTTGTTCACCAGCGGGATGCGTTTGGCGTCGCCGATTCGATCTTTCAGTGTCGGATTTGTTACGGGTTCGTTGGTGCCAGCCCCGTAGCGGTCCTCGTTAAGATGCACGTAGTTGGCCTGCATCCGCAGGTTCTTTTCCTCCAACTTCTTCTGCAGTGCTTCTGGGAGTGGTTTTTCTTTCACCCAGCATTGCGACCCTTCAGGGAGCGCGCCAGGGCTCCACGTCTTGCCCATCGTCAGCACGAACTCACCATGAACCTCTTTTTCCTTGTATTCGAGGTTACTTCCGATCACCTTTGGCATCGGTTGCCCCGGTAGCAGACCGCGGATTTCGCAGCGGAAGGTGAACTGGAAAGCAGTGTCGGCAGGGAACACTTCTTTCTTTGGATCGCCTTCGACGGCTTTTTCCAGTCCGAAGTACTCGGTGTTCACCCAGTAGGAGTTTTTGAAGGCAACGCTGGTGACGCCTTTGGTGGTTAACGGCACCTCCGAGACTGTCTTATAGCCTGCTACTGAGCGGACTTGCTGGCCACCGACATGAACTTGCACGCTGTGGTAGCTGTGCACCGATTCTTCGTAGCCTTCGGGGATTTTGTCCTCGTCATTCTCTGTGAACTTACAGATGGCGGATGCCGGCAGGTTTCTACCATCTGTCAAGGTGATAGGAACCCCTGACCCGTCTGATGGCACCTGCGCGGTGCCACTGTAGGTCTTACCTTCGGCCACGGTGTCGGCACATTCCCAGGTCACGGCAAAGGTTTCGCGATTATCAAGGTAGTCATTGACGTTGTTTTGTTGTTCGCCTACGAGTTGTTTGGTCAGCTGCACTTCTGCTCGTTCACGCTGGTAGTCATTAACGACGGTGACAACTTGCGTGGAATCTTTGCCGCTTTGCACGGTGAAGGTCCCTGTGACACCAGAATCCCCAAAGGTGCCATCACCTTCCAGCTGTGCGCCATCAAATGATGTGGTGACCGATGCGTCATGGTGGTTGACTGGCTGTTCTGTGAGGCGGCAGTTCCATCCCGCGGTCACTTGTTCCGGTACTTGAACTTCTCCCGCGCCGGTGATCTCCACGGTTTGGATATGCGTGTTTTGGGGAAGCTCGAAAGGTAGGTCTGCTTTTCGAGGGTCGGTGCATTCCAGCTTCATGGTGAAGGTATCGCCCTGAGCGATATCAGGACCGTCACCAGTGAGCTTCTTCGCTAGTTTCAGGTTCACTTGGTGGTAGTGGTAGGTATTCCACGCCACCAACGCGCCTTGCTCGTGAATTCCGCCTTCGGCAGTTTTTTCTTTGGGAACAATGGTGATTGTTGCCTGATTGTCAGCAGTCTGACAGCTGCTTAGGTTGTCACACGATTTTTCTTCACCGTAGCCGTCCGCTTGTTCGGAGATGTTCCATCGCACGGACCAATCTGCGTCAGTTTCTGCAGATGAAGCGTTATCTTCGATCACTGTGCATGTGGTTCCAACAGGCAGGTTGTCGACGCGGGCAATGGTGCCACTGTCGAAACGTCCGAGTTGCCAGGTCCCTTCCTTGAGGACGTCACCTTGGTATTCACACTTGTAGTTGAAGGTGAATTTGCGGTCGCGCCCGATGGTAGCAACGCCGTCGCCGTCTACTTTCTTTTTCATATTGAAGGCACCAGTTTCTACAACGTAAGCGTTGTTCACCGTGGCTTTCTTCGGCGTGCTTACTTTGGCAAAGCTTAAGGTGCTGTTTTCCAGTGTTGCATCACCGACCACGCTGATGGTTGGTCCGCTTGCGCCTGCGATTTTCAGCGGGTTTTCCGTGACTGTGCAGTCGGATCCCACGGGCACGGAGATCTCTTTGTTCTCGCCGTGCCCTAATTCGAATCCGCGCTCTGGGACCACCACAGCCTCCCCACGCTTACAGGTATAGGTGAAGTCGAATTTTCTGTCCTTAAGGAAGGCGCCATGCACCGATTCCGGTACGGAGCTGCCGTCAGCATAGGTCAGGTGTGCCTGCTTTTCGACGGCCATGGTCGTCATAGCTGGTTCATAGGTGTTGTCGACTTGGAGGGCGAGCGCTCCGCCTTCGTCTGGAACTCGGAAGGTGTAGGTCGGGCCTTCTGCACTCTCCTGGTTTGTTCCATCTAGCCCGGTGATTGTTGTGGTGCGTTTAAGCTCCGCCGGATCGGAGACGAGTTCAGTAAGGGTACAGGTTTCACCTGAGGTGAGTTGTGGCACGGTGTGCGGAGCATTGTCGGTTACGGAGAAGGTTTCCGTCCGGGTGCCGCAGGTTAGTCGCATGTTGAATGACTTGGGCACAAACGTAGCAATGTCTGCTACCTCACCGCTCACCGTGGTCACATTCTTGGTTATTTTTAGATCGCCCGTCGGGGTGGCAAAGCTATTGGTCAGGGTTACTTTTTCACCAGCTTCAGAACTCACGGTAGCGGTGTCTGGTTCGAAGTGGTGGGTGAACTCGATGTTTTCAGGTGCTTCGTACTGTTCTTTGAATACGCACTGTGTCCCGATGGGGAATTGTCCCAACTCCCACGTTTCCTTATCGCTCATGGTTTGTGATAGTTTCCGAGGCTCTTCTTCACCAGGGACTCTGCATTCTGCGGTGACTTCAAATCGAGCAGCGATGAGCTCTCCTACTCGCTCCACGTTGCGTACTTGCGTCACGTCAACGGTCTTAGTCAGAGACACCGGGGCCTTACGGTAAGTCAGTTCGTTGTTCATCACCACGGTGGCATCGTTGCTACCGATCGGAGTGATCACTGCGCGTCCTTCGGCAGGTTTGACCACATCAACATTTTCGATCGTGACGTCCTTCTCCCGCACGGTACAGGTGGTTCCCACTGGCACGTCTTCCAGTCGGGTGCTCTGCCCACCCCGAACTCTGATTTCTTTCGGGCCGTACGCAGTCACGCCTTCTTGGGTACAAGTGACATCGAACAGGAATTCTGTTGCGCTGCCTGCTTGCGCGGCATCACCTGACAACGTCTTTTCAATAACTAGGTTGCCTTTTTGACGCGTGTACTTATTCTCTACCGCTACTGCGGCCTGGGTTTCGCCGGCTACTGGGTTAAGCCATACGTAGTTCGTGCCACATTGGTTAAGTCCCCCAGCGGTTGCGTCACCGGGTTTATCACATGCATTGGATTGCCAGCTGGTATCGAGGTCAAACCCTGGAATGCTCACTGGGTTACCGCCGGTACTCGTCTCAGTCAATCCGCATTGGGTTCCTACCGGAAATGGCCCGATCTCAGCGGTGCCATCGAGTGGAACGAGGACGGTGCCATCTGCGACGAATGGCGGGTTGACTGCCGATCCTTGATCCGGGCGGTCTTTGGCTGTTGGCACATACCGGCAGGCGTAGCGCACCGGGAACTTCTGCGGTACCTGTGAGGCAGGCAGCTGATCCCGATTAGGAATCACTTTGCGAAGTTGAATCTTTTCCGTCTTAGGGGAATAGGTATTGACGGCCGTCACGGCCGCTTCGCCCCTTTTAACGTACGCTTCCGGGTCGGGTTTGACTTTGTGAGTCAACCCGTCAGCAGAAGTCTCTTGAGCGATGGTGTTTGTGCCTTTCCAGCTGGTAGCAACACCGTACAGAGTTTCCTCTACTTGAGGTTTGGTTTCCTTAATCGTGCAGGAAGTCCCCAATGGCACTGTGCCGATGGAACGACGCTCCCCGTTTTTCATTCCTTTCATCTCGCCAGTAGCGACGGTGTCACGATCCTTGGTACAGGTGTAGGTGAAATCAAAGGTTGCGTCATGCAGACGCTGTTGTAGCACTGGGTCAGTAACCACAACTTCCTTGCCCAAGGACATGGGAACACTAGGGAGATTTTCGAAAGTACAGGAAGTGATTTTGGCAGGATCAAGCGGGACTTCCAGCTTGTTTCCTGTCAGTGATACCCGGACTTCAGTTTTTTGCTGGCCTGGTTTGTAGGCGGTGCATGTTGCTTTCCGCAGCCGGAACCCCTCTTGCTGCTGCTCGGTAATGGCGACGCGAGAGGACGAAGTAATGTGGTCAAAAGCGGTGAGGACCACGCCTGTTTGATCAGTGCTTAAGGTTCTCCGGGTGCCCGAGAAGTTGAGCGGCTGCAGATCAAATTTCCAGTCTGCACCTTTTTCAAGCAGATTTCCATCGTTATCGACGATGTTTTTATTAACGAAGAGACATCCGGTAACAAAGTTAGACTGCAATTCCCCCGGGAGGGCCTGGTAGTCCCGTGCGATAATAGTTTTCGAATCATCGGTTGCGATGGATCCCAGCATTTCACGGTTGGTTTTCCGGTCAACTTCTTCCCATCGCGTCACCCATCGGTTTTCATACACCGGAATATCTTCATAAATTGGACGCCCTAGCCAATCGTAGCCAGTTAGAACGGAGCGGTATCCTATGATCACCGGTTCCTGGTATTGCCTGAGCTCATAAATTGGCTGTTTTTCCGTTGAGCCAACGTCACCGACACCGACTGGAATAATCTTTCCGCCAAGCTTTTCAATGCGTTTTTTCTGGTCAATAGCATTGTCCAGTTCTTTTTGCTCGGTGGAATTTCCCTTGTAGTTGATGCCGTAGTTATCGAAGGTGGGTTTACCGTCGGTGATGAAATATACGATGTCGTATTTGGTTCCCAGCTCAATATCTTCCGCGACCCGTTCGAGGCCACCTTCCCAGTTTGTGCCACCTTCTCGAGCAGAAACATTACCGGGAAGTTCTAGTGCGCCGACTTTATTTAACAGTTGTTGTACTGCTGCTTGATCCTGCAGGGACACTGCGTTCATATTGGTGTTTTGTACGCCCGCAGCCGGCGCTTTACTAGCAAAGGTGTAGACACCGATATTGTATGGAGCCCCTGCCAGGGAATTGATCATCGATGCCAGAGCCCTTTTCAGGTTTGACACGTCCGCATTAGACAAGGAATTAGAAAGGTCAACAACGAATGCGACTGTGGCGCCACATTCACCCGCAACAGAAGTTTGTGCCTCTGCTTTCGGAGGATTTATTGCCTGCGGAACCACGAGGATCGTAAGTGCCATGAACAGCGTGGCTAGGAGCGCTGCGATTCGTTTCGTAATGCTCATTGCTTAATTCCTTTTGTTTCGTCGCACTATCATGACACCCAGCGCCAGGAGCGCTAGAGCGATTCCTGCTATCCCGAGCACGTTGGCACCTGTTTGGGCCAAACGACCGAGCCCTTTATTCCGATGCTGCTCTTCAGTAGCCGGATGGGATGGCACGGACTGCGGCGGATCAACTGTGGTAATCCTCGGCGGAAGGTAAGGGGCGGACTCGGGGGATTTCGGACGTGGCTTTGGACGAGCTTCCGCGGTGGCGCGCCACGTCTTGGTTTCCTTGTCCCAAGCAGGAACGGAGACAACGAGTGGGTGGAAGTCGGCGTCGGTAAGCGGCGAGGCGACCAAATAGATACCGGCGCTCAGGTCGCGGAAGGTGACCTCTCCGTTGTGGTCGGTGTTTTCGATGAGGAAGAAAGGTAAGTTAGCTGCCTTTTCGACGAGCTCAGCCATCGTTGCTTGTTCCAGAAGGGCGATGTCGTCAGGGCTGTTCAGGTCGAAATCGAGTTTTTTAATTCCCACCGGGACCCCAGCGATCGGGCGGGATGGTTTGTCGTCGTAAGGGTTCCCCGGTGTGAGCACGACGTGAATGTTGCCGGTGGCGATATCCGCGAGCGAGGCCCGGGCGGTTGCGGGAAAGAGTTCTACCGCAGTGGCGGTCATCGTCGGGGTGGATATGAGGGCCACGGTGACCATCAAGGCAGCAACACCTCTACGCATCTTGCCTCCTTTGGGTACGTCCACGAAGAATGAGGAAGGTAATAACAGCCAGTGCCAGCACCACGATGGCAACCACCACCCACATCCAGGTCTGCCACACCGCGATTTTCCCGGCATAGTCGGCATCCTTGACGGGGTCATATGGGACGCGCTGGCCGTGCACGAGCAATCGGTGCGTATTCACAGCGTACGGGGTACAGGTAATGAGGGTTACTAGGTCTCGACCGGGTTGAGCTACGAGACTTTCAGTCTCTTCCGGCAACACAATTTCTATGCTCTCCACCTCGTATTTGAGGGTTTCCCCCATCACGTCGATGAAGAACGCATCTCCCACCGCAACCTTGTCGAGCTTGTCGAACAACGTGGCTGAAGTCAGACCGGTGTGTCCCGTGAGCACTGAATGGGCACCTTCACCGCCGACCGGCAGCGCCGACCCATACAGGTGTCCAATGCCCCGCTCCAGCGTTTCTGTATCAGTGCCGTGATAGATCGGAAGTTCACTTTTGATGCTGGGGATGGTCAACGTCGCCATGATGTCACTTGCCGCAAGCTCATCAAGATAGTTGCGGTACGGCGCATTGTCCTTAGAAACGCGAGCGAGCCACGGGTCAAGGATGGGTTGGTTGGTTTCAGTCTCGTTGTATTCTCTCGCCGATTCCAGCCACATTTTTCGCTCAGCAGGATTTATCGCCTGCTGCGCAGCACGATTTTCTTCGGCAACCTTCGCCTGACGAGTGTTGTTGTAGTACGTCACGGCGACTGGGTACACCATGACAGCTAGGGAAACAAGCGCAATGAGCAGCGCCACGAGCGCACGGTGTCGAGGCCGTGCGGGGCGCTGCTCAGTGACTAGTTGATGCTTTCCCATCTAGTTCTTGTTGCGGCGGGGTGCAAAGAAGTAGAACGCTGCAGCCGCTAATCCCAGCAAACCGGCGATAATGCTCACCCAAGTACCGATCCCACCAGTCATCGGCAGGTTGAAGCCACCGTTGTGCTTAACGTTCTTGATTGTGGAATCTGCCGTCACCAGCTGCTGTGTGTTGCCGTCAGCCGTCAGTTCAATCTTTACCGGCTCAGCCAGCAGTTCGTACCCTTCCGGAGCCTTGGTTTCCACCAAGCAGAAATTCTTTCCGCTATTTGCCCACACATCAGTGTAGGTGTCAGTGCCTTCTTCATTCGGCTGGACGTTTCCGAGGTGAATGCCAGAAATGGATACCGTTCCTTCTTCACCGGTCACAAAGTCCGTCTTGCCGTCGACCTTGATTGGGCCCGCCACAGCTTTGTTTTTGTCGTCGCAGCGGTGCAGTTGGAAAGTTGCGTCCTTCAGCTTCGTGTTCTCATCCTCGCCCTGCTTAACCACATTCACCTTGCCAAACATGGACTTCACTTTGTTGGAAGGGGTCGGCACCGGGCCGTTCTCAATGTCGTAATCGGTGCCAGGATCATTCGGCAGTACGAAGGATTCATTATCGAGGGTCCCTTGCGGAGCCTCTTTCACCGTTGCTTCGATCGTGACTTTTAAAGTCTTACCCGCCAACTCGGAAAACGCGGCAACGGTATCTTCAAAGACCTTCACCATCAGGGCGTTCCCCTTGGTCTCCACGTTGTAGTAGGTGAAGTCTTCCCCATCCAACTCAACCTTGGCTACCTTGCCATCGGCGAGCTCCTTCGGCAGACGATCGAGCACGTTGTAGCCGGTCAGGGACTTGCCCTCAGGCAAGGTCGGAATCTTTGATTCGATGGTGTAGGTGATGGTGTCCCCAACGTTTACCGGCTTGTCAGACGCGATCTTCTTCACTGGCTTTTCGGTCGCCTGGTTCTTCGGGTACACGTGCACCTCGTCCAGCCAGCGCGTGCGCTCGGTGGGGTGAGTCAACGGCAGGGTGATGAGGAATGGCGCAGACTTCACCAGCGCATTGCCCTGGTTGTCCTTCGGGTTTGCCTCTTCTTCCACCAGGTAGAGGCCAGGGGCGAGATCCTTGGCGGTGGCTACGCCATCTTCAGTCGTTATCGTCTGAGGATTTTCTACGTTGCCCTTGACACTCTCCGGGGTCTGGTCTTTCACCTTCTTCCAGCCCTCATCGGTCTTGAGGTCAATGTCTTTGACTTTAGATACGGTGAATTTCACACCATTGACAGCTTCGGTACCGTCTGGGTTCTGTTCCAGTGGAAGGCCATTCGAAGGGTTCCTGGATTCCAGCCCTTTAAGCTTGTGAATCTTCAGCGTCACCTTCTCAGGGATGGCCGGGATGGCTGCTGGGGTATTTACTTCCGTCTCCTGGGCGATCACGACGGGTGTCGCGGAAAAGGCCAGCGAGGCGACGAACAGGGCCGCGAAGGTGCGCTTGCGAAGGTTCATGCGGTCTCTCTCTTAGTTTGTCAAAAAGCGGGATTTTTGACCTATTGGAATCCCTTAATCACATTCTTTTTGTGAGGCTAATTAAGATTAGCTGTCAAATCAATAATAGGTTACCCCCGCACACCACCCCTCCAATGCGGTCACGTCAGCAATCCACTGCCTTGAGCTGCATCACCCAGCATTCGCCTATCAAAGGTTTGACTAAAATCACAGCGGATTCATCGATTAGACTCGTTGCTGCACAGTTCGCCAGACCAAGAAATTTGGGAGTTATTCATGAGTGCTGACAACACAACCGGGACGGAAACCTCACCTGATCGCGCGTTAGATCCGCTCGACGTCATTGAGTCAGCCACTGAGGGCCCTACCAATAAGGTTGTTAAAGGCGAGCTGGTTGATCGATCTTCGATCCTCGGGCAGGATGGCCGCTGGCTAGCTGGCTGGGCGCTGCGTTTTATTATTCTTGCGCTTGCCGGTTTCATCCTTTGGAAGGGCCTGGGTCAGGTCTGGACAGGTTTGCTTCCTATTTTGCTTGCCATTTTAGTTTCCACGGTTTTGTGGCCACCGGTGAAGTGGCTGCGCAGCAAGAAGTGGCCGTCCGGCCTCGCAGTGAGCACCGTTTTGCTCTTGAGCATCGGCGTGATTGTCGGAACATTCACGGCTATGGCCCCAAGCATTGCCAACCAGTCTAAAGAGCTGGTGGACCGCGCCTCCGAAGGCCTGGTGAAGTTGGAAAGCTGGGTGCAAGGCCCACCGTTCAACCTCAAGATTGACCAGGTAACGGGGTTCCTGAATGACATCATGGTGAAGGTGCAGGAACAGGCGTCCGGCATCGCATCAGGCGTTGCACAAGGCGTATCAACCGCCTCGTCCGTGCTGGTCACCCTCGGTGTCATGTTGGTCCTCACCTTCTTCTTCCTGAAAGACGGCGATCGCTTCCTGCTGTGGGTGCGTCGCACCACTGGCTCCAATGCGGGGTGGCACCTGACCGAGGTGCTGATGCGTACATGGAATACGCTTGCGGGTTACATCCGCGCGCAGGCGGCAGTGTCGCTTATCGACGCCGTCATCATCGGGCTCGGCCTGGTAGTACTCGGGGTTCCCCTTGCCTTCGTCCTCGCGGTACTCACGTTCTTCGCCGGTTTCATCCCGATCGTGGGTGCGGTCGCTGCTGGCGCTTTGGCAGTGCTGGTTGCTTTGGTCTCCAATGGGCTCACCACCGCGATTATCGTTCTCGCGCTGGTCATCTTGGTGCAGCAGCTGGAGGGCAACGTTCTGTCCCCAATCCTGCAGTCCAGGGCCATGAACCTGCACCCAGCCATCGTTCTGCTGTCCGTGACTGTGGGTTCAAGCCTGTTCGGAATCGTCGGCGCATTCTTGGCCGTCCCTATTGCAGCTTCCATTGCGGTGTGGCTGCGTTACCACGCCGATCTGGTCTCACTGCGATCCGGGGAGCTCACCGTGGATGACATTAAAATTGAGACAGCTCGTTCAGCTGGCAACACCAACTCTGCCGAAGATGCTTTTGAAGCAATTCATGAGCGATTCAGCAAGCTCGGCCGCCACTCCTCCAAGACAAGAGAGAAGTCTGACAACCTGGCAGTCAACGTAGAGGAAGAGTAGAAGTCACTTCTTATTGTCTAACAGACCGCTCACCGAGTATCCCCAAAAGCTCGGTGAGCGGTTTTTGCTTTTCACCACAAAACAATCACCCTAGGTCAAAATCTGCAGGAGAAGACTTCTCGTTTTCAATAGTTAACTTTTGTTGAAAATCGCTAAGGGGTCAATATTGACAGCGATTTTTAATCCGCGTAGCTTAACGAAAGTAGTTTTTAGAAAACTGAAATGAAAGGCCTCGGATGCCACTGCCACGGACTCACTGGATCCGCTCCATACTCGCGCTATTAGCAAGCGTTGCGCTGTGCTTCAGCATTAGCATCTTCACCACTCCCCCGGCCCGAGCGCAAAGCCTCACCCTCGACGAGGGCCATGTGGATGCCTTTCACGTGACGGCAGAGGGTGGCTCGCTCCTCCTCGACCTCAAAGAAGACGTCACCGGCCACAACGTACGACACGCACCAGAAGACGTGGTTCTGGGTGTGAAAGATTCTGCGCTAAGCAGCGCTACCGAGTCCGTGCCCGAAATTGGTAAACAAACCTACTTCCTGCCACAAACCCAAGATCCAAACTTGCTGTGGCCAGGTTGGGACACCAACGGTGTGCGCGATGGTGGATTCACTTCAGTTGATCTGAAATTCACCTCGATCTCTGGGCCGGGCTCTGTCTACCTTTTCAACCAGAACCTTGGCTCCCTCAGTGCCATGACCACCAACGGATCCTATGAGCTTAGTAGTGGCAGCGTGGTTACCCAGGCACAGCCTGGTCACACCCACGCTAACTGGGCGTTTACAGAGCCTGGCACCTACGAGATGACTGTGCAAGCTATCGCAGATGGCACCACCACTTCCAATAGCGCTACTTACAAGTGGATTGTGGGCAGCGGTGGCGACGCCACCCCGGCTGCAGCAACCAACTATGGAACGAATGCCACGGTCAGCGATGTCACCACCGATTCCGGGCGGGCTCCAGCAGAGAAGACCTCGAAAAGCGGTGCCTCAGCAAACAATGAAACTGCTGCTACGCCGAAGGAATGCCTGAAGCTGATCCCGCTGCTGAAGGATGACCGTCAGTCGCCAGCAGTGTGGAAGCGCCCCGACAGCGAAACGTTCAACCTCGGTGCCGCTGCGAAGAAGAACCTGCCCGATTCTCTCGGACCGGTTCCGGCCGGTGAGGCCTACATGATCGGTGCGACGCAAGAGCCGAACGTGCCATGGCTTGGTGTAAACACGATGAACCCTTCGCTGCTCGAGCACGCTTCCGGGGACGTTACGTGGTCACTCACGAGCTTCTCGGGTCCAGGAAACATGTTTGTCTTCACACAAGGCAACCTGGGCAATGTGGTCGGTGAAGAATGGTTCCGCGCCGAAAACGGGCAGGGCAGTGGGCAGATCGTCGTGCCGCGCAACAGCCACGTGCACCCGAACTGGGTTTTCTCAGCACCTGGTACGTACCACGTGGAACTGACGCAGACCGTACAGCTCAATGATGGCAGCACCACGTCTGGCGCTGGAACGTTGACGTTTGAAGTCGGAAATGAAGCCGGCTCTGCGACGGAAGGTCACTTCGACTTCGGTTCAGAGATCAAGACCTCCAGCAACTGTGGTGGTGGCCAAGCCGGTGGCGCAGTTAATGGGAAGTCCCTCCCGAACACCGGCCTTACGGTCATGACACTCCCAATCGCGATTTTGGCGCTGGGTGTCCTCACCCTTGGTGCTGGCTTCGTCTTTACTGGTCGTTACTTCCGTTGGTTCTAACGTGAAACAGAAATTGGTAGCGGCCCTAGCCGCCTGTGCTCTAACTGCGTGTTCGTCGCAGGCCGTCCCCCAGCGCGATGACGGGATTACGGACGTGGTGGTGACCACCCCGATTCTGTATGATCTCGCCAGCCATGTTGCTGGGGACCGCGCCCGGGTAACGGCTCTCATGCCACCCGGCGCTGATCCACACACCCACGAACCAACGCTGCGCGACGTGCGCAACGTCGCCAACGCCGACGTTGCTTTCACCAACTACATGCTGCTCGAGCCGCAGAGTTTGATTAGGACCGTGGATGAATCGGTGCGCCCTGGTGTCCCGGTGGTTACCTTGGCAGAGGAAGCTGCCCGCTACGGCGGAAAAGTCATCCCGCTGGTCGAAGACATCACGCTTGACTCCATCTGGCTGGGACTTCGCGTCAACGGTACCGGGAAAGACAAGGGCGCTACCCGCGCATCCGAGGTGAAGCTCAACGCGCTAGCGGTCCGTGGGCCCGGAGATATGACAGGTTTTGTCACGTCTACGTTCGGTACCCCGGAAATCTTCTTTAACTCTGCCGACGGCTTCGGCAATGACTACACCACGCTCCCCGTGGATGCCCATACTCACATGAGCTGGTCTTTCACTAAGCCGGGCATCTATGAGCTTGATCTGCAAGCCACATTAGATGGCAAAGAGAGCCTCGGTGAGGCCACCGTCACCTTTGCAGTGGGCGTGAATCCGCAAGCTACTGGAAAGAAAGTCCTCAACCAGGGGCATGAAGATATCGCCGTCAACGTGGACACGGGCGGTATCAGCATCGTCGGTGACTCAGGCGACCACGCTACCGGTGACGTCGTTATCGCAGTGCCAAATACGACGCTTCAGCAGATTCCGGGAACCCCGGAATTCCGCTTCCTAGGAAAACCAGGGACAGAAACCTTCCTGCTTCCGCAGGCAGTTTTGGGCAAGCACGTCCATGGCGAGCTCGACCCGCACCTGTGGCATAACGTGGCCAACGCCATCGCTTACGTCAAGCTCATTCGCGATCACCTCATCGCGGTGGATCCGGCTGGCGCCCGGGATTACGAGCGTAACACCGACCAATACTTGGCCGAGCTAGCTGAGGTGGATGAGTACATGCGGGAATCGATTAACGCGATCCCCGAGGCTCGTCGCCACTTGGTCACCACTCACGATGGGTACCACTACCTCGGTGACGCTTACGGCATCAGCATCGCAGGGTTTGTCACACCGAACCCCAGTGTGGAAGCCAGTACCCGCGACCTGATTGCCCTCACGCACACGTTGGAAAACCTACAGGTGCCAGCAGTTTTCTTGGAACCGAATCTAGCCCGTAGGTCCGGCACCCTGACCGAGACGGCTCACCGCCTCAATATCCAGGTTTGCCGCATATACGGCGATTCCTTCGATGAAGAGATTCACAGTTATACCGCGATGATGCGCTACAACGCAGACTCGCTACACCGATGCCTTACCGCTTAACATTTTGGGACAACAAATGAAAAAACGACTTTCCGCATTACTTGCAACTATCGCACTAGTCACGGCCACCCCAGCATGGGCTCAGGCCCCCATGCAAGATCCGGCTCTCCAGCAAACCGTCACAGATCAAGAGGTCATCGAGCCTCTCGGCACCCCTGCGGTTATCGATGCAGGTCACGCCGATCTCGGCCCTATGATCATCGACGGGCAGCTGGAGTTCCTCGTCCGCGATGATTCCCAGGAGCAGCCTGTGTGGCGACACATCGAGGATGTTGTTTTCCCAGTGGGAGATAACGCGCTGACAACGTTGCCCGAGGGAGATGAGTTTGACTTCACTGGTGCTAGTGGCGGTGAAGACGTGTGGGTCGTTCCGCAGACAGAAGTTCCCGGCGTAGTCTGGCTGGGTTGGAACACCCAGCACCCCAGCGTCGTGGAGCTCGCTGACCGCGGTGTCACCATGAACTACCTCGGCCACCAAGGCCCCGGCCAATACACGCTGTTCTTGCAGGCCGGTGGTTTTGCTAAGCCACAGCAGCTGTTTACCTCCGCGTCCGATACCCAGCAGTCCATGTGGGCCGAAATCAATACACACACCCACGCCAACTGGGTATTTACCGAGCCCGGTGTTCACCAGGTGGCATTGGAACTCGTGGTCCAGCAGGTTGACGGAACCGAGATGCGTGACACGAAGATCCTGAAGTTTGCTGTTGGCGATACTTCGGTGGAAGAAGCTGCCGCTGCAACCTGGGAAGGTGAAATGCTCGTGGAGGAGACAACCGCAGACTCTGCCTCCTCATCCCAAGGCTCTAACACCGTGCTGTGGGTTGGTATCGGGCTGCTCGTAGTCACTGTTGTTCTCATCTTGGGTGCCCTGTTGATGAAGCGATCTGCTGCAGGGCGTCGTAACGCCGCTGTGTCCGGGGAGAGCAAGAAGTGACCCCACTTGTAGTATCGAATCTGTGCGTAAACCTCGCCGGCCGCGAGGTACTGCGGGGCGTAGATCTGGAGATCGCCCCTGGCGAGTTCGTCGGCCTCATTGGCCCCAACGGTGCCGGCAAAACGACGCTGTTCCGCTCGATTCTTGGGCTGTTGCCCATGGCCTCCGGTGACATTCTCATCTCTGGTGAGCGGGTGGCTAAGGCCCGTGACCGAATTGGATACGTTCCTCAGCGGCATGAGTTTGCGTGGGATTTCCCCATCAGCATTCATGACACTGTGATGACTGGGCGCGCCCGTTCGATCGGTTGGCTGCGTCGTCCCCGCGTCGATGACTACAAGGCAGTTGACCGCGCGTTGGGCCGTGTCCGCCTGCAGGAACTGGCAGACCGCCCGATCGGGGAGCTTTCCGGTGGCCAGCGCCAGCGCGTCTTGGTCGCCCGCGCCCTCGCCTCGGACCCGGACATTTTGCTTCTCGACGAACCGTTCACCGGCCTCGATATGCCTAGCGCGGAACTGCTGCTGGAGTTGTTCAACGAGCTCGCGGAGGAAGGCGTCGCGATTGTGATGTCGACGCATAACCTGCCCGAAGCTATGGAGGTGTGTAGCCGAGTGGTGCTCCTGAATGGGAAAGTCATTGCCTCTGGCTCTCCCGACGAACTGCAGGATCAAAACGTGTGGATGGAAGCGTTCGGCATCACCGCCGCTTCTCCGCTCCTGCGGATTGTAGGTGTCGCATGATCTCTTTCACTCAGTTCCTGTCTGACCTGACTAACCCGGCTCTCGCTTTTCTCCCCAAGGCGCTGCTGATCTCGGTGCTTAGTTCCTTGGTGTGTGCCGTCGTCGGTACGCACGTGGTGTTGCGTGGGATGGCCTTCATCGGTGACGCTGTCGCGCACGCTGTCTTCCCCGGCATCGCCATCGCCTTTGCGCTGCAGGGTTCTGTGCTAATTGGTGGGGCGGTAGCCGGCACGGTGGTGGCCCTGCTGGTCGCTGTGTTCTCACAGCGTCGACGCGTGAAGGAAGATACACTGATCGGTATTTTCTATGCCGCAGCCTTTGCCCTCGGTTTGGTGATTATTTCCCGAATAGACGGCTATACCGCCTCACTTACTAGTTTCTTGTTCGGGTCGATCAACGGTGTGCCTGATTCGGACATCATTTTGGTGTTCATTGTTGGTGCGGTGGTCATCACTGTGCTGCTGGCCTTCAACAAGGAGCTCGTCGCCGTGAGCCTGGATCGGGAGTCCGCCCGAGCCCAAGGCCTGCCGGTTTTTGCGCTGGACATCGTGATGTATGTGATGGTGACAGCTGCGGTGGTGATCTCTGTCCGCACAATCGGCAACATTTTGGTTCTCGCGTTGCTGATTACGCCTGCGGCGTCGGCAAGGTTGCTCACAGACCGCCTCGGCGTGATGATGTTGCTTTCCGCCGCTATCGGTGGCATCGGCAGCTTCCTGGGTATTTATCTTTCCTGGGCCGCAAACCTTCCTACCGGCGCGACCATTGTTCTTACTTGTACTGTCATTTTCTTCCTGTGTTGGTTGCTGTCCCCCAAAAATGGCGTCCTTCGCACCTTCAACAAAGGAATTCCCGCATGAAAAAGACCTTAAGCTTTGTTGCAGCGAGCCTACTCGCTTTCTCCACGCTCGTTCCTACTGCTCAGGCAACCGAATTTAAGCCGGGTAACAGGGGCTTCGGTGTTAATCTTCCGGCTGATACGAAGATGGCGGGGACAAACGAGCTGCACCCGTGTGCCGGGCGCAAGCTCGCGTACCAAGCCCACTTCGACGCTATCTACGCCACTCACTACAACGGTGAACTCACGACCATGATCGTGGATGGTCAGGTGCCAGTACCTGCCGACGAACTCTGCATGCGCCTTGCCCCGGACGCCAACAAGAAAGGCGATGAGGTCTCGCGCCTCGTCGTGCCTTACGACGACCCCAACCTCAGCTTCCTCGGCGAGCCAGGGGACATCCTGTGGGTGGCTCCACAGGAAGTGGACTTCACTGATGCGTGGCGCCCGCTGTGGGCCGGCGCAGGCGCCTTCGATAAGCACCACGAGCTAGAGGTGCCCACGGACTTTGAGGGCAACAAGGTCAACATGACGCTCGCTGAAGTAGAAGGCCCAGGCGACGTCGAGTTGTTCTTCTACAACCGGTCCGTGCAAAAGCCTAAGCGAATCTTCTCCACCAAAGACAAGATGATGAATTTTGATCTGCAGGTGGGCTCTCACGGCCACTACAGCTGGACCTTTAGCAAACCAGGAATCTACGACCTCACCTGGCAGGTCAGCGGCAAGAAGACCGACGGCAGCACGGAAACTGGTCCGAAGGTGACCACCCGGTGGCTCGTGGGCTCCGATGAAGAGGTGGGACTTCCAGAAGGCACCACGAAGAACCTGGCCCCCATCAAGAGGTCCGCTGAGGTGATCCGTGATGAGTTGAGCAAGGCTGCTGACCCCACGGCACCACCAACTCCCGGTGAAGCCGAACGTGAGGTGTACGTCCAGAGCAAGGACCAGGTCCAGAAACTGCTGTGGCGTTCCAACCCGAAGAAAATCATCACGCATGGCCACCAGGACATGGGTCTGTTCGGCGCTGGCCGTGAGGCCGAAGCCAAGATGCACAGTGACGTGGATGGCGATCACCGATCCACCCAGTTCGTCTACGCTGTCCCGAATCGCGCGCTGCACCAGCTCCCGTCGGCTATCGCCACCCAGCTTGGGGTGTGCGCGGCCTGGGTGCTGCCACAGCAACAAGACTTCGAACTGCCGTGGCCAGGTTTTTCTACGGAGAACTTCGACTACAACTCCGTCACTGCTGACGGGCTTCGCCTTGGCCTCGACAAGGTCGAGGGTCCTGGGCGAATGATTGCAACGCATGATTCCTTGAGCTCAACCACCATTGCACTCGACTCTGAGGATCTTTCCTTAAGGGTTCACTACCCGAAGACGGCACATGACCACATGGGCTTCTTCTTCACCCAGCCAGGTGCGTACCGCGTGGTCTACTCCTTCGAAGGCGAGCTCGCACAGGGAGGCAAGCTGTACACGGAAATCGTGGCCTACTACATGGTTGGCGATTCTGCCCTGTACGACGCTGCAGAAACGATGGGCATCGACCCCAAGACTCTCAACCTCTCGGAGCAACCTGAGCGGGATACCACCCCGACGTGTGAGCAGAATTCGGATAAGCCAGGCACGGGTGAGTCAGGCACGGATGAAACGGATCCATCCACGGATCCCACTTCAGCAGCCCCAGCCCCTGGCTCCCCAACGCCTCCTAGCGAAGGCGGTAAGTCCCAAGGTAACGGGGCCGCGGAAAACATCGGCTTGGCTCTTGGCCTTGGGGCGGTTGGCCTGAAGTTGGCGTCTCACCTGATGAACCCCGATAAGAACTCTAAGGATTCCACCACGGCTAAAACCGCACCAGCCGCGGCTGCTCCTGCTGCTAAGACGGGTAACAGCGACAACAGCCCGGCCCCTGCTAAGGCCCAGACAGGTGGTTCTAAGGCCCCTGCTTCGGCTGGTGGCGGCACTGGCGGCGGAACTAAGGCCCCCGCTTCTGGTGGCGGTTCGAAGCCAGCAGCGAAGTCTGATTCCAAGGCGAAGAAGAATTCTGCGGCGCCCACCAAGCAGACTGTAGCGCCGAAGCGGGTGCCTTCGAAGAAGTCAACTCCTGTTCCCGCGGCTCCTAACCAGAATTCTCAGAACCCTCAGGTGACGAACTCTGCCCAGACGGGCGGGCTGACATCGGGCGGCTGGCTGGCTGGTTTCGTGATCGGTATCGGTTTGATGTCCTTGCTGGGTGGCCTTGGTCTGTTCTTGGCTACGGCACGTGCGTTGCGTCAACTGGGAGTCCAGTCTCAGCAGAAGGATATGTAATTTAGCCGCGCGGTAGTTTAGGCCTATGGTTGGTAGAGCATCCCTTGTCGAAATCTAACTAGAGGATCCGCCCCATATGACCTCAACCAGCATCGCGCTTGGCATTTTCGGAGTAGTGGCGTCACTGCCTGCTTGGGTTTACTTCCTGAGCGGGGCGTGGCGCCTTTACCGTCTCATCGCTGCGGGCCAACCAACAACCGATCGTGCATCCAACATCGGTAAGCGCGTGTGGACGGTGCTGCGCAAGGTTGTCCTCCATGAAGGAATGGCCCGGAAGCCATTCGTTGCCCTCGCGCACTGGTTCGTGATGTTTGGCTTCATCATCGGGTCGGTGTTCTGGTTTGAGGCCTACGTACAAACCTTCTCTCCGGCCGGTGGCTTCTGTGATTGGGAGATCTACCACTTCGTTGAGGAAATCCTCGGCCTAGGAACAGTCCTGGGAATCCTGTTCCTCATTGGGGTTCGGTTGCGAGCCGGTTCCGATAACCGCTTCGATAGGTTTTACGGCTCTAACGCCCGCGCCGCCCACTTTGTCGAGGCTGTGGTCCTCATTGAGGGGCTGGGCATGCTGTTGGTCAAGGCCTCGCAGATTGCTACGTTCCGTGACGGCTCCGTGTGGGCTGACTTTGTCTCGCGTCTGATCCCATTGCCAGCCTCTCCCCTGCTGGTTTCGGTGTTTGCGCTGATCAAGTTGCTTTCCGGCATGGTGTGGCTGTTCGTGGTGGGTCGCCAGCTGCGCTGGGGCGTGGCCTGGCACCGCTTCCTCGCCTTCTTCACGCTGTTCTTTACGCGCACGCCTGGCAAAAAGTCGCTCGGGGCATTACCACCGTTGCTCTCCGGGGATAAGCATTTAACGCTTGAGAATGCGGATCCGGACGTCGATAAGCTTGGCATCGGTACGCTTGCCGACGCACCCTGGAAGATGCTGCTCGATGTCTCCGCGTGTACGGACTGCGGCCGTTGCCAGGAACAGTGCCCCGCATGGCACACCGAAAAACCACTGTCTCCGAAGTTGTTGCTCACGGGCATTCGTGATGCGATTCCGCACCAAGAAGTTGACGTGCTGAAGCTGGTGGGTACAGCTGTGGATCCAGATGCGCTGTGGAGCTGCACTAACTGTGGCGCCTGCGTGGAGCAGTGCCCGGTAGATATTGAGCACATTGACCACATTGCTAACCTGCGTCGTTTCCAGGTGCTGGCCGAGTCCGACTTCCCGTCGGAGCTCACGGGAATGTTTAAGAACCTGGAGGTCAAGGGAAACCCGTGGGGTCGAAACTCCGCAGAGCGGATGTCCTGGGTGGAGGAGGCGAACCGCGATGGTATTCCGGTGCCGGTGGTGTCTGACGGCACGGATTTCGAGTACTTGCTGTGGGTGGGTTGCGCTGGTGCGTTCGATGACAACGGCCGAAAGACGTCCCGCGCTATCGCAGAGTTGCTCAATGTGGCGGGCGTGAAGTTCGCGGTCATCGAGGGGGAATCGTGTACTGGTGACCCGGCGCGTCGTGCTGGCAACGAGTTCCTGTTCCAGATGCTCGCCGCCACCAACGTGGAGGTACTGGACGATGCCTTCGCCACCTACCCGGCCGGCCAGCGCAAGATCATCACCTCGTGTGCGCACTGTTTTAACACGCTGCGCAAGGAATACCCGGACTTCGATGGCCACTACGATGTCATCCACCACACCCAGCTCCTCAACCGGCTGGTGCGTGAGGGCCTGCTCACACCTATCCCGCGTGGCCCCGAAAACCGCAAGCCGGTCACCTACCACGATCCATGCTTCCTCGGCCGGCACAACAAGGTGTACGACCCGCCACGCGAACTGATCACGGCAGCTGGTCCACTGGTAGAAATGCCTCGCAGCCGCGACACCAGCTTCTGTTGTGGTGCAGGTGGCGCGCGGATGTTCATGGAAGAAAAGCTCGGCACCCGTATCAACGAAAATCGCGCCACCGAAGCCCTCGCTGCGTCCGAGGAAATCATCACCGGCTGCCCGTTCTGCAACACCATGCTCGACGGCGGCACGAAGGCGCTCGGCACCCCTGCCAAAGTCACGGACGTAGCAGTTATGCTTCGCGACGCCGTCCTCACCGACGGGAACCTCCCAGAATTCCGCGAACCACAGTTCCTGGAGGCACCAAAGCGCATCGAAATCACACCGCAAAAGCCTGCACCAGACCCTGCGGAATCCCCTGCCGAGCCACCCGCGAGCGTCGCTGAAACTCCTGAACCTAAGTCAGTGACTCCTCCGGTAACTGCGTCGCCTGCGGCAAAGCCACCTGTGGCTGCTCCTCCTGTGGCTGCTCCTCCGGTTACCAAAGCTCCGGTAGCAGCACCACCTGTGGCACAGCCTCCCGTAGCTGCTCCCCCAGCAGCACAGCCCCCGACTGCAAAACCCCCTGCCGCGCAGCCTCCTGCGGCACAGCCTCCCGTGGCGGCACCACCTGTGGCAAAGCCTCCTGTGGCACAGCCTCCCGTGGCTGCGCCCCCAGTAGCGACGCCACCTGTGGCAAAGCCTCCGGTTGCCAAACCACCTGTGGCTGTTCCCCCGGCCGCCAAACCACCCGCTGCTAAACCACCGATGGCAGCACCGCCCGTCGTGAAGCCGCCAGCTCCGCAGCCTCCTACGGCGCAGCCTCCTGGAGCGATCCCGCCAGGTGGGGCGCGACCGAGCGTCGACTAGGTTTAGCGGCTCTTCCGGCCAGTTTTCATTGCACAACCCTTGACTATGACGTAGGCTACGTGTCAGACTAATGACCATTCGCCAAGGGAGAGTGCTATGCCAATTTCAACTGCAGCTGTGATTGGTGCGGGATCGATGGGGGCGGGCATCGCCGCACTCATGGCCAGCTCGGGAATGAAAGTGTATCTGTTCGATCTGGATCGGGACGGCGCCCAACGCGGGATCGATCTGCAGCTGCAGCGTGGCGGTTTTCCCTCCCCAGAGCTTGCGGAGAACGTCACCCCAGCAAGTACCGCAACCGACCTCGATCTGGTCAAGGAATGCGACTGGGTAGTGGAGGCGATCTTCGAGGACCTACAGGCCAAGCATGACCTTTACCGCCAACTAGAACTCAAAGATGGCGCCTACTTGAGCTCCAACACGTCCACGCTGCCACTGTCCGAGCTGGTGCGGGGAGTTAAGGATCCCGACCGCTTCGCCATCACCCACTTCTTCAACCCGCCCCACATCATGCAGTTGGTGGAACTCGTCGCCCCTCATCCAGAGACGCACGCAACCCTCGAGCAGGCGATCACCGACCAGCTCGGGAAAACCGCCCTGACCTGCCGTGACACCCCCGGTTTCATCGCCAACCGAGTCGGCTGCTTCTGGCTCGCTGCGGGCGTGCACCTCGCCCGCAAACATGGCCTCAGCTACGAGCTTGCCGACGCCACCTTCGGGCGCCCCTTCGGCATCCCACGAACCGGAATTTTTGGGCTCCTCGACTACATCGGCCTGCAACTCGTCGACCCAATTTGGGGCAGCCTCGAGGACTCCCTCCCCGCGGATGACGGCTATTCCCAGTACCCGCTGCGCGGCGACGCTTTCATCGCGGGCCTGGTAGAACGCGGTCTCATAGGGAGCACTGGCCCTGGGGGCTTCTACCGCGGCCGCGAAGAAACCATCGACACCGACTTCACCTACCGCCCGCGCCAAACCCCCACGCTTCCCGCCGACGACCCGCGGGAACTCATGGCCAGCGATACCCCATCGGGCAACTTCGCACGCGAGCTATTTCACACCATGCTGGAGTACTGCCGCACCCATTGCTCCGAGATCGCCAACTCTCCCGCCGATATCGATACCGGCCTCAAGCTCGGCTTCGGCTGGAAGAAAGGCATCTTCGAGCTTGCCGAGGACCTCGGCGAATTGTAGAGCCGTGCCCGCTGAGAGCCAGGGACGCGGCGTCGGCAAGCAAAAGCAGCCCGCTACTTATAGGCCGACATTCCGGTGATCTTCTTGCCGATGATCAGCGACTGCACGGTGTCGGTGCCCTCGTAAGTGTGCATCGCCTCGATGTCCACCATGTGGCGGATGATGTGGTTTTCGAGCAGGATACCGACCCCACCGAGCATGTCGCGAGCGTCGGCAGCCACGCGGCGTGCGGCGCGCGTGTTGTGCACCTTAGCCATAGAGGCCTGCTCGGGGCGCATGGTTCCGTTGGCCAGGGCGTCGGTGACGCGGCGACACATGAGCATCATCTGGCTAATGTCCATGAGCATGTTGGTGAGGCGTTGCTGGATGATTTGCGCATTGGCAAGTTCGCGACCGAACTGTTTGCGCTCCAGCGCGTAGTCGCGGGCCTGTTCGTAGCAGGCGATGGCGGAGCCGAGTGCCATCCAGGACACGCCAACACGGGTGGCGGTGAGGACGCGGGCGACATCTTTGAAGGAGCCGCATCCCGGCATTTTCGCTGACAGGGGAACGCGACAGTTTTCCAGCACGATGTGGGCCTGCTTGATGGCCCGCAGCGACACCTTGCCCACCTGGGTCTGCGCAGAGTAACCCGGGGTATCTTGTGGCACGAGGAAGGCCGAAACGTTGCCATCTTCGGTGCGTGCGAAAATCACCGTGACGTCACCGACGGAGCCATTTCCGATCCATTTCTTTTCGCCGTTGAGGACGTAGAAGTCCCCATCGCGGACAGCGGTGGTTTCCAGGGCGATGGAGTCGGAGCCATGCTCTGGTTCGGTGAGACCGAAGGCAGCGAGTTTTTCACCACGGGCCAAAGCGTCTAACCATTCGTCCTTGTGCTCACCGCTGCCCAGTATGTCGATCGCGCGCATCGCCAAGCCGGGCTGCACGGCGATGACGGTGCCGAGGGAGGCGTCGATGCGGGTGATTTCCATTTGAACCAGGCCTGCCGCCAGCGGGGAGAGGTGCTCGTGTCCAGGGATGTTCAGCCCATCGGTGAGAAGGTCCAGGTCCCCCAGGCGCTTCGCGAGGTGGGTAGGGTATTCGGCACGTTCCCAGGCATCATTGATAATCTCGTGAACTTCCTCCTTCAACGATGCGGCGCGGGCCCACGCTGCAGCGTCCGTTTCGGAAACGTCATCGAAAACGCCCAGGAAATCGGTTGTAGACTTAAATATATTGTGGG
The DNA here is from genome assembly GCF_014117265.1 of Corynebacterium hindlerae. NCBI lineage: Bacteria > Bacillati > Actinomycetota > Actinomycetes > Mycobacteriales > Corynebacteriaceae > Corynebacterium > Corynebacterium hindlerae. The sequence goes on along the minus strand of NZ_CP059833.1, from coordinate 1,822,300 downwards.
ACATTGCACCTCCACTAACGAATGGCCATTAGCACATTATTGTGACCGGGATCGCAAAAGCTGTCAAGAGAAGGGGGAACCGTGGCTAACCAACAGCGCCGCGAACAAATCATCACCGCGGCCCTGCAACTTTTCGACGCCCGCGGCTATCACGCCACCGGCATGGAACACATCGCTGAGGTGGTGGGAATGCGGGCCTCCAGCTTGTACAACCACTGCTCGTCCAAGCAAGAGATCCTCCAAGAGATCGCCACCAGCGCAATGGAAGAAATGCTACGCACCCATGCCAGGGCGATCGCTGGGCTGACAGATCCGATCGAACAACTCACCGCCACCGTCCGCAACCACGTCCGCTTCCACGCCACGCAGGCCCGGCGAGTCCGGGTGACTAATTCCCAGCTCAGCAATCTGGAAGAGCCCGCCCGCAGCATTGTTTTGCAGCTGCGACGGGACTACGTCGGTCGGTGGATCAGTATTGTCTCCGAGGGCGTCGATAAGGGCGTTTTTACAGCGGCCGATGTGAAGATCACCTGCTGGGCCCTCATCGACATGGGCATCGGGGTCGCACAGTGGTTCAACGACGACGGCGAATACACCGCCGATGAGCTGGCGGACATGTACGCGGGCTTTGCTCTCCACCAGCTCACAAGCAAGCCACTAGCTGACTAGCCCTTCACCCACTCAGTGATCGCGGCGGCAACTGCCTCCGCGTAGGCCTGCCCGCCGGCCTCGGAAGGGTGAATGTAGTCTTCACGCAACAGGCTCGGGTCGCCCATCACTGCGCCGTTCCAATCCGCGAGGTACACGTTGGGGTAGCGAGCTGTAGCGTCACGGATTTCTTGTTGCGCTGCCGGCATCCAGGCGCGGTCACCGTACGGCATTACCATGACCACGGTACGGTCCGGGCCGATGACCTGCATCATCTGATCAATCTGTCCAGGGAAGCTGGAGCCGTTGGTGCCAAATCCGAGCACCACAAAGGGATCCAGCGTATCTTCCGCAGCCATCTGCTCCAGCAGCGGGATTCCGGCGGTGTAGTGCCGGGACACAGCGGCATCGACGTAGATGCCGGGGAATTTCTCTTGCAGCGGAAGCAGTGAGGCGAGCATCACGGAGTCACCGATCGCAGTGATTGATGTCCCCTCCGGAAATTCGCGTACCTCAGCAGGTGGGGGCACGGCTGCCGCTTTTTCCGCTGCCTGCTGTGGGTGCGCCGCGAGGGCCATAAGGTCAGTTTCCAGCGCACTTTGCTTCGGGGCGGTTGCGATAGCAATCACCGCGAGGCTGGCTACGGCCATGGCTCCAACATGCTGCACGAGCGCACCGGTACGGGCTCCGGCGAACTGTCCTGCGGCCTGCTTGATCACACCCGCGTAACCCAGTCGACGGAACGGATTCTCAATGTAGGTGTACGACCACATCGCCAGCGGGATGGACAGCGCAGCCGCCAGCACACCGGGGAGCACCCGGTTGCCCGGCGCGACGTCGATAAGCTGCTCCCGCACCAGCACCAAAATCGGCCAGTGCCACAGGTACATGCTGAAGGAGCGGTCGCCGAACCAACGCAGCCAGCGCATGCGGAACAGCCACGACACGGGGCCGGTCTCGCGGATGACGGAAAACAGCACGATGGCCGTGCTTAACGACGCCGCGACCAACCCACCGCGGTAGGTCTCCGGGGCGGTGGCAGGCAGTGTGATGATCAAGTATCCGAGCACCCCGAGCGCCGGGATTCCTAGTGCTGCTGCCACATAGTCCACCCAGCGGGGCGCCGGGAAGCTCTTCTCCTGGGTTCGTGAGGTAATGAGGAACGCCAGCAGCGCTCCGGTGAGCAGGCCGAACGCGTGGGTATCGGTGCCGTAGTAGACGCGGGTTGGGTCTGCGTCCGGGTTGTACTGCCACAGCATGAGCGCGAAGGAGCCCGCCCCGAGAGCAAGGGACAGCGCCGCGAGAACCATCGCCCAACGTTTGCGCACCAGCATGCAGACTCCGGCCACGACCAGTGGCCACAACACATAGAACTGTTCCTCTACCGCTAGCGACCAGTAGTGCGCGAACAGCTGCACCCCGGATTGGGCGAAGTAACTCTGTGAGCCCGCAATCTGGGCCCAGTTGTTCACGAAAAACAGCGTGGAGGTGAACTGGGTACCGATCCCCACCGCGGGATCCCCGCCAACCAGGCCCGCGAGCGCGGTGCAAACCACCAACACAAACACGGCCGCTGGGAGGATACGACGCGCGCGACGCACCCAAAAGTGAGCCAAATCGACTCGCCCCGTTGCAGCTACTTCCCGTACCAGCAGGGAGGTAATGAGGAAACCAGAGAGGACGAAGAAGATGTCGACACCCAAGAAACCACCGGGGACGGCGAAGGCAAAAAAGTGGTAAAGCAGCACTGAAATAACAGCAAGCCCTCGGAGCCCGTCGATTCCTGGTATCTGCTGAATCCGCTTGTTCATCCGTTAGTCTTTCCACCCGATGTTCATCCTGACCAACCAGACACCTTACTCACTCGGTCTGCAGAGTCCAGCCCCCCAGGAGCACTATGGGGTGGGGTGCGCGTCCAGGAAGGACATCAGTTCGGGGGTGTGGCCAGCAACGTTAAGATTCGGGCACCCAATAAAATTCTCAGGAACCAGGCGGGCGTGTACCTCCGGGCGGTCGTCCTCACCGAATGCTGTGTGCCCTACAACCTCATATCCCAGTGCCTTACTCACCCCACCTGACGCCTTGTTCAGTTCGTGCCACGCGGTGCGCATCTCCCGCGCACCGAGGTAATCAAACGCGTACGCAGCGACAATGGCGCGCATCCGCTTCCCCAAGCCTTGGCCTTGAAAACGGCGCAGCAGGTACGAACCGGTTTCAATGCATCGCCTCTTTTGGAACTGCTCAGCCCGCATGTCTATCGACCCGATGAATTCGCCATCCAGGTAGGCGGCGAAAGACAACTTCCAATCTTCCGGTTTGTTAGTCGCTCGCAGCCCCCATTGGAATTGGGCAGTGGACAGCGCCCGATCGTCTGCCTGAATCCAGGGAAATACCCATGGGCAGCCAGGTTCAAAGACGTCTTCCTCCGTCACCGCACACATGTGAGCTAAATCGCTATCGGTGACAACGTGGAGGTGCAGGACGGCGTCGGAAAGCTGCAGGTCAAACGGCGGGTACTTTATTTTAGGGGCCATACAGTGGCATGATAGTACGGGTGAATACCCAGAAACCACCACGTATCTTCGATCAATCCGAAAAACTCAAGGGAGTTTTGTACGAGATCCGCGGGCCTGTTTCTGCGGAGGCGGAACGCCTGGAGAACGAGGGAAACCGCATCCTGAAGCTGAACACGGGCAACCCGGCGATCTTCGGGTTCGACGCGCCCGACGTCATCCTGCAGGACATGATCGCCGCGCTGCCTACCTCCCAGGGTTACTCCACCTCCAAGGGTATTGTCCCGGCGCGACGCGCAATTGTGACTCGCTACGAGCTCACCGAGGGCTTCCCGGAGTTCGACATTGACGACGTCTTCCTCGGCAACGGCGTGTCCGAGCTGATCTCCATGGTCACGCAGGCGCTGCTTAACGACGGCGATGAGGTCCTCATCCCCGCCCCGGACTATCCGCTGTGGACCGCCGCTACCTCCCTGGCTGGTGGCAAGGCAGTCCACTACCTCTGCGATGAAGAGGATGACTGGAATCCTTCCATCGAGGACATTAAGGCCAAGGTCACCGACAAGACCAAGGCCATCGTGGTGATCAACCCGAATAACCCGACCGGCGCGGTGTACTCACGCGAGGTGCTGCAGCAGATCGTCGATATTGCTCGTGAGCATGAGCTTCTCATTCTGGCCGATGAGATCTACGACCGCATCCTCTACGACGATGCCGAACACATCTGCATCGCTTCGCTCTGCCCGGACCTGCTGTGCATCACGTTCAATGGCCTCTCTAAGGCCTACCGCGTTGCTGGTTACCGCGCGGGCTGGATGATCCTGACCGGGCCAAAGCACAATGCCGAAGGCTTCATCGAAGGACTGGAACTGCTCGCCGGCACTCGCCTGTGCCCGAACGTGCCAGCTCAGCACGCTATCCAGGTGGCGCTGGGCGGACGGCAATCCATCTACGGCCTTACCGGCGAAGGCGGCCGGCTGCTGCGCCAGCGCAACGCCACCTACGAGGCCCTCAATGAGATCCCTGGTGTCTCCTGTGTGAAACCGATGGGCGCCCTGTACGCCTTCCCACGCATTGATTTGGACATGTATCCGATCCACGACGACGCCCGCATGATGCTCGACCTGCTCCGCCAGGAGAAGATCCTCATGGTGCACGGCACGGGCTTCAACTGGGACAAGCCGGACCACTTCCGCGTGGTGACGCTGCCACACACCGCGGAGCTTACCGACGCCATCAAACGCTTCGGCGCATTCCTCCAGCGGTACAAGCAGTAGCTTTTTAACCAGACAACTACGGGTTAAGTAGCAACATGTGTGTCCAGTCGGCGTTGCTGCTTCACTTCTGGGTCTTTGGCCACGGCCCCTGAAGTTTTTTACTAAAACCCGGGAAGCATTTCCCGGATCTTGGGCCCAAAACAGTGAAATAGCAGGTGTGAAGCCTAAAAAATCACCGAAACCCGGGGAACGCTTCCCGGGTTTTACAGGGTTAAGTAACACAATGTGTGTCCGGGCGGTGTGTCTCTAGCCGGGCACTGTTGTGTTGGCAGTCGGCTGGGCTAGCCGTTGACGCAATAGAGCTGATCGGCCTGTTTCCCGGTTGGCATGCCCCATCGGGAGATACCTCACGAGCCTGCAGGATCGGTCAGTGCGGTTGAGCCGACAGCATAAGCATGGAAGGCCCGAAAAGGTCGCCGCGTGTATGTGATCCGCTCTGGTTTTGGTGGTGCCGTTGTTTTTGCTTTCGTCCCCGGCAGACGGGGGCATCGGGGTCGGTTTTTGGTCACCGGAGTTAGGTGACCGCACCTGTTAGCACAGGTACGGTATCACTCGCGGTATTGAACAAGGATTGTGCGTTTATAAGACCTCAAGCAATATAAAACATGCATTTGCATACCTTGACCAGGACCTATCGCGGACAACAGACACACTTTCTGCTACTTAACCAGACAACTACGCACCCGCTCGGCGGGCGTAGTTGTTTTTGTTATGCCATAACGAACCGCCGCGCATCACATACTCCACGGCGATGAGGGCAACTGGAAGCCACAGCAGCCACGCGGGAATATCGCGGGAAAGCTCCAAGAACCACGCGAGGCCACCACTGACCGATACTGCGACTCCGTAAGCGTAGTACTTATCGCCTTCCAGTCCCCGCACCAGTGCGATCACGCTCAATGCTGCACTTGCCATCATTGCGATGCACGCCACAGCCAGTGGATCGGTTGTTGGAAGAGTAAAAGCCACGCCGATGAGAACAATCTCCAACAGGCGATAAGCAAAAGTGAGCACAAGTATCCCTCAGTACAAGATCGTTAATATGCCCTCAAGATAGGTGGGCGAGCATAGGAAGTAAAGAGTAGGATTGTTATTCTTGCTAACTTCTCAGTTCGCCCTTCCTTTTGCTGACAAGACACTAATTTCTTGTCCGTCATTTTTAAGTTTCAACTTCACCAATCACTTATTACAATCGGCTGGCATGGCCCACCACCATTCCGTTACTGCCCCCACATCCCGTACTAGGCATAGGCGTCGCAAGGAACCGGCACCGACCAACATCCCACGGCTGATCGTCGCCATTGCCTTAGTCTGCGCGGCGCTGGCGACAGTTTTCGGATTGTTGCGGCTGTGGCCGGATTCCACGCCGGTGCACGTGAGCGAGAAGTTTTCTGCGTCCTCAAACCTGGCCATGCCTCGAGTGTCGGGTACAGTGACGGATGCCCGACCGGGGATCTGCAACAGCCCGTCGGTAGGCAAGGCCTTCGACGGCGACCCCATCACCACTATCAACCGCGGAAGCCTGTGCCCCCGAGCGCTAGTCGCCCTGGAAGAGGGCCCCAACCAGGGCAAATCGACGCTACTGATGACGGAGGGTTACGAACTACACCAAGGCCAGCACATTTGGCTCACTGAAACCAAAGGTCCGGACGGCTCCCTGATTTACGCGTTCGCGGATTTCCAGCGTGGTTCTACGCTGCTGTGGTGGGGGCTGCTCATCGCCGGGGCCGTTGTGGCCATCGGTGTGTTGCGCGGGCTGCTTTCGCTAATCGGCCTCGCCATCACCTTCACTGCGATCAGCGTGTTCTTACTCCCCGGGCTCGCACACGGCGGTTCACCACTCCTACTGGCATTGACGTGTGGCTCAGCGATCCTGTTTCTCACGTTGTTCCTGGTGCACGGCATCAGTTGGAAAACAACCTCCGCGCTGGCAGGAACCCTCAGCGCGTTGGGGTTTGCTGCCATATTGGCCCGCTACGCCATCGCGTCCAATGATTTGCAGGGCCTGGGAGATGAAAACAACCTGCTCATCCAGCTGTATCTTCCGGACATCTCCGTCTCGGGGCTGATGCTGTGTGGGTTCATCATCGGCGCGCTGGGGGTGCTCAATGACGTCACCATCGCTCAAGCATCGACGGTGAACGAGCTGTACGAATCCTCGCCACAGGCGTCGCCGTGGGCAGTGTTCATCAGCGCGATGCGGGTGGGCCAGGACCATATCGCATCCATGGTGTACACCCTCGTGCTGTCCTACACGGGTGCAGCCCTGCCAATGTTGCTGCTGTTGCACGTGGCAAACCGCCCGCTGTCACAGACGCTCACCAGCCATGTGATGGCCACCGAGCTCATGCGCTCCGGGGTGGGCGCCCTGGCGATGGTGTGCGCTATTCCGCTCACCACCGCCATCGCGGCGTTCACTGTTCGACCGGCTCGTTAAAGGCTCCTGCCGAGCGCTTGCACGGTCCAGCCAGCATCCTGCCATTTCTCAACCGGCAGGACGTTACGACCATCCAGCATGACCTTCTTTCGCACCAGGTCAGCGGCGTGGACGGGGTCGAGTTCCTTGAATTCTTGCCATTCGGTGGCTAGCACCACGACGTCGGCCCCGCGCAGTGCGTCATCGGTGGAGGACGCGTAGTTCAAGGTCGGGAAGACCTTGCGGGCGTTATCCATGCCCTGCGGATCGTAAACCGTCACCTGGGCGCCGGCCAGGGACAGCGACCCGGCGACGGAGAGCGCTGGTGAATCCCGCACGTCGTCGGAATTGGGTTTGAACGCCGCGCCGAGCACCGTCACGTTGTGGCCAAGGAGGTTGCCGCCGCAGGCCTCCCGCGCGAGCAGCACCATGCGGTCGCGACGGCGCATGTTGATCGCGTCAACTTCACGAAGGAAAGTAAGTGCCTGGTCAGCGCCCAGTTCGCCGGCGCGGGCCATGAACGCGCGGATATCCTTAGGTAGGCAGCCACCGCCGAAGCCGAGCCCGGCGCCGAGGAACTTCCGGCCGATGCGGTCGTCGTAGCCGATGGCGTCGGCAAGCTTGACGACGTCCGCCCCCACCAACTCGCACACCTCCGAGACGGCGTTGATGAAGGAAATCTTGGTGGCCAAGAAGGCGTTTGCGGACACCTTCACCAGTTCGGCGGTCTGCAGATCCGTGACGATGAACGGGGTGTCATTGTTCAGAGGGATCGCGTACACCTCGCGCGCGATCTGCTCCGCTTCGCTGTCTTCAGCGCGCGTTCCCAACACGATGCGGTCCGGGGTGATCGTGTCCTGCACCGCGTACCCCTCGCGCAGGAATTCCGGGTTCCAGGCGATCTCCACACTGGTCCCCTCCGGGGCCAGCTCATCGGCCAATTGCTGCAGCTCAGCAGCGGTGCCTACTGGGACGGTGGACTTACCGAAAATCACGTTCCGCCCCTTAAGCTTCGGCACCAGATCCTTGATCACCGCGAAGACGTAGGTAAGGTCCGCCGCGTAGGAGCCACGCTGCTGCGGAGTGCCGACCCCCAGGAAGTGGACGTTGGCAAAGGACGCGGCTTCAGCGTAGGACGTCGTGAAGCTCAGGCGTTGCGCGGCGATGTTGCGCTCCAGCACCTCCGGTAGGCCCGGTTCATAGAAAGGCACCGTGCTGTTTTGCAGCGCGGCAATCTTGCTCTCATCCACGTCCACGCCCAGGACGTCGTGGCCAAGTTCTGCCATACAGGCAGCGTGGGTAGCGCCCAAGTATCCGGTTCCGATGACTGTCATACGCATAACAGTCCAATCTAGTCCCGGATACGGGAGCGCGCTGACTTCGTTACCTAAAGTTCAGATACGCCTTGCTTGGGGTTGGCCCCCGCTGTCCTTGGTACTTGGAGCCCAGCTTGCCGCTGCCATACGGCGTCTCCGCGGGAGAGCTCATCTTGAACAGCGCCAACTGGCCCACCTTCATCCCTGGCCACAGTGCGATTGGCAGGTTAGCCACGTTCGACAGCTCCAAGGTGATGTGACCCGAAAAACCCGGGTCAATAAAACCAGCGGTGGAGTGCGTCAGCAGACCAAGGCGCCCTAGGGAGGACTTCCCCTCAAGACGGCCCGCCAGGTGCGCTGGCAGGGTGAACTTCTCGTAGGTCGCCGCGAGCACAAACTCGCCAGGGTGCAGAATAAACGGCTCGCCGTCCTGCACCTCAATCTCGCTAGTCAGTTCATCCTGCTGCAGCTTCGGATCAATGTGCGTGTACTTCTGATTATTAAACACACGGAAGAAGCGATCCATACGCACGTCAATTGACGACGGCTGGATCATCTTCTCCTCAAACGGCTCAATGCCAAGCTCATCGTTCTCGATGGCAGCGCGGATATCACGATCTGAAAGCAGCATGTTGTTAAGTGTAACGCAGCCCGTTTTCCAATACCGAGCCCCTGGTGCTAGAATGCTCTCTATTGCAAGTAGCAATTGCCGATGTAATTCAATGGTAGAATGTCAGCTTCCCAAGCTGAATACGCGGGTTCGATTCCCGTCATCGGCTCCATGACCCGGCCACGCGTGGCTGGGTTTTTGTTTTGGGGTAAGGGACGCCACGGTCCCCAACCGGGCCCAGGTTCCCCTCATCCTGAATCCCCACCTATCGTGCGTACGGCTCAGGCTTGATCTTGTCAACAGGCACCGACCGCATTACCAATAGCGGTGTCCTCCAATGCTGCTGGTGCCGTCACCCGCCATAGAGTTTTCGTCCCCAGCCCTATAATGATGCATAGGAAAGGTGGTTAGACATGGGAAACCTCGTTGTCACTTGGGAAGAACAACTTCCCTATACGCCCCACCAAATCTGGCAGGTGATCACCGACCTAACGAACTGGAAATGGCGTAGCGATCTAGCTGATTGCGAGCTAATCGACGAGCATAGGTTTATCGAGATTCCGAAGAAAGGAAAACCCATTCGTTTTCGTACGACCTGCTTCGAGCCACCGCACATTTGGGAATTTCAAATGGACTCACCAACCCTGGTTGGGACATGGCAGGGGATCCTTGAGCCCACGGGAAGAGGCAGCTGCCAAGTCAGATTTGTCGAGGATGTGCACCTTCGAAATAAGCTGCTTCCAAAATGGATAGCAAAACGATTCCTTGTCGCCTACCAAACCCAGTATTCCCGCGACCTGCGCGCTGAACTACAAACGCGCTACAGCTAGATCTACTTCTTTGCTCCAACGGTCCTGCTTGAATGGCGAAGTTGCAAGGGTCCGCTAGAATCTGCAACGAAGCCCCGGTGGAGCGCTATCTGACGGAGAAATCTGGACAGGTATTCTCGCCGGGGCATTGACATACCTTCATCAGGGAAAGAACGAAAGGTTACGTCCGCTATCTAGGAGTGTTTCTTAAGTGATGCGCGAACCATTATTGTTGGCTCCAACACCCGGCCACGCGTGGCTGGGTTTTTGTTTTTCTGGATCACTACAGTAGGAGTGGGTCACCACCACCCCAGAGCTAATACCACCGGAACCCAGGAGCCTCATGCCCATTCACGATGAACGTCACGCCCGCCTCCACCTCCTGCTCGGCGACGACGGCCTGGAAAACCTCAAGAATGCCACCGTCATGGTCCTTGGCCTCGGTGGTGTCGGTTCGGCGTGCGCGGAAGCGCTTGCCCGTGGTGGGGTGGGGAATCTGATCATCCTGGATCGTGACACCGTGGAAGCCAGCAACATCAACCGGCAGCTGATCGCGTTCACCTCCACCATCGGACGGGTAAAGGCCGAGGTTATGGCGGAGAAAATCCACGACATCAACCCGGCTGCCTCCGTCATCGCTCAGCAGGTGTTCCTCACTGCGGACAACGTCCCCGCCGTTTTGGACGAGCTACCGCGTCCCGACTACGTGCTCGACTGCATTGATACGGTGTCGCAGAAACTGGCGGTCGCGCACTGGTGTGCCTCGAACGGGATTCCGCTGCTCAGTTCCATGGGCGCCGCCAACCGCTTGGACCCCACCCAACTGAAATTCGCGAATCTGCGTAAAACCACCGTGTGCCAGCTCTCCAAAGTCATGCGCCTGGAGTGCAACAAGCGACGCATCAAGGGCGTCGAGGTGCTGTTTTCCACCGAGATCCCACAGCGCCCCGGCCACGGCACCACCAAGGCGGAGACGCTCGGTTCGATGAGTTACATGCCACCGATCATGGGCATGATGATCGCAGGCAAGGTCATCCGTCGCCTCTGCGGCCTCGAGCCGATGCCCCGCCCACCCCGCCTGTTCCGTTCCCGCGAGGAAGCCCTGGCTCTCGAATGCTCTTAGACACCCACTACCACCTGGACTTTTTATCCGATCCCGATGCTTTCCTCGCCGCGCTGGATGTGCAGGTGGTCGCGCAAACCGTCCTGCCCTCCTCTTTTACCCCCGGCCCGCTGCGGTCGCTGGGCTACCACCCGTGGTGGGTGGCATCGGACATGGACAAGCAGCTCGAGCTTTTCGACGACGCAGTGCACCTCACCCGATTCATCGGCGAGATCGGGCTGGATTTTTCCCCGCGCCGCCTCGACAACGCTGACCTGCAGCAGCGAGCTTTCAGGCACATTGTTTCCGCCCTTGATGAGGGGCACGTGATGTCCATTCATGCGGTGCGCTCCGCATCAGCGGTACTGGATGCCCTAGAAGATTGCCCCGCTACCCCAATCATTCACTGGTTTTCCGGAAACTCCGATGAGCTCACCAGGCTAATCAGAATGGGCGGCTACATCTCCGTCAATCCCCGGATGCTGGAAACCAAACGAGGCCGGGCCTTTGTGAAACAGGTACCGGCGGATCGGATCTTGTTAGAGACCGACTTCCCTTCCTCACGCGAGCAAGTCGAAACGGAACACGCCCGCGATGTATCCCAAGCACTGCACGAAACCGCTGCTGCGATCTCATCTCTGCGCGGGACAGACATGGTCCCCGCAATCCTGGAGAACCAACAGCGCCTGTTTGGGGTGAGCTAGCGCCAGATACGCAGCCCGTCTTTCATATCCTCGATCTGAGCGAACTTCGGCGCGCGGAGCGCCTTATACGTCATGAACCAGTCACCGATAGCACCACCCAGCAGCACACCAGCGGGAACAACCAACCACCCCGCAAGCGGCAGACCAGCAAGAATGTAAACCGCCGGCACTATCACTAGTACAATCCCCGGCAAGAGAGCCACATACGTGAACCCGGCTTTTCTTAGTCGCGCGCCGGGCGCGGTGCAATAAAACGCGGGCATGACACCACCAACCATGGTGGCTCCATACTTCGGCTTGTGGCCAAGGGTGCGCAACGCGAAACCATGCAACAGTTCGTGAACCACCATAAGAAACAGAATCAGCAGCAATGAACCCAACAGGAAACCCAATTCACGGGCCGAAAACTCGATGGTATGCGGACCCGGATGAGCCACGGAGTACAGCGTGGCGAACCCAAGGATCGCGCCAAACGTGGAGATAATGCCACCGACGTTCATCAGCATCGCGGTTTTTGTATCCGGGATCCATTCTTCGATGAGTTCAGTGGCCATGGGGCAGATTTTAGTGTCCTGGATCTTTTGACGATGTTACATTGACGATGTTTCCAGGTCGCGCTAATGAAAACCACCGGCATCCAGGAATCATCGTCAATCCAATATCAGCGAAACCCACCAGCCGAAACCCACCGCCTAAACCCCACCCGAGAGCACCTGCACCACTGTAAGCTCGATCACATGATTACTCCGCAGCATTGGGAAGCTGATGTCGTCCTTAATGACGGCGATATTGTCACGCTGCGCCCTGTGCGCGCTTCAGACCGCGATGGGCTACAGGACTTCTATTCCCGCGTCTCCGATAGGTCGAAGTACCTGCGGTTTTTCGCAGCACACCCGGTGCTCACTGAGGAGGACCTGGATAACTGGGTGGATGTGGATCACCATGACCGCGTCACGTTGGTCATGGTGGACAGGGACAGTATTGTGGCTACGGCCAAGTACGCGCTGATCCCGGGTGAAACGCGCACCGCTGATGTGTCCTTCCTGGTGCAGGACGATCACCATCATAAGGGTGTGGCCAATATTCTGCTGGAGCACTTGGCGCAGATTGGCCGGGAATGTGACATCGAGACCTTCTTCGCGGAGATGCTTACCCAGAACCGGACGATGGTGCAGACCTTCATCAAGGCTGGTTATCGAGTAAATCCGGAGCTAGAGGATGGCTTCATCACGGTGAATTTCCCGATCGACCCCACTGAGACATCAAAAGAGGTCATGGCCCGCCGGGAGTTGCGTGCGGAGGCGAATTCGATCCGGCGGCTGCTCCAGCCGAAGTCGGTGGCCGTGATTGGCGATGTCGACCACATGCAGGCGGTAATCCCGAACCTCACGAAGGCCCGCTTCCAGGGCGAGCTCCGCATCCACACCGGCACCACTGACTACAAGCAGATCCCGGACAATACAGATCTGGTGATCGTGGAGCATGACCCGGATACTTTTGAAGACGCCCTGAAATGTGCTGCAGAAAAGCATGCGTTCGGGGTGGTGGCGCTCGCAGGTTCTACGAACCCTGGTCTGACACTCGAGGATGCGAAGGCGTTCGTCGATAAGGCGCGCGATTATGGCCTGCGCGCGTTGGGCCCGGCGGCGGTCGGCCTTATCAACACTCACACCCAGCTGAATGCCTCGCCGGCGCCGATGCCGCGCACGGGCACGGTGGGGTTGTTTACGCAGTCTGCTGGCGTTGCGACGCTCACCCTCTCTTACGCGTTGAAGCGAGGCTCGGGCCTGAGTTCGTTCATCGGCGCTGGCTCGTTTGGTGACGTCACCGGCAACGACGTGATCCAATACTGGGCCGACGACGAACAAACCGAGATCTGCTTGTTATCCCTGGATTCGATCGGTAACCCCCGCAAGTTCTTCCGGGTTCTCTCGCGCTTGGCGCTGGAAAAGCGCGTGGTGGTGTTCATCCCGAGTCGCGCGCTGAAATCCGCTCGCCACTACCAGCTGGACAGCCTGGAAACTGCCTCCACGCAGGCGCTCGACGAGGTCATCCGCAACACCGGGGCGATGGTGGTCACGCGTCGCGAAACCATGTTTGATATTGCTCAGCTGCTCGCGCGCCAGCCGGTACCGCGCGGCCCGCGGATCACGGTTATCTCCAATTCCGCGGGGCTTACTGCGCAAATGACGCAGTCGGCGCAGCGTTTCGGGCTGGAGCCCACCGCGGTCACGGTATTGGAAGATCCCGTCGAGGGGATTCTCGCAGCTACCGAAAAGGCGCTACAGACCTCGGACGTGGTGCTCAGTGGCATTGTGGAGATCGGCGAGGAACTTTTCGAGGCAGCCTACGCTGGACTACAACAACTCGCGGCCACCACAGAAAACACTCCTCTCATCAGCACGTTTGTTGGGTTCCGCCCCGTAACAGAGGATCTTTCCGGCCCCGAGCAGCGCGGACAGCTCCCGGTCTTCGGCACCTACGCTGACGCCATCGAGGCAGTCTCGCGCATTTTGGCGTCCGAGAAGCAGCGCGCCGCCACCCGCCCCACTCCGGACGATGAGTTCGGCGAAGGCGACAAAACCGCCGCGACGCAGGCAGTGCAGCAGATCCTGAATGAATCCCCGCAGGGGCGCTGGGCCACCGATGAAGAATCCGCCGAGATCCTGCGCACGTATGGCATCAATCTGATCCCGTGGACGCCGGTGAAGTCTCTGGCAGAAGCGTTAGCTGCCGCCGAGGGGTACGGCTGGAACGTGGTGCTCAAGAACATCCACTCCGCTGTGCGCGGGCGCCCGGAGCTCTCCGCAGTCATGCGCCACCTCACCTCCGCGGAGGCGCTCACCACGGCGTGGGAGACGCTGGAGACGATGGCTCATGACCTCGGCATCGGGTTCGAAGCAGTCGTGCAACCCACGGTGAAGCCGGGAACCACCCTGTCGATTCGTGCGATTGAGGATCCAGTGCTGGGGCCGATGGTTTCGCTCGGGGTCGTCGGCCCGCCGTCGGAGTTGCTCGGCGACACCACCTGGCGTGTCCCACCACTTCGCCGCACCGACGCCCGCGCCATGATCGAGCAGCTGCGCGCCGCCCCGCTGCTCATGGGTTACCGCGGTTCCCTGCCCGCCCAGCTCGACCAGATCGAGCAGCTGATTATGCAGGTGGCGCGCATGAAGGACGATATCGCCGCGATCGTGGATATTGAGCTCACCCCGGTGATCGCCAGCAATGACGGCACCACGGTCGTCGGCGCCCGCCTGCGCCTCGCCCCACTGGCCACCGAACGCGACCCGCTGGCACGATCGCTATGAAACCGCTGTTGCTTCTCGACGACGCCCTCTACGGTTACAACCTCGGCGACACGCATCCGATGGGCGCGGATCGTGTCCGCTTGGCCGTGGAACTCGCGGACTACTTCGGGATCCTGTCCCACTTTGACCTGGAAGTTCCGCCGGCCCCCACGCGCGCACTGCTGGAAATGGTTCACTCCCCCGCATACATTGATGCTTTGCTCGCGGGTGAACCTTCGCTGGAACACGGAATCGGGGTCGAAGACAATCCAGTAGTAACGCCGGTAATGGAGTCCATTGGCGCCCACATCGTGTCCGCAACCGTGGCCGCCGCCGAAGAAGTATGGTCCGGGCGCCGGAAGCGGGCCGTTAACATTTCGGGTGGGTTGCACCACGCGTTCCCGGATCGAATGTCCGGCTTTTGCATGTACAACGACGCCGCCATCGCGATCCGTTCACTCTTAAACAAAGGCGCGCAGCGGGTGGCGTATATCGACGTGGACGCCCACCACGGCGACGGCGTGGAGCAGGAGTTCTGGGACGACCCACGCGTGCTCACCATCTCCATCCACGAATCCGGCCTCTACCTGTTCCCCGGTACCGGGTTCGCCCACGACATCGGCGGACCTTCCGCCTTAGGCACCGCCGTGAACATTGCACTGGACCGAGACACCTCGGACGAGGAGTGGCTACGGTGCGTGCATTCCCTAATCCCGCAGATCCTCAAGGTATGTCGCCCCGAGATCATCATTTCCCAGCACGGGGCGGACCCACACCGCGACGATCCTTTGGCCGACCTGCGCTTATCAGTCGACGCTCTCTACCGGGCCTATTCTTCCATCGGGCGCTGGGCGGATCGCTACGCCTCGGGACGCTGGGTAGCTTTAGGAGGCGGTGGCTACCACCGCGATAGCGTCGCCCGGATCTGGGTCGCTCTTATGGCGGCGGTCGCCGGAATACCCTTCGAGCCGACCGCTCCCATGCCACACAACTGGTCCCGTCGGGTCGGCGCGCCCTGCTCAGTGACCTGGGGAGATCCCGGCGCAGCCTTTCTGGTCAATGCGCTCAGCTTGGATCAGATCATGCACTCCGGGGCTAGCGCTGCAATGAAGGCCACATCAAAGGCAGTGTTCCCCTACTGGGGACTGCAACCGTATGGGTAGGGGTGTTCCAGCAAAAGAAGATTCTTGCTCCCCACTACGGGAATGACGATGTTGGAATGACGATGCTTGCAGGTCACGCTGATGAAAATCATCGACATCCAGGAAGTATCGTCAATTCAATATCAGCATCATGGAATCGGACAGCGCAAAGTCCCACAACCCAGGATTTCAAGCTAAGAAATTACAAGGCGAGAATCACGCCACGGGAATGACGATGTTGGAGTGACGATGCTTGCAGGTCACGCTAATGAAAATCATCGACCTCCAGGAAACATCGTCAATTCAACATCAGCACTACCGAACCCAGACAACGCAACGTCCCCAACCCCAGGATCTCAAGCTAAGGAACTACCAGGGCGGGAACCACACCACGGGAATGACGATATTAAATTGACGATGCTTGCAGGTCGGCCTAATGAAAATCATCGATATCCAGGAAGCATCGTCAATTTAATATCGTCGAACAGTGCTTAAAGCCCGAAAACCCCGCCAGAGCACCCACATCACCTACCGCGGTGGCATGCGCAGGCCACCGTCCAGGCGAATCGTCTCGCCGTTGAGGTAGTT
Source organism: Corynebacterium hindlerae (assembly GCF_014117265.1). Taxonomy (NCBI): domain Bacteria; kingdom Bacillati; phylum Actinomycetota; class Actinomycetes; order Mycobacteriales; family Corynebacteriaceae; genus Corynebacterium; species Corynebacterium hindlerae. The sequence continues at coordinate 1,805,885 of NZ_CP059833.1, read as the reverse complement.
GTTGGCCACGATCTGCTGCACCAGCAACGCATACTCGTCAGGGGATGCCATGCGGGACGGGAACTGCACGCGGGATTCCAGCTCGGTACGGAATTCCTCGGAAATAGAGGCCATCATCGGGGTGTTCACCACGCCCGGCGCGATCGAGCACACTCGGATTCCCAGGGACGCCAGGTCGCGGGCTGCGGTGATGGTGAGCGCGTAGATGCCACCCTTGGAGGATGCGTAAGCCGCTTGGCCGACCTGGCCCTCGAAGGCGGCGACGGAAGCGGTCATGATCGCGACGCCACGCTGGCCGTCGGAATCAAGTGGCTCCAGCTCACTGACAACTGAAGAAAACGCGGTGAGCACGTTAAACGTGCCGATCAAGTTCACCTGAATCGTCTTAGCATACAGCCCCAGGTCATGCGGGCCCTTGCGCCCCACAATGCGCTGCGATGGGCAAATACCGGCACAGGCGACCAAAACGCGCAGCTCAGCTTCGGATGCCACCGACTGCACAGCCTCAGTGACTGCGTCAGCAGAAGTTACATCAACAACGCGATAGTCAACGCCCTCAATATCCCCTGCTTGCAGGTCGAATGAGTAGACCTTGACTCCGGCGTCGTGAAGCGCGCGGGCGGTGGCGGCGCCCAGGCCGGATGCGCCGCCGGTGATGATTGCTGCTTTTCCAGTGAGGTCCATAACGTCTCCTTATACGAATGCGGAGGTGCCGGTGACGGCGCGGCCGACGATGAGTGAGTTGATTTCGTAGGTGCCTTCGTAGGTGAAGAGGATTTCGGCGTCGGACATGAGTTTGGAGGCTTCATAGTCGGTGCAGATGCCGTTGCCGCCGAAGATGCCGCGGCAGGCGGCGGCGGATTCGCGGGCCAGGCGGGTGGTGGTGGCCTTCGCGAGGGCGGCATGTGGCATGTCCATCTGATCGTCCTGCTGGATGCGGGCGACCTGCGCCATCATGCTAAGCGACGCCGTTGCGTTGCCCAGGATCCGGGTCAGTGGCTCCTGGATGAGCTGGAACTTTGCCAGCGGTCGGCCGAACTGCTCACGTTCGATGGCGTAGCGGCGGGCGGCTTCGAACATGGCGAGCTGGATGCCGGCGCCCTGCCAGCCGACCCAGGCGCGGGAGTTGCGCAGCAGTACGTTGGTGGCTGCGAAGGAAGCGGCGCCAGGCAATGCATTCGCCAACGGGATCTCAACGTTCTCGAACTTCAGATCGGCGTTCTGCATGATGCGCAGACCCATCTTGCGGGAGATCTTCCCGCGGGTGACACCGTCGCGGTCGAGTTCGACGAGGAAGCCCTTGATTTCGTTATCGTCCAGATCGCGGGCGAAGACGAGGGCAAAGTCCGCGAAGGTGCCGGCGCCGATCCAGCGTTTTTCGCCGTTGATCACCCAGCCGTCGTTGGTTTTTTGAGCTGTGGTGGCGAGGCCGCCGGCGATGTCGGAGCCGTGATCGGGTTCAGTGAGGGCGAAGCAGCCAACATTTTGGAACTTCCGCAGCCCCGGCAGCCAGGTGTCCTTCTGCTCCTGGGTACCCATGGCGTTGATGAAATCAACGATGAGCTCGTTGTGGATTCCCACCAGCGCAGAGAGGGAGACATCGGCGCGGGTGACCTCGGCGTAGACGAGGCCTTTGAACAGGCGGGAATCGGAGATGAAGTCGAGTTCACCCAGGCCATGCTCGGCGAGTTTCGGCAGCATGTCGAAGGGAAGTTCCTCCCGATCCCAGTACTCGCCAACGTTCGGGCGGATCTCGGTCTGCAGGAACTCATGAATGGTTTGCAGCTGGGCCTGCTCCTCTGGAGTGAGCATGTCCGCGACACCGAGGATGTCAGCGTGAGGGAATTGGACCTTCGGGAAGTCCGTTGCAATGGTGGACAGAATAGGAGGCATTGTCGTTCCTCTCAAAGTAGGGCGGTAAAGTAATCAGTACGCTTTCATTGGCTAGCGTACAGTCAATTGTGCGCCACGTCACTACTTTCTGAGGAGTTTTTGTGCTTACCCCCCGCCAGCGCGAGCTTTTCGACGCCCTGTACACCCACTTCCTCACCCACGGCTTCGCCGATTTCACCATTGACGGTGCAGCAGCTGCCCACCATTGCAGCAAGTCGACCGTATATGCGTTGGGTAGGACGCGCGACGACATCATTCGGCGCATTCTGGTCACTTTCTTCAAGGAAGTCACCCGCCAGGTAGATGCCCAGCTAGCGGGACTGCGCACCCAACAGGCGATCCTGGAAACCTATTTCAGCGCGATGACCAGCGCGCTTGAACCAGCCTCGCCTGCCTTTATGCGAGATCTTGCTACAGAACCAGTCGCCCGCGAGGTGTACGAACTCAACACCGCAGCCGCAACGGAAAAGATCGCCGGAATCATCGACAAGGGCGTGGAGAAGGGGGAGTTTTCCACCACCGCGCCAGAATTTCTCACCCTCATCATCCGCAGCACGATGGAACAGATTCAGCAGGGAACATACGCTGCTACCTTGCCCTTTGCAGATGCGTACCGGGAGCTCGGCAAGCTCATCCTGCACGGAATTGTGACACGCGTCTAATTTTTTACCCCCGACTCCTCGCAATTAGTTCAACTTGCAACTAAGCTCACTTGCGACCCAAATCACAATTAACCATTGTGGTGGAGCTGGATCACTCAACAGTTCCCCACTGAAGTTGAACTTCGAAGAGGAGCCACCATGACCACCAACCAGACCGTGACCGAACAATTCCGCGCGGCCCGCGACCTGCTGATCTCTCATCAGCAGGATTGGGCTTCCGCCCGCGAGGCCTTCGAATGGCCCCGCTTTGACAAGTTCAACTTCGCCCTCGACTGGTTCGACTCGCTCCCTGATGACGACGAAGCGTTGGTGATTATCGAGATCGACGGCTCGGAAACCCGCCGCACCTTCGGCCAGCTCAAGCAGCGTTCCAATCAGATGGCCAACTGGCTCACCTCCCTCGGCGTGAAGCGCGGTGACCGCATTATGCTCATGCTCGGCAACCAGGTCGAGCTGTGGGAATCCATGCTCGCTTGTATCAAGGGTGGCTTCGTGATGAACCCAGCAACCGCGATGCTGGGCACCGCCGACCTGCAGGATCGCACCGAACGAGCCGAGGTGTCTTGGGTCATCGTCAACCCGGAGGACGCGGAGAAGTTTCAGGATGTCACGGGAGATTTCACCATCATCCAGTGTGGCGACGAGGCGCCAACGCAAACCTCCCACCCGACTATCCAGTTCTCTGATTCTTTCCAGGCACCAGAAGAGTTCACCCCAGCCGTCGATACGCGTGCCGACGAACTGCTGTTCCTCTACTTCACCTCCGGCACCACCTCGAAGGCGAAGCTGGTTCAGCACACCCACACGTCATACCCGGTGGGTCATCTGACCACCATGTACTGGATTGGTCTCACCCCGCAGGACGTGCACCTCAACGTGGCGGCGCCGGGCTGGGCGAAGCACGCCTGGTCGAACTTCTTCGCGCCGTGGATCGCCGGTGCCACCATCTTCATTTACAACTACACCCGTTTCGACGCCGCCGCCCTCATGGACACCATGGCCCGCGAAGGGGTGACCAGTTTCTGTGCCCCACCGACCGTGTGGCGCATGCTCGCGCAGGCGGATCTGACCCGCCTCAAGACCCCACCGACCAAGCTGGTCGCCGCGGGTGAACCTTTGAACCCGGAGATGATCGCCACCGTCGAACGTGCATGGGGCACCACCATCCGCGACGGCTTCGGACAGACCGAATCCTCACTGCAAATCGCCAATACCCCAGGCCAACCAGTCAAGCCGGGTTCCATGGGCCGCCCGCTGCCAGGCATGGATGTGCGACTGATCGACCCGATCACCGGCGAGGAAACCAACCACGGCGAGATCTGTCTCTCCATCGATCCCCGCCCAGTCGGCCTCACCCCGGGGTATTACCAAGCCGATGAGAAGAACGCGGAGGTGTTCCGCGACGGCTACTATCACACCGGCGACATTGCCGAGCGTGACGAGGACGGCTACATCACCTACGTGGGCCGCGACGACGACGTGTTCAAGGCCTCCGACTACCGCCTTTCCCCATTCGAGCTCGAGTCCGCCGTGATTGAGCACGAGGCCGTGGCCGAGGTCGCCGTGGTTCCTTCCCCGGATCCGATCCGCCTCGCCGTGCCGAAGGCATACGTGGCCCTCGCAGCAGGTTTTGAGCCTAACGCGGAGACCGCCGAGGCGATCCTGAAGCACTGCCGCGACAATCTCGCCCCTTACAAGCGCATCCGTCGCCTGGAGTTCTACGAGCTGCCAAAGACCGTGTCTGGCAAGATCCGTCGTGTGGATCTGCGCAAGCGCGAAAACGAGATCCACGCAGCCGACGGTGGCGCGTCCTCTGTCTCCTGCGAATTCTCCGACTCGGATTTTCCATCACTGAAGGGTTAACATCTCCCCCATGACCACCTCGATCGACGCCGTAGACCTCCCCCGCCAGAACTGGGATAAAAAGGGCTGGACTGCGGCGTCGTTGGGCATGGCCACGGTCACCTCGCTGGTGCGACTGGGCTCGCTTCTCGACGCCCACGTCAACCAAGTCCTCAAACCCTACGGCATCACGTTTTCCCGCTTCGAGCTGCTCACCCTGCTGATGTTCTCCCGAACTGGCGCCCTGCCCATGAAAAAGGCCAGCTCTCGGCTCAACATCCCGCCCGCTTCGATTACCCACATGGTGTCCGCCCTTGAACAGGCTGGACTGGTGGAGCGCTCGCCGGATCCTCGCGACGGGCGCGGCGTGCTCGTCTCCATCACAGACCAGGGCATCGCACTGGTCTCTTCCGCAACGCCCGCCTTGAACAGGTTCTTTACTTCCCTCGACATTTCATCCGAAGCGCTCCTTGAGGAAAGCTCCGCGCTGCGACGACAGCTCGGGGACGGGTAGGATTTTTGTCCCGCCCACACGGGTATGCGCACTTTCTAGAAGCGTTGAAGCTCGAGCTGGACCATTCAGATAGCGTGAGACTGCGCTACCAAATCATTTCCCCAATAGCTAATCCGCTCAAACGGTAACCTTCGAGTAGCTCAAATGGTTACCTTCGAGTTGCTCAAATGGTAACCTTCCGCGTGCCCTTGAGCAACAGCTTGATCTCTTTATGCCCGAAGTGGCAGCCGTTGCTATTGGAGGTCCGAAAGGCGTGGGTAAGACTTCCACCGCTAGGCACCGTTCTCAGCGAACTATCCGCCTCGGTCAGCAAGAAGATCAAGCATTATTCCAGGCCGATCCCAATTTTGAACGTTTTGAGCCTGGAACGATCCTCATTGACGAAGGGCAAAAACTTCCTGAGGCGTGGGATCGGGTCCGTAGGTGCGGGAAAACTGGTAGTGCTGTTGACCTGGCCTATCAGGTGCGGGCTCATCCACGCAGGTGCGGGGAAAACCGAGTGCGAGAGGGGGAACCGGACACACACGAGGGCTCATCCCCGCAGGTGCGGGGAAAACCTAAAAGCGGTCGCGCTGGTCCCATTCCCCGCGGGCTCATCCCCGCAGGTGCGGGGAAAACGCGGGTAGTGGCCGGTTTCTTCACCGATGATGGGGCTCATCCCCGCAGGTGCGGGGAAAACGTACCTCAACCCCTCAGATTACGCGCGCCTAGGGGCTCATCCCCGCAGGTGCGGGGAAAACGGTGATTGGTTTGGTGCGTTGGGTGCGTTCTGGGGCTCATCCCCGCAGGTGCGGGGAAAACAGGCTAGCGCCGATCAATCTCAAGAGTGATTGGGGCTCATCCCCGCAGGTGCGGGGAAAACGGGGGCGTCCCCACTATCTACACCCCCTAGGAAGGCTCATCCCCGCAGGTGCGGGGAAAACTGTCGACGAGTTGACAAAAATTTAGAGGTGGGGGGCTCATCCCCGCAGGTGCGGGGAAAACCGCCCGCAGCCCGTTGATGAAGGCGTGGACTAGGGCTCATCCCCGCAGGTGCGGGGAAAACAATACCACTTGGGATGGTTCCGCCACATAGCTGGGCTCATCCCCGCAGGTGCGGGGAAAACCCCCCGCGCGTGAAAATTCCTAGCCCTCAAGCCGGCTCATCCCCGCAGGTGCGGGGAAAACCAGCTTCTTAAGTTCTGAAGTCTTCATGTTTACGGCTCATCCCCGCAGGTGCGGGGAAAACTGCCGACGAGTTGACAAAAATTGAGAGGGGGTGGGCTCATCCCCGCAGGTGCGGGGAAAACTGTCTAATCCTCATTCAGTTAATAGGCCGGTACGGCTCATCCCCGCAGGTGCGGGGAAAACCCAATCGCGCTCGTTGGCGATGACCCGCTCGAGGGCTCATCCCCGCAGGTGCGGGGAAAACTCCTTCTGGGGTTCGTGTGGCGTAGCAGTAACCGGCTCATCCCCGCAGGTGCGGGGAAAACGAGGATATTGTGGCGCGCCCTGTCGTGAAGTGGGGCTCATCCCCGCAGGTGCGGGGAAAACACGCTCACATATCCCGCGTCTGGGATGTGTTTGGGCTCATCCCCGCAGGTGCGGGGAAAACCGGTGCCACGGAAGATTTTATGTTGAAGCTGCGGGCTCATCCCCGCAGGTGCGGGGAAAACTCATTCCCAGACTTCGAATACGACAGATATTCGGGCTCATCCCCGCAGGTGCGGGGAAAACTTCAATAAGCCGAGTATTGATAGCATGAGGTAGGGCTCATCCCCGCAGGTGCGGGGAAAACTGTGAATGTGTCGTGTTGGTTGTGGTGGCCTGGGGCTCATCCCCGCAGGTGCGGGGAAAACGATTGATTAAGAGAACCTTCCCGTTGCGGGAGGGGCTCATCCCCGCAGGTGCGGGGAAAACAGGTGTATCAACCTTAATTAGCCTTAACGCTTGGGCTCATCCCCGCAGGTGCGGGGAAAACTGGGAGACAAGTCAATCCCCCCGGTTAATTCCGGGCTCATCCCCGCAGGTGCGGGGAAAACGCCTTCAGGTACCTTTACCCTTCCTAGGCCTTAGGCTCATCCCCGCAGGTGCGGGGAAAACTAGGTCACCTCGTCTTTCCCGATTGTCCACGCGGGCTCATCCCCGCAGGTGCGGGGAAAACGTCGATCAAGCACAAGCGCAGGTGGTGGCGGAGGGCTCATCCCCGCAGGTGCGGGGAAAACTCTTGTGTGCTTTAGGGGATCACACCACGGGAGGGCTCATCCCCGCAGGTGCGGGGAAAACCAGGCAGGCAACAAAATACCGCCCCATCTACTGGGCTCATCCCCGCAGGTGCGGGGAAAACACACTGTTGGCGGGCATATCGAGCAGCTACGCGGGCTCATCCCCGCAGGTGCGGGGAAAACCCGAAATGTCTTTCGTGTAGTCTTGATCTTGCAGGCTCATCCCCGCAGGTGCGGGGAAAACAGCGTGACGAAGGGCTGTATATGTGCTTCCAGCGGCTCATCCCCGCAGGTGCGGGGAAAACGCTCGGGGGTCATGTCATTGTCTCCTTCTGGGGGGCTCATCCCCGCAGGTGCGGGGAAAACGCGAAACAGTGGACGGTGGATAACCAGAATGCGGGCTCATCCCCGCAGGTGCGGGGAAAACAAGGGCGCGGAAATGATGTGGAGCGTCGGTTACGGCTCATCCCCGCAGGTGCGGGGAAAACACCTCCAGTATCCAGCCGTAATCATCGTCATAGGGCTCATCCCCGCAGGTGCGGGGAAAACCCCCGGCTGGGGGCACCCCCCCTACCCCCCCAGTGGCTCATCCCCGCAGGTGCGGGGAAAACTTCTTCGATCAGATCAATTGCCACATCTCGAAGGGCTCATCCCCGCAGGTGCGGGGAAAACCGAGAATCGCAGCAAAGAATTTTTTGAGTTGGGGGCTCATCCCCGCAGGTGCGGGGAAAACTTTGCGACGTCTGCGATATGCGACATAAAGATGGGCTCATCCCCGCAGGTGCGGGGAAAACCGGTCCAGATCAAAGACAGGCTACCGGGACAAGGGCTCATCCCCGCAGGTGCGGGGAAAACTAGGCAGACAGCTAAAAGAATAGACCGGCCTACGGCTCATCCCCGCAGGTGCGGGGAAAACTCCTTGAAGTCGAAAATCTGGCGGTCAAGGTCGGGCTCATCCCCGCAGGTGCGGGGAAAACTCCGGTTACGCGGTACTTAGATCCGTTCATGTCGGCTCATCCCCGCAGGTGCGGGGAAAACGCGGTATGCAGCACTTCGATAATCGCTACCCGCGGCTCATCCCCGCAGGTGCGGGGAAAACATTCCCCTGGGGCGCATTCTTCATGACCTAGTGGGCTCATCCCCGCAGGTGCGGGGAAAACACAGCGTGAAACGTACTGTTACGCTATTTTACAGGCTCATCCCCGCAGGTGCGGGGAAAACCGGAAGTACATCACTCCATGCTTGGGGCGGTACGGCTCATCCCCGCAGGTGCGGGGAAAACTCCGCTACCCGGTCACCGTCACCGGGCGGGGTGGGCTCATCCCCGCAGGTGCGGGGAAAACCTAGCCTGCCGTATTCCCCTGATCGGTCAACGAGGCTCATCCCCGCAGGTGCGGGGAAAACCTGGGTCGCAGCGGGTAGCGTCTCAGGCCGGTGGGCTCATCCCCGCAGGTGCGGGGAAAACACTTGGCGACCAGCAGTTTCCGAGGCCCTAAAGCAAATTTAGCATCAACTTCAGCGAAAATGAATTGATACTATCCCCGAGATCTATCTTCGCTGCCGCGCGAGGTACCTAGCTTTCGACCAGCCTGTCTTTCTCCTACTCTCGGACTCTGTGGCATGTTTAGAGGAACGCATCATGAGCGTAAAGCCGTCAAAGTCAGTCGGTTGCCAATCATGACGATGCGTACGAAATTCCATCCCTTGTTCGTTATTGCTCGAATAGATCAAGATCGCTCGACCATCCTTACACAGTTCGGTAGTCCTGTCCCAAATCAGGTCTCTGATTCGGGCACTGGGGTTCCCAACGAAAACACCTGGAGAAATTTCCATGAGCCATTTTGTGAGATCACCTCGCAGTCCAGCTGGGACTGCAGTCACAACAAGAACAATCATTTGACGTCGTACCGATCATCTGACCAATTAACTCCCGCTGCGATGATTTCGAGTTCGCTCCAAAGTTTAAGTTCTACTTCTGAATAGGTTTCACATTCCGGAATTTCCATTAGTTCCTGTAGATCTCGAACCATCCTTTGCATTAGCTTTTCAGTGACAACTTTGTCTCTAACCAGTTTCCTTACACTCATCTTGTCTCCACTTGGTATTGCCGAGACAGCTTCGAATGCCGCAGGAATGGAAATCTCCGCCTTGTATAGGTCAGCAACATCGTAGACAAATGACCGGTCCGTACCAGTATGAATTATCCCCAGTGATGGGATGAACCCCAAACCTACTATCACTGCGTGCGCGATCCCGTATAGTGCTGCAGCTCCTTCGGTAAGCGCTCTATTGATTGGATCGCCTGACTCAAAATCATTTGGATCATACTTCCTACCAGACCAGAAAACATCGGCCTTCTTAGCTTCAGCAGCGTAGATCTTCTTCATTCGAGCGCCCTCACGGCCTCGCAGTTGCGCCATTGTAAGTCTGGATACGTCTTCGCCTGGGAACCGCATGGCATACATCCGTCGAGCACATCTCAACCGAGATCGTTGGTTGCTCCACAGCCTCGCGTGTGCTTCTGCAAATTTGGAAGTTTTTGCAGGAGGCCTTCCGTGCGCATAATATCGAACCCCCTTTTCTCCCACCCATACTACGGAGCAGCCGGCGTCGCCAAGCAATGCCATAGCGGCATAAGTTACCTTTGTTCCCGGCCCTAGTAGGATTACCGCCAACTGAGTGGCTGGGACATGCGCTACCCCGCGGGAGTCCTGAATCGTGAGGGCATTGCCCTCACGATTCAGGACTGCTCGTTCGATGTAGAGGAAAGAAATACGGTCCTCCAAGCGGGCGATGTGCATGCGATCAATTGGAGACGCGCTGGGAGATCCCGACACGATGTCATCCCCTTCGCGCCAAGGTGAGAAGGCCACATCCATAGCCTTTCCCGCGCCCCACGCCGTTTAAGAGAGCGAAACGGAGCTTTTCGGGATCCACAACTTCCAATTCTCCCTTGAATCGAGCAGTTACGATATGGACTCTTTGTCCTTTTTCTCCATTGAGACGTGTTCGATAAAAATCCAAGTTTCTGCTACCAACTACCTGAGCTGTACTTTCGCTGCGATCACCGAAGCTCACGCCCATGAAGTCGGCTTTGTCATGTAACCAGGACAACTGGTTATTAGCACCAACGTGGGCGACAACCTTTCCTCTCTTCCCTCCTTTCACGGGTACTGTGCGCGTCGGGTTAGCCACTAGTTCGAATGCCCATTTCTGTCCTTTAATGAGCTGTGCTAGCAAACGGTTGTAGTCAGCTGTTTGTTGCGGACGCACGTCCCAGCCAGCTTCCTCTACTATGTGCGACGCAGTAGGCTTCTCTGGTCCCACGAGGTACAAGATGTGTTCGTGGCCTCGCTCATCAAGTCTCCACAGAACGCGCTCAGCAGTTGTGTCCATATCTGGAGGGAACGCACTCATTACCGCCGCATGTAGTTTATGCGGATTTGTGAGATATTCCCGTCCTTTTCTTCGGGCAGGATTGATCAACACCTTTGTAAAAGTTGCCATACTAGGAAATCACCGCTTCGAAGAATGGGTCGATCGCTGTGCCGTTCTCATTTTCAACGGTTTTCGAACCTCCGTACACAACATTTCTCCAACCATACTTTCGATGCTCTTGAGCAAACGAAATCGGAACATCTTGACGAGGGTCTCCAGGTTCACCAGGTCTACCATCCCGATAGATGGGTAGATCAACTGTTTTAGCGCGTTCCTTTTGATGAGCCTCAGTCGCGTGCCACGTTTCGTGAGCCTTCAGAGCATCAACCACTGGTAAATCCACAATCCCCAGATCTAAATTTGCGGGGACAGGGCAAGAACGACGCCCCATGAATAGTGGATATGCAGGCTTTTTCAGGCTTTCCTGGATCCCCTCAAGCATCTTTCTATCTGTGGAACCGATTGCCACAACAAAGGCTGCATCAGTGAGGAAATACCTCGTCACAAGTCTTGCGTTGGCATTCGGAGCCTTCTGCCAGGGTTGAGCCGTTTGGTAGTCCTTAAGAAGCACACCCGATTGATCCACACGAACTGCGAAATCAAGTTGAACCAAATCTTCGACAGGATCCACCCGTTGACGGCCTTGAGCAGCAGCTAGTAGTCCGATGACACCTGATTTACTTGGTGTTGCTCCAGTAGCTCGGGTAGTGTACCTAGATTCATCTCCCCATGACTGCAGTGGCCCTTTGAACAACAGCAATAATGAATGGGCCATACTAGTTCGCTTCCCGTTTTGCTAGTACGTCGGTTACCCGAGTAATAAGTTCAGGCATTGTGACCTGCTCCGCAATATCTGCGAACTCACTGCTCAAATCGCCTAAGCCAACAACGAAGCTTGCAAGAGGCTTCATACCGTAGTTGTGTTCAATACTGCGCTCTTCGGATGCCAGTGCAGCAGCAGCTGCTACGCGACGTTGCCCTGGCTCTACAATCGGCGATTCGAAAGCGTTAACCAAGGACACTGAACGGGTATCACGAATTGCTACATACACCAGTTCCGGCAAGGTGTTGTTTGCAAAGGAATTCTGCTTACCGGTTGGCATTGACTCGGCGAATGCCTTGATGAAGTGACCCGCAGCTTGTCGAGCTACTTCCTCATCTCCAAGGTTTTTTTCCAGCGCTTCGATGTTTACAGAGGCAAAACGGTACAGCGTCGAAGACATCATCTGAGTGGTGCCGATCATGCCAGCACCGGTTTCTTCTTCGTCTTCAACTACATCATCAACAGCAGTAAAGTAGTCAAATTCAGGCTGAGCCTCATGGACGCTGATAGCGTGAGCCACTTGCACCGCAGCGTCCACCTTGTAGGCTGGCACATCGGCCAACATACGGCCAAACATAGCTACGTCTACCGAGTGCTTAGTGTCAAGAATTTCCTGCGCCTCATTCTTGCTGAACTTCTCACCAGCTTTATCTACGATCGCTTGCGCAGCGCGTTCGATCTGGTGAGCGCTGAGGAAAATTAAGTAACTGGTAGTCGGGTATTGAGTTTCCTCTGGAAGCTCTTCGCCCTTTTTTGGCTTTTTCGGTTCTACCAACTTAATGCCATCTTTACTTGTTGCTTTGAACAATGCCCGAACACCGTTCAAGGCGTCCTCTGTAGACATCTCAGGGGCAATGTCCTGTACCCTCTTGGCAATCACCTCAGGAAGTTCACGAGAGCGCAAGCCAATATCGGTTCCTTCGATCTCGGTCTCAAAGTATTTCCGTACAGCCCGTTTCCACGACTGCGATGAAACACGCTGACGCGGGACCCCGCCAAAAATCGCAGTTTTAGGAGCTCCCATGTCATCCCGATTGATAAGACTCGGGGGAACGGTCTGCAAAGCATAGATATCGATGATGTAGGTCATGTTTAATCTCCTTTAGGAATCGGTGGTTTCGGTAGGTGAAGGGGCCTGGCGGAAATGTGCGTTTGCAAAGTCTTTCCCCCACTTCAATTGAACTCCCGCACGTTTGATCGGATCAGCCAAGCTGCGGATATCACGTGCAAAAAGGCCATAGTCAAACCCAATACTTTCTGCGCGCAGCAAAGTCACGAGGGAGCGAATGTGGATTAATCTTGATTGCTCGTTGTTTGCCAACAACATGGCATCAACACGTGGTTTGATGGAGTTTGAGTCACGCCGGAGGTTCAGTTGGCCACAAGCTGCAGCAAAGCTCACGCCTGGTGTGTGCACGCTCTCTTTTGCACCCTGCATGTGCACTCCGAAAAGCGCCAAAGCAAAGCACGCTGCACGTTCAGAAGGCGATGCCGCGTCCCCTTTGCTGGCTAGTTGTTCAGAGAAATCCCCCTGCATCGCAAAAAGGGCTTTTTCGAGGGCTAGTGGATTTTTAGCCAGATCTAGGGTTGCACCACGACGCAGCTCCGCGAGCGTTGCTCGGGCCGAATGATGACGGGCCAATGTTGGGTCGGAAAAGTAGTCAGATTGCAAACGATAGCAAGTCGACCCCACTGCGTTGCGCAATAGGTCGGGGGCTTTATTCATTGTTCATTCTCTTTCAACTCGGTAAGCGGAAATAGCTTGTTCAAAGCTCTTTGGAGCTTCTGGTAGCAGGTCGCGGCGGAAATCACTCGATTGCTTTCTTCAGATTCCATACGCCCCGCTAGCGCTTTAGGCCCTGCACCACGCAGAAGAATCCGAGCGTAAGCATCAATACAGTCGCGGGCGGCGTGCTGCCATTGCCGGGAGCGACTATCGAAGTTGATTTCATGATCTGTTTTCTGAATCTTTTGGAGCCAGTGATTAAACAGTGGCTCCAACTCTGCTAGCGCCCGGTCTGTCACCGCTGGTTGAAATTCGTAGGTCCCTCCTGCTGCGTCTAGCAGATCTCCAGCGAACCGCCCCAGGACAATAGCAGCTTCGTATGTGGACTTAGCAAGGCTTCGGACTTCAATTCGGAGTTGCTCTGATTCTTCGAGAAGCAAAAGAACTGGCATCCTCATCTGCGATGAATATGTAGTTGCCACAGAAGAAGCTTGTGGGCCATATTCCACGGAGACTAAGTTCAGATTGAGGATCGGAGGGATTCCATCGATAAGCTGAGAAAGCTTTGCTAGGTTATCGAGGTTTTTAGGACGTTTTGGAGCCTTTTCTTTCCCGCTGAATCCTCCGTCAGTTTCGGCAATAACTAAGGAATCCAAAGCCTTCCACATCGTCCTGTTCATGTCGTAGGGCCGTGGAAAGTACACGTCGAAGTTCTTCTTCGACTTGTTTGTGGAATATCTGTATGGCGTCATAGTGTCGGCCATGACGTTTGCTCCGGCATCCGGAATTTTATCTCCGTTGGCCAGAACCACACCGACAACTTGATTTCCCTTAGCATGAAGTCGCACTCGGCGGGATTGCCATGTAGCGAGGTCAACTGGACCTTGGGGCAGTGGATTTTCCCCCACTGTTTCTCGTGAATCAGCACCGTAAGGCGCTCGCTCCCAAACTGGCTTATCTTGTCGATCACTCAATGCTTCAGCTGTAGTGTTCAGGAGCAATGTTTCCAGCAGTGTCTCCCCTTTCACCAGGGTTCCACCTGTCATTCCTGCCCACCCAGTGCCAATAGGATAGCCTTTCCCCCCTTTTACGCGAGAGTCCCCCTCTGCACCGGACTTGATTCCGGAATAGTCAAAGGCTTGAACGTAGACCAGCCATCTGGCTGCTTCTGCGAAGGTAAGGGAGTTTCGCTCTGTTCCAGCTCGCATTGAGAAGTAGTCTTCTTGAGCTTCTGGCACAATCGTGGTGACGTGTTTCACTTCACCTGATTTCACCCTTAGCCCCGACACCTGCATAAATGGCATCACTTCATGGAAAAGGTTGAAGCGATCATGATACTTCTCTAGATATTCAAGAGCTTTGACATCCTTGCCCCGCCTGCGAACTTTCGTAAGTTGACCAGCGAACCATTGTGGGAAGTCAAATTTTTTCCCCGGACCAGCCTGCACTTCTTCCCGATGGGCACAGCAAAATATCGCGTACAACAATCGGGCAATGGCATAGTCCTGGATCGCCGAGTCTCCGCGAAGAGCAATGATTTTCACCTCCCCTGCAAAAATCTCACGAAGCCCCACGAGCCTCGTCTCTCCGCTTTCAACAACAACTAGGATCCATGGTTCATCGATCAGATTGAACATCAATAATCCTTCCTATCACCTAACAGGTTAAATTAAATCATATTTAGAAATACAGAGCAATCAGGAGTTAAACGTTTCTCTTTTCTTGATGAAGGCAAGATCGAGATCTAAAGTTTTCGATGACTCCCGGCTAACCAACTGGGATGAGCCGTCCTGTTTGCTTTGTGCATACATTTCCCCGCACCTAGCGGGGGTGGGCGGCTTATTTTTACTTCGACGTGTTGCAACCTTCGCAACAACTCGTAAGGTGCTCGCCCTCCTCTGATAATCCTTTACTTCTCCTGTGTTGACGAGGCACATAAGCCAACTCTGATCAGTCAACAACCTGGACAATTTGAAGACCAAGCAAGTCGTCATATCGGAGCTTGTAGCGCCCCGCCTTTGCAATTCCTGATTCATCAAAAACGAGCGCTACCTGCCCTTTCAACAATCCAGATGTGGCCCATTCTCCAGGAGTTTGACTCTCCAAGTCCCCTATCACTTCATCAAAATCAGAGCTTTTCCGGGTCATTTGTGGGGGGAGACGAAGTGTATGTGCAACAAGGGCGAGACAGTCCTTGTATGTTGGATCAGTCCCATTCTGGACGGTAGTTTCAGACCCTAATGGCCAGTAATCGTATTCACCTTCTTCGATTGCAATGACCTCCACTGCCAACTCTGCGTCACGCACTTGAGCGTTTCCCTGTTCTTCCTCGCTCAACGCCGAAGGGGAGGTAGAGTGCGTGCGTGCAAAAAGGTCGTGCAGGTCGGAAGTTGAAGGGTCCGGGAACCTGTACGTTTGCGCCCGCACCTCGGCACTGTACCGAGATTCGAGGGCTTTTTTGCACGCTGTTTCCCATTCTTCTGTCCACGGTTCAGGGATTTCAGGATTTGGCCCGTACACCTTCTGAACCAATTCTGCGACATCATCGGGTCGTTTGAACTGTGCTGGAAGATTAGCCATAGTCGCTAGTAGCAGCTTTTTGCCATATACGGCTTCAGCTCCGCTATCAAATTCAGGAACAGGAGAGGTTTTTTCGACACCGCGAATGAATATCTTTGGCTCGCACAGCCGTGCGGGTCGATCACTGCTGGGCCTTTTGCGCCGGTGCAAACGTCCGATTCGCTGTATAACTAAGTCAATCGGAGCAATGTCTGTTACAAGAAGATCCGCGTCTATATCTAAAGATTGTTCTGCTACCTGGGTTGCGACGACGATTTTCCGCCACGGACGGCCTTCGCCCCTGCGGGATCGTGGCCCAAGTTCTTCACGAAGTTGATCTTCTTTCACACTCCGGTGCGCTGCTACGAAGGCTGAGTGATGCAAATCGACTTCACCGGGGAAGATCGCATCAAGCGCTTCAAACGCTTTTTGGGATCGTAAAATTGTATTGCAGATGATGAGAGCGACACCGCCGTCGGCAAGCATGCCAACCATTTTCTCAACTAGGCAGTCTAGTGAATCGTCAAGAACCTCAACTGTCGCGATCAAGTCTGTAGCGCGAGCCTTAAGAGGCATCACCCCAAGCCCAGATGCACTTACAGTACTGATGAGCGGATACGCATTGTGCTCCAACAGTTCAAGCTGCGGTTCTTCAAGCAGTTGCGAACCGTAGGCTGCAGCAAGGGCCTTTCGCTGTTCCGACGGTAAAGTCGCCGACATCAATATGACACTCACCCCATAGTTGGCCAGCCACTGCAGAGTGCGATACAAGTACTGAGACATATAAGCGTCATACGCATGTACCTCATCGATGATGACGATTTTTCCAGCAAAACCGATATGCCGCAACATCGAAAACCGAGCCTGCAGTGAAATCATGAGTACTTGATCAATGGTTCCAACTACAAAATCCGCCAGTATTCCCTTGTAGCGCCCTGACAGCCATTGATTCGCCACAGCGATCCCACGTTTTGCAGGCTCCTTGTCGCCCTCATGTTCCGCAGTGTCTTCACCGATTCCAGCAAACCGCAGCGATTGATACTGGTCTGACAGTTGATTCTTGGAATGTGCCAGGTACATCGAAACGACCTCACCTCCGAGTGAGGAGCGACGTACCCACTCAGTGGTTCGTCCAAAGAGTCCATTGGCTGTGGCCATCGTAGGAGCAGCAAAAAAGACTCCCTGTGCTCCGCTCCGTTCACCAATTATGTGTGCAGCTGCAAGCCCTGCTTCTGTTTTCCCTTCGCCAGTAGGAGCCTCAATAATCATCAAACATGGGCCTTCTTGAGCTCGTGCGGCTTCCACTGCGCCCGCCTGGACTGGCCGGACGCTAAAGTGATCGGACCAACCAAAGCTTTTCTGGAACTGCTGGTCCATATCTTCCATTACCGGTTCTGGCTGCCATGGACGGGGAAGCTGGAATCGAGTTACAGCTGCGCTAACACGATCAGACTGGGGCCCAGTTTTTACATAAGGGAACATCTCTTGGTTGGATGCCATCCAGTCCGACATAATGACTAGACCAGTCATAAGTTGAACAGCATCAGCGTAGGGGCCGGACACATCAAGAATGCTGTCCAAAACATCTTCGATATCGACGAGCTCAGCCATTGAGTCGATGATTTCGCGGTGAATGTTTCCCCATTCCACCGGATAATTTGTAATTGTATTTTCGTGAATTTGGGATAGTTTGGGATCCGTAACGAACCCGTGGTGAGCATCAACCACAGATGCAATCCGCCCTGCACGCAGCTTGTCCATCCCCCAATCCCGGAGCCATTTTTTCAAAATCATGGCAGATGCAGTGCCGTGCGGAAATTTTTCAATTCCTTCACCGAGAGGCCAATCCAGGGACAACCCTGCAGCACTCACTTCCGCGGTGAGATAATCCTTTCCTTGTGAGGATTCCAGTTGTCGCTGAAACGAAACAGTTGCCTTTCCAACATCATGGACCCCTACTAGAAAAACATACAACCGACGAATGTGCTCTTTGTTCAATCCCCACGCTTTTGAAAGCGTTGTTTTTAAAGCCGTCGAGGTCCAATTTTCCCACAACCACTCTGCAACGCAGGCAGCGTCTATGAGATGCTGTGGCAGGCGAAGATATGCTTCTTCATCTCCAGATTTCGCCCATAACGCATGAGCCTGAGGCGAACGGTCAGCGATCCACTGATCCGCAAGTTTCATAATAGACATTCGCATCCTTCAACGGGTTTGATGAAGCTCCTGACGAGGAACAACTTCTGATGTGAATGTACCAATGGACTCAGACAATCTCACCAAATATTAGAACACGCGTTTTAATGGTTGAGTTTTACGCTACTCCACATCATTTCAAAAGCGATTAACCCCGTTGCTTTTGCCAGTGCACGTAGGCGAAAGGCCGACGAGGTTCCCTCCTCGCCGGCCCATACTTGCTATGCCGCATTGATGACTGATGCTCAGCCTCCACCAAGCTCCCCGATGATCTCGTCGCGTTTCCACGAGACGAACCGTTCTTCGCGACCATCTGACAGGCTCACCACCAGCAACGCGGCAGCTAGCGATTGCTTCTTGCGCAGCCCCACGATGGCACTGCGCGGGATGCGCAGCACTTCGGTGCTGAGATTCATGGCATGAGGTTGGAAGACCAGCTCATCCGGGGTGACTTCCAGATGCCCACCGATGGCGACCTGCCCGTACATGCCACTGAGCAGCTGCAGCGGCTGCCAGGCGAGCACTTTCTCACCAAATCCAGTGGGCTTTGTCACCCGGTTCGCTGGATACCGCATTTACTTCCCCTGGAATTCCGCGTCGCGCTTTTCGACGAACGCAGCCATGCCTTCCTTCTGATCTTCGGAGGCGAAGATGGCGTGGAAGGTGCGACGTTCGTACATGATGCCCTGGGTGAGGGTCATCTCGTAGGCGGCGTTGACTTGCTCCTTGACCAGGCTGGCTGCAACGAGCGACTTCGCTGCGATGACCTCAGCGGTCTTCATTGTTTCTTCCATCAGAGACGCCGCTGGGACGACGCGCGCCACCAACCCGGACTGCTCAGCTTCAGCGGCGTCCATCATGCGACCCGTCAGACACATTTCCATTGCCTTAGCCTTGCCGACGGCGCGGGTGAGGCGCTGGGAACCGCCCATGCCCGGGGTGACGCCGAGGTTGATTTCTGGCTGCCCGAACTTTGCGTTGTCACCGGCGATGATGAAGTCGCACATCATGGCTACTTCGCAACCGCCGCCGAGGGCGTAACCGTTGACGGCGGCGATGATTGGGGTACGTACGGCGGTGAGGCCGTCCCAACCGGCGAACCAGTCGAGGTTGTACATTTCGGTGGCACCCTTCGGTGCCATCTCCTTGATGTCTGCGCCGGCGGCAAATGCCTTTTCGGAGCCGGTCAAGACGATGCAGCCAACGCCACTGTCTGCGTCTAGTTCACGAGCTGCTGCCACAACCTCGCGCATAGTTTGATCGTTGAGGGCGTTGAGGGCCTTCGGGCGGTTGAGGGTGATAACGCCGACGCGTCCCTCACGAGATACCAGGATGTTTTCGTAAGACATTAAAACTCCAGTTCTTTTTCCAGTGGTTCGAAAGCTGCTGCCACAGATTCTGCGGTGACGTCCCCGAGGGTAGCGGGTTGCCACTTCGGCTGCCGGTCCTTATCGATAATCTGCGCCCGAACACCTTCCGCGAAGTCCGGATTCTTCTGCATATGGCAGGAAATGCGATATTCCTCACGCAATGCATCAGCTAAGGTCAGGGAGCGTGCGCGTCGGATGGATTCCAGCGTCACCTTGAGTGCGTGCGGGCTGTTGCGTCGGATTCGCTTCGCGGCGTCGGCTGCCCATTCTTCGTCGTGGGCGTCGAGGAGCTCGAGGATTTCTTCGACAGTGTCCGCACCATAGATGCGCTCCATATCGACGCGCCGAGGCCCGAAGCCCACCGGTGCTTCCGCGGCGAACTTTTCAATAACCCCGACCTGCCCGGTTTCGCACAGCTCGGCGACGAGCGCATCAATGTTTTTGTCTGCAACGAGGTAGTCGGCGAGCCCAGCCTCGATCGCCTGGGCGCCACCCTCATGGATCCCGGTGAGCCCGTAGTGAATGCCGAGGTTGTGCGGTGCGTGGCCGAGGATCCAGGAGCCTCCCACATCAGGGCAGAAACCAATCCCGGTTTCTGGCATCCCCAGCTTGGTGGAGTCGGTGACGATGCGGTGGGAGCCGTGGGCGGAAATCCCCACACCTCCACCGAGGACGATGCCGTTCATGATGGCCACGTATGGCTTGGGGTATTGAGAAATCAGCAGGTTGAGACGGTATTCGTCGGCCCAGAAATCCGCTCCGGCATGGCCGTCGTTAAGTGCGTCCTCCCGCAGGGCCGCCACATCGCCACCGGCGCAGAGCCCGCGGTCGCCCTCGCCACGCACTATGATGAGCTGGACGGCGTCATTGTCGCGCCAGTCCTCCAGCGCACGTTCAATGTCCAGCGCCATCTCATGACTCAGCGCGTTGAGAGCCTTCGGACGGTCCAGGATGATCAGACCAGCATTGCCACGAATTTCAGTACGAATCATTAGTTTGCCTCCATCAAAAGTGCTTCACCTTGGCCTCCGCCGCCGCATAACGACGCGCCTACCTTCCGTGCCTCACCGTTAGCCAGGCGGTGCGCCAGGTGCGCGACCAAACGAGCACCAGACGCGCCAATCGGGTGCCCCAGCGCAATCGCGCCACCGCACGGATTTACCTTGTCCAGGCTCACGCCCAGCTGCCTCGCGGAGTAAACGCCCACGGCGGCGAAAGCCTCATTAATTTCGATAACATCCAGGTCCGAGGCGGTCCACCCCTCACGCTCTAGGGCCTTGGCCAGCGCATTCGCCGGCTGCGCCTGCAACGAAGAATCCGGCCCCGCAACCTGCCCCGGAGAGCGCAGCACCGCCATGATCGGCCACCCTTCCTTCTCCGCACGCTCACGGGTAGTCAGGACCACCGCCGCAGCGCCATCGGAAATCTGCGAAGAGCTCCCAGCTGTGATAGTGCCATCCTTAGTAAAAGCGGGACGCAACTGTGCCATCGTCTCCGGCGTCGCACCGCTCCGCACGCCCTCATCCTCCGACACGACAGTCTCTCCCTTACGCGTCGCGATGGTCACCGGCACAATCTCACGGGCCAACTTATCGCGATTCACCTCCGCACGGTTGTGAGAACCCGCAGCAAGCTCATCCTGCTCCGCGCGCGTCACCGGATAACGCTCAGCGTGCAGCTCAGTGAGCTCACCCATGGAAATCCCCTGGGCAGCATCCGAAAGACCATCCCACGCCATGTGGTCGAGCATCTCGATCGAACCGTACTTCGTGCCAGTACGAGACTTCGGCAACAAATGCGGCGCATTAGACATAGACTCCATGCCACCAGCGACCACGACCTCAGCCTCACCAGAACGGATAAGACGTGCAGAGTCAATCACCGCAGTTAGCCCCGACAAACACACCTTATTAACGGTGGTGGTGTGCGCATCCGGAGAAATACCCGCCCCTAAAGCAGCCTGCTTAGCAGGATTCTGGCCAACACCAGCCTGCAGCACTTGTCCCATAACGACGGCTTCAACCGCATTCGGGTCAATGCCGCCTTGATCCAGCGCGCCCTTGATGGCATGCGAGCCAAGCTCTGTCGCCTTCACACCGGACAAACCGCCAAGCAGCTTTCCAAACGGGGTTCGCGCCGCCCCTACGATGACGACATCCATGACACACCTCCTTTCAACCAGTACGGATTTTCCTCTAACCGTACCGTTATAGCGTGACGCGTGCCACTGTTTTACGGGAATTGTTAGAAATCTTTGCCGCCGTAAGGCGAGATGGTTATTTTGATAGGCAACAAGATGGTGGTTGGTGGCGTTTGCCTTGCTTGCTATTACAGCCTTCCCAGCCGCCTCACTGGCCTCAATAATCGCATTCGTGGACATTGGGGAAGGTGGTTTAGCGTTGTTCCCGACATTACCCTCCCGAAGTTCGGGCTCGTCGCAGCGTTTTTAGGGCAACCTCGGGGCCGTAATGTCGGGGTTATGGCCCTGACCGGACCACCACGGGGAGGTAACGCAGGGGGGCATGAAACTTAGCGATCACAACATCCCCAACCTCCTCACTGATCCCAATAATCGCATTCGTGGACATTGGGGAAGGTGGTTTAGCGTTGTTCCCGACATTACCCTCCCGAAGTTCGGGCTCGTCGCAGCGTTTTTAGGGCAACCTCGGGGCCGTAATGTCGGGGTTATGGCCCTGACCTACCAACCTCGGGGCCGTAATGTCGGGCCCAAGCCCCAACACCCAAGCCCTAAAGCCTAGAACCCGAAACCCCTACCCGCACCGCACAATCGGCTGCGGGTCGTATTTCGTGGTGGTGGTTTCGCGGGAGATTTCGGCCCCCGATAGGGAACGGATGATGCGGGTATCGGACGTCGTGAAGCCTGGTGCACCGCCTGAGGGTTGGCATGACTCGGCCGGCACCTTCACCTCGCGGGGTTGGGTGGGGGCCCAGCGCCCGCCGGGAACGGATTCCACCTCTACGGTTTTCACGCCTTTGAGCGCCACGGTCACTGAATTTCCAGATACGGAGGCGGTGATCATGACTGGGTAGTCCGAATTGTTCTTGAATGCGAGGTCGATGAGGCCGTCATAGACGGTAGCTTCACGGCCGGCTGGGTAGCGGGAGATGTAGTAGCTGTGTGGGGTGTGGGTCACGTCTTCCATGCCGGCGAAGTAGTAGGCGTTGTAGAGCGTGGTGGCAAACTGGGAGATTCCGCCACCGATCGCTTTGTCCGCGCGTCCGTTCAGAATGATGCCGGATTCCACGAATCCTTGCGCTGCGCCACGGGGGCCGGTCCATCCGTTGAGGGAGAAGGTGTCGCCCGGCGCGACGATCGCCCCGTCCACCATGTCGGCGGTGCGGGCGATGTTGACACCCGAGGGCCCGGAGAAGCCGCTGGTGGTGAAGGTGCCGATGGTGTCGTCGAAGGTGGCGGTGCGGGCCATCTCCGTGGTGAACGTCGCTTTGTCCTCCTGGTACACCACGTCGAAGGTGCGCTCTGCCTTACCGACGACCCGTTCCGGGAAATCCATCAGCGTCTTTTCCCAGTCAATTTTGATGCCATCCACCGACGGAGTGACATCCCTGCCGCCGCCCGTGAAGGTGATAGTGGCGTTGCGGCGCTTCACTTCTGTTTTGCCCAGGTTTTCTGCCAGAATTCCTTGCGCAGCCTCCGCATTCACCTCGGGTTTGAGGGCGCCCTGTTCGGGAACGAAGGTCACGACCTCACCCATGCGTTCCACGGGGATCACGCCGGCGACGTCGTCGTGGCCGGTGGCCGTGATCGGGGCGGACAGTGCTTGTTCGGCGGGGCCGGTTACAGCCTTTTGTATGTCAGAGTCGTCGATGTCTGGGGTGATCACTGCTGGCTTCACCACTACCCCAGCAGGATTGAGCCAGTCCGACACCAGCGCTGACCTCAGGTCGGTGTCCACTACGCGCTGCCCATCGACGGGCTTGGTTTGGTTGATCCTGCCGCCGTCGATGTTCACGGTGCCGTCGACTGGGGCGATAGAAAGTTCCTGCCCCACCCGGTCCAGTTCCGGAGCGAACTGCTCTTCCGCAACATCGCTCACGATGCCCACTTCCCGATCCACAAAGAACGACGAGAGCCGAGTCCACGGATTCAAGGAAGGCTTCCCGGCGGCAGCGATGGTTTCTTCCCAGTTCACACTAAGTCCAGCCACTACTGGATCCACGGTTGCTTCCCGGGCGCCGGCCGTCACCAGCACCGGATGTTGCGTGCGCGTCGTCAACTCAGCCGCAAGTTTGTCGCTGGCAGCCTGTGGCGACATCCCACCTACTGACACACCAGCGACTGTGGTACCGCGCGGAACCTGGTCTTGGGTCAGGATGTAATCAGCACCATAGGCCAGGGCGGATAGGCCAATGACACCACCAACACATGCAGCGGCAATCTTCGCAGCGGACATCAAACTCCCACTTTTAAGCAACGAACACCCAACACTATAGTTGACATGAAAACAAAATTAGGAAAATAGCTGCTGCAACCTTATCCGAACAGCAGAATCCTCCACCTGCGCCAGCGGATAGGCTCCCGAGGACACCGCAGCGTCAACCGCATCAATCGCAGCCCCTACCTGCACAGTGGAAATCCACAGCGCACAATCCGCACCAGCGCTCAGCGCCGCAAGCACCGCATCCGGAGTGCTCAGCTGCGCAGAAATCGCCTTCATCCCGGACAAGTCATCGGTGTAGATCACCCCACGAAACGGCTCTCCGCCAGGATAGTCACCGCTGCGCAGCAACTTGTAGGCTGCCGGGTTGATGCTGGAGGGGGTGGCGTCGCCAAGCCCCGGTACCCGCACGTGCCCCATCATCACTGCCCCAGGAGCCTCGCGCAGGGCCGGGCCATACGGCGCCAGGTCTACCCGTTTCACGTCATCAAGGGGTGGCGCGGTCACATCCTCAAAGTGAGAATCGCCCGACGCGCGACCATGACCGGGAAAATGTTTGTACACGGGATGCACCCCGGCGTCGTGAAGCCCGCGCGCAAACGCCGCCCCAAACGCCGCCGCTTCGGCCGGATCACCCGAGAAGCTGCGGTCACCGATAGCCCCGTTCGCAGGGCCATGATCGACGTCTAACACCGGCGCGAAATCCACCGTCACACCAGCCTCCCGCAGCCGAGTTCCCAGCCCGAAAGCCACCTCGTAGGCGCGCTCCGGGGTGCCGCCAGCTACCAATTCGCGTGGCGCAGGGACCTGCCCAAACAACGCTGGCTGCCGCTGCACTCGACCTCCCTCCGCGTCAATCGACACGGAAAATGGCCGCCCCACCTGCTCCCGTAACGCAGCGATATCACGCCCCGGCTCCGTAAGAAGCGCAGGATCCGTCCACGACCCAACAAAAATCCCCCCAACCCCCTGGTCCAGCGCGAACTTCGCATCGTCAAAATCTCGTACCCCCACCATCAGCAAGGACGCCACCTTCGCCCGTTGCTCCGAAGGCAGCGACGCTCGCGCCTCACGCAGCTGAGCCACCGTCACCCCAAAACGCGCCGCATCCGCTTTTTCCATAGCCGCCTGCTCCGCCTGTTCCTGATTCGCAAGCATCGTCACCAACGCCGGCGCCGGCCCGCTGACCTGCGACTCTGGCGCCGGCGCACACCCCCAGAGCAGCAGGGACAGAGAAGTGACAACCGCGAACCGACGCAACACTTCTCCCTCCACTAGCTGATTTCTCCCAGACAATACCGCACAAAGTTGATTAGGCTGCTGTATTAGAACCTTGCAACCGAAACAGCATAAGGAAACACTCACCCCATGGAGCGCCCAACAGCACCTACCATCCTTGTCGCATTCGATGGCTCCGCCGAATCCCGGCGGGCACTTGAATACGGTGTCCGTCTCCTCCGCCCTGCCGAGGTTCACATTCTCACCGCCTGGGAACCACTACACCGGCAGGCAGCACGCGCCGCCGGCGGCGCCGGAATGATGCAAACAGACTTCTCCTCGGCCGTGGAAAACGCCGACGGGGACGACCCTGCCTACACCCACGCGCTCACCACCTGCCGAGAAGGCATCACCCTCGCCGAATCCTACGGCTTCGAAGCACACGCTCACCTGGTGGAAACCTCCACCTCCATCTGGAGCGCCCTCGTCGACGCCGCCCAAGAGCTCTCCCCCGACCTCATCGTCACCGGCACCCGCGCCATCAAGGGGCTACGCTCCCTGTTCACCTCCTCCACCGCGGAAAACCTGGTCAGCAATGCCGGCCTGCCGGTCCTCATCGTCCCGCCAGAGGACTCCGACGACACCGACTTGGTATAGTTCGCCCTATGGCTTTGGAAACCGACTCCCTCACCCGTCGCACCATCGGCCCCGCGCTCGCCAGCGCGGTCCTCGGCCTTGCTGTGGGAGTTGCAGCTGTGATCGGCGTGGCCACGGTCTCTAACCAAGACTCGTTACCCGCCGGTCCCGTCGCTAATGCCGACACCGCGCTGCTAGGCGGCCCGGAGTATGGCTCGCGCCAGTAGCCGCCCGCACCTGATCGGCTGGCTGATCCTCGGAATCCTCGTATTCCTCCAATCCCCCGGCCTCACGGTTGCGGACACCAAGCATGACCTCACTGCCAATCCGTGGGGGTTCCTCCACGGTGCGCTACACGCGTGGACCGACATCTTCCCACTCGGCCAGCTCCAAAACCAGGCCTACGGTTACCTCTTTCCCCAAGGGTTGTTTTTCCTCCTCACCGACCCACTTCCAGACTGGATCGCCCAGCGGCTATGGTGGTGGCTACTGCTTGGACTTGGCTATTCCGGCTTCTGCCTCCTACTAAAGAAAGCTCAGGTAGGCGCGCCGGGATGGCAGATGCTGGGCAGTTTCTTATTCGCTCTGTCGCCGCACACGATCAGCACGGTGGCGGCGATCAGCTCAGAAACGTGGCCGATGATGCTCACCCCGTGGGCGCTGCTTCCGATAGTAGGAGTGCGGCCCACCACGCGTGGGGTGGCCGGTTCCGTGATCGCGGTGGCCTGCATGGGGGCGGTGAATGCTACGGCCACCGCTGCGGCGTGCCTTCCGGTGTTTGTCACTCTTCTGGTGGCGCGCGCCTGGCGGCCACTGGCGCTGTGGTTGGCCGGTTGTTGCCTCGTGTCCATCTGGTGGCTGGGCCCGCTGATAATCCTGGGCAGATATTCCCCGCCGTTCACAGATTTCATTGAGAGCAGCTACGTCACCACCCGGTGGCTGTCACTGGTGGAAGTGCTGCGTGGCACTACTTCCTGGGCTCCATTTGCCGATTCTGAGCGGATCGCCGGCACGGTGCTGGCTACCAGCCCGTATTTTGTGCTGCTCACGGTCGCGGTGGCGGCGCTGGGACTGGCGGGGCTTGCCCTTGCTCGGCAGCGCCTGTGGATCATCATGTTGCTCTGCGGCGTAGTGATCTTGGGCAGCGCGCATGGCCCCTTTGGTGGTCAGGTGTTGGCGTTCCTTGATGGGATGGGGGCGCCACTGCGCAACGCGCACAAATTTGATGTGTTGGTGCGGGTGCCGCTGGTGATTGGGTTTGTGCACGCAGCGTCGTCGCTAAGGCTTGACGACGCCGGGCGGCGCACAACCGCAACCGCGCTCCTGTGCCTGCTTGCGGTGAGTTCGCTGGCGCCGGCGTGGAGTGGGCGCCTGGCGCCCCGTGGCGGGTTCGAGCAAGTGCCGGGTTACTGGCACGAGGCGGCGGCGTGGTTGAACGAAAACGCTGCCGGGACCCGGACGGTGATCCTGCCACAGTCGTCGTTTGCCAGGCAGGACTGGGGGTGGACGCGCGACGAGCCGCTGCAGCCGCTTCTGGGTGTCCCGTGGGTGGTACGCGACGCCGTCCCATTGATCCCGCCAGAAGCAATCCGGGGTTTGGACGGACTGATGGCACACCCGACCCCGGAGGGGTTCGCGCGACTGGGGATCGGCGCCGCAGTGATCCGCCATGATCTCATCGGTTCGACCGGCTCCCGCGCTTTAAGTGATTCTTTCAAGAAACAAGGCCTGCCGGTGCATTCCTTCGGCGAGGTGGACATTGTCGAGTTCAACCTTTCGCATTCGATGCATCTGGTGACGGGCACCCAAAAGGTAGCCGGTGGTGGCGAATCCCTTGCGTTGTTGGACCCCGGCGCCTATGACCTGGTGGCTTCCGACGCGACGGTGGTCACGGACACCCCGCAGCTGGTGTCCCGGAACTACGGCACGGTGTGGAACGCGCAATCTGCGCCCTTGGCGCCCCCAGATGAGGGCGACGACGTGCGCAACAAGGTGCGGGACTACCCCTCGCGCGGGCCACTGGCCACTGTATCCCCGAACCCGATCTCGGTATCGTCCTCCGCCGCTGATGCCACCGCTTTCGGTGGCGCCAACCCAGCGCGCTCCGCTACGGCTGCAGTCGACGGCTCGCTGGACACGGCCTGGTTCCCAGCGCCGGGACACCAGGAGGGCGAAACGTTGACCATTAGGGAGCCCGCCACGGACCCTGTCCTTGAAATAGTGACCACTGGGGCGCCCGTGGTGCTCACTATCAGCAGCGATTCCACCACGCTGCATCGATTCGCCAGGCCAGGGCAGAAACTGCGGGTGGAATTAGCTGGCGAAACCTCGTCCCTCACGATCACGCTCGGTGCCTCCGCTTCTCCAGCGGGTCTGGCAGATGTCCGGCTGCTGGGGCACGACATCAGCCGCGTCCTGGAAGTACCGAACACCTCGCCTGAAGTGCAGAAGTTCCTGTTCCAGCGCGTGTTTGTGGATACCGACTTAATCCAGCGCCGTTTCACCGCCCCGCGGGACATAACAGTGACGGTCGATGCTTCCTCTTGCGACGAAGATCCCCGCACCGCGAACCCATCCGGGGTCACCGACGATTTCCTTCTCGACAGCTCCCCCCTCTCCTGCGGCGACTCAGTGACCCTGCCCGCCGGCATGCACGAGCTATCCACCACCGCCTCCTGGATCACCCTCACCACCCCGGACTATGCGCCACCACCAGCACCATTGCCCATTTCGCGCGATGTTCCACCGGCATCCGAAGACCGCATCCTAGTCACCGGCCGCGCGTACAACGAGGGCCTGCGCGCCACTGTCGGCGGGGTGGACGTCGCTCCGCAGCTTATCGACGCCGATACCCAAGCATTCCTCATCCCCGCCGGAGTCCACGGCCCGGTATCGCTCGCCTTCACAGGTGATCGCCCCTACCGAGCATCGCTGTTCGGGGGCCTTTTTGCTGCCGTTGTGACCGTGATCGGGTGTCTGTGGTGGCGACGACGCGGAGATGTGCAAGTTCCGCTGCGTCCCACCGGGTTCCCGGTAGTGTTCGGTGCCGTGGCACTGGGCCTCGTGGGTGGAATGTGGGCCATCATTGCCGCAGCGTTAGCCTGGGTAATCCTGCGTTTCACCCTGGTGACCAGGCCCGCGCTTGCCGCGCTAGGGGTTGGGTTGGCTGGACTGTGGCTCGCCCATGCCCCGTGGCCGAGCGCCTCCTACGCGGGCGACCAGTGGTTCGTGACCCTCGCCTGCTGTGTGAGCCTCACGGCGTTGGTGTTGCCGGACGGACGCCACCCGCCCCAATAGCCGCCGGGCAGGTTCCTCCACAAAGTAGTAGCTAGCTGCGGATACTGGGACCGCCAAGGCCACGGTCACGGCGAGAACCTGCCAGAACTGCCCGGAGAATTGTGCCACCCCGAGCAACGGAAACGCCCAGGCAAGCATCGGCACGTGCCACAGGAAGATGGCATATGACCATTTGCCCAGGTGCTGCATCGGCCCCGAGGTGAGGAACCCGGCGCCCCGACCCAACGCCACCGGCAGAAACACCAACGCCCCGAAGGTCATACCGGCGAGAACACGACGCATAAACTCCCACGGCGTCGGATGGGTCAGCCCCAGGGGACCGAACCAAGGTTGTGCGGCTCCCCACGCCACCACCAGCGCCAACCCCCAATACAGATATGCGGGTCCGGGGATACGAACCCGCCCCTCCAGCTCAGCGGCGATCATGCCGACCGCGAACCAGCAGGTGTAGGAAATTGGGAAGATCTGTAGGTTCGGCAAGCCAGGTGCTGGGGTTGCTTCCACGAAGGGTACAAACGCCCAGCCCAAACTGAGCAGGGAAAACAGGAAAATCGCCAGCACTCGGGTTCGTGAGGGGAGGCGTCGTAACGCCAGCGCAATCAGCGGCAGCACCACGTAGAACGCCACCTCCACGCACAGTGACCACAGGTGCGTCAGGCCCGGCGCGAGGGCGTCTGGGACGTAAATCTGGGTCAGCGTCAGGTTGGCGAGGATCATCGGGAGGCTGGAGCCGAAAGCGTCGGGGAGCAGCAGGAACACGGAAGCGACGGTCACCAGGTAGGCGGGCAAGATGCGTACCGCCCGGTGCCAGTAGTAGCGGCGGGCATTGCCGTCGTAACGCCGCCACAGCACAAACGCAGATAACGCGAAGAAGACGGGGACAAAGAAATCGAAACGTGCGAGCACCGAGGCGGGGTTGCCACCGGTCTGGAAGGAGACGTGGGTGAGCATGATGCCGAAGGCCGCGACGGCGCGTAACCCTTCGAGGGGTGCGATGAAGGAGCGGTGCGTTAAGTAAGCTTGAGCTGTTGGCACTCGCTACGTCCTCCCTCACCCGCTGTGTGCGTCGTACCTGGATCCTAACGGAAAGGCTCAGATCGTGACGAAAAAGACTCAAGCTGTGATCGCATTCGCGCTCGCACTGGTCCTGTTGTCGTTGCGTGCCGTGGGACCAACACTCGCCACGTTCCAGGTTCGACTGTTGCCGGTGAACGCGTCGATCCGCACCAGCACCGAGCCCGCCGAAGCCGTCAGGTTCGACCAACAAGCCTGGGAGCAGGGCACACCAGTGGTGGCTGATCCGCGCTGCCTCAACCCGGACACCAGCGATCTGAGCTGCTACGTGCACCGCTCGACCGCCACCGCCTCCAAAACAATCACCAGCACACCAGCGGAAAAGCGCAAAGAGGTGCGTTACAGCGTGACGGAGCAGCTCACTCTAGAAAGCGGTGAGGTGCTGTTCGATTCCCAAGACGAAGTGCGCCTGGTGCGGCATTCCTCCTTCCCCGTGGATGAGCCCGCCTCCTCTCTCACCGCGACTTCCCCCATCCCTGGGTTCTCCCGCGAATTCACCAACAAAACCCGAGAAGGATTACAGTATTCCTTCCCCTTTGCCACCGAATTCCGCAGCTACCAGTTCTTTGACAAGTACTCAGGTACCTCCACCCCGATTGATTTCCACGATGCGGAGCAGCTACGTGGCGCCAAGGTATACCGGTTCCACCAAAAGCTCAGCCCTATTCAGCTCGGCATCGGCACCATCAAAGGCCCCGCCCGCCAGTTCTACTCCGAAGAAGAACTGGCCAGCACGGGGTTATCCGGACCCAGCACCGTGGTGCTGAACCAGTACTACACCATGACGCGCACGCTCTGGGTGGAACCTAAAACCGGGACCATTGTGGACAGCGTTGAAATCCCGCGTATTTTCCTCGCCCGTGACGATGCGGAAGCTGCGTCGGACACAGACAGCTCCCGGACTTTGTTCTCCGCAACATTGCGGTGGGATGAAAGCACCAAACAGCAGATGTGGAACCGTGCCCACGAGGGACTCCGCACCCTGAAATGGGTGGAGATCGGTTTGTTGCTCACCACGGTCGGCTCCGCTGTCAGCGTTTTCCTCGGTGTGATCTTCCTGCGCCGTGCCCTCATTGGACATGATGGTTAGACGTGCACTTTTCGTGTGCTGGTCAGCGGTGCTGATCGGTGGCTTGTTGTGGTCACTCGCCGCCCCTGGGGTGTTGCTGTACCGGGACATGTCCGTGTTTGACCACATGGCGTTGCACCAGTCGGCCCTGGGTTTTGGGGATGTGCCCGCCCGGAATGCACCCCAGGACGGAGCATTGGCGCTGCTGGGTTTTGTCCTTCCTGCTTCTTGGGTGGCTCGAGGGCTGCTGCTCGTGGGCTCGGTGTGGGGTGCGTGGGGCGCGGCGGCCGTTGCGAAACATACCCGGGCCGGCGTGCTCGGGACGCTGCTCGCCCTGACGGTCACACTGGTCAACCCGTTTGTGGTGGAGCGGCTGCTGCAGGGCCAGTGGAGCCTGGTGATCGCCGCGTGGCTGCTGCCCGGGATCGCCGTGTGGGCGCTGACTGGCAGGTGGCGGGTTCTCCTTCCGGCATTGTGGTTGGCCTCGCTCACCCCAACGGGCGCGGTGGTCTCGACGGCGGTGGCGGTGCTGCTGAGCCGCCGGTGGTTGCTTGCCGTGTGGGGCGCAGCGCTCTCCGCCCCGTGGCTCGTTCCTAGTCTGCTATCCCCCGCGACCGCGCTTCCTGCTGGTGGCGCACTGTTTTCGGCCCGCGCTGAGCAGTGGGTGGGCACCGTGGGGGCGGTGTTGGGTTTGGGCGGTATCTGGAATTCTGCCGCTGTGCCCGCTTCTCGGGACTCCGGGTGGGCCGTCTTGGGCGTGATGCTTTTTGGGATTTTGGTGCTGTTTTCCCACCGGATTCCGCGGCGGCTCGCGGCTTTGGGGGCGCTCGCGCTGGCACTGACGGTTGCGCTGGCGTTCGTGCCGGATGTGGCGAGATTACTGAGTGCTCGGGTGCCTGGTGCCGCCCTGTTTCGCGATTCGCACAAACTGCTGCTCTTTGCCATTCCGGCGTATGTGTTCCTGGCAGCGCAAGTGCGTCCGCGAGCACTCGCGGTGGTTGCTCTCTGCGCTGCGCTAGGGCAGGTGTGGGACGCGCCGATAGCCGTCGAGAAGCTGCGGCCGGTGCCGGAGCCTGCGCTGCTGGGTGAGCTTCACACTGAGGCAGCGGGGCGGGAGGTGTTCGTTCCGGAGCTCACCACGCTCACGCTTATCGACGGCACCCCCACCGCACACCCACTGCCCAAGGCGATCGCCGTGGTGGAAAACGGTGCGCTCACGGTTGATGGCGTTCCCGTCGATTACCCGTCCTCGCGGTTCGTCGAGGCACACCAGCTGTGGCAGCGGGGCGATACCGCGGGGCTGCGCGGTATGGGTATTGACTCGATCTACGCTGACGGCCAGCTCACTCCCATCGGGGATCCCCAACCGCCTACTTGGCGGTGGTATCTCGGGTTGATTCTGCTGCTCGGCTGGCTCGCGACGGGCGTTGCGAGTGTGCTACCGCTGCGACGACCTGGAGGAAGTCTGCCCCGGTGTGCGCCCAGGAAAACTCCCGCGCCCTGAGTCGCGCGGCCTCGCCCAAGGCTTGCCGACGCCCCTCGTCCAAAGTCATCTCGTACACCGCCTGAATCAGCCCGGCTTTATCCCGCACGAGCAGCCCAGTCTCGCCATCGATCACGGAGTCCCGCAGCCCCGCCGAGCTGGAATAACCCACCGTTGGTACCCCGTGCTGTCCGGCTTCCATGACGGCCAAGCCCCAGCCCTCCTTCCGGCTCGGCATCAGGTGCACCGCTGCGCGCGCCAGCAGCGCATGTTTGGTTTCTTCTGATACGTGCCCGTGGAACACCACCCGGCTATCCACCCCAACCTCCCGGGCGTACTGGCGAAGTTCGTCTTCCCACCAGCCGGAACCGATCACGTCCAGGACCACATCGTGGTGTGGCGCGAGGGCCGCCACCACGTCCATTGCGTGCTCGATCTGCTTGTGGGGCACCAGGCGCGACAACGTCACCAGGTGGACCCTGCCGTCCTCGGCCAGGGGCGTGAATGCGGGCACAGGATCCAAACCATTGCGGACAATCGCGATCCGCTCCCGATTGACCCCAAGTTCCGTCAGCTCCCGTGCCGAGGGTTCGGAGACGGTGATGTACTGGGAGCGTCGGTAAGCAAACGGCGCGACGGTGCCTTCCAAAAACCAGCCCAGGCGCGCCAACACCGGCCCAGCAACCGGCCACTGCTCGCGATGGCAGTGATGAGTCAGCACAACGGTCGGCCGACGCAGCCACCACTTCGCAAAAAACGGGATCCCATTTTGGGTGTCTACCACCACGTCAACATCCCGGTACACGCCCATGAGCATTTCCAGTGCCGCAGTCACATACACCGACATCCGGCCACCCCGACGCCGAAACTCCACCCCGCCCTTTGTTTCCCGGGCAGGCTTCCGGCTCACCGCAGCCGTGCGATACATAACCCGGTGTCCCCGGCGCGCCGCATACTCCGCAACACGCTCCAGATAACGCTCACTACCGCCACCCTGCGGATGCGCAGTATCCCGCCAACACAGCAATAAAATATTCATCTCTGTGGACAGCCTACAATGCTGGTGTGCCCAAGCTCCATCACACCCGACGTCTCGCAACTCTCGGGCGCTCGCTCCGACTGCTGCGTTCCTTCCCCAAAGAACAAACCCACCCCGACGAGTTCTACCACGGGTTAGCTGCTGACACCTTCACCCAACTGGACGCGCTCCACCACGACGTGAAACACCAGCCACTCACAGGTGCTGCGGTGCTCGATGTGGGAGGAGGCCCCGGCTATTTCGGTGCGGAGTTCGCTGCCAACAACTGCTCCTATATCAGCGTCGAACCTTCTACCGCCGAACTACACAGCTCCAGCCTTCCGACCCCGACTGCCGTGCGCGCCGACGGGCAATGCCTGCCATTCGCCACCTCGTCGTTCGATCTAACCTTCTCCTCCAACGTGGCAGAGCACATTCCAGATCCGTGGCGCATGGGTGAAGAGATGCTGCGCGTCACCCGGCCCGGCGGACTAGTAGTACTCAGCTACACCATCTGGCTCGGCCCCTTCGGTGGTCACGAAACCGGGTTGTGGCAGCACTACGTAGGTGGGGCGTGGGCCCGGGACCGCTACAGCCGGGTGCACGGCAAGCCTCCGAAAAATGTCTTCGGCGAATCGCTTTTCGATGTCTCCT
The DNA here is from genome assembly GCF_014117265.1 of Corynebacterium hindlerae. Taxonomy (NCBI): domain Bacteria; kingdom Bacillati; phylum Actinomycetota; class Actinomycetes; order Mycobacteriales; family Corynebacteriaceae; genus Corynebacterium; species Corynebacterium hindlerae. The sequence goes on along the minus strand of NZ_CP059833.1, from coordinate 1,771,791 downwards.
GCGCCGAAGGTATCCATTGGGCCCAGTCCGTGCGCGGAGGCACATGTGTCGGGCTTTTCCCTCGTTATCACCCGCGGTGGGCATGGTGGCTCGTGAAAGTGCCGGTGTTGAGGGAGTTTTTAGTGAGCAACCTAGTGATCGTAATACAGAAAAACCGCCAGATTTAGCGTACGGATGGGACGATTTTCGCGATTTTCGTCCCATCGGTACGCCAAATTTGGCGGTCCAAGGTTACTTGGCGTCTGCGATGCGCTTCTTCAGTGCGTCGAACTGAGCGTGTACCTCAGCTGGAACCTTTGGCCCCAGGAAGGTCAGCCACTCTTCGTTGTCGGCAATGTCGCGTGCCCACTGTTCTGCAGGTGCGGTGAGAGCTTCCTTGACGTCCTCTTCTGGGGTATCCAGGCCGGTCAGGTCCAGGTCTTCAACGCGGGCGGTGAGGCCTGCGACGGTCTCGTCAGCCTCGACGCGTCCTTCGACACGGTCCACGATCCACTTGAGGACGCGGGAGTTGTCACCGAAGCCTGGCCACAGGAAGCGACCATCTTCGCCACGACGGAACCAGTTGACCAGGAAGATAGCTGGCATCTTGTCGCCACCCTTGCGACCCATGTCGATCCAGTGCTGCAGGTACTCGCCGGCGTTGTAGCCGATGAATGGCAGCATTGCCATTGGGTCGTGGCGCAGGGCACCGACCTTAGCTTCCGCGGAAGCGGCGGTCTGGCCGGAGGCCAGCAGGGCGCCGATCATGGTGCCGTGCTCCCAGTCGAATGCCTGGGTGACCAGTGGCACGGTGTCTGGGCGACGGCCACCGAACAGGATGGCATCCAGTGGGACACCCTTCCAGTCGTCGTACTCAGGTGCGGCAACTGGGCACTGGGAAATTGGCACACAGTAGCGGGAGTTCGGGTGGGAGGACAGCTCGCCGGATTCTGGGGTCCAGTCGTTACCCTTCCAGTCGATGAGGTGTTGTGGCTCGCCCTCGAGGCCTTCCCACCACACATCGCCATCGTCGGTCAGGGCAACGTTAGTGAAGATTGCGTTGCCTGTCTCCATGGTGCGCATCGCGTTCGGGTTAGAGGCGTAGTTGGTGCCAGGGGCAACGCCGAAGAAGCCGTTCTCTGGGTTGACGGCGTACAGGCGACCGTCCTCGCGGATGTGCAGCCAAGCGATGTCGTCACCGACGACCTCAGCGGTCCAGCCTTCAATAGTTGGCTGGAGCATAGCCAGGTTGGTCTTGCCACATGCGGATGGGAATGCAGCAGCAACGTGGTAGGACTTGCCCTCTGGGGAGTTCAGCTTCAGGATGAGCATGTGCTCGGCCATCCAGCCTTCGTCGTGAGCCATCGCGGAAGCAATACGCAGCGCGTAGCACTTCTTAGCCAGGATGGCGTTTCCGCCGTAGCCGGAACCGTAGGACCAGATCTCACGAGTCTCAGGGAACTGGGTAATGTACTTGGTCTCGTTGCATGGCCAAGGAACATCTTCCTGACCTGGCTCCAGAGGAGCACCCACGGAGTGCAGCGCGCGGACGAAATCGCCGTTCTCGCCGATCTTGTCCAGCGCTTCCTTACCCATGCGGGTCATGATGCGCATGGACATAACAACGTAAGCGGAGTCGGTAAGCTGCACGCCCAGCTTTGGTTCTGGGTCATTGATAGGGCCCATGCAGAATGGGACCACGTACATGGTGCGGCCCTTCATGCAGCCCTTGTAGTGCTCCAGCATTTCTTCCTTCATTGCAGCTGGAGGAGCCCAGTTGTTGGTTGGGCCGGCACCGTCTTCGGTCTCGGTGCAGATGAAGGTACGGGACTCAACGCGAGCCACGTCAGATGGGTTCGAGCGAGCGAGGAAGGAGTTTGGTCGCTTCTCTTCGTTCAGCTTGATGAAGGTTCCTGCGTCGACAAGCTCCTGGCTCAGGCGAGCCCACTCTTCTTCGGAGCCGTCTGCAAAGACAACCTTTTCTGGGGTGAACAACTCGACCGCATCCGCAATCCAGCTCAGCATCTCTTCGTTGTTGGTTGGGGCTTCGCCCACAAGACCCTTAATCGCAGCAGCGGTCATTGTTTCTCCTGACTTTTCGGTAACTGGCTTCGTATCGTTTAGGGTCGCCGAATACCGGCTCGTATTACGTTCTCCTCATCAAGACTAGTCACATGCGCACTACTTTTGCAGTTCCCGAATGAGACAACGACCACAATTTGTCATTACCGGTAAGCTACCCCCATCCTTTTGGGTATTCCACAGCCGTCTGTGTGGCCCATCCCTCATTTTCTTCCCCCCTTTCAGGGGATTCTTCAATCCAACTTCCCCAACCCCCGTCATCGATGGACAACGTGCAGGAATGTCCGGAAAACTCCATTCGGGAGACCTGGTCGATCTGACCGTCGCCGTCAAGATCGGCAAATACCGTGACCCCTTGCTCGTCATACTCATAGTGTGCATCCGCACCAAGGTCCCAGCTCTCGGGGCTAACGCCGCCACCACCCTCAACACCTAACAGCTGTTCAACAACCGTGAGCCAATTCATTCCCTCATTCACCCCCGCACTTGTCCCGCCAGTTTCCGGCGCACCCACGCACCAGGTCGAGAGTCGCGAGGCGCCCCAACCACCGAACTAGCGCCCCCACCCACTCGGAGCCTGACCCAGGCACGAATTGTCCCCACAATGACTGCAAAGATCATGGCAAGCTCCCCGTGTATAAGTCGAGAGAACCCCACAAACGTAATAGCGGTTATAACCAGTGCGTCGCTCAGTGGAACCACCCAACCGGTGTGCCCGCCCACTCGTTCCAACCGGGCCGCACCCTTTTCCCAGGCCCCTGGCACCGCAGTCGGCAGCGGGGCAAGCGGAGGCAAGGCGACACACCGAGAAACCGCATCGGCAAGGTTTTCCTCAGTCACAACCCACACTTCAGGACACACCTGGCGCGGAACTGGAGCGGTAGCAACCACCCGCCCTACTTGCGCAAAAACACTGTCTAGCTGCGTAAAATCAGCAGCTCCCCAGCCTGTGGTCGGTGCGACCGCCACCACCACATCGGCTGCGGGGCTAGCGACGAGGGTGAATCCGGCGTCGTGAAGCTGCATGGCTACCCGCTCGCGGTCTTCGGCTACTGGCCCCACCACCGACACACTGCAGGATGCGGCCTGTCCACCACTGCTCTGCGCAGCCGGAACGGCAATCCCCATCGCCGCCAGCGCCTGCCACAAGCTGCGGGCCCGCGCCCGCTCAATAACCTCCGGGTCCAAGCTTTCCCACGCCGCCGCGATCTCTGCAGCCCGAGGCACCAGCACAAACTCCGCTGGTCCCGCCGCTATCCGGTCGCGCACCCGCGCGCTGAGCGGCCCATCATGCACCAGGAAAATCACGTCCACGTCCACCCCAATAGCGGGCCAGGTGAGCTGGACGCTGTGGGCGTCGGGAAGCTCGATCGGCAACGCTACCTCAAGCGTGCACGCACCTACCCGAGGTATTTCCCGGCTGCGCCGCAGCGCCGCAGCCACCTCAGGGCGCGAGTCGTGCCGGGCAGCTATCTCCCGCAATTGTGAAAGTCCAATGTCCCCCAATTTTCAGCCCCCACTGAAACAACAACCTTTGCCCGCCATTGCACCCCACTTTCTGCGCAGCTGCAAGTTTTAGCTGCATGTTGTGTCTTGACCGGCGGAAAGGCAAAATAGACAGCGATGCATAATACTGATTCTTCTCATTCCGATTCGCACGGCACCACTGTTGGCAACGTCCCTTTCGGTCGCCCGCTCCAGTCCGAATTCAACGACGGCTTGGACTACCCGCGCCTGGGCTCCATGAGTTTCCGTCGCGGAACCCTAACCCCCAATCAAACCAAGATGTGGGACGAGAACTGGCCAGCCATGGGCAAAGTTCTCGCCGACGAGGTCATTGACCTAGACGAATGGTTCGGTCGCACCGGAGCTAAGACGATCCTCGAAATCGGCTCCGGCACCGGCACTTCTACCGCCGCCATGGCACCACTCGAAGCAGACACGAACATCATTGCTTGTGAAATCTACAAGCCGGGCCTGGCTAAGCTGATGGGCGCTGCGGTCCGCGAAAACCTCAGCAACATCCGGCTCGTACGTGGCGACGGCGTCGAAGTTCTCAACCGCATGCTGCCAGAGCAGTCGCTCGATGGTGTCCGCATTTACTTCCCAGACCCATGGCCGAAGGCACGCCACCACAAGCGCCGCATCATCCAGTCCGGTGTGCTGCATCTGATCGCCACTCGCCTGAAGCCAGGTGGTGTTCTTCACGTGGCCACCGACCACGCTGACTACGCGGAATGGATCCAAGAATTGGTCCATGTGGAGCCGTTGCTCGAGTTCAAGGGCTGGCCGTGGCCGGAGTGCCCGCAGCTCACGGACCGCCAAGTAATCACCAAATTCGAAGGCAAGGGCCTGGAAAAAGAGCATGTGATCACTGAGTTCCTCTGGCAGCGCACCGACGCACCAGCGCAGGAGGCGTAACCATGTCTGCTCACGAATTCATGCACAACTACTCCGATCACCCACAGGACTTCGAACCACCGCAGACTTTGCTGCTGGTATGGGATGCTCCGAACATCGACATGGGGTTGGGCGCCATCCTCGGGGGTCGCCCTACCGCAGCGTACCGCCCGCGTTTCGACGCCATCGGTCGCTGGCTCCTAAACCGTGGCGCTGAACTATCTGCAGAGGTCGGCGAACATATCGAACCGGAAGCCACCGTGTTTACCAACGTCCCGCACGGTGGCGCAGACGTCATGCGTCCCTGGGTGGAAGCCCTGCGTAACGTAGGTTTCGCGGTCTTTGCCAAGCCGAAGGTAGGCGAAGATTCCGATGTGGATCCGGACATGTTGGAGCACATCAAGCGTCGCTTCAACGAGGGGATCCTCCAGGGCGTTATCGTGGCGTCTGCTGATGGGCAGAATTTCCGCGAGTTGCTGGAGAAGCTGGTCCAGCAGGACATTCCGGCGACGGTGATCGGTTTCCACGAGCACGCATCGTGGGCGGTCAGCCACGAGGCAATTAAATTCATTGATCTGGAAGAGATCCCAGGTGTGTTCCGCGAACCGCTGCCGCGTATCAACCTGGATTCGCTCCCACAGGAAGGCGCGTGGCTGCAGCCGTTCCGTCCTCTGTCCGCGCTGCTATCTTCCCGCTAACCGCTGGCGGAACGAAAGGAAACCTGTGTTCTATCGTTGGGGCGAGATTGCCTATCGCTTTCGCATCACTGTGCCGATCTTGATCGTCGCAGCTATCTTGGGGCTATTCGCTTTTCAGGGCACCAAACTTGGTGATCGCATGAGCCAAGAAGGCTGGGACGATCCCCATTCCTCCTCGAGCGCAGCTGCCCGCATCGAGTTGGATACCTTCGGGCGTGACAACTCTGGTGACGTCATCATTTTGTTTGAGGCCCCCGAGGGCAAGTCGGTGGATGACCCTGCCGTGATAACGGCGGCGCAGCAGCACCTCACGCAGCTCAAGGAGCAGCACCCCGATCATATCGCCCACGTCACCAGCTATTTTGATAAGCAAAACCCGAAGCTGATCACCCCGGACAAGCGGACCGCGTTCGCCGCCGTGGGGTTGAAGGGCGACGGCGAGCAAACTCTGAAGTCCTACCGCGCCGTGGAGGACGCAGTGCTTACCGACGCCCTGCCCGGCGAGGTCACCACGAGGGTCGCTGGTGCCACCGCCGTCGCCGACGCGCTTGACGACGGCATGAGCGGCGACATCAAACGTGCTGAGCTGTTTGCTCTGCCATTGGTCGCGCTGTTGCTGCTGATTGTTTTCGGGTCCGTGGTCGCTGCCGTCATGCCGCTGGTGGTCGGTATCCTGTCCATCGCGGGTTCCCTGGGAGTCCTGTCCGTTCTGGCTGCACAAGCCCAGGTGAACGTGTTTGCGCAATCCGTGGTGACGCTTCTGGGCTTGGGCCTGGCCATCGACTACGGCCTGTTCATGGTCTCTCGGTTCCGCGAGGAAATGGCCGCGGGTAAAGACATCAAACCGGCTGTGGCGACCACCGTGGCTACCGCTGGGCAAACTGTCGTGTTCTCCGCACTCATGGTGATCGTGGCCCTCTCGGGCCTGTTCGTTTTCCCACAAGCCTTCCTTAAATCCATCGCCTATGGCGCGATCTCCGCTGTGGGACTCGCTGCGTTCCTGTCCGTCACGGTCCTTCCCGCACTGTTCGGCATGCTGGGGAAGAACATCGACAAGTGGGCGATCCGCAAGACCGCTAAGGACGAGTCCCTGTGGGAACAGACCATTTGGGCACGCATCCCCGCTTGGTCCATGAAGCACTCCAGGCTCGTCGCTGCCGGTATCATCGCCGTGTTGCTTGGCCTGACCATCCCGCTGACGGGAGTGAAGTTCGGCGGGATCAATGAAACCTACCTGCCGCCATCCGACGAGGTGCGCGCTGCCCAAAGCACCTTCGATTCTTCCTTCCCCGACTTCCGCACCGAGCCCATCAAGCTCGTGGTCACCGAGGCAGACAACAATCAGCTGGTGCAGATCTACCAGCAGGCCAATGCCGTGGAAGGGCTGACCGGACGGTTCTCGCCTTCCCACCCCACCAAGGACGGCACCACTGTGCTTTCTGCGGGGATCGTGGATCGTGAGAACAACGATGCCGTCGTGAAGCAATTGCGTGCGATAGACGTCCCCGAGGGGGTGAACGTCTATATCGGTGGCACCCCGGCGCTGGAAGTTGAGTCGATCGAGGCGTTGTTCGATAAGTTGCCGTGGATGGCGCTGTACATCATCATCGCTACGTTTGTGCTCATGGCGCTGGTGTTTGGTTCACTGATCCTGCCGGCAAAGGCGATCATCATGACGGTGCTTGGTCTCGGCGCGACGCTCGGCATCCTGACGGCGATGTTCGTTGACGGCCTCGGCGGAACGCTCTTCGACTTCACCGCAGGGCCACTGATGTCTCCGGTGCTGGTGCTGATCGTGGCCATCGTCTACGGCCTCTCCACCGACTACGAAGTATTCCTGGTCTCCCGCATGGTGGAGTCCCGCAATCGGGGCGACGCCACAGACCACGCCATCAAGTACGGCACCGCACACACCGGTTCCATCATCACCGCCGCTGCGCTCATCATGATCGTGGTGTGTGGCGCCTTCGGGTTCTCCAACATCGTCATGATGAAGTACATCGCCTTCGGCATGATCGCGGCCCTCATCCTCGACGCGACGATCATCCGCATGATGCTCGTCCCAGCCGTCATGCACCTGCTCCGTGAAGACAACTGGTGGGCGCCGCAGTGGGTCAAGCTGGCGTCCGAGCGGATGGGACACGGCAAGGAGCCCGTCATCGCTCCGGTTGCTAAGCCTGCCCCTCAGCCGGCCCTTGTTCCATCGCCCGCGTCAGAGCCTGCGCCTGAACCTGATCCAGCGCCTACACCGGCGCCTGTGCCACGGGAGATGTCGGTGCACGACGTTTCCGTCCACAACGCCGCAATTCGTGGCGGACGCTCCACCATCTCTGACGAAAACTTGGTCCCCTTCGCTGAACTGATGAAACGCCTGAGGGAAGAAGGCAACTAGTGGACGCGCTCGGCAAGCTGTTTCGTGCTCGCTGGGCACGCGTCATCATCACCGTCGCGCTCCTCGGCGCGGCGGCCTTTTTCTTCCGCGACCAGCTCGACTTCATCGCCCAAGGAATCGCCGCGGTGCGCACAGCGTCCCTACCGTGGGTGGTGCTCACGGTTGTGCTGTGTGCGCTGTCGTTCGTCGCGATGGCTGAAGTCATGGTGGAGCTGCTGCGGGCCGGGGGTGTGGCGGTGGGGCGTCGGCAAGCATTGGCGTTGGTGCTCGCTGCTAACTCCTGGTCGAACAGTCTCCCCGGCGGGCCGGCGCTCTCCACCGTGTTGCAGTTCAAGGTGCAGCGGGCGTGGGGCGCGTCCGTCATGGTTATCAGCTGGTTTGTAGTGCTTTCCGGCGCTTTATCGACGCTCTGGCTCGTCCTCCTCGGCCTCGGCGCGGTACTCCTCCTCGGGGCAACATTCTCGCTCTGGTCTCTCCTCCTCGTGGGCGCCGGCATGGCGCTACTGGCATTCCTGGTCTACTGGGCCGCCAACAACCCGCTGTTCCTGGAACGCTGTGCAGGTCTAGTCCTCCCGGTGTTCAATCGGCTGCTGCGTCGCACCCCCGACGCTGGCATGGCGGCAGTAGTAAAACAGATCCATCAACTGCAAGTCGTGCGACTCACCTTTCCCCGCTTCGCTTCCGTCTCCTTGATGTCCCTACTCAACCGCCTCCTTGACCTGGCGTCGCTGTGGGCGGCAGTCATGGCCGTGACCTCCTCCCCTACTCTTCCCGGTATTACCCTCGCTTTCCTTTCCGCCAAGATTGTCGGCGCCACCGGCGTGACCCCGGGCGGATTAGGCCCGTTAGAAGCCGCGCTCACCGCCTCCCTCGTAGCCACAGGGCTCACCGCTGCCACCGCCCTCGCCGCCGTCCTGGTGTACCGCATGGTGTCCTTCATCCTCGCCACCGCAATCGGCTGGGTAGTGTATCTAGTGGGACTAAAGGAGACACAATGAAATATTTCCTGCTCGACGTCATCGCCATTTTTCTTTTCGCGGTGTTCGCACGCATGGCGCACAAAGCAGAGCCTTTCACATTCATCAACATCCTGGACACCTGGTGGCCATTCCTCATCGGAGTCATCCTCGGCTGGGTGCTACTCCGCTTCATCACCAGCCCACCAGCTTCTTTCGCCGCCGGCAGTGTTGTTTGGGTGTGTTCCGTAGTCTGTGGACTCGGGATCTGGGCAGGTAACAACGGGCGCGTGCCACACATTTCCTTCATCATCGTCGCCACAGTCATGTCTGGCCTACTGTTGCTCGGCTGGCGTGGAGCTGCGCGGGTTATCCGCAAAGCTTAGGGGTTGCTGGGATTTTGGGCCAGCACCGAAACCCGAGTTTTAGAAGACTACCTGGTAACTGACCTTGGGTTTTACCCTTGGTGTGACCAGAAACCCGGATCTCGGACCAGCCCCCAAAACTCCCCAACCTCATGAAAAAGCTCCCACCCTCAAAAAGAGGCGCGGGAGCTTTGAAGATTCGCTAGCTATTTAGCGAGACAGCGTCGCACGGACCTGGTTGACGAGCATGAAGAACATGCCGAAGAGGTCTCCGATTACATCCACAACGGTGCTCAGCATTATTTGTGCCCTTTCACTTTCTATCAGCTGTGTACTCTAACAGCTCTGTCGCAATATACAACGAGAACGTTACATCGGCATGATGGTGTGTTTCTTCGGCAGGTCACGCTCGGTTTTAGTGGCGAGTTGACGTAGAGCCTGACGCAGCGCCAACCTCGTCTGATTCGGTTCGATCATCGCGTCAATATAGCCACGCTCGGCGGCGACATACGGAGAAGTCATGTTCTCGTCGTAGAAGTCCATGAAGACTTTCTTCATGTAGGCACGCTGGTTTTCGTCTTCAATCTTCGCCAGCTGCTTACCCTGGATCATCACAACGGCAGCAGCAGATCCCATTACGGCGATCTGCGCAGTTGGCCACGCGAGGTTGATGTCACCGGAGAGGTTCTTGGACCCCATCACTGCATACGCTCCGCCGTAGGCCTTGCGCACGATCAGGGATACCTTCGGCACCGTGGCTTCTACCAGTGCGAATGCGAACTTTGCGCCACGGTGAATGAGGCCAGCTTTTTCTTGCGCCACACCCGGGAGGTAGCCCGGGGTGTCCACCAGGTAGACGAGCGGGATGTTGTAGGCGTCGCAGATGCGGATGAAGCGGGCGCCCTTGTCGGCAGCATCTGCGTCAATGCAGCCAGCATAAACGAGTGGCTGGTTCGCGATCACGCCGACGGACTTGCCGTCGATACGCGCAAAGCCCACGATCAGGTTCTGCGCGAAGTTTGGCTGCACTTCGAGGAAGTCGTTGGCGTCGAACAGCTTCGCGATGAGGTCGTGCATGTCGTAGCCGGCGTTGGTGTCGTTCGGCATGAACAGGTCGAGCCCGTCGGTGAATGCGACGTCCTCGTCGGAAGGAGCCCAAAACTCCGGGCCGGGGTCGTTGCAGGTGAGCGGGAGATGATCGAGGAGATCCTTGACGTAGTTGAAGGCGTCGTCCTCGTCCTTCGCCACGTAGGACACGTTGCCGTTAAGCTCCTGCTGGCGGGCGCCGCCGAGCTCCGCGGAGGTGATGTTTTCGCCGGTAACTTCCTTAATCACGGCTGGGCCTGTGACATACATTTCGGCGCGCTCATCCACAGCAACCACAAAGTCGGTGGTCACTGGGGCGTACACGGCGCCACCAGCGGACTTACCCATCATGATGGAAATCTGCGGGCTACGGCCGGACAGCGGCAATTGACGACGCGCAATCTCCGAATACATAGCCAAGGAGGTCACTGCGTCCTGAATACGCGCGCCACCGGAGTCTTGAATACCAATCACAGGGCAGCCCACGCGGATGGCCATATCCATGACCTCGCAGACTTTTCGGCCGAACGTTTCACCGACAGAGCCACCGTAGACGGTTTTGTCGTGTGCGTAGATCACCACTGGGCGCCCCTCGATGCGACCGTAGCCAGTGACCACACCGTCTGAGTATGGCGCTTCAGGATCGTCGGGGGTTCGGCCAAGCGCACCGATTTCTACGAATGAGCCTGGATCCAGCAGACGGTCGATGCGCTGACGTGGCGTGGTAAGGCCGGCCTCGTCACGTCGCGCTCGCGCCCGCTCACTACCTGGATCTTTCGCTTTTTCCAGGCGTGCTCGGAGATCAGCGAGTTTATCTGCTGTCGTTTTTCCAGTCACGTTTCTAAGCTACTCGTTTCTACGTCTTAAGTCAGCTCCGTAATCCGCCGGGTCAGGTGCGCCCCGACCGTGGCGATTTCCGGCTCATCCACCACCGCAAGGTGATCACCATGCAGGTGAACGATCTCTAACTCTTCCACGATAGCCGACCAGCCACCATCTTCATTAATCGTGGCGTAGCGTGGCTCCAATTCGATCGCGCCGTCGTGCATGCGCTCCGCCCGGAACAGGATCACTGGGACTTTCACTCCAGCCCATTGGGTGAAGTCGATCTTGTCCAGAATGCGGTTGTCTACAAAGGAGGCCCGCTGGTGTTCTAGGACGCCGGCGGACAGGCCGTGTTCGGAGGCGTCGGTGGTGGCGAGGAACTCCGCCAGCATGGTAAGCAGCGCGTCTTCGCCTGCGGTTTCCAGCAGATCGAATGGTACTGGGAAGTCCAGGCCGTAGGTCTTCTTGGCAAAGGCTTGGTAGCGTTCCCACCGGGCGCGGGTTTCCTCCGGCGTATCTGGCACGGTTTCTGCTGGTTGGACGGTGTCGAGCAGCGCAACCAGTGCTACCTCAACATCGGTGTCCTTCAGCTGGTGCGCTACTTCATAGGCGAGGGCGCCGCCGAAGCTCCAACCGCCGAGCACGATGGGCAGGCCGTCGGAGTACTGCTTGATCTCATCAAGGTACGCAGCGGCGCGCTCAGTCAGTGGCCCTTCGAGGCGCTCCACGCCGTACACCGGTACGTCTTCCGGCAGGCGTCGCATGAGTGGCTGGTACACCACGGAGGAGCCGCCAGCTGGGTGGAACATGAATACGGCTGGTTTGCGGGATCCTTCTGGGCGGGCGCGCAGGACACGGATGTTGCCTTCGACTTCGGTCTCGAGCCCCTCGCGGACAAGATTTGCCAGCGGTTCCAGGGTTTCCGCGGCGAGGACGTCATCTTCGGTGACCACCGCGCCGGAACGTTCGCTCAGTCGCGCGGCAATGTCGGCGGCCTGCGTCCCCACCAGTTCCGGCAACTCGGAGGTCACGCCAGCGGCTGCGGCACCGGTGATGGTGGCCCAGGTGGCGAAGACGAGGCGCTCGGAGGCGTCACGCGGGGCCACGCCCACGCCACCCTTCCTGGCCACTGGCTTTTCGACGCCCGCAGCTGGAGCCACGTCGTCAACTTGTTCCCGGCCTGCCACCATGTCTTCCACCATTGCCACCACGTCGGCAACTGATGCGTCCCGAAGGGCCTGAACTTGCAGCTCAGGGATCTGGAAATCGTGCTCGATGCGGTTCTTGATGCGCATGCCCATGAGGGAGTCCAGGCCAAGGTCGATCAGCGGAAGCTCCCGGGGGAGATCCTCAATGTCGTAGCCCATGGCCTCGGAGACAATGGAGCGCATCCGCTGTTCCACAGTTTCTCCAGAAGTAGGATCCCAGTGGACAGCGTCGATGTCGATTTCATCCGTCACGCGTGGCGCTACCACTCGGGTTGGTTCGTCAACAGTTGTGGCGGGTGCAGCAGCAGAGGATGCTGCGAAGCCTTCAGCGACGAGGGACATGGCGTCGCCAAGCTTGCGGTACACCGACAAGGTAATGCCGCCCAGGTTCTTGTGCGCGAGGGTGGTTACTTCGCCAGTTGGGGGCAGCGGGGCGCGTTCTTCGGTGGCCACCAGGGTGGCGGCGGCGTCGAGCGCGACGACTGCAGACTCCATGAGGGCTTCGGTGCTTGGCACCAGCTCAGCAAGGGTGGAAAATGCAACGGAACCGTCCGGAAGGGACACCTTGTGACCTGGCATTCCGACGCTTCCGGAGGACGACGGGCGCGCTGCGGTCCAGTAGCGCTGGTGCTTCCAGGTGATGTGTGGCGCATCGAGGCGAGCGCCATCGCCGTAGAGAAGGTCGAAGTTTATGTCTGCACCACCCACGTACAGCTTCGCCAGCAGGTCGCGCAGCGAGTCTGCGGCCGGGACCTTCCGCTTGAGCGCGTAGAGGAGTTGCGAATCAGCCGCTCCAACGGAGAAGGCAGTGTTCATCATGCCCATGAGAGCGACTGGGTTCGGGGAAATCTCCACCAACGTGCTGTGCCCAGCTGCGAACACCTGTTGGGTGGCTTCCAAGAACCAGACACTCCCGCGGGTGCAGCGGAGCCAGTAGTCGGAGTCGTGGATGACGGAACCGGCTGGGTAGACCACTCCCTTATCCACCGAGCTGAACAGCGGGATCGTGGTGGGGCGTGGCTCGATGTCAGCGGTTTCCGCCGCCAACTCTCCCAGCAGTGGCTCCACGGCGGAGGTGTGGCCAGCGCCCTTGACGTCGAGGGCGCGCGCGAATTTACCCTCGCCATCCAGGTACTCTACGAGGTTCATCACAGCCTCACGCGGACCTCCGACGGTGGTCATGCCTGGACCGGCGTAAACGGCTGGCTCGATGCCTTCGTACTCGGGGTGCTCTGCGATGAAGCTCTCCAGGTCTTCAGCGGAGAACTCCACCACAGCCATCGCGCCGAGCTGGTCTTCGGGCAGGGATTTTTCGCCCTCTCCCATCAGGCGGGAGCGGTGTGAGGCGATGCGCATCGCGTCGACATCAGTGAGGCCACCTGCGGCGTATGCTGCGGCGATTTCACCCATGGACATGCCCACGACGGCGGCTGGCTTCGCTCCGAACGCAGCGAGGTAGTCCGTGAGGGCAATCTGGATCGCGGTGATGGCGACCTGCGCGGTCTCCGTGTCGTACGTTTGGGCGTCGTCAGCGATGATGTCCAGGAGGGACCAGCCGGACTCGAACTCAATCAGCGTGTTGAGTTCCGCCAGTCGCTGCGCGAACATCGGCGACAGCTCCAGCATGTCCTTCGCCATCTTGCGGTGCTGCGAACCGAAACCGGAGTAGACGAACACCGGCCCGTGTGTGGCAGGCGCGTCAGCAGCATTGATACCGACACTCTTCTTGCCTTCCGCCACCTTGCGCAAGCGCTTGACGGCCTCGTCCACCGTGCTGGCATCAACCGTGGCGCGGGAGCGGCCATGGTTGCGGCGCGCGAGGGAGCGTCCCACTTTCACCAGGTCCGCATCCGGTCGCCCTTCCAGGAAGTCCGCCAGGTCTGCCGCTGCTTGCCGACGCCGCGATGGCAGCAATCCGCTCACCGGCAACAGCACGCCTTCCAGCTGGCTGTCCTGCTGTGGCTTCTGTTCGTATTCCGCTGGGTCAAACTCCTGCACCACCAGGTGTGCGTTGGTGCCACCGAAACCGAATCCAGATACACCAGCGAGCTTCTTGCCAGAGTATTCCGGCCACTCCCGTGGGTCTTCCACGATTTCCAGGTGTTCGGCGTCAAAGTCGATGTAGCGGTTCGGCCCGGCAAAGTTGATGCTCGGCGGGATCACGCCGTTGCGCATGCCCAGCAACACCTTGGCTAGGCCAGCGGCCCCGGCTGCGGATTCAGAGTGTCCGATGTTGGACTTCGCGGAGCCCAGCAGAGTCGGTTCTGCGATGTCACGGCCCTTGCCGAGCACCGCCCCCAACGCCGATGCTTCGATCGGATCACCGAGGATGGTTCCCGTGCCGTGTGCTTCAACGTAGTCCACGATGGTCGGATCAATGCCGGCATCGGCGTAGGCGCGTTCCAGCACGTCAACCTGTGCTTCCGGGTTCGGCGCCGTCAGACCGTTGGAGTGGCCGTCGGAGTTCACCGCAGAGCCCTTGATCACACCGAGGATGTTGTCTCCGTCGGCAATGGCTTCCTCTACCCGCTTGAGCACAAACAGGCCCGCGCCGTCGGCACGGACGAATCCGTCAGCATCATCCGAAAATGCGTGAATCTTGCCCGTGGGGCTGATCACGCCCAGCTCACCGAAAGCTGTGGAAACGAATGGGGAGGCCAGGATGTTCACACCACCGGCAATGGCAAGGTCAGCATCGCCGGTACGCAGCGCGCGGACGGCGTCGTGAATGGCCACGAGGCTGGACGAGCATGCGGTGTCCACGGATACGGAAGGTCCGCGGAAATCGAAGGCGTAGGACACACGGTTCGGGATGATCGAGCTGGCTGTACCAGTAAGCGCGTACGGGTGCGCCTCAGCTGGGTCAGCGACGATGATCATTCCGTAGTCAACATTGGAGGAACCGATGAACACGCCAACGGACCCGCCCTTCAGCGAACTTGCCGGGATGTGCGCGTGTTCCAACGCTTCCCAGGTCAGTTCGAGCGCAAACCGCTGCTGCGGATCCATGTTCGCAGCTTCCACTGGGGAAATACCGAAAAACTCCGCATCAAAAGTGCCGATGTCCTGGATGTAACCGCCACGGACATTGTTTTCCGCGATCTTTTCCGTCATCACTTCGTCGGCGGAGTATTCGGACCAGCGCCCCATTGGCAAGTCAGAGGTGGCGTCCACACCGGACACCAACAGGTCCCAGAACTCGTCGGCGTTCGCGGCGCCGGGGAAACGGGTAGCCATGCCCACGATGGCAATGTCGTGCGCGCCGGTCGTGGCGGCTACGTTGCGTCGCCCCTTGGCGGTGAGGGTGCGGGTGGATGCGCCGTCGATAAGGCGCTGTGCGAGTGCCCCGATGGTGGGGTATTCGTAGGCGACGGTGGCGTCCAGCTGAACCCCCAGCAGGTTTTCCAGCTCTCCGGAAAGCAGCACCACATCACGGGAGCTCAAACCGAAGTTTTGGAGAGATTTGTCGTCCGTGATCTCTTCTGCAGGTAAACCGGTCGTGGCTACCACCCAACTACGCAGCCACTCTTTCAGCTCAGAGACATTCATCCCGGTGCTTTCCTGCGTGGAGTCCATGCCGGCAGCCTACCTTCTTCGATCGATTTACGGACATTACTAAAAGGCCCTTCTCCATCTTCTCAATTGAGAGGACATAGAAGGGCTCTCTAGGTACTTGTCTCGATTTTGTTACAAATCGTTACAGTGGCACCTAGCTTTCCTCAAGGTACGCTTTGCGCACCACCCTGCGTGCAATCTTACCGCTCGAGGAGCGCTTAATCTCATCAGGCGCCACGATCCGCACGTCGTGAGGATTAACACCATGCTGGGCGGTCACCGCGGAACGGATCGCGTCGATGGCTGCAGCGTCGCCGTCCTCAGTGCGGTCAATGTCACGCTCGGCGATAATAACCAGCTTTTCGACGTCCTCCCCCTCGATCGCGAACGCAGCAACGCTGTCTGGGCGCACCTGCTCGCTCGCGGTCTGGACAGTGTGTTCAATGTCCTGCGGGTAGTGGTTGCGACCAGCGATAACGATGAGGTCCTTGAGTCGGCCGGTGAGGTAGATCTGGCCGTCAATGAAGGTTCCCAAGTCACCGGTAGCCATCCAGATCGCATCCTCTGCGACGCCTTCGGCACGGGATCCCTTGTCCAGCTTCTTCGCCAGCTTGTTGTGGAAGGTGGTGGCGGTTTCCTCATCACGGCCCAGGTAGCCCTGTGCCATGTTGGCGCCATGGCACCAGAACTCACCGATCTGTCCGTCTTCGATTTCCTCGCGAGTCTCTGGGTTGACCAGGATCATCGCCATTGGCTGAATTGGCTGGCCAACTGCAGCGAATGCAGTGCCGCCGTCGCTGAGCTCCACGCGTCCTTCCGCGAGCGCCTCGCGGTCAAAGCGCTTGAACAGCGGACGCTCGTCCGTCTGAGGGGTGGATACCAGCAGGGTTGCCTCCGCCAGGCCGTAAGTTGGGCGCAGGGCGAGCCGGTTCAAGCCCTTCTCGCCGTACACCTGGAAGAAGGAATCGACGGCCTTCTCGGTCACCGGCTCAGAGCCAATGATCAGACCGTCTACAGCCGACAGGTCAACGTCGACATCCTTTGGCATGCCATAGCGTGCGCCGAGCTCCAATGCGAAGTTCGGGACCACGGAGTACACGTTGGCGTCGCCCTCGCGGCGGTTCAGCTGCTCGATCCAGCGAGATGGCTGCTGCAGGAAGTCGCGTGGGCGCATCAAGTCCAGGCCCACGCCAAGGATGGTGACGAAGGCGGACAGGATCATGCCCATGTCGTGGTGCAGCGGGATCCACAGTGCAAGGCGCATCGGGTGCTTAAGCTGTGCAGCACGGAAAATCTGCAGCACGTTGGTCATGATGTTGCGGTTGGTCAACACCACACCAGCTGGGGTGCGGGTGGAACCGGAGGTGTACTGCAGGAATGCCACCGAATCTACCGGAGCCGTCTTAGACTCCTTCAGCATCGCCAGCACCTCAGGGTTAGTCATCGGGTTCACAAAGGCCTCGGCGGTGGAGTCCGGGAGGGAATCCACTGAGAGGATGCGTGGGCGCTCCGCCGCAGGGGTTGCCGCGAAGAACTTACGGGTGGCGGCTGCGCTCTTGGAATTGGTGAGGGCGAACTTAGGCTTGGAATCGCCGATCACCGCGGTCAGGTGATCCGTGTGGCCCGGCTCAGCTGGGTCATACAGTGGCACCGGCACCATGCCAGCGTAGAGGGCACCCAGGAAGGAGAACACATATTCCGGGCTGTTACCCGCCAGGATTGCGACACGGTCACCGAGCTGGCCGGTCTGCTGCAGACGCGCAGCCACCGCCTTGATGCGGGTGTTGACCTGCTCGCGAGTGAAGGACATCAGCTGTCCCTCGCGAGAATCCGCGTAATCCCAAAAGCGCAGTACTTCGCGGTCCTTACCGCCAGCAGCAGCATCCGCCTGGTACATCAGCTCACACATAGCTGCGAGAGTGAACTCAGGAGGGAGGACAATATTGCCAGTTTCATCGAAGAACCGGCCCATTGCTGCATTGATATCCATATGTGTCCTTAAAGGTCGCGTGTCATTTCGTGAGGTCACTTTACCCAGATTGCTTTGCGAAGCAAAACTATTTCTTCTGGAAAGTTTTGTTAAGCGAAGAGTTTACCTGCCTTGAGCCAGTTATGCAGGCAATTTGTTCGCGCCCGAGATACCAAAAACCACCCCGGCCTCCATTAACAACGACCGAGGTGGCATTCAGCTAAGCGGCTACGAGGCGTCGATAAGCCCGGCGGCCCAGTCGATGAGCCACTGGGTGGTGGTCGACCCCGGGAAGACGTTCGGGTTGGTGGCGTATTGCGCGTGCACGGCATTCGCGGCGATGAGTGCCTGTGCGCGGGCAATGGCATTGCCCACCCCTAGTGGGGCGTCGCAGATGTGGTCATCTGGGGCACAAATGTCCATCACCCGATCCTGCAGGGCCCCGTAGCCACCGGCGCGTGGGCCACGCATGGTAGCGCCAGGCATGATGTGCTGGGTAAGCGGATTCAGCAGCTCCAGGGACACCTCCGCGCCCACACCGGAGACGGGGTTACCCTGAGCCTGGCCCACACCAGGCTCACGGCGCCCGTCCGCTACGACCGCGACGCCTCGAACACTGTCCGCAGGAATGACGCCCTGCCCGGCGCCAATCTGGTTAGCAATGTCTCCGACGATCACGGCACCCTGCGAGAAGCCCATCAACACGAATTCGGTCTTCGGGCAATCCCTATGCATGATGCGCAGCTCATTCTCCAGCTTCGAGGTGCCTTCCTGACGTGACTGGTCATAAGGCATCTCGTGCATCGCGTTGACGTTCTGGAACTGTGCCGTGTACGGCAGCGTCCACACTTTCACGTCGTCTGGGCTGTACCGCTGCTGGAGGGGCTGGGTCACTGTCAGCATGAACGACGCTGGGTTCGCGGTCGGGTTGATGGGGTCGTCCTCAGGGGAGGATTCCCAGGTTCCTGGTGCCGCGATCACTTCCACGTTCGGGCACCAGTCGGGCTGGGCCGCCTCTGACGTGGGCGTTTCTCCCGGTTCGGTAGGAAGCGGGCTCTTGCCGGTGCTGTTGAGCCAGTTGATCACACCCGCGCCAACTACGACGAGCAGGATCAGCGTCACGATGACAGTGAGAATTTTTCGCATACGTTAGCAGTACGCCCCTTTCGCGGATTTCACAAGGATGTCCGCTACTTCTTCTGGTTTCTTGTCGGTGCGCTGCTGCTCAATGAGCTGACCCGATACTGCGCCCACCGTTGGGTTGTCCTTTTCTTGGGTACAGATCCCGTCGGCGACGCTCACCATTTGGTCTTCGACGCCTTCCACCTTGATGCCCTGCTTTTTCAGGTCATCAAGGAGCTTTTGTTCCTTGTCGGGGCGTGGGGCGGGCGTCGGCAAGGCGCTTACTTCCTGCACGGCCTCGTCGCGCGGCGCGGGGGCTGCTGCCTCACCGCCGCTGCGTGGGGGCTTTGCCGGGCTTGTCGACGCCGGAGTGCCCTCAACCCCCGGCACCTTCGCCAGCGGCGCCACGGTCGACGGTGTAGCTTTTTCATTGTCTACGGTCGCACCCCCACCGCACGCGCCCAGTGTGAGCGCGACAGCGGCGAGTGCGACTACGGTTGCGGTGTTACGCATCTAGCGTCGCTCCTCAACAATTTGGCCATTGAGCTGTTTGATGGTGCCGTGCTGGAACTTCATTTGCTCACCACCGGCTGGAATTGCTTCCTGGTCAGCAATTGGCCAGCCGAATGGGCCATTCTCCCACCCGGTTTTGCCCCACGCATCGCGAATGTCGCCGTTGAGAATGAAGTGCGCACCCGTAGCGGCACTCCAGTACATGGTGCCATGCTCAAAGTTCTGCAGGGCACCGCCCGGAATCAAGAACTCATCGGAGACTGGTGCACCCAGCTTCGACGACGCCGTCTTCAGTTCACCGTAGTGCTTCGCAATTTCGCCGCGGACGAAGAACGCCTCGCCCTTGCTGTTACGAACCACGTAACCACCCTGGAACTGCTGGACCAAATTGCCGTTGACCTGCTTTGGCACGTCAACTGGGTAGCCAAGCACGCCAGCTTCATAACCCTGGCGACCGAACGCCTCGAACATGTCACGAGGGATTTCCACGGCGTTGGTCTCGTGGGTCCAGTAGATGGAGCCGTTCTGGAAGTGGACGTAGCGTCCCTTGCCATCAGGGGTAGCTTCCTCGTTAGAGATCGGGAAGCCGAGCCAGGAATCAGTAGCACCCATCTCGGTGAAGCGAGCACCGATACGGCCAATCAAGATATGAGCCCCGGTCTCTGGGGACCAGTATGCGCGGCCTGCGCGGAAGTCCTGAGCCCGACCGCCCTTGACGTCATACTCATCATTCAGGCAGGAGCCCCACTGGCCGCCCTTGGTCAGATCCGCAATCGCACCAACTGTGGTGCAGTCCGAACCACGGTCTTCCTTCTTCATCCCCATGGAGTCCGCAATGTATGGCCAAGCCTGAGCCATCTCGAACTGCCAGTACGGCCAGTTGTGGACGCCAGATGGGCGGAACTGAGCAATGACTGGCACATTGTCCTTCTTTGCTCGGTCAACGAAGGTTTGGGTAGTCATCCGAGAAACCACCTCGAGACCCTTGCCAGCCTCATTGGCCGGTCCGGTTGCGACAGAGCCTGGCTCGCCGAAGTCATCGCGTCCACTGCCTGCCGATACATACACGGTCTTACCCTTGAGCGCATCAATTCCGAGCTTTGGATCGTTGTCGATCCATCGCTGGTTCACCGGCGCACCCCACATGTTGTTGACGTCGTATCCGCCGCCCTCAACCATGGCAGCCCGCAGCATCTCCGGCATTCCTGGGGAGGTGGTGTCCAGGTAACCAGAGAAGGAACCCACGAAATTGAACATGTCTGGACGATGCTGAGCAAGGTTCATTGCGGCAGTGCCACCCATGGACAGGCCAGTGATAGCGCGCTGACCGCTAGACCGGTAACCGTTGTCTAGGACAGCTGGCAGCTCATTAAGCAGGAAAGACTCCCACTTGTAGTTCTTGCCGTTGGCAGGACCTTCCCAGTCGGTGTAGAAGGACGCCTCGCCACCGACCGGCAGAATCACATTCACATTCTTGTCGGCATAGAACTGCTCAATGTTGGTGTGAATGGTCCAGCCATTTTCCGTATCCACTGCGCGCAGGCCATCCAGCGCCCACACCTCTGGGAACTTCATCGTTGGGTTTGAGTGCCAGTCGCGGGCCAACAAAATCTGAACCTGCATCAACTGCTCCGGCATCACAGCCGACTTAATGAACACCGCCACACGACGGTCAGTGAGCCACTCAACACGGTCCACCGACACACCTGCCGGCAAACCCTCAATCTTTGGGTGATCGGTCTTAATTGGGGTACGCTGCGGCACCTCTCCCGGCTTCAGGTAATCAGTGCCCGGAAGGCCACTGGACACACCAGAAGAAACACTCTGTGCCAGTGCAGGGGAAGCCGTCGACGTAGTTAACGCCAACGCAACCGGCACGGCAGCCAGGGTGCGGAACAGGGAACGTCGCCGAGCAGAGCGAGTTTCGCGCATGAAAATTCCTTAGACTTAGTATGTTTTCAGCTGGAACTAGTCCCCACCTCATATGCGAGACAGAGACTGATATCTGCGGGCCACATTTTCCGAAAGTTCCCCGCTTCCGGAAGGCGTGACGCCTTATGAATTTTTTCGCCGCTTCAGGCCGAGCAGCCACTTGGTGTGGGCCAAATGGATCAGCCGTCAGGTTGGACTCAAGTTTAAGTTCAACTTTAGACTTTTGGGGTGTGACACACCAATAAAACGAGGAGTTCTTCATCTGCCGCTTCGGCCACAACCATCGCCCCGACATTACGTCCCCGAGGTTGCCCGCCTGTCGCAACCGCCCCGACATTACGCCCCCGAGGTTGCCCCAAAAACGCCCCTTCACCCCGAACTTCGGGAGGGTAATGTCGGGAACAACGCACAACACCCCACCAACCAGCACCCCAATAACGCCGAAACCCCGGCAGGTGAACCCTGCCGGGGGCTTAAAAGTGCGTTTTACCAGGCGCCCATGACGTCGAGGACGCGGTCACGGGTCTTCCACATCTGTTCGTTCCAGATGCCCCAGTTGTGGACGCCTGCTGGCTGGTAGTCAGCGGTGACGTTCAGGCCCATGCTGCGGGCCTTTTGCTCCCATTTCTTGGTAGACATGTTGGCCAGTGCTTCGAGTCCCCAGCCGACGATACGGTCGTTGAGGGCAAGGTTCATGTCGGCTTGGGTCCAGTTGCCGGTTGCGGCGGAGATGTAGACGTCCTTGCCGCGGAGGCCTTCGAGGTTGTGGTACGGGTCGTTTTCGAAGCGGCGTGGGTTCATGGTGGCGCCGAACATTGCGTTCAGGTTGAATCCACCGGTGTCGATGAGTGCGATGCGGAGCAGGGACTGCATGCCTGGTGCGGTAGTGTGCAGGTAGCCGGACCAGGACATTGCCTGCTGGAACTGGCCTGGGTGGCGTGCGGCTAGGTTCAGTGCGGCGGTACCACCCATGGACAGGCCGGCGATGGAGTTGCGGCCTGGGTTAACGCCGAAGTGCTGCTGCAGGTAGCCTGGCAGTTCGCTGGTCAGGAAGGTTTCCCAACGGTAAGTAACTGGGCCTCCGCTGGAGTTCGAGGAGACGAGTGCTGGCTCATCCCAGTCTGCGTAGAAGGAACCTGCACCACCGACTGGCATGATCAGGGTGATGTTGGAGTTCTCGTATGCCTGTGGGGCGTTGGAGTACTTGGTCCAACCGGTCTGGTTGTTGTCGGCGCGCATGCCGTCGAGGAGGTAGAAGCCTGCGTCACCGCCACGCTGTGCTGGCTGAATCAGGACAGGGATGGTGCGTCCCATGGATTCGGACCAGACGTCGCAACGCTGTACCCAGTACATTGCTGGGTCCCAGTCGCAGGTACCGGTGGCGTCTGGGCGCAGCCAATCGCGATTATCAGCATGTGCAACACCAGAACCGGCGACGGCCAGACCTGCCGCGGTGACAGCAGCAAGCGCTACCGAAGTGATTTTCCGTCCTGCACTGCGCAGACGCTTTGCAATTGACATGGTTCTCCTCGAAGTTCTTTATCAGATCGTAACTTAACCTACACGAAATCCAGAAGTAGGCAAGCAGTTATAACATCGGTGAAACGTACACGGCCATTACAATGCAGAGAATCCACAGGATAGCCAGGGTTTGTAGAGTGCGGTCTGTGAGTGCCAACTCGTCTGGTGCCCCACCGTCGCCACGGTCCACATCGGCTGCGAAGCGCAGGATCGCGATGGTAAATGGAACCATGGAAATTTGGTACCAAATCGCAGCGATTTTTTCGGATTCGCGACCCATATCAAAGCCCCACAGCGCGTAGGACATCACCACGGCCGTTGCGGACAATGTCCAGACAAAGCGCAGGTAAGTAGGGGTGTATCCTTCGAGGGATTTGCGGATTTTCGCGCCGGTTTTTTCGGCCAAAAGGATTTCTGCGTAGCGCTTGCCGGAGGCCATGAAGAGGGAACCGAAAGCGGCCACGAGGAGGAACCATTGGGACAGGACGATGCCTGCAGCGACACCACCGGCCATGGTGCGCAGCATGAATCCCGAGGAGACAAGTGCAATATCGATCACAGGTTGGTGTTTCCACCCGAAGCAGTAGCCCAATTGGAGTGCTAGGTAGATCGTAACGATGATCGCCAAGGACATACCTGCGGTAGCTAGGAAGGAGATTCCGAGCGCGGCAGCCATGAGCACGGCGGCCATGAAGTACGCGAGGCTAACAGGGAGGACACCCGCAGCGATGGGGCGGAATCGTTTAGTCGGGTGTGCGCGGTCGGCTTCGACATCGCGGGCGTCGTTGATGAGGTAGATGGCCGAGGCTGCCATGCAGAATGCGATGAAGGCCAGTGCGACGTCGATAAGCGTGCGCTGGCTGAGCAGAGCGTCGGCCCCAGCGGCTGCTGGAGCTGCCACGACTAGGACGTTTTTCACCCACTGCTTGGGGCGCAGTGCCTTGATCATGCCGTCGAAGAGGTTTTTCGGCGGCTGGCGCTTCTTCATCGTGTCGATGCCCTCGGTGTGCGGTTCCGAGTCGCCGAAGCGCTGCTCCATGGTCATGCGTTCCTCTTTTCAAGCTTGTCCGCGAGGAGTGCGGTGGATGCGCCGAGGATGGCACCAGCCGCCACGTCCGTTGGGTAGTGAACTCCAAGTACCATACGCGAGAGCATCATCGCAGGCACACCAACGAGGGGCAGAGGTGACCGAGTCAACAACGCGAGCGAAGTGAGAGCTGCGGTCGTTGAGGTCGCGTGCGAGGACGGAAAGCTCAGCTGGCTGGGGGTGCCCACGCCGATGGTGAGGCGTGCGTCGGTAGGGCGCGGGCGTCGAACCACGCGTTTGATGACGACGGACGCGGCGTGGCTAGCAAACGCCGACGCGGTCAGTGCCGCCCACTTCCGGCGCCGCCGCTTATCGACGGCCATCCCCACAACACCCATTCCCAGCCAGCCCGCAGCATGCTCACCGAACAGGCTCATCCCGCGCGCTACCTGGATGTAGGGTTCCCGGTAGAGCTGATCCTGGATCGCGACCAGGATGTCGGATTCTTTAGTCATTAAAGATTTCTCCCCATGCCTCGCGGCTGGTCAGGTGCTTGTGGGCAGCGCGGTACTTGTCTTGCATTTCTGCGAATCGCTCCGCCACTTCCTTCTGCAGGCGGCGGGACTCTTGCAGCAGTTCCTTGGCCTTGTCGCGGTCACGTTTGCGGTAGACCACTCCCCGACCGTCTGCGGTGGTGACGGTGGCGCCGTCGAGACGCGAGAGCGAGAACCAACGTGCGTTGATCGGTGCCAGGTTCGCCTGTGGCACTTCGTGGTGCTTGCGATCTTCCTTGGTCAGGGAGTGCAGCAAGCCCTTGAGTGCCCACACAGCCTTGATTGGCTTGGCAGAGCGGCCACCGATGTCCTTGCTCGGAACGCCCGGCGCGCCAGATGGTTTCGGCAGGTCAGCGGCAGTTGGCATGACTACTGCGTCCGGGTAGGTTTTGCGGATCGCGTTGATGCGTGGCAGCGAGGTTTCCAGGATGTCGAACAGCTGGTTTGGGCCGGCGAGGAAATCCTTCATGGCCTCGTTTTGGATGGCGACGGTGGAGTATTCCATGCAGACCAGGTGCTTGATGGTGGCCTTTTGCATCGACTTGATGATTCCATCCACCGGCCCCGTGTGCTGCAGTGCTGCGACGATAAGGCGGTTGCGCAGGTGGAAGTAGGCCTGCCAGTCGATGGCGTCGTCTTTGTCGGACCAAGCCATGTGCCAGATGGCGATGCCCGGCCAGGTGGCGGTTGGGTAGCCGTGGTCCCCGGCGCGGAGACCGAATTCGGCGTCGTCCCACTTAATGAACAGCGGCAGCGGTTGGCCGATCTCTTCTGCAACGACGCGCGGGATCATGGTCATCCACCAGCCGTTGTAGTCCACGTCGATGCGGCGGTGTAGGTCACGGGAGTTTGGTGCGTCGGGCTTGTCGCCTGGCTTACCGCGATCGGAGAGCGGGTGCTTGGCAAAGTCGTGGTCGTAGTGCACGTATGGTGCGGAGGTCCACATGAAGTCGTGGCGTCCCACTACCTCGCCCATGGAGTGCAGGTGGCTGCGTTCCTGCAGGTTGAGCATCTGGCCGCCGATGAGCGTGGGGCTCTTGGCGTAGCGGGCTGCCTGCAAGGCGCGGAGGATGGAATCCGGTTCGATGGCAATGTCATCGTCCATGTAGAGGATATACGGGGATTTCTTTGCGCCTGCTGCTCCGGTGCCGTCTACGCCGCCGAGAGCTTCGAACATGATGCGGGAGTAGCCGCCGGAGCCACCGAGGTTGCCTTGACGGAACTCGAAGAATCGGTCGCCAAAGTGTGCGGTGGCTGCCTCATAGCCGGGCTCGTCAGCGGGGTGTTTGTTGCCCTGGTCCGGCATGATGACGGTATCGATCACGGCGTCGACCTCAGGGTCGGATGCCAGCGCTTCCAGGGCAGCGACGGCGTCGGCAGGGCGGTTGAAGGTCGGAATGCCGACGGTGACGCGCTTGTCGAACGGTCCGACCTGGGCGCCGTTCGGCATGGTCTGCGCCTGCGGGGCTTGTGGCGCCCACCAGCCAGCTTGCTTTACGACGCTGTCAGTCTCAGCCGTGATGTCGAACCAAATCCAGCCCCCGTCTTCAAACGGAGCGAGGGAGATTTCAAACTCACCGGTACCGCTCACGAGGTCACCTTCGACGGCGATACGGGAGCCGTCGATCTTGGAACGGTAGATATCGACTCGGGCTTCACCGTCGATGTCTACCTTGAGGATCACCGAGCTTAGTTGTGACCAGCGTCGCCAATAGCTAGCGGCGAAGGCGTTGAAGTAGGTCTGGAAGGATACCTCTGCACCAGCCGGGATGGTCAGGGAAAACCTGTCTGACCAGGTGGCTCGCTCTTTGTTCTGTTCCGCTTCAAGCAGGTAAAGGGTACGCACATCGTGCGGTTCGCCGCGTTTTGGCAGCAGAACTCGCTGCAATTGCTCTACCGCTTTGCTCTCGCTCATGTCCAGCCTTTCTAAGTTTGGGATGATTACCAGCGTAGTTGTTCTAGGTGTGCTCTCGTGCGAGGGCGCGCAAAAAGGGAGCGACCTTGCATCAAGGTAGCTCCCCGGAGAATAACGGTGTGGCGGGTCTAGGCAGGCACTGCCACTTCAAGCTGTGGCAGCAACTCGCGAATTTTCGCTTCGATTGCGTCGGCAATGGTGCGGATTTCTTCGATGGAAGCCCCCTCGGGATCCGCGATCTCCCAACGGATGTAGCGGTCTCCTGGGATGCCGGGAATTTCGTCGATCCCCAACAAAACAACTACATCAGCCCGGTGAGATACCCGCGGGGTGATTTCCTTTTGGTACAGCCCTTCGGTGCTGATTCCGCGTTCCTTGAGCACCTCGATGACGGTGGGATTAATCCCACCGCGGGCCTTCAAACCGACGGAACGGACGAACACGTCGTCCCCTACGAGGTGACGCATGATGGCGGAGGCAAGTTGGGAGCGTCCGGCATTGCGTTCGCAGGCAAAGAGAACTTCTTTGCGTGGGTTGGTTTCCTTACCTTCGACCAGGCCTTCGAGTTTTTCGGTGGCAAAACGCTCCACAAAAACCGGTAGAAAGGCGGTGAGCTTGGCAGAAGCCTGTTGCTCAGCGATAGTATCGTCCACCACGCCATTGATGGTGACCTCATCGACCACATGACCGTACCGGCGGTGCAGATCCTCACGGACGATTTCAAAATCACGGTGAGACATGTTTCCCTCTCCCAGGCCCCCACAATTAACCTAGAGGAACCTTGTTGTTAACCTGCTGTTAACTTTACTCATCAACTAGGTGGGAATCAAAGCAGAAAATGTCCCGAAGCCAAATAAAGCGTACAGATGGGACGATTTCGACTTAAAAAATCCCATCCGTACGCTAAATTTGCGCAGGTCCTGCTACTTCAGTAGCTCTTCCAATTTGTTGTCGAACATGGACAGCGCGGACGCGATGGCCATGTGCATGTCCAGGTACTGGTAGGTGCCGAGGCGACCACCGAAGAACACTCCTTCTTCGGCTTCGGCAAGCTCGCGATACTTCAGCAGCATCTCGCGGTCGGCTGGGGTGTTGATTGGGTAGTACGGCTCATCGTCCCCCTCAGCGAAGCGCGAGTACTCCTTCATAATGACGGTCTTATCCGTCGGGTACTTGTCGGCACGCTCTGGATGGAAGTGGCGGAACTCGTGTATACGGGTGAATGGTACGTCGGCGTCGTTGTAGTTCATCACCGGGGTGCCCTGGAAGTCGCCAACTTCGAGGACCTCGATGGAGAAGTCCAGGGTGCGCCAGCCGAGCTTGCCTTCGGAGTAGCCAAAGTAGCGGTCGAGCGGGCCGGTGTAGACGACCGGTGCATCAGGGGACTCGGCCCTAATAGAATCGCGTACTTCAAACCAGTCGGTGTTCAGGCGCACTTCGATCAGGTCAGACTCAGCCATCTTCTCCAGCCACGCTGCATAACCGTCAACAGGCAGGCCTTCGTAGGTGTCATTGAAGTAGCGGTTGTTGAAGGTGTAGCGCACTGGCAGGCGGGTGATGTTGCCGGCCGGCAGCTCCTTCGGGTCGGTCTGCCACTGCTTTGCGGTGTAGTCACGGACGAAGGCCTCGTAAAGCGGGCGACCGATGAGAGCGATGGCCTTTTCTTCCAGGTTGGTGGCCTCATCAACGGAGATTTCGGAGGCCTGCGAGGCGATCAGCTTCTTCGCTTCTTCCGGCGAGTAGTACTTGCCGAAGAACTGGTTGATGAGCCCGAGCCCCATTGGGAACTGGTAGGCGGTGCCCTTGTGCATAGCAAAGACGCGGTGCTGATAGTCCGTAAACGAGGTGAATTGGTTCACGTAGTTCCAGACCCGCTTGTTGGAGGTGTGGAACAGGTGCGCCCCGTACTTATGAATTTCAATCCCAGTTTCTGGCTCCGCCTCGGAATAGGCATTTCCGCCGAGATGCGCCCGCTTTTCGACGACCAGAACCTTCTTACCCAGCCGGCTCGCCGCCTGCTCAGCAACCGTTAATCCAAACAGGCCAGAGCCCACCACAATCAAGTCATAAGTCATGTCTACAGAGCGTAGTTGGCTATCGCTGTTCCGACAGGATCCCTGGCCGGAGCCAGGAGATTCTTTCTCCCCCACAAGAAAAAATTTGTCACTCGACTATCATCAATCACAATATTGCACTATTATGAACAGCTGATAACTATTGTCACAGCTGCACCAGTGTGCATTACCAGGGAGAACATAGTGCTGCAACGACGAACTCTTCGCACTTCGACCTCACGCCCGGCGTGGGCGATTTTGCTATCCACCGCCCTTGTCGCTTCAGCGGCACTGGGTGTGAAAGGCGATATCCGCCCCACCCAAACCGAGGGGATCGCCCCCGTAGCAGCATCCATGGAAACCGCCGCGTTCAGTGATGGCGAAACCGTAGTCGTCGATGATCCGGCCGTCACCGGCCAAGGCGAAACCGCCGGACCACGCGCGGTCAAAGAATTCACCCGCGACAAAGAGTTCTCCATGTTCGCACTCACCTGGCCGGGACAACAGGACGTTGTTGCCCACTTCCGTGGCCAGCGTGCCGACGGCACCTGGACCGAATGGTTCGACGCAGAGCCAGAACCTGAGTACGGCAATTCCGGGAAGAACGGCACCGAGCTCGTCTACATCGAGCCCACCAAGCGGGTGCAGGTATCTCTCGTCGGCGTCGATCTCGTGGGCGAGCAGCCTGCGGAAGCACCGGTAGAGAATGCGGACCTGGCCGTCGATAAGCCAGCAGGCCTGCCTGCCCTTCCCACCAACTACGGCGACATCAAGCCCGTCGCCGAGGTAACAAACGCCGGGCTGGAAGCCGTATTCATCGACGGTGGCACCAGCACGCCCGTCGCCGGAATCGACCTGATGGCCGACTCCGACGGCATGCCACGCATCATTTCCCGCTCAGGCTGGGGCGCCGACGAATCGATCCGCACGAACTGCCAGGCCAGCCCCGACTACTCTGACGAAGTCAACGCCATCACCATCCACCACACCGCCGGCTCCAACAACTACACCGAAGCCCAATCCGCCGGCATCGTCCGTGGCATTTACCAGTACCACGGCGCAAACCTTGGCTGGTGCGACGTCGGATACCACTCCCTGGTCGACAAGTACGGCAACATCTTCGAAGGCCGCTACGGCGGAATCAACAAGCCCATCATGGGCGCACACGCCGGCGGCTTCAACGAAAACACCTGGGCAATCTCCATGATGGGCGACTACTCCACCGTCACCCCCTCCGACGCACAAATCAAGTCCGTCGGTGAACTCGCAGGCTGGCGCGCCAAAGTCGCCGGCTTTGACCCCAAGGGCTCCGACACCCACTACTCCGAAGGCACCAGTTACTCCAAATACCCACAGGGCCAAGCAGTGACCCTGCCGAACATCTTCGCGCACCGCGATGTCGGCACCACCACCTGCCCAGGCGACGCCGGCTACGCCCAAATGGGGCGCATTCGCGACATCGCAGCCCAAAAATACGCCAGCATCGGCGGCTCCGCTAGCGCACCCAGCGCACCTGTGAACACCGCACCTATCGCACTGGACAACACCGCACCAGCTGCTCAAGGCGCTCAACCCGCCGCTCAGGGGGCCCAACCCGCAAACACCATCGGTAATCTCCTCGGCATGCTCGGCCAAGCAGCCGGTGGCGACCTGAACTCGATCCTCGGCGTCGCAGGCACCCTCGCCACGCTCGTATTCGGCTTCCTAGCAAAAAGCGGCAAACTCCCAGCCGGGATCACCGTCGACGGAGGCGTGCCAAAGATCGCTGGCCTGAAGATCTCCGACATCCCAGGCACCATCAACAACGCCCAAGCGCTCTCCTCTGACCCTGACATCGCGAAGGTGGCAGCACTTGCCAAGGGAGTGCTGGGTGCATCCAAGGGGCCAGTCCAGTACGCGGCCGACGTCGAAAACCCAGTTACCTTCGAGGCATTCGAAAACGGCGCTGTAGTCAAGTCACCTGCCACCGGCACCCACGCCGTTCACGGCGCAATCGGTGACGCGTGGATCCAGCAGGGCCTCGACGCAGGCCCACTCGGCCTGCCAACCAGCGACGAATACGCAGATGGCGGCCTCACCCGAATGGACTTCGAGCACGGCTACATCACCTACGATCCAGCCACCAACCAAACTCAGATCCACATGTAGCTGCTAGCTGCTGCGCCACACTGAGTAGTGTTACTCTGTGCGAAACCCGGGAAGCGTTTCCCGGGTTTCGGCGCTTTTTAGGGCTGCACTTGTGCTGTTTTCCTGTTTTTCCTCCGAGATCCGGGAAATGCTTCCCGGGTTTCCCGGCCCTGAGCCTACTGCGCCTTCTTCTTGTTCTTCCACCAAATGGAAATGAACATCCACGCAATCAGTGCCAGGGTTATCCGCATGACATATTTGTCGATGGTCTCCAGCGAAGACTGAATCCCTTCGCCGAACCGCAAGCCCAAATACAGGTAGAAACATTTCAGCATCGTCGCGAACACCACCACGTAGATGCCCACGAGCCAGCCTTTCACCTTGGCTATACCGCCAATCGCCACCACGATCGTCGCGGGAATCGGCGAAAACGGGATATAGGAAGCAAACAAGCTCACATCAATGCGCCGGTAAATGAATCCTTCCAGTTTCCGGAACCAGCGGGGCGGGTGACCTCCAAAGCTCATGGTGATGAACTCCGGGCCCCATTTCTTCCCCATCCAGTAGTACAAGGGCAGAAACTTCACCATAGAAAGTGCCGCCACCAGCACCACGAACCCTAGGAACACTGGTCGATCCGGATTTTGCGCAGCCAAAATAAGCACCGACAGACTCGAACCGGAGAGCCACGTGTACAAGAACGTGTGCTCTAGCAGGAGTACTGCCCGGAACGGGATCAGCGCAAACCCGAATATCGCCATGATCATGAGGGTTGCGAAGAGAATCCGGTCCACCTTGTCCGGGTGCTGCATGAAGCTGGGCAGTTCCTTGTCGGTTGAAGTCATGGTGGACAGTCTAACTGCCGTCACCCTATTTAAGCGCTGTGCGCTTTACGACGCCGTGTCAACACCGCCCCTATCAGAACTAGCATCACTCCCAGTAGTGCCGGAATCGCTACACCGCTGCCACCAGTTTTTGGCAAAGTACCAGTCTGGGGGTCTGCGACGGTGAGAATAATGTTCGGCCGTTGGGCATTTGGGTTTTCAAATGTGACAACTCCGCCACCATTGGCAACATCAGCTAGTTCCAGGTTTGCGTCCTTACCGCGCTTGATGGTGAACTCGATGGGTTGTGGCAGGAGACTGTGGTTTGCAGGCGCTTTCGTCTCTACTAGAACGTAGGTGCCAGGGGTAACTTTTGCTGTATTTGTCCCATCACCTGGTTTCAGCTCGATCGCAGGGGTTGTTGCGTCCTTCTTTCGCAGTTCAAAAGCCCAGCCGACCAAGTTGCCTGTATTAATTGGCCCTTTTGTTGCTGGATCGTAGGTCGCTTTCTGGATCGCGATGGTGCCTTCTTCTGGTTGCTTCACATTCCAAACCTCGCAGGTGACCTTCGCTGTTTTAGGGACGGTGACAACAAACTCCGGTTTATCTTTTGTGCTCGCTACAGTCGCATTTTGATTCTTACCGTCCAATGAACATTGGACAGAATTGAACTTAAAACCATCGTGCCCAGCAAGATCTTCCGTAACGCGAATCTTTTGTTCGTCCATCGAATTGATGATCCACGACACCTGACCTTGTGGGTGAGTAGATTTTCCTTGCCCGGTCTGCCCTGTAATTAAGGTCGAAGCATTCACGGCTTCAGGCTTGGCACCACTACCAGCATCCAACAGAATGGGTTGATCGCCAGAGGTTGCTGCGGTAAACGCCCATCCATTAACCTTCTCAGTTTTCACATTGTTTTCTTCGACGTGTTTGATTACAGTGAGGCGACTGCGGCAATAGTCATCCGAGGCGATATCCGAATACGTTTTTCCGATATAGTTCAGGTCGCCGTATGCCCCAGAAGAGTTACCAAACGCATCCTTGCCGTTCGCTCCTACCTCAATCTTCTTGGTATTTGGGTCACGGTCAATGCCGATGACACCAGCTACATTTTCGACGCATTCTTTAGGGGGAGCCAGATTGTTAATTGGTTCTGCGATGATCGAGAAGGTCGCGGTATAGCCAGCTATCAAGGAACCGTGATGCCCTTCAATGACGAAATTGTCATTTACTTTCTTTACGAAAGCCGACCAACGTCCAAAGCGGACACTTTTACCGTCAGAAACCTGCTCCCAGGAGTTACCCGACTCCAGGCGAACCACTTGATATCCCTTAGGGATGGTGTCAAACACGGTAAACCCAGTACTAGCATTTTTCTCGCTGGCATTTCGGACCTGGATTTCCCACTTGATCCTCGATTTTCCATCTCGATCTGTGATGTCAGCACGCGTCTTCTTGATCTGCAGGTCTACAACATTTTCCTCAAACCCCACGGAACTGGTGCCGTTTGAGTTGTAGGAAGCGGTTGCTACGGCATTGACCGAGATGAGCTGGAACGACGGGTTGCTTGATTCGGGGTCACTCACTTTGATGCGAAGAACGTTATCGTTCGCGCCGACACTGGCTGTAGCAAATCCAAGCAGGCCGTTGCCAACTGTCCAAGCTCTACCCCACTGATTAGGTTTCGAAATACCTTGACCAGAGGGCGTGCGAATATTAGTGATATCCCAACGCTGCACACTGCCATCAGTCAGGTTGATTCGCTCGATCCACACTCCATTTTGGGAGTTCCAGCCATTGCTAATCCCCCACATGTAGTTTCCAGCTTGGCGTTGTTTACAAGGCGAATTAGTTTGTGGCTGACATGACGGATTTTCTGGAACGAAAAGTGGCGTCCAGTCTTCTGACCATGCTCGGCCGGAGCGATCGCGCACGTCATTCCAGTCATTGTCTAACCGGATCCCGCTTGCGAGCCATTTTCTACCATTGTCTGTGGGCGTAGCGGTGACATCATTCAGGTTGACTTTGTACACTGCTCCAGTTCCAGACCTTGAAGCGTTGGCAACGTAGTAGTTTCCGTCTTTGTCGATGCCTCCGACATTGATTCCACCCCATAGGTCGTTAGGCCAATATGCCTGTTTTTTGCCTTGGAAAGCGTACTCCTTACTCGCCACGTTCGGGGTTACCCGCCCCAGGTTATAGACTTCACCAGTCTCGGGATCAATTTGAAGCAAATGCCCTGCAGGAAAGCATGGGTCTTCTGCCGTAATTACTGGCCGGAACCGATTCTGAGCATCCCCCTGCACGGTCTGCCCAGCTAACCGACCCCAGTCTTCACCTAACCGTCCTTGACTGATTGCATATAACCAGTTGTCTTGCGGATTAAAGGCCAATGAGTTGATAATCCATCCGGTTTCCTGGTTCGGCCCTCCAAGGCGCACAAAGCTACCGGTGCCGGTATCCTGCCGCGCAACGTATGACTTCCAACGCACCTGGCCATTTGCTTTTGATTCAGAGACGTACACATTGGTGCCGTTATCACGCTCGATTTGGGACAGCTCCCGCTTCGGTTTGCGCGGTACTACCAAGGAACCGTCCGTGACGGTTCCTTGGTAGGGCACGTGTCGCAGCACATATTCATTATCGTTGCCGTTCGGCCGGAAAAAGACCCGGTAAGGATCACTTCCTCCAGACTCAGAAACCCCTTTCAGGGTATCCCATGGCGAAGCTACGAGGTTACCGTTGCCATCGCCATCGACAGTTCTCAACCGACCGATTTCCGAGTTCCCAAGGTTACGGGCTGGGAAGGTGTACCGTGGGCGCGCTTCACAAAAACCACCGTCTTGGGTATCGCCAGTGACAGCAATTTCAAGGTTATCTCTGTCTGGAGCACCAGCAGAACAGTAGGAAAAAGCATTTGTCAGCTTGACATATTCCCCTTTTTCCATGGTGATCCCGCCAGGAATGATAATTTCTAGAGTTTTATCATCAATAGATCTAACCACCATTTCTTTGTGGCGAATATCATTCCATAGCGGCTTGTATTCATTTCGATACATACGCTCAAATTCAGCGACCTTAATATTAGGAGTATCGCTATTGAACTGCGTAGTAGGAGGAATGTACAGGTTAAGCGCCGTCGTTCGCTTGACTGTAATGCGAGTAGCTTTTACATTGGCTGGTGCGTAAAAGTAGATATTGCCAACATAGGAATTTGCGCATTTTCCGTTGTTAAATTTGTCTTTTGAGGGAACTTGGACCTGATGCGCTTTTGTCGTGGTGGTTTGCGCTGTGACACTAGTCGGGTCACTAACTTCCACCGCATGTGACATGTCGTCCCGAAGGGAAAAGACTTCTGCCCCGTCTTTCACCAGGCGCCATTCCGAACCCGCATCCGCCTCAATGGTTGCATACTGAATCTCTAGATGGTCTCCCACTGTCCAACTTGCCTCAGGAAGCTTAACGGCAATACGGGCACCTCGCGATTCCCCTTCAGGCATCGAAGCTGCATCTTCCTCTGGCAAAGGGTGCCCATTAAGCAGCACAGACCCGTGCCCAAGAAATTCAACGCCATCTTTATCGCGTTCAATGCTCACAATGCCATCTACGAGCAGCGCCGGGTCCAGCGTAAGCACTACTTTGTTTTTGGCAGCCTCGCCGTCTGCAACTTTACTTTCTGTTTCCGCCCGGTATGTGTGGACCAGGGGCGCAACGGTGGGGGTGGCGGTTTCCGGTGGTGTGAGGATCGGTTGCTCTAGCGCTGGCAGAGTTGGCTCCGCGGTTGCGTTCGGTGTCGTTTCCTCCTCCGGGGCGGTTTGCGGTGAAGGCGTCGACATTGGAGTCGTTTCCTGCGCGTATGCGATATTCATCGTACCGCTCGTCATGAGCGCCAGGCCGCACATGAGGGCCAACATTTTTTGAAAAACACGCGAGGCCTGCTGCGAACTCTTCATTTGATTTCCTCTATAGGTAGCCACTACCCAACGGCGAGGGCAGATTAGAAGCATATGGAACTATACTAATACACATACGAGAGTTTTCCTAAAATATTCTCAGTTTCCATACATGCGTCCCCTAAATAGCATATATTTCGCATATTTTATTTCTGTGAGCAAAACTTGTTTTGCCTCAGAACCACCGTTGCAGCACGGTGGCGATTCCGCCGTCGTTGTTACTTTCGGTGATCTCATCTGCGACTGCGCGCAGCTCCGGTACTGCATTGGCCATGGCCACGCCGTGCCCTGCCCACTGGAGCATTTCGATGTCGTTGGGCATGTCGCCAAAAGCAATGACATCGGCTGGGCTCGCTCCAATTCGGGAGGCTAGGTATTGCACTCCCCGCGCCTTCGTAATTCCTGGGGCGGCCACTTCCAGTAACCCGTCCGGGATGGAGAAGGTGACGTGGGCAAGGTGGGAGGGAATGTGTGGCGCCACCAGGTCGAAGATCTCCGCTGAGCTGAGCGTTTCGTTTCGGATGAGGAGTTTGATCGCTGGCTGTGACAACAAAGTGTCTAGGTCCACCATGCCATTGTCTTCGGAGAACCAGGCGGGCACGTAGGTTGGCGACACGAGAAATAGTTCGTTTTCTGGTGCCCAGGCGGAGGTCCCGGCTCGCTCGACAGCAAAACCTGCGCCGCCGTACGGTGCGAGCACTGCTTCGACCGTGGTGGCAATGGCTCGCAAGGCCTCGGGGGCGAGGTTGCATACGTCAAGCATGGTGTCGGTGGCAGCGTCGTAGACGATGGCGCCGTTCGCGCACACGCACACGGGCGTGAGGGCTAGCTGTTCCAGGATTGGGTGTATCCACCGTGGTGGTCGGCCGGTGGCGAGGGCGAATACGGCCCCGCCGGTTACTGCGCGTCGGATTGCGCTGCGCACGGTGTCGGGGATGCGCTCATGGTCGTCGATAAGCGTGCCATCAACGTCGCTGGCGATGAGCAACGGCGGCTCAGTGACCACGTCGCTCCTCAATCGCGGCGGCGATGCGGGCCTTCATCCGGCCGAACCAGCCGCGCGAGCGCAACACGTCCATTGCCTTGCGGTCGGCCCGCAGGTCCAGGCGGCGCAGCTTTTTCTCCCGCTTACGCTCTCGCGCAACTTGACGACGCTCCTGTTCCTCCAACGCTAGAAGCGCAGCGCGTTTCGGGGAGGGTGCATTCCCGCCCATCGATTCCGGCATCCACGGCTGCCCTGGCGAAATAGGACCAAACTTTGCTGAATAGTCTTTCCGAAGCTGGGCCAGCAGCTCAGTCAGCTGTGTTTTCAACGCAGCGGTGTCTACATCCGCATCGCCAGTGAGTTGCAGGGGTTCACCCACCCGGATCCACACCGGCACCTTCGGACGCACGAGGTTCTTCGGCAGATCCTTCGTCCAAATCCGCTGAGAGCCCCAGATCACCACCGGGATCAGTGGCACGTCGGCGTTATACGCGATTCGGGCGGCGCCGCTTTTCAATTCCTTGATCTCAAAGCTGCGAGAAATGGTGGCTTCCGGGAAAATGCCAACGAGGTTGCCTGCTGTGAGGGAGGCTACGGCGTCGTCAAGCGACTGCGCGCCTGCCGCACGGTCCACACTGATGTGGTGCATCTTCCGCATCGCACTACCGACCAGCGGAATATCAAAAATCTCGCGCTTGGCCATGAAGCGAACGAGACGCTTCGCGTTCGCCCATGCAGGGACACCTCCAAGAATGAAGTCGAAGTAGCCCGTGTGATTGAAGGCAAGCAGCGCGCCACCCGAAGCAGGAACACGTTCAGCGCCTTCGACATACACCTTGATGCCCTGGGCACGCAGCATGAGCCGCACCACGCGGACAATACTGCCGTAAAACGGCTCCTTTTTCTCCGGGTGCGCAGTAGCTGGCTCGAACCCCTTCGGCAGGAAGGCCACACCGCAACGACGAAACTCGAAGGTGGACATGCTACCCCTACTTAATCGGCTCAAGAACTTCCTTACCAACGTATGGACGCAGCGCCTCCGGCACGACCACAGAGCCATCCGCCTGCTGGTTATTTTCCAGAATCGCTACCAGCCAACGCGTAGTGGCCAGCGTACCGTTCAGCGTAGCGGCAATCTGTGCTTTACCCTGCTCATCGCGATAACGGACCTGCAGGCGACGTGCCTGGAACGTGGTGCAGTTAGAAGTTGAAGTGAGCTCTCGGTACGTGTTTTGGGTTGGAATCCACGCCTCGGTATCAAACTTGCGTGCTGCGGAAGAACCAAGGTCGCCGCCAGCAACATCGATGATGCGGTACGGAACCTCCACCGCTGCGAGCATCTCGCGCTCCATGCTTAGCAGTCGCTGGTGCTCAGCCTCAGCTTCCTCAGGCTTGCAGTAGGAGAACATCTCCAGCTTGTCGAACTGGTGGACACGCAAAATACCGCGCGTGTCCTTGCCGTGCGAACCAGCCTCACGGCGGAAGCAGCTCGACCAGCCCGCATACCGCTTCGGGCCCTGCGACAAATCAATGATCTCGCCCTGGTGGTAGCCAGCCAGCGCAACCTCAGAGGTGCCGACGAGGAACATATCGTCCTTCTCCAGGTAGTACACCTCATCCGCATGCTGGCCCAAGAAACCAGTGCCCTGCATAACCTCAGGACGAACCAACACCGGTGGGATCATCAACTGGAAACCGTTAGCAATCGCCTTCTGCGCAGCCAAATTCAACATGCCCAACTGCAGCATCGCACCATAACCAGTGAGGAAGTAGAAACGGGCGCCCGAAATCTTCGCGCCGCGTTCCATATCAATAAGCCCCAAAGACTCACCCAGCTCCAAGTGATCCTTCGGCTCAAAGTCAAACTTCGTAGGCTCGCCAATATGCTCCAGGACAACAAAGTCATCCTCGCCACCAGCGGGAGCGCCAACCACAATGTTGTCGATCCGCATCTGCAGATCAAAGACCTTTTGCTCAGCCTCAGCCTGCGCCTTCTCCGCGTCCTTGACCTTTTCCTTCAGCTCATTGGAACCCTCCAACAAAGCAGGGCGATCTTCCGGAGAGGCCTGGCCAATCTTCTTACCAAAAGCCTTCTGCTCGCCACGCAAAGTATCCGCGGCAAGGATCGCTTCACGGCGTGCTTCATCAGCGGCAAGCAGCTCATCTACCAGCGCTGGATCCTCCCCACGAGTGACCTGGGACGCACGCACAACATCAGGGTTTTCACGGAGAAATTTGAGATCAATCACGTAGTCAACCCTAGCGCATTTCAGCATCCCTCGGCAGCCTCGCCAGGCCATTATCAGATTGGGCTACGGGGGCTTGTTGGCTGGCTAGATTGCTGCGGGTTTCCCACGCCCCCGACATTACGGCCCCGAGATTGGGTGGCCGAAGCTAAGGCCCCGACATTACGGCCCCGAGATTGGGTCGCCGAAGCTAAGGCCCCGACATTACGGCCCCGAGAATGCCCCAAAAATGGGTCCGCCACCCCGAACTTCGGGAGGGTAATGTCGGGGAGAAGAGCAACGAGCCTCATTCATAGGCACGTTGCGGGATTGTTGGGGCCAGTGGGATAACTGGGGTGTTACGACTTGACTGGTGGCGCTACTAGAACCAAGGCCCCGACATTACGACCCCGAGAATGCCCCCAAAGACCCCGAACTTCGGGAGGGTAATGTCGGGGCCGTGATGTCGGGGAGAACCAAGAACCCCACCACCAAAAGTGACCAGTAACTCACCAGTCAACCCGGTGGTCATAACCAGTAGGGCGTATTGTTAATAGTATGACTGCTCTGAATAGTGCAGCGGATTTACCTGCCACCGCCCTGGATGACCCTTCGAAGCCTAAGCATGCCCAGCTGCGTGAAATATTGGAGCAGCTGTGCACCACGCAGCTCGCGCCTGGCGACATGTTGCCTGGCGAGCGGGTATTGGAGGAGACGTATGGGGTGTCTCGCATTACAGTGCGGCGGGCGATTGGTGATTTGGTGGCATCAGGGGTGTTAAAGCGGGCTCGTGGCAAAGGTACGTTTGTGGCTCCGAGCCCGTTGGTGTCGCGATTGCATTTGGCATCGTTTTCGCAGGAGATGGCAGCGCAGCAGCTGCAGTCCTCGAGCAAGATTTTACTTTCCGCTCGGGCCGCGGCCCCTGCTGAGGTGGCAGAGTTTTTCGGCTCGACTGCGACGCATACTCATTTGCGCCGTCTGCGGTTAGGCAACGGCATCCCCTACGCGATTGACGATGCGTGGTATAACTCAAAGCACGTCCCTGACCTGTTGGAAAACGATGTTTACAATTCGGTGTACGCGATTTTGGCCAGTGAGTATAACGTGCCCGTCACTGATGCTATTCAGACGGCGACAGCGGTCAATGCCACCGAGGAGGTTGCTGAGCTTCTCGACGTCGATCCCGGCACCGCACTGTTGAAAATTGTGCGCCAGTCGCAGTCGAACGGCCTGGCAGTGGAGTGGTGCAGTTCGCTTTATCGGACTGATCGCTACACTTTGAAGACTCATGTCACTCGCGCCCAGATGTGATTTTGGGCTATCGGTTAGGCACAATTGGATCTGATGACTACTCAGAATTCTTGGCGTAGCTCCGTGGCAGTGCGTGCTGCGTTGATTATGGCGCTGGCCACGGCATGCGGCATAGGTGGCTACTCTGCGCAATCTGCAGGCTTACCGACGCCAAAACCTGGCTCCAATTCCAGTGGTGGCGTCGTTAAGCCTGCGCGCGAGGCGGCACCTTTCACCACCGCAGATACCGGCAGCTGCCTGACGTGGGATGTCAATCCGGACGGTAGTTTTGCGAACTTTGGCCAGACAGATTGCTCGTCGGAACATCGCTACGAAGTGGCATCGCGTGAGAACCTGGCTGCGTACCCGTCGTCGGAGTTCGGCCCGAAGGCCCCCGCCCCGGACGTTACTCGACAGGCGCAACTGCGCGAAGAGCTATGCAAGGGCCCCACTATCGAATACCTCAAAGGCCAGTTCGATCCGCTGGGTCGCTACTCTATCGCCCCGATTCTCCCGCCTCCCGAAGCGTGGGCAGCTGGTGACCGCACCATGCTGTGCGGCCTCCAAGTTGCTGGCGAGAACGGAATCCCGATGCTCACCGCCGGCAGTGCGACAGAGCAAGACCAGTCACGCACCCACCCGGAAGGCACCTGCGTCCTGGTAGACCCGGCTCGCTCCACCCAAACCGTCGACTGCGGGCAGGACCACTCCTTCGAGGTAACCAAGGAAATCAACCTCAAGGAGCACTTCCCCGACACCGTGCCAACAGTGGAAGAGCAAGACGAGTTCCTCCACGAACAATGCCTGACCGCAGCGCACGAATACCTCGGTGGCGACGACGCCCTCTACAACTCCACGCTGCAACTGTTCTGGACCTCGATCAACACCAACTCCTGGATCGGAGGCTCCCACACAGTCAACTGCGCACTGTTCAAGCCCAACGACGCCGGCAACTTCTCGGTCCTCCAGGGCTCAGCCAAGGACGCCTTCACCATCGACGGCGCCCCACCTCCGCCACAGCCAACCCGGAACCCACTCCGCGAACCATGATCGAAGTCTCCGAGGAACGCTTCGAGGAGCTCGTGGACCAAGGACTAGACCGAGTCCCCCGCGAGCTCCTCAGCCGACTCGAAAACACGGTCATCCTCATCGAGGACTACCACCCCGACGGCCCCCACATCCTCGGACTCTACGAAGGTGTCGCACTCCCCGAACGCACCAGCGACTACTCCGCGCACCTCCCCGACGCCATCTGGATCTACCGCGGCGCCCTCCAGGACTACTGCACCACCGAAGACGAACTCATCGAACAAGTCACCATCACAGTCGTCCACGAAATCGGCCACTACTTCGGCCTCGATGACGACGAACTCCACGCCCTCGGTTGGGGATAGCACGGCTGAATTTCAGATTTTAGCATTAGAAAGTTATTGCCAATAAGAATTTTTCGAGTTACCATCAAAGCGATGCCCGTTAATAGAAAGGAATTCCAATGAGCATCGCCAAAAAAAACTTTAGCGCTAGTAACCGTAGTCAGCGCTCTTCAAGGCCCACTCGCCCACAGCACAGAACTTGATGCAGACCATCGCTTAAATGCAGGAGAGACAGTCCTCGGAGGAACAGTTCAGTCCACAGACCCTTCTCGCTACGACTATGTTTCCCCAAACAGCGAGGCGGACCAGCAACTTCGGAGCGCTGCGGGATACGCATTTGTTCCGGGCTTTATGGCAGATGTTTTCGGCGCACAGGTTAACATTCCTAGCGGACAAATCTTCCATCGAATCAATGGATCCGGAACTCATATTGATTTCGAAACAGCCACCTACACGACTGCTGCCAACATTTGCAATTACCGGATCGACTATCAAACCGTGACATCAACGGCCATATCGTAGCTACTCATTCCAACGGTAATCACTTGGGATGCGCATGGGGTATGGTCGGCGACCAAGGAATTCACAATCTGAACATACAACCAGGAATGATGTGTGCTCGCTTGTTTGTTAGTGGCGCATTTCGTGGAGAGCAATGCCATCACATAACACCCTAAGAACGATTGGATACCTTGCCCTTTGTGGGAGCTTTGCATCCATGCTGGGAGTGCTTAACGGCAGCTACAACCTCTATCGCAAAACTCATTTGGGTAGCCCTCTTGCAGCAACTGCTGTCGCAAGCTTCGCAGATAGACTCTTGCTGTACGGAGCACTCGCCACTGTGTGCCTCGTTCTCGCCGCAGTAGCCTTTTGGCTCACTCAGTATGCCCGTGAACGTTAGGTCTAGGCGAAGATGACAAAATAAAAGGCATTCCCCAGATAGCATAGCTCTTCCCGGCATAAGACCGAGAGGAGCTATTTGCTGTTTCACTGACTGCCTGAGGGTACCTCGGCGACGGTCAAACAGAACCACAAATTCGCCCACCCTAAAGCTGCACCGCTGTGTCCGCCCAGCGCTCGACTTTCCATTGGCCGAATTCCTTGCCGTCCGGGTTGAGTATGACGAATCGGCAGTTGGGCAGGTAGGCGCCGAAGGCGAAGTCGGGGTCGACGCCGCAGGCGTGGGTGGAGACGACGCGGATGGCGGCGCCGTGGGAGACGATGATGGCGTCGTCATCTTCGCCGAGAGAATTGGCGATGTCTTCGATTACTGGCTGGTAACGTTCCAGCACGTTGCGGTAGTTTTCACCTTCGGGCAAGCGTGCGTCGGCGTCGCCGCCGAGCCATCCTCGGAAGGCGTCGGTGTAGAGGGCGGCGGCTTCTTCGCCTTGGGCGCCTTGGAGGTTACCGGCGGAGATTTCGTGGATGCCCATGCGGACGTCGATGGGTAGCGAATCGGCTGGTAGGCCGGCAGTTGCTTCGATGGAGGCTGCGACGCGGACTGCGGTTTGTTGGGCACGGATCGCGATGGAGGAGGCTAGGAGCCGAAGGCGACCGAAGTTTCCGTGGCCGACGCCGCAAAGTTCAGCGAGTTCAAGGCCAACGGTGGTTGCTTGTTCCCGGCCGAGGTCGGTCAGCTCGGCTCCAGGTGGGCGGGTGTCGAGGACACGGTTGAGATTGGAGTGGGTTTGGCCGTGGCGCAGCAGGATGATGCGTCCCATTAGTAGTCTCCTGTTTTTAGTCGGGTGACGTAGGCGTCGGCGTCAGCGATGCGCTGGAGCATGTCAGTGCCAGTATCCCCTGTGTTGTCGGTGGCTGCAGGCCAGGAGCCGAGATAGTGCATGTGCTCGGCGTGGAGGTAGAGGGCGCGGAGGGCTTCGGCTACGGGAATGTCGTCGATATGCCCGGCGATGTCTGCGTAGAAGCGGTAGGTGCCAAGTCCTTCTCGGGTGGGGCGGGATTCGATGCGGGTGAGATCGACGCCGCGCACGGCGAATTCGTTGAGCGCGCGCACCAGCGAGCCGGGCACGTTGGGGAGGGTGAAGGCGACTGAGGTGCGGTCGTTGCCGGTTCGGGCGGTAGGGCGCCCCCGCTTACCGACGAGCACAAACCTGGTTCGCGCTCCCTTAACATCAGCCACATTCTCCGCGACCGTGTCCAGCCCATAAATTTCCGCGGCTCGGGCTGGTGCTGCGGCATAGTCGGCTTCGCCGTCGGCTACCATCCGGGCAGCGTCGGCGTTGGAGCTGGCAGGGACGAATTTCACCCCAGGAAGATTCTGCGCCACCCAACCCTTGACTTGCTGCCAGGCGACGGGGTGCGTAGCCAAGGTACTCGTGCCGGAGGTGGCTGAGCGCATAATGGCGAAGGCGACCTCGATGTCGGTTTCTGCGTAGATTTGGGTGGTATCAATGCTGGCCAGGGCATCGAAGGTGGGGGTGACGGGGCCGTCCACCGAGTTTTCGATCGCCACCACAGCAAAGTCTGTGGGGGCCGCAATCGCTTCCGCGGGGCTGTCTACGGGCACCAGTTCCGCGTCTGGCATGAGGCGCAGCGCAGCCATTTCAGTGAACGTGCCCTGCGGGCCGAGGTAGGCAACGGAAGTAGTCATGTCTTTCTACCCTAGTCTGGATATATGTTTGAGGAGTTCCTTTCCCGTGTTGCAGGGCTCACCCCGGCGCAGTCGGGTTTTGTCCACGTGGCTACCACGCCTCCGCCGCTTACCGACGGCCCCCTCTCCGGAATCCTCCTCCCCATCAAAGATCTCATGCCGGTGTCCGGCATGCCCACCACCTACGGATCCGTGACGCGGCGCGTGCTCGAACCGTCAGATCCGTTTGTGGTGGCGCTGCAGCAACGGGGCGCACGGATCGTAGGGAAAACCGCTACGAGCGAGCTGGGCATGACGGCGTACACCGAGCCAGTGGGCATGCCTGCGGTGGACAACCCGTTGTTTCCTGGGTGCACTCCTGGTGGTTCCTCCGGTGGTGCTGCTGTGGCGGTGGCTCGTGGCCTGGTGCGAGTGGCCCACGCATCCGATGGTGGCGGTTCCATTCGCGTTCCCGCAGCAGCCTGTGGTGTGGTCGGATACAAACCGCCCCACAACAATGCTGGTGGCAAGCTCACGGCACAAGGATTCATCACTGGTTCGGTGCGAGATCAGGCCATGATGCACGGCGTGCCGCTGGCCACGCGACGGCTGCGGGTCGGAGTG
The DNA here is from genome assembly GCF_014117265.1 of Corynebacterium hindlerae. Classification (NCBI taxonomy): domain Bacteria; kingdom Bacillati; phylum Actinomycetota; class Actinomycetes; order Mycobacteriales; family Corynebacteriaceae; genus Corynebacterium; species Corynebacterium hindlerae. Next base: position 1,727,644 of record NZ_CP059833.1, on the reverse strand, counting down.
CTTGTGGAGCCCCTGCACGGAGATGGATCCGTAGCCCCTGAATGGCGCGCTGCCTGCGACAAAGCAGCAGACGCACTCTCTGACCTAGGACACGACGTTGTCCCACTCGACCCCGCCTACGATGCTTCTTACTTTGAGGCGTTCGGCACAATGCTTTCCGGGATGTGCCGGAAGATCGAGGGAGAAGCGAGCCCCATCGTGGAGTTTCTGCGGGACCGGGGCCGACGGTTGACGGATGGTGAGCGGGCAGTGGCCGTCGATAAGTGCTTGGCGTTGGGGGCGGTGGTGCGCGCAGCCTGGGACGTTGACGTGCTACTCACCCCGACTCTGGCGTTTGACCCGCCACCGATCGGGCACTTCTCCGCGCTAGCGCCCGCCGAGGACTTCGCCGAGCAAACCCGGTGGACACCATGGTGCACCCTGTTTAACATCACCGGGTGGGCAGGCATCTCGATCCCGTTCGCTGATCGCTCCATTCATCTGGGAGCCATTCGGGCCGAGGTTCCTGCATTGCTCGCGCTCGCGGAGGAATTGCATGGTTCATAAGCGGATTCAGTGGGAAATCTTCCTAATGCTCAGCATCACCTTCGGTATGAGCGGAGTACGGTCCCTGCTGCGCCTGATCGATTCCCTCTTCAACGGACCTCTGAACGAGCAAAGCGTCACCTTAAACAAACCCATGGCTAGCTCATTGTGGCTCGATTACTCACTGCAGTTATGCTCGGCGTTTGTGCTGGTGGCCTGGGGACTGCTGGCATTGTTTTTCCTCGCTGGCGATGGGATCCGGTTGCCTTCTTTCCGACGCCACGACCTACTTTCCGGCGCCGGGCTCGCGGCCCTCATTGGGCTGCCCGGCCTAGCGTTTTACTTCGGGGCGCTGCACTTCGGGCTGACCAAAGAAGTGATCCCCTCCGGGTTCGAGTCCTGGTGGGCGGTGCCGGTGCTGCTGTTGTGGTCCTTCGCCAACGCTTTTGGCGAGGAAGTAGTGGTGGTCGGCTGGTTAGTCACCCGGATGCGTGGGCTAGGCCTACCAACATGGCTGATCCTCGCGTGCACAGCAGCGTTGCGTGGCAGCTACCACCTGTATCAAGGACTCTCCGCGGGTTTCGGCAACATCATCATGGGCCTCGTCTACGGGTGGTTCTTCCTCAAGTTCGGTCGGGTGTGGCCGCTTATCATTGGGCATTTTCTTATCGACGCCGTTGCATTTGTCGGTTACCAGGCCTTTTTCTAGTTATTTTTCCCGCAAACATTTTTCAAATGTGATCATTCGGGATACTCTCAAATTATGGAGATGGAACACAAGCATGCGCTTTCACAGCTCCGTCAGCAATTAATCACTGAAGGAATCCGAAGGGCATCAGGACTAGACGGCACATCTGTGAATCTAAAACAGGTAGCTGCTGCGGTGGGCGTACCACTAAACGACGCCCAGGACGTGTTCCCCACTGAAGAGTCATTCCGTGAAGAGCTGTTGGCCCAATGCACACAGCGTTTGAACTCCCATCTCCCGTCGTCGATCGATACAGCCGACTTCGAGCAAGCAGCGACCCAGTTTGCGGACGGCTACCTTTCGTTCGCATCGACATCCCCACTGCACTTCACTGCATACAACTCCTTGGCCCGCACCTGCGTTTTTCCAACAGATTTTGAGGCTGACCTGGACACGCTCCCGATAGATCCAGTGTTTGCTCGACTGCTAGAGATCACCCGCAATTACATGCGCGAGCTAGGGTCTCCCCAATCCCCTTGGCTCTGGTCAGCGGCCACCGTGGTGCTCTATTCCGGGATTCACGGCATCACGCACCTACACTGCCAAGGCGCAACAAGACGGCTGAGCAAAAGTGGACGAAAGCTACTGTTCAACGCCGTAATCAACCATGTCATTCACGCCTGTCGGATCGTGCTGCCAGAGGGGAATGCCTTTGAACTCGCGCCCCACACATATCGAAGTGACCTACTGCCTTCTACTGAATTAGGCGTCGATAAGGCCAGTGCGTTGCGGGAGCGGCTTTTCGAAGGCGCCGTTAGAGTCGTGCACCAGGAGGGCATCAACCTACTAACCGTGGAACGCGCCGCAGCCTCGGCCAACATTCCCCTGCACACTGCCCGCCAGCTACTCGCACCCGACCAATCCTTCCAACATCAGCTCTGCGACCACCTGGGTGCCACCATGAAAATGCACCTCATGGCGCAGTTTGGTCAGCTGTCCAACACGCCGCACCCCTTCGAACTCAGCAAAGCTATCGGCGCAGCATATATCGGGTTAGCGGTGTCTTTCCCAAAGCATTTTGATGTCTACACCCTCATCTACGAACAGTCCATCATGCCCGACAGCAGCCCCGACGTACCAATGGGCGAAGCCATGCAATTTCTGTTTGACACCACCCGACAAGTGCTGGAAGTATCTGGCACTCCCCCATCAACAATTCAGATTTTCGAAGCATCTTTAAACCTATGGGCCACCGCCCACGGCCTAGCAACACTGCAATCCAGTGGCCCCTTTTCCCACCTACCAGCAGACCTGCGGATGACCCTCATCAGCACCTTACTGAACATTTCGGGCACATCACTCATTACCCGGCTCCGTTTAGTCTCGCCAGAAGAGGCCAAAAGCCAGATGGTTCGCATCGAGCAGCACTAGCTAGTTGTTTTATGGCTCCCTGTAGCTTCCTTGCGGCTCCCTTGGGCTAATTCTCGGGAAGCATAACCCCCTTGACTCCATATCGTTTATCGATACAATGAAAGTCAATACATCGAAAAACGATACAAGATTGGATAAGAACCATGGACAAGAAAGCCCTCCGCGGCATCAGCGCTGCCAACTTCGGCTACACCTTCATTCTGTTCCTCATCGGTGTAAGCATCTTCCGGCTCGTATTTTTCCAAGAGCTTTCCAGCCCGATCGGCCTACTGGTCTCCGATGTCAAGAGCATTCACATTCCTCTGGAGGCCCTCAAGGAAGGGCAGCCAGCCATTTTCCTCAGCAGCTTCGTCATCAAGACGATTGCCAGCATCGCACTGTGCGTGACTTTGCTTCTCGCGGGCCGCAACTTCCTCAAGGGCGATTTCTTCAATCGCACCAACGTAAAGATGTTCAAAGTTGCCAGCTGGGCGGCACTGGCCTACTTCTTCGGCCAATTCTTCGAGATGACGGGTAACAACTGGGTGTCCGCCACCGAAGGCGTCCAGCGCAACGCGCTCCCCAATGGCGTGGACGATCCTGCCTTCATCCCGATGTACATCCTGATGATGGTTTTGACCGTTACGGCCATCGCTCTTAACCGCGCCGTGAAAATGCAGGAAGATCAGGAGGGCCTGATTTAAATGGAGGTCATTTGCCACCTCGATCGAATGTTGGAAGAAAAAGGCATGACTCTGGCGGAACTGTCGAAACTAGTCGATATCACCGCGGTCAACCTCTCCGTCCTGAAAAACAACCGGGCAAAAGCTGTCCGCTTCACCACCCTTGCAGCGCTCTGCGAAGCACTCAATTGTCAACCAGGAGATTTGTTCAGTGTTACGTAAAATCTTGCTTTCATTCGTCGCGTTATTCATCATTGCCGCAGCCCTCGGTGGCTACCTTTATGGCCCCATGCTCACTGGGATCACCACTGGAAAAATCCGCTACCTGGTGAAACCTTCCCCTGAGCGTTATGCCAAAGATGCGTTAGCCATCGTGGAAACCTTGGCCATCAATGCCGATTCCCCAGAGTTCACGCAGGCCAAAGACGTTGCCCTGGAGGCTGCGACAACCGCCAAGAGCTTTGAGGACACATACGAGCCGCTACGCGCAGCACTCAAAGCTGGTGGCGGTAAGCATTCGAACTTCCTCGCCCCAAGTGACAACGAATTAAGCACTGTGGATTCTGCGGAGATGCCGGTCGTCGAAAAGCGTGGCGAGCTCGCCTACCTCAAACTCCCCGCGCTCAGCCGTGGCGAGGCCGGCCCCTCCTACGCCACCATTCTCACCGACGGCATTCACGAGCACGCCCGCTGCGGAGCCATCATCGACCTGCGTGGCAACGGGGGCGGCGACATGGGCCCTATGCTCGGCGGCCTCAGCCCGCTCCTGCCTGACGGCACCGCCTTGGAATTCGTCTCACGGACGGCCACTACCCAGGTCACCGTAGAAGGCAACGCCGTCAAAGGCGGTGGCACCCCGACCACCACTAACGGCGGCAAGCGGGACGTCCCTACCGCCGTGCTTACCGACGCCGATACCGCCTCCTCTGGTGAAGCAACCATGCTCGCGTTCCGCGGACTGCCAAACTCCCGCAGCTTCGGAGCCCCCACCGCAGGATACGCGTCCGGCAACGTCGTAATCGACCTCTACGACGGCGCCGGCCTGATGATCACCACCGCAAAAGACCGTGCCCGCACCGGAGAAGAGTTCTCCGATGATCCCATCCAACCCGACGTCACAACCGAAGATCCAGAAGCCGACGCCGCCGCCTGGCTCAGGCAACAGTGCACTACCTGGAGATAAAGCGTTACCCTTAATAACCATGACCGAAGGTGGCAAGCATTCCGACAACTTTGGTGACGACGTAGCACGCGACCGCTACGGGCGTCCCATTCTTGACCGCTACGGGCGGCCAGTGCGCAAGCGACCGAACACGCGGATGACGCAGCCACCTCAGCGTCGTCCCCGGCGCGAGGAACAACCGCGCCCTACTCAGCAATATCCCGCTGCGGGGCAGCGGCCTGCCCAGCAGTACCCAGCCCCGGGGCAGCGGCCTGCTTCCCAACCCCGACAGTATTTTCCCCCACCGCAGCAGCAATCCCGCCCACAGCGCTATCAGCCACAGCCCTACAATCCGCCGGTAAAGAAGCGGCGGAAGACCCCACGTACTGTCGGCTGTCTCCGTGGTGTCATGACACTTGCTGTGCTCCTGGCGGTTGCACTGGTCGGATCCTTCGTGTGGGCGGATACAAAGCTCACTCGAGTGGAGGCGCTGCCTGCTCAGAGAATCAGCAATACTGCCGGGGTGAACTGGCTGCTTGTGGGTTCTGATTCGCGCCAAGGCTTGAGCGAGGACGAGATAGCGAAGCTGAACACAGGTGGCGATATTGGTGTGGGCCGTACGGACACGATTATGTTGCTGCATATTCCGACTTCGGGCCAGCCGACACTCATTTCGATTCCGCGCGATTCCTATGTGAACATTCCGGGCTATGGCCAGAACAAAATCAACTCTGCCTTCACTACCGGTGGTCCGCAGCTGCTGACCCAGACCGTAGAGCAGGCCACAGGACTGCGGATTGACCACTATGCCGAGATTGGTTTCGGTGGTTTTTCGGGCATGGTTGATGCAGTCGGTGGCGTGGAGATTTGCGTCGATGAGCCTATTGCGGACGATGTGATTAGCTTGTACCTCGATGCGGGATGCCAGGAGATGGACGGCCCAACGGCGCTCAGTTATGTCCGCACCCGCGCCACCCCGATGGGAGATTTGGATCGTGTCGCGCGCCAACGGAAATTCTTTGCTGCGCTAATGGACAAGGCGACCTCCCCCGCCACAATCGCGAATCCGCTGCGCACTATTCCTCTGATTTCCCATACAGGTTCGGCATTCATTGTGGACGAGGACGATCACGCATGGCATCTAGCGCGGGTCGCGCTGGCTCTGAAGGGTGGCACCCGGACGGAAACTATTCCACTGGACGGTTTCGCCGACACCGAGGTCGGATCAGTGGTGTTGTGGGATGAGGCTGCCACCGAGGAGCTACTGGGGCCACTGCGTTAAATGCGCGCCTGCTTAACGACGCTATCCCCCAACTCCCTCACCTGTTGCAGCTTCGCATTTTCCAGACACTGCCTGCCGTACAGGTAAAACGTGATTGCTAGCGCGATGTACAGGGTGCCTCCGATCAGGTCGCGCAGCAGCACGATAGATGTAAACAGGCCGAGGTTGGCCTGATCAGTGGCCACTGTTCTTATCACAACCAGCACAATGAACGCCATGATGTGTAGGTGGAGGAACCGGTGGCCAATGTGATGCTTCCACACTACGTAGGCGAGCAACGCGTAAGCCACCACGGTCATTAGCTGGGCGAACGGCCAGGAGTCTGCCGTGGCTCCGTACTCCATGGGAAACGCCCATAGGTGTGTTTCATGACCAGCGCGAATAAGCATCCCGACGATGTAGCTCGCTGCTGATATCGACATAGCAATGGGAGCGAGGGGACGAAGCAGCACCCACATACTGAGCCATGCGGCCACGCTGCATCCAATCATGAGCCATACAACAAATGCTGTCTCAGCAGAATCCACCAGCACCACGGCACGCAACAGCAAATACATGGCAAGCAATCCCAGCGTGACAAAGGAGCGAGTAGCCTCCCTGAGCTGCACGTTCATGATGCGCCTTCTTTACTGTGGCATGACTGTTAAGTCTTTTATCATTTACTCATTGGAATTCTTGTAGCGTACTACAACCCACACCTTCTAGTGAACCTTTTACCAAAACCCCCGGTATGGTGATGTTTTCCCGCAAGTTTATACCCCCGAAAACGAAACCATCGCCCCTAGAGAAGTACGAATCAAGTACCGAAAACCGCCAACCGGGGGCGCTATCTAAAATCTTTCCTCAAGGAAACCTTAAAGTTTCCCTACACAAACCTTCCTAGAGTGAGCAGTGACAATCACTTTGATGCATTTCGCTTGATTTCTGTGGTGTAGCGAGCCCACCGCGGGCAGACGCATGATAGGGATTTGTCGTGCGCAACAAATCCCTATCAAGTCAACTGCCATATCACCTGGTGGATCAATGGGATAGGCGTAGGGATTGCTCGCCCAGAACCTAATAGCTATCCGCTGTCATCTGCCCCACCCCAAAACAGAACAAACCCCCGCTCAACACTGAACAGGGGTTTTGCATTTGGCGGAAGTAGAGGGATTTGAACCCCCGGATGGTTTCCCATCGCTGGTTTTCAAGACCAGTGCATTCGGCCGCTCTGCCATACTTCCATCGGCCCCAAAAAGGGACTCGACCTTCCCCAAAAGGGGCAGTGCAGAAAATAATAACGTATGGGCGTGCGCAATTGCTATTTTGGCTACCCTTGAGGGCATGCGTGCTATTGAAATCCAGGAAAAACTTACTCTCACGGAAGTCCCAACGCCTGAGCTGAAGGATGGGGAGGTGCTGGTGAAGGTTCATGCCGCGGGTGTGAATCGCGGTGATGTGTTGCAGGCTGCGGGCCACTACCCGCCTCCTCCAGGTGCGAGCGAGATTATGGGGTTGGAGTGCGCGGGGGAGATTGCTGACCCTGGCACAACGTCCCGTGAGAAGGGCGAAAAGGTTGCTTGTCTGCTGGCTGGTGGTGGTTATGCGGAGTTCGTGGCTGTCCCTGAGGGCCAGTTGCTGAGCATTCCGGAAGGTTGGACCACCACTGAGGCTGCGGCGATCGTGGAGGTGGCCTGCACGGTGCATTCAAATATGCAGCTGGCGGGCCTCAAGCAGAGCAACACGTTGCTGATCCACGGTGGTGCGGGTGGCATTGGCACCTTTGCGATTCAGTATGCGAAGGCCCTTGGCTGCACTGTCGCGGTGACGGCAGGCAGCGCCGAAAAGCTTGCTACCTGTCAGGAACTTGGTGCGGACATCCTCATTAACTACAAGGAGGAGGATTTCGCTGAGGTGATGAAGAATAAGTGCGACGTGATCCTGGACATTATGGGCGCGAAGTACTTGGATCAGAATGTCAAAGCCTTGGCGATGGACGGCCACCTCGTCATCATCGGCATGCAGGGCGGCGTGAAGGGCGAGCTGAACATCGGTCGGCTGCTCACCAAACGCGGTAGCATCTCCGCAACCGCCCTGCGCGCCCGCGACCTCGCCGACAAGGCCCGCATCGTGCGCGATACCGAAGCGACCGTATGGCCGCTGCTTAACGACGGCCAGATCAAGCATCACTTAAGCACCACCCTCCCGTTGGCTGAGGCCGAAAAGGCACACCAGCTGCTCAAGGAAGGCGCTGTCACTGGGAAGATTATTCTCACTGTCGCCTAGTATCGGTAAATGTGCCTTTTCTGATTCTGCTTTCGGGTTGGGCGCTGAGCCGTTGGTTGATGGTCAAACAGACCTTCGGGCGTCAGCGCTGGATTTTCGGCGATGTCCACTATTACTTCTCGGAGATCGCCAAGGAGCGCACCGGCCAGGTGGCTTTGAAGGAATACCCGGAGGCAAATCTGTGGCTCATCCGGCTGATTGATCGCTTCGCCCCGGACACCCAGTCCGGGGTCGAATACTGGTACGTCGGCTTCATCTTGGTGCTTGACCTGCTCTTTTTGGCTGTCCTCATTCACAGAAAGCACTACTTAGCGGGCGCATTTTGGGTGGCTTTCGGTTTTGTGGTTGGCCCGATCTACCTCACCCGCCTCGACCTCATCCCTGGCCTGCTGGTGGGCGTGTTTGCGTACTTGCTGGCGCGGCACCCGAAAGTCTCAGCTGCGTTCCTCGGCGCCGCCACGATGATGAAGTTGTGGCCAGGTGTCCTGGCAACGGTGCTGGTGGGGAGCATAAAGAGCAAGCAATCGTGGCTGCGTATCAGTGTTTTTGGTGGCACGCTCGTCGCCATGGCGCTGGTGACCATCCTCACCCAGGGGGTTGATCGACTGCTGTCACCGTTGCAATACCAGTCTGATCGGGGGCTGCAGATCGAATCGATAGCTGCCACACCTTTCATGGTGCTGGCGTCCACGGGCGGCGGCGAATACACGGTTCGCTATGCGGAATCGAAAAGCTTCGAGATCACGGGCCCAGGGGTGGACGTCGCTACGCAATTGGCTAACATCGCCCTTTACTTGACCGTGTTGGCCGCTGCGCTCATCGTGCTGCGTCGCCTAAGCAAACACACCTGGCGCTCCTGGGAATCCATCGCGCTGTCCATGGTGCTGATCGTTGCGGTGCTGGTGACGAACAAGGTTTTCTCCCCGCAGTACATGGTGTGGCTCGCCCCGATCACAGCCGTGAGTCTCTGCTTCACTCACGCGAAGCACGCGCGGATCAATGCAGTGCTGGTGCTTCTCATCACCTGGCTAACGCAGTACGTCTATCCAGGTCACTACGACAGCTTAATGACGAACGACCCGGACTTCCTGCCCACCCTCGCCCTCACCACCCGCAACGTGTTGATGGTGGTTCTCCTCGGGGTGACGATCAGCTGGTGGCGCCACGAAGCACGCCAGCCTATGCGAGCGACGCCAACACCCGAGTGAGCTGGTCAATGTCATTCATGGTGTTGTACGGCGCCAAGCCGACCGTGATGGCACCGCCTTCCTCGAAAGCACCCATCGCCTCAAGCAGCGGGTCACGCGGGCTCAGTTCCGTCACCAAACCATTAGTGAGCAGTCGCTTCTGTACCGTCGCTGCCGGAACTCCATTCACCATGAAAGATATCCGTGGCACGCGATCCAAATAGAGCGCGTCCTTACCAGCAGCTTCGCCGGTAATGCCCAGCACGTGCACCTTCGGCAGACCAAGCAAGGAATTGAGCAAATGGCGAGTGAGCTGACGCGAATAACGATCAACTTCCACCATGGATCGCTGCAGCCGAGTGCTCCTCGTGCCACCACTTTCCACCAATCCCGCGAAGTGATCGACGATCGCGCTGACACCTCCTGCCAGGCCAGGGGACAACTCACCGATTTCTAGCTTCGCAGCGGAATCCGCCGGAGCAGCACTATTGAGGGACTTGAGCAGCGGGAACATGGAGGTGTCACGAAATACCAGAGCGGCAAACTGTGGCCCGCCCATCTTGGCGAAGTCAACCACCACGACATCCGCACCCCAGTCATCAATGGAGATCGGCCGGTAGGCAGCCACAGCGGAGGCATCAACCACCAGCCAAGCCCGGGATTTTGCCCGCACAATATCTGAAATTTCTGAGATTTTCGTCACTGTTCCGGTGAGGGCATGGGCCGCAGGGACCATTACCAGTCGTGTGGAACCGTTGACCACCTCTTCGTATTGCCAGGCCGGCAACTCACCGGTCCCCAGATCAGGTTCCGCCCACACCACGGACGCATCACGACGAAGAAACGGCTCATTGGTCGACTCTGGGTCAACTCGGTTCAGCACCATCTGGGTAGTACGCCGCAAACGTGGCTGCAGCGCCTCCGCCAAACAGTTCAGCAAAATCTGCTTGTTAGCCCCCAAAACCACGCGTTCTGGAACAGAGCCCACCAGATCAGCAACCGCCACGCGGGCAGCCGCAACATGGCTCACCCCCAGACTGGAGCGGTTTTCCTGAGAGCGCGAATGGCTACCAGAGGTGGGGATGCGGGCGTCGAGAAGCGCAGAGGTGCGAAACGCCGTCGACACAGCAGAAGATACTCGCTCGGGAATTTGCGCATGCACGTGGGCATTCAGATACGTCCAACCATCGCTCAGCGAGGTGTAGTGACCTCTCGCGTACGCGACGTCAAACATAAAAACTCCTCAGGATAGGCACCCACTTACCTCGTAAAGCATACAGCTACAGCTAGGCTCATAGGAGTGTCAGACAAAGCAGCAGTTCTCGAGCGGATGACCCGCGTCGATGCCACCGACGCGCCAGCATCCCGATCCATGACCTTAACCGCAGCGTGGAACGACCTCGTGCGCGGTTTCAACCAGCACGAACTGTGGTTGCAGCTCGGCTGGCAGGACATCAAGCAGCGTTACCGACGCTCCGTGCTGGGCCCCCTTTGGATCACCATTGCTACGGGTGTCATGGCGCTCGCCCTCGGCCTGCTGTACTCGCTGCTGTTTAGGATCCCGCTCGCGGAATTCCTGCCTCACGTCACTGTCGGCCTGATCATGTGGGGATTTATTTCCGGTGCCATTAAAGAAGGCGCCGACATCTTCATCGACAACGAAGGCCTCATTAAGCAGCTCCCCTCCGCTCTCTCAGTCCACGTGTACCGCCTGGTGTGGCGCCAAACGCTTTTCCTGCTGCACAACATGGTGATCTGGGTGCTGCTGATGCTGATCTTCCCCCGCCCCCTCGGTTGGGACCTGCTACTCGCAATCCCCGCGCTTATCCTGCTGATCGTCAACGGCGTGTGGGTGTCGATGTTCTTCGGCATTATCGCTACCCGCTACCGCGACGTGGCACCGCTGCTGGAAGCGCTGGTGCAGCTGCTGTTCTACGTCACGCCTATCGTCTGGACCACTACCACCCTCAAAACCGCCGGACCGGAGATGGCAACCCGAGCCCGCATCGTCGAGCTCAATCCGCTGTACCACTACATGGAAGTGGTCCGCGCGCCACTGATCGGTGCACCGCTTCCCGCCTACCACTGGTATGTCGTCCTCAGCTGCACCGCAGGTGGCCTCATCCTGGCGATGCTGGCGATGAAACAATGGCGCTACCGCGTGAGCTACTGGGTGTAAGGAGAACTCGATGGTTTCAATTGATACACACAACGCCTGCGTCGACTTCCCCATCTTCGATGCCAAGTCCCGCTCCATGAAAAAGGCCTTCCTCGGCGCCGCTGGCGGTGCGATTGGACGAAACTCCAACAACACCGTGGTGGTGGAAGCACTCCGCGACGTCAACCTGCACCTACGGGAAGGCGACCGCGTGGGGCTCGTCGGGCACAACGGCGCCGGCAAATCCACCCTGCTTCGCCTGCTGTCCGGCATCTACGAACCCACCCGCGGCTCCGCGCACATCCGCGGCCGCGTCGCACCCGTCTTTGACCTGGGCGTGGGTATGGACCCGGAGATCTCCGGCTACGAAAACATCATCATCCGTGGTCTCTTCCTCGGCCAGACCCGCAAGCAGATGAAAGCGAAGATGGATGAGATCGCGGAGTTCTCCGAGCTCGGCGAATACCTGGCCATGCCACTGCGCACCTACTCCACCGGCATGCGCATCCGCCTAGCGCTCGGCGTGGTCACCTCCATCGAACCGGAAATCCTGCTCCTCGACGAAGGCATCGGCGCCGTCGACGCCGCCTTCATGGCTAAGGCCCGCTCCCGTCTGCAAGAGCTGGTGGAGCGCTCCGGCATCCTAGTGTTCGCCTCTCACTCCAACGACTTCCTCGCGCAGCTCTGTGACACCGCCCTCTGGGTCGACCACGGCACCATCCGCCAAGCTGGCACCGTCCCCGAGATCGTGGAAGCATACGAAGGTAAAGGCGCCGCCGACCATGTTCGTCGCCTGATCAAGCGAATGGAAGAGGAAGCCTAATGCTCTCCAAGACTGACCGCGTCGCCGCGGTGATTGTGACGCACCAGCGCGTCAATATGCTGCGCGAATCCCTCGAAGTGGTGGCTGCACAGACCCGCCCCGTCGAGTGGATCATCGTCGTGGACAACGGCTGCGAAGACGCCGTGGCGTCGCTGGTCACTCAGGCGTGCGGTTCCCGCGGAGTATACCTGCCGTCCCGCACCAACCTCGGTGGCGCGGGCGGCTTCGCCTACGGTTTCCTCACAGCGCTCGCGCTGGGGGCCGACGCCATCTGGTGCGCCGACGACGACGGCCGTCCCGAGGGGCCGGACGTTCTGGCTTCCTTGTACGAGTGCGCCCTTGAGCACGGCCTGGCGGAAGTATCCCCAGTCGTGGTGGACAAAGCAGCGCCTTCTGAACTGGCTTTCCCGCTCCGCCGTGGCCTCAGCTGGCGCCGGTCTCGTGCGGAACTCGGCAGCGGCTTCCTGCCCGGCATCGCGTCCCTGTTCAACGGTGCGCTGATCTCCGCCAAAGCCATGGAACAAATCGGTGTGCCGGACTACCGCCTCTTCATCCGTGGCGACGAAGTCGAATACCACCGCCGCCTCGTCCGCTCCGGGCTCCCCTTCGGCACCTGCCTGACCTGCGCATATCTCCACCCCAATGGCTCCGACGAATTCAAGCCAATTTTGGGTGGCAAAATGCACACCCAATACCCGTCCTCCGAAGCCAAGCGCTTCTTCACCTACCGCAACCGCGGCTACCTCATGAACCAGCCCGGCATGCGCAAACTCCTGCCCCAGGAATACGCCCGCTTTGCGTGGTTCTTCCTCGTGCAGGAGCGGGACTTTGCCGGTTTCCGCGAATGGCTAAGGCTGCACAAGATGGGGCGTAATGAGAGGTTTGAGCGACCTTAGGGTTCGCGTTCGCTCTCTTGGAGCGTCATTTCCGGGCGTGTGAAGCTGTTTGTATGTTCGCCCCGACATTACCCTCCCGAAGTTCGGGATGGTGAGGACATTTTTGGGGCGATCTAGGGACCGTAATCTCGGGGCCGTGCGCCTGGCCCTCCAATCTCGGGGCCGGAAGAGCACCCTGTTTCCCGGGCGAACTAATCTTCGCGTTCGCTCTCTTGAATCGCCGAGATGCCACAAAAACCGAGCACAACTAATGCGACCACGGTACTGGGGGCGGCGAACGCTACCGACGGATCCACAGCGTAGATCGTGAACCTGCCCCAGGCAAAGGCCACGCATCCGCTGACAAATAACGAATGCCACAGCCGTGCCTTACGAGCCACGTATCCCACAACCACGGCGCCGATGACAGCAAGCAACCAAGCAATATAGCTTTCCACAAGGACCAGAGGCGGAATCACCCAATAGGCATACAACACTCCGACCAAAACGTAGCGAACAATGAGGTTCTCTCGGTTCACTAGCAATGTTGCCCTTCCTATGGGGTTTGCTCCACCACGATGACGCTCTTGGGCTGCTTAAAAATAAACATCCGCTGCGCGAAGAAGTTGATCACTGTGGCGATGCCCTGCGCGAAAACAAATGCGCCGATGGAGGCAACAAGTCGCGGCGTGTGAGGCTCGAGCAGGTGGAATCCCCAGGCGTACAGCGTCATGTTGAGCCAGCCGGTGACGGTGTAGAGGACCGCCACGTAGAACAGGCGCTTCCAGGAGTGGTCTGCTTGGAAGGTCCAGCGCCGGTTGATCATGTAGGCGGTGATCGTGCCGAAGATGAAGCCGACGAGGCGGGCACGGGATGCCGCGAATCCGAACAGGAACTGGGTGAGAGCAGTAACACCCCAGTCAACAACGGCCGAGATGACGCCGGAAATGATGAAGCGGTAGCCCTGGGTTTTCATATCCACGAGCAGATAGCCTACCCCGCGAGCAGGTTCCGATAAATCTCTAGGCGGTCGACTGGGGATTTGGCGTGTCGCCCGTAGGCTCCCAGTTCGGCGAGCCGGGCAAGGGACGACGAGCACAGCGCGCGGATCGCGGCCGCTGTGAGGGGAGAACCATCGTCCTCAACCCAGCCGAGGGAAGCCATGGTGCCTTCCAGGAGCTGATCGGACATGTCTGGATCGCTAAAGCAGGACAGCACCAACACCATCGCCCAGTAGGCGTCCCGGGCAGCCGGATCAGACTCCAAAGGAAACTCCGAGGCTGGTTGCAAAGCTTGGCGCAGGTCAATGGCCTGCAGCAGCGGGACGAAGTCGTAGAGCGAACCACGCTCGATCAACTCCCGCAGTTCCGGGTGCGCGAGGGAAAGCACGGCTGAGACAGTCTCGCGACCCGTAAGTTCGGTGTTCACGGTTGCGAGGTTGAAGTCGTCGTCAAGCGAGCCTGCCCCACCAATGCACAGGGCGCGCGGGGTGCCCTCGTCGCGGGGGTAGGCATCAACAACCCGCACGTCGACGGTCCACAGCCCCCACTCGTACGTGAACTCGTCAGGGATGCGGTCAGCAGGATTGTGGCCAGGGAAGGTCGCAGGCTCAGCCGGGTCAAAGCCGAAGCTGATGTTCAGGACCCGGGACAACTCGCCGAGGCACATCGTGTCATTAACCCCAATGTGCCGGTACACGTCTGCGCCCCGGACCCCAGCCCACAAAATCAAGGAACGCATAGTGCCCAGGGTAGTGAAATCACTTAAGAAGAGTGGAGGATCATCCGGAGAAACTCCCGGCGCGGCTTAGACAGCACACCGCCGAGCACCAGGTCGTCGCCCACAATGATCCCCAGCGCACGGAGTACGTCCATCGTCTGCCGGGTGAGTGAATCCACCTCTGCGAGCGTCGTCCGCTGACCCGTCCACGCCATGCCTTCCAGGATGAACGTCGTCGCGGCACCAAACGGCATAGAAGAGATCAGAGCGATGAGTCGCAGCCAGGCAGCGTCATTGCCGCGAGTATCACGCTCCAAAGGGAGGCGGTGAGCAATGTGATGCCAAGTATCAAGGGCAGTGGTGAGGCCGAGTCGGGTGTCATCGAGGTCGAGCAGCTCCACCAGACGCGCGTCAGAGAGTACCGGCTCAATCATCTTCGCGGCCTCTGACTCGGTGACATCCGCCGGGGAGTCGATGTTCAAAAACGCAATGAGCTGGGCGGTCTCCCACATCCCAGTGCGGAAAATCAGGTCCTGCAGGCTGGGTTTGACCTCAGCCATCTTGGCAAACACCCACCGCTCGGCATCAAGCTCGCGGTTGACCGCTTTAATGTCAAAAAATCCTTGCTCGAGCGTTCCCTCACCATCAATGCACAGTGTTTCCAGGCGCGGAGAGCGCTGAATCTCTGATACTAACGAGATATCGATAACCAGAGGATCCGCAAACCTAGATAAAAATCGCAGGTCAGCGACGCGCAGCAGCTCCCCCAAAGTCACTGTTTCCGACGGGGTTCCGACGGCATCGAAACGCACCAAAGTCGGCGCCGGCATGACCACCGGCGCTCCCTGCTCCGAGCCATCCAACTGTAGGAATGCGTGTTCGGCAGGCTCCACAACATCGAAGGCAAGCTGGATAATCCGAGCGAAACGCTCCATCCCAATATCTGCCGGGACCCGGAGCCGACGCCAACATCCGGCCGCAGCAGCCTGAATCAGCAACGCGTGTCCCGGCGCCGCAGGCTCGCGACGCAACGGGCGCTGCCGTGCTGGGTCAGTTACTGGTACGAAGCTCACATCTTGTGATGCTAAAGGCTAAGTGACGCTTTGGCAGCACAAGTATGTGGCAGTGCCCGTCGCACAGCCCGCCATGATACGCGCCACGGGGCGCTTGAGCAGGTACTTTTCCGCTTTAGCTGCGCCGACAACAGCTAGCGCAAGACCGCCAACAATCGCCCACGTGCGCAGTGGCGAGCCTAAATCCCCCGCAGGAGCATCCGACTCCGGCCCGGGTGTGTCTCCAATATCGCCAATGCGCTGCTTTACCCTGTCAATAACAACAGCAGGGTCGTTGTTGGGGTCATCATCAGTCGAATTAATGTAGGCCACCGTCCCCACGCCAGCAGCAAGCGTAGCGACGCGCTGCCATGGTTTCCGAAGCGCAGTGGCAAGCCCCACCGAAGTAGCAAGAATCAGATCATCCATAGCTACTAGTATGGCCTCATGTTTGGATTTTTGAAGAAGAAGGCCCCCACCGAACACACCGCCGCCACCATGACCAACACGCCGTTGAGCAACGAGCTGACCATGATGCTGGCGCAGGAACTGCCTCTTTTGGATTCCCAGGACCGGGTGCGGGTCTACGAAATCCTCGAAAACTATGATGGCCCCACCATCACCACGCAGGACGATCTTCCCACCGAAATCAAGGACCTCCTGGACCTGTATTAGTGCGCAGGCCCAGCCAAATGTGAGCGATCCCCCAGAATGGGGACAGCCACCCGGCCGAAACAGGGGGTAGCCTTGATGGCGTGATTAAACAACAAGTACTGACAGGTTGGGGTCGTACCGCCCCGACAACTGCGCAGGTATTGTCCACCCCAGACGTGGAGCAGATCGTCCGCGCAGTCAAGGAAGCTGCCGAGAAGAACGACCGCGGTGTGATCGCACGTGGCATGGGACGCTCCTACGGCGACCCTGCCCAGAATGCTGGTGGCCTTGTCATCGACATGCAGCCGCTGAACCAGATCCACTCCATCGACACGGAAACCGCCATCGTCGACGTAGACGGTGGTGTGACCCTCGATCAGCTGATGAAGGCGGCCTTGCCATACGGCCTGTGGGTCCCCGTCCTTCCCGGCACCCGACAGGTGACCATCGGTGGCGCTATCGGACCAGATATCCACGGCAAGAACCACCACTCCGCTGGCTCCTTCGGCGATCACGTGGTGTCCATGGAACTGCTGGTGGCGGACGGCCGCATCCTGCACCTGGAGCCAGAAGGCACCCCGGACGATCCGAATGGTGAGCTGTTCTGGGCCACCGTGGGTGGCATGGGACTGACCGGCATCATCCTGCGGGCACGCATCAAGATGACCCGCACCGAAACGGCCTACTTCATTGCCGACGGCGACCTGACCGCGAATCTGGATGAGACCATCGAGTTCCACTCCGACGGCTCCGAGAAGAACTACACCTACTCTTCCGCCTGGTTCGACGCGATCTCCCCAGAGCCAAAGCTCGGTCGCGCAGCTATCTCCCGCGGCTCCCTGGCTACCCTCGCTCAGCTGGAGGAGCTCAGCCCGAAGCTGGCGAAGGATCCGCTGAAGTTCAACGCCCCGCAGCTGGTCACCGTGCCAGACATCTTCCCGTCCTTCACCATGAACAAGCTGTCCATGATCGCCATCGGCGAGCTGTGGTGGCTCAAGTCCGGCACCTACAAGAACCAAGTGCAGAACCTGACGCAGTTCTACCAGCCACTGGACCTGATCGGCGAGTGGAACCGCGGCTACGGCAAGAAGGGTTTCTTGCAGTACCAGTTCGTGGTTCCGCGCGAGGCTGTGGAGCCGTTCAAGGAGATTGTCAAGGACATCCAGAAGTCCGGCCACTACTCTGCGCTGAATGTGTTCAAGCTGTTCGGTGAGGGCAACAAGGCTCCACTGTCCTACCCAATGCCTGGCTGGAACGTCTGCGTGGACTTCCCAATCAAGCCGGGCCTGGGCCAGTTCCTGGATGAGTTGGACAAACGAGTCATGGAGTTCGGTGGCCGCCTGTACCTGGCTAAGGAATCCCGCACCTCGGCGGAGAATTTCCACCAGATGTACCCGGGCATGGCTGATTGGCTCAAGATCCGTAATGAGATCGACCCGACCGGTGTCTTCGCGTCCGATATGTCCCGTCGCCTCGAATTGGGAGGAAAGTAAATGCTTAACGCAGTAGGAAAGCCCCAGCACATTGTGCTCTTCGGTGGCAATTCTGACATTGGACTTGCCATTGTTGAGGAGTTTCTCGACCGCGGTGCGGCGAAGGTCACTCTGGCTAACCGCACGCGTCCAGAGAAGGCTATTCAGGCCGTCGAGAAGCGTGGCGGCACGGCGGAGTTCATCGAGTTCGATGCGGTCGATTTCGATTCCCACCCTGCGGTTTTCGAGCAGATCACGGGCGATATTGACGTCGCCATTGTGGCATTCGGCGTCCTCGGTGACAATGAGGAGCAGTGGCAGAACCAGGCGAAGGCTGTGGAAGCTGCCCAGATTAATTTCACCGGTGCGGTGTCCGTCGGTACGCTGCTTGCGGAGCGTCTGAAGAAGCAGCAGCACGGCACCATCGTTGCGCTGAGCTCCGTGGCGGGCGTGAAGGTGCGTCGTTCTAACTTTGTGTACGGCTCCACCAAGGCCGGCTTTGATGGTTTCTTCACTCAGCTCGGTGAGGCACTGCGTGACTTCGGCGTCAACGTTCTGGTTGTTCGTCCGGGTCAGGTGCGCACTAAGATGAGCGCAGGAGTTAAGGAAGCCCCGCTCACTGTGAACCGCGAAGACGTGGCGAAGGCAGTGGTGGCGGGCGTGCTGGATCGTAAGAGCGAGCTGTGGGTTCACCCTGCGTTCCAGGCGGTGATGCTGGTTCTGCAACACATTCCGAAACCTATTTTCCGTAAGCTGCCGTTGTAACAAAGAGAGATAATGAACGTCGCCGAGAACTACACCGCTGACAAACTCAGTATCCGCACCACTGTCCTCGCGATGTTCGCCACCGGGCTCGGCAGCGCCCTGTTTACGCTGGCATGTTGGTTGGTGCTTAAGACCACCAACCTGCCGGCGTTTGGTGGTTCATACGTTTCGCGCGCCTTATCGACGGCCGGGTCCATCATGGTCCTCGTCGCCGTCGGCGCGCTCGTTTTTTTCTGGCTTCGTGACGCCCACAAGGGGGCCAAGCCCCCGCGCTGGCGCGTCCTGCTGACCTACCTAGTCACATACCTGTCTCCGGCGGCTATCGTGGTGACCTCCGTCGGGCTGCCGTTGTCCGCGACGCGCCTGTACCTGGACGGCGTCACAATTGACCAGGGGTTTCGCACCCAGTTCTTGACTCGTCTGGCTGCAGAGCCGGGTTTGCCGGACATGAACTATGAGGGGATGCCCTCGTTCTACCCTGGTGGTTGGTTCTGGCTCGGTGCGCGCCTAGCGAATCTGTTAGGTCTGCCCGGGTGGGAGGCCTACCAACCGTGGGCCTTGGTTTCCATCGGTGCTGTGGCGTGCGTGCTGGTGCCCCTGTGGCAGCGTCTGACGGGAAGCCTGCCGATTGCTGTGACGATTGCCCTAGTCAGCATCGCGATTTTCCTGGTGATGAGTCCGGAGGAACCCTATGCGGGCATTGTCGCTTTGGGTATCCCGGCTGCTGCTGTGCTCATGTCACGCACTATGGATAACAGTTGGCCGGCGGCCACTGCCCTCGCTGTGTACCTTGGTCTTTCCGCGGCAACGTACACGATCTTCACGGCAGCCATCGCGATGAGCGTGGTGGTGATTGCTTTGATGTACGCGTTGCTGATTGAGCGTTCGTTCCAGCCGGTGCTCAAGCTGGCAGTGGTGGGTATCAGCTCGTCGTTGATCGCGCTGGTGGTGTGGGGGCCATACCTGTGGCAGATCCTCCGGGGCGCCCCGATCAGTAATTCCAGCGCTACCCATTACTTGCCGTGGGAGGGCACGCAATTGCCGCTCCCCTTCTTTTCCTTCACGCTGATTGGGCTGTTGTGCCTGATCGGCCTGGGTTTCCTGGTGTTCCGTTTCCAGGATCACGATGTGCGTTCCCTCGGAATTACCCTTGTCATTGTCTACGGGTGGATTGTGGCGTCGATGGTGTTCACGCTGTCCGGAAATACGCTGCTGGGGTTCCGGCTGGACATCCTGGTGACGTTGATTTTGGCTACTGCCGGAGTGCTGGGCATTGCTGACCTGCGGCTTAATGGCCTGCCACGTGTCTGGCCAGAGCAGCTGTCTGCCCGGGCCCGCATTCAGATTTCCGCGGCGATGGCGGTAATCCTCTTCGCGGCGGGGGTCTCCTATGTGCAGCGCATCCCCAACCATGCTCGGGTGGCCATTGACTTGGCCTACACCGATACCGATGGCTACGGTGATCGCGCGGATCGCTTCCCGGCGGATTCCGCGAAATACTTCGCTGAGATCGACTCTTTTATCCAGTCTGAGGGGTACCAGCCAACGAGCACGGTCGTCCTCACAGATGTGAAGGACTTCATGTCCTTCTACCCTTATTATGGTTTCCAGGCTTTTACCGGCCACTACGCTAATCCGCTCGGCCGGTTTGAGGAGCGCAATAAGCTCATTGAAGAGTGGGCCACCCGTTCCCATACGGATCTGAAGGACCCGCAGCGGTTCCAGGCGGAGTTGCAGAAGGCTCCGTGGCGGTCGCCGGATGTGTTCATCCTTCATGGTGATGCCTCGGATCCGAAGAGCACCTGGAAGTACGATCTGGCTGAGGACATTTACCCGAATAATCCGAATGTCCGATTCCGTGGGGTTTTCTTTAATCCAGCGGTTTTCGAAGGTTGGTATGTCAAGCAGATCGGTCCGCTTGTGGTAGTTGTTAAGCCAGTGACGTAAAGTATTTGTTTGTGTCAAAAGCAGCGAAACAAGCCCCGAACTGGTTAAAATCCACCGCGATCATTTCTGGTCTCGTCGGATTTCTACTTTTCGTCCTCACACCGTTCCTGCCGGTCAGCCAAACACAATCCTCGTTTGACTGGCCCCAGAACGGCCTAAACAGCGTCAACGCACCGCTGTTGTCCTACGCGCCACAGGAGATCAACCTGGAAGTTCCGGTGGCTGCGACGAAGAAGATGCCGGAGAACCAGTGGATGGTGCTCGGTACGCTTCCTGCTGATTCTAAGGACGCTACGGCGCGCGGGTTGTTCGTGCGCTGGACGGCGCAGGGCTTGGACGTGGTGGTTCGTGACCGCGTCCCGCTGAGCGTCCCGAAGTCTAACCTGCCTACCGACGGCGTGTTGAAGGTATCTTCCACAGTAGAGAAAACCACGGTGTCCTTCGGCAACAAGTCTGAGACCATTAAGGGCGATTACCGCCCGCAGCTCACTGGTATTTACACGGATCTTCCGGGTGATGAGCGCATCGATGGCCTGTCCGCCCACGTGGAGGTGAACTCACGGTTTACCTCTAGCCCGAGCGCGATTAAGTACATCGCGATGTGGCTGGGCCTGGCGCTGACGATGGTGTCGCTGTGGTGCCTGCACCGCTTCGACACCCTGGATGGACGCACCTCGCGGAGTTTCTTCCCACCGGAGTGGTGGAAGCTTAAGCCTCTCGACGCCTTGGTCGGTGCCGTGCTGCTGCTGTGGCACTTCATTGGTGCAAACACTGCTGACGACGGCTACCTTCTCACCATGGCTCGCCTGTCACACGATTCGGGTTACATGGCGAACTACTACCGCTGGTTTGGCGTGCCAGAGTCTCCGTTCGGCGCCCCGTACTACGATCTGCTCGCCGTGATGGCGCGCATTTCTACTAGCTCCATTTGGATGCGCCTGCCTGGCCTGCTCGCTGGCTGGATCGTGTGGTTGCTCATTACGCGTGAGGTGCTGCCGCGATTGGGTACCCGGATTGGTGACCGTCGTGTCGCGCACTGGACTGCGGCGTTCAGCTTCCTAAGCTTCTGGATCGTCTACAACAACGGCACCCGCCCGGAGCCAGTGATCGCCCTTGGTGCTCTGCTGACCTGGGTGTGCATGGAACGCGCTATCGCTACCTCTCGCTTGTTGCCGGCAGCTCTGGCAGTCATCGTGGCGACGTTGTCTCTGGGGGCCGGACCGACGGGCCTGATGGCTGTTGCGGCGCTACTCGCTGGCCTGTCCAGCCTGATTCGCATCGTTTATCGACGCCTGCCGCTGTTGGGTGCTCCGCACGGCGGTAAGGGCACCTTCAGCGCTGTGCTGGCTATGGTGGCGCCGTTCCTTGCCTCCGGCACGGCGATTTTGTTGGCAGTGTTCGGTGACCAGACGCTCACCACCGTGATCGAAGCGATCAGGGTTCGTGCGGAAAAGGGTCCGGCGTTGTCCTGGTACCAGGAGTGGGTGCGCTACGAGTCCTTGATGGGCCAGACCGTGGACGGCTCGTTCACCCGCCGCTTCGCGGTGATCATGGTGTTCGTCTCCGTGGCGCTGGTACTGGCATCCATGCTGCGAAATGGGCGGGTGCCGGGCTCGGCGCAGGGCCCGTCGATGCGCTTGCTGCTCGTCTTCCTGGGCACTTTGTTCTTCATGATGTTCACCCCAACCAAGTGGACTCACCACTTCGGTGTGTGGGCCGGCATTGGCGCCGCCATGGCTGGCCTGGCTGCCGTTGCGCTGTCGCACATGGCGCTGAAATCTGCCCGCTCCCGCACCTTGCTGTTCGGTGGCATCCTGTTCATCCTGGCGTTCTGTCTTTCCGGACCTAATGGCTGGTGGTACGTCTCCAGCTTCGGGGTGCCATGGTATGACAAGACTGTCCAGCTCAAAGGCATCGAAGCGTCCAGCGTGATGCTGGCGATCTCGCTGCTCGTGCTGTTCATCGGCGTGGTGCAGTCCTTCGTGTCTGACGTGCGCACCGCACAAGCGGAGGCCGCTGGCGAACTGGATCAGCTGAAGGCGTCGAGAAGCGCGCGCCTAGAGCGGTTCCAGGGCCTGGCCGCCTCTCCTATCGCCGTTGTCTCCGCCCTGGTGATGGTCTTTACCGTCCTCAGCCTGGGCAAGGGCTTTGTGTCGCAGTACCCGGCGTACTCCGTGGGGCTTGGTAATTTCCGTTCTGCGGTGGGCAACCACTGCGCGCTGGCGAATGACGCGATGCTGGAGACCAACTCCAATGATTCCTTCCTCACCCCACTGGACGGCTCCGAGCTGGGCACCTCCCTGGAGGTGAGCAACCGAGGGTTTGACGCCAACAACATCCCGGCCACTATCGATACTGAGTCTGTGGGTATCGATAAGTCGGAGGGCACCATCGGTGGCGCGACTGCATCGGACTCCACTACCGAAATCGGCGGCGGCCAAACCACCGGTAACTCCGGCGGTGTTCGCTCGGATGTCGGTGTGAATGGCTCCCGCGCATCCCTCCCGTTCGACCTGGATTACAAGAAAATCCCGCTCGTCGGCTCCTACACGGAAGGACCACAGTTCCCAGCTGAGGTCACTACCGCGTGGTACGCCCTGCCACAGCGTTCGGAAACCACCCCTATCGTGGTGATTTCCGCAGCTGGTCGCATTTACCACCACGACATCAACGGTGTGGAACAAAAGGGTCAGAAGCTGGTCCTTGAGTACGCCACCGTCAATGACTCCCAGGTCACTGGCCGCGGCGAAATTGAACCGCTCGATATTGGCCCTACCCCATCCTGGCGCAACCTGCGCGTACCGATGGATCAGATCCCTGCCGAAGCTAACGCCGTCCGTATCGTCGCAGAAGACCGAAACCTGGACCCAGAACAGTGGCTGGCGTTCCTGCCCCCACGTGTCCCAGAGCTTAAATCCCTCAACGAGGTCATCGGCTCCGAAGATCCCGGCCTGCTCGACTGGGCGGTTGCACTCCAGTTCCCATGCCAGCGCACCTTCGGCCACTACGCCGGTGTCGCCGAGCTGCCGAAGTACCGCATCGCACCAGATCACCCAGGTAAAGTTACGCTGTCGCCAGTGATGGACTACGCCGGCGGTGGCGTGCTGGGTGTGACGGAAGCCGTCAACACCTCCATCGAAATCCCTGGCTACCTTAAGAACGACTGGCACCGCGACTGGGGCTCCATCACCCGGTACTCGCCACGCACCAACGTCCGCGGACAAGTCCCCGACGTTGCTGTAATCCATCACGAAACGATCCAGCGCTCCGGCCTGTGGAACCCGGGGAGGATGCAGACCGCGGAGTAGTCTTCGGGTATCGGTAAGTCACGCACGTTTGCTGTGCTTATCGACGCCCTATCCCCGCGCCACTCGGCGTGATGGTGTTGTAGTCATAGCAAAACCCGCTGTCAGGGATTATCCGACAGCGGGTTGAGACACCGAAGTCCCCATCCATTGGGGACTTTTTCGGGTTAAGTAGCAAAATGTGTGTCTGGTCGGCGTGTCACAGGTCGGACACTTTTGAATTGCTACTGCACTTCTGGGGGCTCTGATCACGGACCCTGAAGTTTCTTCCTAAAACCCGGGAAGCATTTCCCGGATCTCGGGCCCAAAACAGTGAAATAGCAGGTGTGAAGCCTAAAATATCACCGAGACCCGGGGAATGCTTCCCGGGTTTTGCAGGGTTAAGCAGCACAATGCGTGCCCGGCCAAGCACTGGTGCGTTGGTAGTCAGCTGGCATAGCCGTTGACGCAACAGGACCGGTCGGCCGGTTTCCCGGTTGGCGTGGGTTTCGTTTGCCCCAGTGCCAGCACACTACGTGGTCGAGGAGGGATGCGATGAGTAAGCACCCTGCTGCAGTAGAGGTCCCCTCGATAAAGACCTGATCATTTACGCGGGTAGGGGTCGGCGGTGCAGAAGGCATCAATAAGCGAACCTGCGGCCCAGACTCCATCGGAAGATACCTCACGAGGCTGCAGCATCGGTCATTGCGGCTAAGCCGACAGCATAAGCAGGAAGGCCCGAAAAGTTCGCCGCGTGTGTGATCAGCTCTGGTTGTGGTGCATCGCCACCTGTGGTGCTTTTTGTCCCTGGCAGATCGGGCATCGGGTCGGTTCTTAGCCACCGGAGTTAGGTAACCTCACCTTTTGGTACAGGTGCGGTATCACTCGCGGTATTGAACAAGATTTGTGGGTTTATAAGGCCCGAAACAATATGCAGCACCTGTTTACATGCTCTGACCTGGCTTTCCTGCAAAATTCAGACACACTTTTGCTACTTAACCCCACTTTTTCATTGTGTCAACGAATACCGGTTAAGGATTGTGGTGGCCAGCGGCATTGAGCAGGAGCAGTAGGTCACCGATGGTGTAGTCGCCTTGAAGCATGGTGTTCAGGTCACCGACGGGTAGGTTGCCACCGAGGTCTTTCACCAGGCCACCTAGTGCGCCGGCGGCATCGCCTTCCAGGCCGGCTGCACTTCCGAGCTGTTCGGCCATTCCTCCGGCCTGGTCAGCTGGCATAATGCCCATTGCGCCGGCAGCTGCTAGGAGTGCAGCGATCAGCTGCTTGTTGGATTCACCTAGGTTGCGGTCTGCTGCTACTACTTCTCCTGGGCGGAGAACGCCACCGAAGCCGGAGAATCCCCTCAGCTGGTCTGGGGTGCCGTTGAAGAGGTTCATATCCACCGGGGTGTTGATGCCGGTGACTCGGCCGTCGCCGGTGCGCTGCCAAAAAGCCATCTGTTCCCAGCCTCCGGGGAGATTATCAGGAACATCGTTTTGGTATGCCGCAAACCATAGTGGGTAGTGGGCGAACTCTGTGGTGTTCTCCATATCCTGTTGCCAGAAGTAGCGGTAGGTGTAAACGATAGGTTTGCGGCCGGTGAGGCGTTCAGTTTCCTTCAGGAAGGTGCGTGTCCAGTCTTTTAGTTGTGCAGGACCTAGCCCGTCGGTTTGTTCCAGGTCCATTACTGGTGGCAGATCCTGCTGGTGTGCGCTGTATGCCTTCGCAAATTCTGCAGCTTGGGCTGCTGGTTCAGAGCCGGGACGAGCGTAGTGGTAGGCCCCGACGGTCAGGCCGTTGGCTTTTGCCTGCTGAATATCGTGTGTGTATTGCGGGTTTTGGTAGCCGATGCCTTCGGTTGCCTTGACGATAGCGAACTCTTGCGATTGGTTCACCGTGGCCCAGTCGATGGAGCCTTGCCAGCTGGCAACGTCGACGCCGGAAGGCGCCTTGTGGCTATCAGCTACCGCCCCGGGGGCGAGCAGGAAAGTGGCAGATAACAGCAGTGGAAGGAGTGCCTGTCGTGTCCGTCGAGTAATATGCATGACAACAAAGGTACACAACTTTCACACAAGTCACGCGAGTAACACGTAAGAATTGTCAGTTTTCTTTGCACGCACCGCCTGCCAATACACCCAGATGAACAACGGGTATATCAAAATCGTCAGCGCGACATAGTGCACAACGAGCCAGAACTCCGAAGGCCACAAAATATTCCACACAAAATGCAGCAATAGACCAGCAACAACCCACCACAGCCCCCGCAAAGAGTCACGACGGAACATCGCCAAGCCAATGCCCCACCCGGCAAGAGCTGTGAACACGATATGCAGGCCAGGTCCGGCCACCATTCTGGTAAACCACATTTCCACAGCGCCGTTGAAATCACTGTTGGGGTCGAGAAGCGCGCCCGTTGCGCCATAAATCACATTTTCATGCACCTCAAACCCCAAGCCAACCAGGCCGCCGGTGACAAAACCGTGCCAAGGTCGATTGAGTTTACGGAAGGCATACAAAATAATGACAACCCCAAACGCTTTGGAAAGCTCCTCCGGGTAAGCTCCCGAGAATGACGCTGCGACGGGCTCCCAGCCCAACTTGTCAGTGATGTTTGTCCAGCCAGTGGATGCGGGAAAAACCAGGGCTACGGACATCCCCGCTCCCCATGCCACACAGCTGAGCCACCATAACGACCCGGCGTTGGGCCACAGCGGACCGGCGCGAAACAGCAATGTACCTGCTACCAGGTACAACGCACCAAACAACAGGCCCACCCAGGTGCCAACGGAGGAAAGCAACGCATTGGCAAGCACGGCCACGACGGTCGCGGGGAGCACAATGACAGCTAACAGCCACATCAAGAGGGTTTTATTCACGCTGCTGTTCCAATCTCGTTCAGGTCTGGGCGCTTATCCTCGTTACCGCGAAGGTTGTGGAGGACCAAGTCTGTGTACGGATCTTGCTGTTCTCCGCTCACCACCACGACCAATGTTTTTCCTTCTTGATCGCCGACACCTTGTTGCGATAGTGCAATCGCATCTTTGGTCTCGTACAACAGCACATTGCCTTCATAGGCAAAGGACCCCAGTTTTGGTTCCGAAATGGTCATCGCACGTATTCCACGCTTAAGCGAGTTTTTCTGGTCGATGACATTGTCCATCACGATGCTGGAGACTGTCGCTCCTTCACAGAGCCAAGATGTGTACATCGAGTCGTCGTCTTTTTCGCACACCAAGGGACCACCGTCGGGCCACTCGAGGGGGATCTCCCAATCAGAGGCTTTTTCCCCTAGTTTCACTTGAGCTCGATCGTCGTCAAGGTCGGGAACGATGGGGTCTACTGCGTTAGGAATGATGAGCAACGCCGCGACGAGGCCTGTGATTTTCCAAACCTGGAGGCGGGGTTTCAGTCGGTAAGACGGCATGAACACTAGAATAGTGCGGTATGGACAATCTCTATCAACACGTCAATGGCAGCTGGCTTGCCAGCCACGTCATCCCTGATGATCGCGCCGTAGATGGCACTTTCCATAAGCTGCGCGACGATGCCGAAGCTGCAGTCCACGAGCTGGTCAAGGACCATCCGCTCTACACCGGCTTCATGGATGTTGAGACTTTGAACACCCTCGGCGTTGGTCCCCTCGACGCTGACTTCGGGCTCATGGAACTCCCGCTGACCGAGGCGCTGGGCAAACTCTGGCGCACCGGTGTTTCCGCGCCGATCGGCGCATACATCGCCAAGGATTCGGCCTCCGAGGAATCCTTGGTGTACCTCTACCAAGCCGGGCTGGGGCTTCCCGACGAAGCCTACTACCGCGAATACCCAGAGATTTTGACCGCCTATGAACAGCACGTGGCCCGTATGCTTGAGTTCCTCGGCAAGTCCGATCTGGCCCCGGCTGTGATTGAGCTGGAGAAAAAGCTTGCTGCCGCGCACTGGAGCAACGTGGAAGCCCGCGACGCACAGAAGACCTTCAACCCCTGCGCCTTTGATGAACTGCCGCAGCCGATCCAGGAAATCCTGCGAGCAGCAGGTATTCCGGAGTACCGCGTCATTAACATGATGCCGTCGTTCACCACGACTCTGGCTGAGCTGCTCGAGTCTCAGGACTGGAAGCCCTGGCTGACGTGGAACATTTTGAGTGAACGTGCGGCGTACCTCACCGAGGAAATCTCCCGCGCCAACTGGGAGTTTTACGGCCGTGTCCTTACCGGCACCACCGAACAGCGTGACCGCTGGAAGCGCGCCGTGGAGTTGGTGGAATCCATGGTGGGCGAGGAGATTGGCAAGGCTTACGTGGCCGAGTATTTCCCTCCTGCGCATAAGGAGGAAATGGACCGTCTGGTCGCCAGCTTGCTTGATGCCTACGAAGCTCGCATTTCTGCCCTGACCTGGATGACTCCGGAAACCCGCACCCGCGCCCTGGAAAAGCTGTCGAAGTTCCGCGCCAAGATCGGCTATCCAAACGAGTGGCGCTCCTTTGACGCGCTGACCTTTGGGGATAGCCTGCTGGACAACATCCGCACTGCTTCGGCGTTCAACCACGACTACGAAGCGGCCAGGGTGGGCAAGCCCGCGAATCGCGACGAATGGGTCACCACCCCACAAACCGTCAACGCGTTCTACAACCCCGTGGTCAACGACATCACCTTCCCGGCAGCGATCCTGCAGGCGCCCTTCTTCGACCCCACCGCCTCCGACGCCGTCAACTTCGGCGCCATCGGTGCAGTCATCGGCCACGAAATTGGCCATGGCTTCGACGACCAAGGCTCGCATTACGACGGCGATGGCAACCTCAACTCGTGGTGGACCGAGGAAGACCGAGCCGCGTTCTCTGAGCTCACTTCCAAGCTGGTTACCCAGTTCGATGGCTTGATTCCGTCCGTTTTGGCCGGTAGAGAAGGAATCAAGGGCGTCAACGGCGAGTTCACCCTAGGCGAAAACATCGGCGACCTGGGTGGCCTCGGCATCGCTGTCACCGCCTATCTCATGTCCGGCGGCTCCCGTGAAGAACTGCCCGAGTTGTTCCTTTCTTGGGCACGAATCTGGCGCACCGCGATCCGCCCGGAAATGGCCGAACAGTACCTGGCCATCGATCCGCACTCCCCTGCCGAGTTCCGTTGCAACGTGATCGCAGCCAACATCGACGAATTCTACGAAGCCTTCGAGGTCGGCGAAATGGCGATTCCGGAAGCCGAGCGGGTTCGCATCTGGTAGAGATTCCCGATGTCGGATTTGGTAACGCAAACCGTACTTTTGACCGTTCAAACGTCAGATTGCATTACCAAATCCGGCAAGAACCACTACCATCAACCCGCGCAGGTAGTAACCGATGAGTTCGGGTGGCGCGGACATACCCATGCCGCTATCGCCGTAGGTGAGCCTGGTGACCCGTCGGGGCTGTCCGCGCTGATAGGATCCACACGCGAACGCTGCGAACAGAGCTGTGGCGCCGATCCAGGTGAGATGCCACATGACGGCGCAAAAGAGCGTCCCGACCAGGGCATGCACCACAACCACCCCGATCTCCCACACCATTGACCGCTGAAGTTTGCGCAGGTCAGCGCACCGATACACTCCCGCTCCCAGCACTGTCCAGGCGAGCGCGAAGACGAGGAGTCCCGCTGGGCCTAACGCGTTGGCGGTGGCAATGGCCGTCGTAAAGTGCAGTGCGCCGAGCAGCAACAGTTAGGAGCGCCTGAGGTAGCGACGCACAACGAGCGGGCCGCGCGCAAGGATGCGCCAGGAGACCCAGGTGGCGGCGAGGGCCTCGGAGGCAAGCTCATTGTCTTGGACATGCAGGCTGGCCAGGCCGATTGTCCGGGTGCGGCCAGCTTGCAGCAAGGTCGCCAGGCTAGCTTTACGACGCATCCCCCACGCCACTCTCACCCCGAGAGCCAACACTGCCAGCAGTGGCTGCCCAACGCTCGCCCCCCACCAAAAGGCCGAATAAACCCGTGCCAATCAATTGCAGCACAGAATCAGCGTCCCAGCTGCGCATCCGGTTGTATGGGCGCTGTCGATATACCCAGCGCAGCTCAGCCATTGCCCGCAGCGGCATGATCTTTTCCAACAATACGATGAAAAGGCAGACGGCTATGACAGCCGCAACAAGCGCCATCTCCCGAGGAACCACCGCCACGTCCAGGTGGGAACGCTGCTCCAGCCAACCAACCGCATTCCAACCAAAGCCCAGAACAAATCCTCCCAGCACCACCGGGTAGAGCCAGCCCGAAACCTTCTCTAAAAAGGACATCACAGGGCAATTACTTCATCACACGCTGCCAAGATCGCCGGAGAGTGGGACGCAACCAAAACGACCCGGTCTCCGGATAGTTCGCGCAGCTCAACAGCAAGAAAATCAGTCCAGTCAGAATCCAAATGGCGCTCTGGTTCGTCAATAATGCTCACATCGGCGGGAATCGAAAGTTGCGACGCCAAGAACACGCGCTGACGCTGACCGCTGGATAACCAGATCGGCGGATGTGGCAGCAAATCCCCCAGCTGCCAAGAGTCAACCACCTGATCAAAAGGCACCGGCAGCAACTCCAAATGCTCAGCCACCGTCAGATCTGGATAAAAGATCGGATCACCAATCCGCACTATCGGCCGCTCCCCAGCACACACCACCTCCCCTGAGATGGGAGCCAGCTCACCAGCGATAGTCAGCAGCAACGTAGATTTTCCGGAACCGTTAGGCCCCGCGAAACCATACATTCCTGGTTTAAAATCGCGAGCCAACGAACCCAAAGGCAGCTTGTAACCGTAGGAGACATCGACGTGGAGCATGGCTTCGAAGATACTCCCGTGCCGGATTTGGTAACGGAAACCATACTTTTACCCGCTCAAACGTCAGTTTGCATTACCAAATCCGACAGGTAACTCTAAACTTACTCAGTAAGGAGGAGATTGAAAACGATGTCCGTCAAATTCGCGTTACTGACGCTGCTGGTGGATCACCCCATGGGGGTCGCCCAGCTGCAACATGCTTTCCATGACCGCACCGACCGCACCTGGCCGCTGAACATTGGCCAGGTGTATCAAACTGTTAAGCGTTTGCAGCGCGATGGCCTGGTAGAGATCACCGGTCGGGAGGGTAAAGCGGACATTTTTTCGCTTACCGCGACGGGGCGTGCGGAGCTTACTCGTGAGCTGGCAGTGGCCGTCGAGAAGCCGGCGGATGACCGCGATGAGTTGGTGATTCGGATGGCCGTCGTGAAGGAGCGCGGGCCGCTTATCAAACTTCAGCGGGAAGCAAACATGGCTCGGCTGCGTGAGCTCGTGCGCACCCCGGCGGAGGGGGCGGCGGAGCTGCTGAAGCAACGACAGATCTTTGACCTCGAAGCGGAAAGCCGCTGGCTCGACTACCTGGAGGAACAGCTATGAAGCTCGACAATGTCACCTACACCGTCACCGACGGCGCCCGCCCCCGCACCATCCTCCGCGGCGTCTCGCTCGAGGTCGCACCCGGTGAACTCGTCGCGGTCATGGGCCCCTCCGGCTCCGGGAAAACCACCCTGCTCCGCATCGCCGGGCTGCTGGAAATGCCGACCAGCGGGCGGGTGCTTATCGACGGTCTAGACTGCTCCCACCTCACCCCGAACGCGCGCGCTGACCTGCGACGCGACAAGCTTGGCTTCGTGTTTCAGGACTACAACCTGATTCCTTCCCTCACTCTCCTCGAAAACGTCGCGCTTCCCCTGGAACTCGCGGGAGTATCCGGCGCCCGTACCGCCGCACTGGAAGAACTGTCCGCGCTGGGACTCGCTGAGGTCGCTGCTCACTTCCCGTCCGATGTCTCCGGAGGTGAACGACAACGTGCTGCCATTGCCCGCGCCTTCATCGGGTCCCGTACCACCTTGCTCGCAGACGAACCCACCGGCGCCCTCGACACCGCCACCTCCGATAAGGTCATCCGGCTGCTCCGGGAGAAAATCGACGCCGGTGCCTCCGGGCTACTCGTCACCCATGAACCGCGACTCGCCGCCTGGGCCGACCGCACACTGCACTTGAAGGACGGTGAGCTGCAATGATCCGCCTGGCCTGGAGGGACATCCGAAAGTACTGGGGTAGATCACTCGTCGCAGTGCTCCTTTTCGCGCTGCCCGTGACCTTCTTTGTCAGCCTTTTCAGTGTGCTGTCCACTTCGATATATCTGGATGAGCACCCGGAAAACACGCTCACTTACGTGCAAACTGACTCACCACCCGGCGACGGGTTCTCCCCTGTGTTCCGTGGCTACTTGAAAGGCACTTCTGGCGACCTTTCGACCAGGCTCTGGGTTACGGCGCTCCCCGAATCTGCCGCCAATGAGGACCTGAGTATCCCGCCTGCGGGCACCATTGACTTGCCGGTGAATCCGGCGCGAGCGATCGGGGTGGACATCGGGGACACAGTAAATGTTGGCGGAGTCCCCGTTACGGTTCATGACCTGCACTATCACCGGAACGCCATCGCGAACATCTCTGACTTCAGTTCCCTCGATAGCAACTGGTGGCTCGTGGAGCACCAGCCACCAACCACATATCTCCAGCTGTTCAGTGCAGATCCCATGCCACCAAGCTTGGGAAACATCATCACGCATGGCTTGGTAACCTCTGTGCTGTTTGCCCCGGTCTGGGGAATCATCCTGATCCTCACCGCGGGACTGGCCGCACCGATTTTCACTGTGGCACATGCGCGAATGCGTAACACCCTCGAATTACTTAGCTGCACCGGCGCGCGTCGTAGCGCTATTCGTCTGCTCTTCCTAGCCGAGGGGCTGATGCTCGCAGCGCTGGGAGTTTTCCTCGGTTTGCTCTCATCCTGGGCTATCTCGGAGGCCACAATCCAGTATTTGTTGGGCTGCTCAGTGCGCTGGGATTATCACGCGGGCGCACTGTTTTCCGCGCCGATGATCCTGGCGGCAGCGGTGGCCTCCCAGTTGCCGTTACTCGGCGGACAGCGTCGCACCCCTCCGCGCTGGGTAGCGATACCCGGTCCAGTGCTCCTCCTCGGCGGTATCGCACTTATCTTTACAACCGCACAGTGGCTGGTCCTCGGGGTGATGCTCATTGTGATGGGTGGCGCACTGTGCGGGTTGACAGCTGTAACGTTGCTGGGCTGGTGCGCGCCACGACTGCCACTGCTCGAGGCGATGGCGGCACGCAATGCTTTTCGGCATTTTCGACGCAGCAGTGCCGCGATTGGCGCCATCGTCCTCACTACCCTGGCGACCACGGGCATCGGATTGTGGGCCACCATCTTTATGGAACCGGATGGTGTCCTGACCGAAGGTGTGCTGGCAGCACCCAACATTGAAGTAACCACACCCGATGGTTACGCAGCAACGTTGGATGATCTCGAAGCGGATTTTGGGCCGCGTATCGATCTATACAGCGCTGGGCCGACCGATCAACAAGGCTACGGAGGCCCCTGGATTGACCTGGGGATCGGTGATGTACAGTTGGTCACCACCCCAGAGCTCCTGGATCGGCTCAACCTGCCGGTGGAGGTACGGAACCAGGCGAAAGCCAAGCTCGCTGAGAGAACACCTGTGTCTGCCAGGGAGCTCGGCATGGAACGACCGGGCGAGCTTCTCACCCCAGACATGGCGTCGGGCCATCTGATTTACCGGGGTAGTTTGTTCCCGAACAGCCCTTCCGCTTGGCAGCTGGTCGAACTGCAGCGCCTCAGCCAGCGCTCTGGCATGGAGCTGACGGCGGCTAATCATTCCGCCGTCACGCGGGCCATTTCTGGAACCACGATCGCGTTCTGTGTGGTGTTTGTCTTCGCGATCGTCGCCACGATCCTGGCTCTGACCACATTCGAATCGCGTCAGGACCGCCAGCGATTGCACGATGTCGGCGCTGGCCCACGGGCACTCCGCCGATACCGCATCAGCCAGCTACTCATGCTGGCCCTCCCCGGCCTAGCAATCAGCGCGCTGGCATCCTTGCTGATGTGGTGGGCCAGCCTCCTTTAAAGGTCTCGCCAGATGAGCTCCGCAATCACCAATGGTTCTTCCGAATCCGAGAACACACCAGTGATATTGCGGGGCGATGGCACCCGGGAGGCACGCAGATACTTGACAGGCAACAGGCGGCGTGGCAAGCGCAGCTCAAAGGACCGACCGACGCCGTTGATTTTGGCATTAGCAAAGACGCGTTCTTCAGAGGCGTCTTCGATGACCACTTCGGTGACCTCCGTGGAGGGAGTCTGCCCGCTTCCCTTTATCTTAAGGATCTGGGGTTTGGCGTCGCTACGCTGCGCTTCATTGTCACCTGCCAAGATGACTCGCACGATTTCCCCGACGGCAACAGGGTCATACGTGGCCTTCGTGAGGTAGCGGGTACCTAACACGCTGTGTTCCAGCTGCCCCACCGAGCCACCGTCGAGCTCCGCGCTGCGGTAGGTGACGGGAAGCTGCAGGTAGCGATCCGCCTCGTCGGTGCCGATAACGAAGTCGATCCCCACCTCACCCGCTGGATCTACCAGGCGAAAAGCGCCTTTTTCTTGAAAGTTTGGCCACCAGGCACGAAGAACTTCTTCTTTACTGGGGGTCAGTTCTGCTGCGAGAATTTCTGCTACACCACTCATGACCGCCAGTGTATGCGCTCCAGCTCAAGGAGGTATTGTTTCGTCTCCAGTCCGCCCAGGTAACCACCCAACCCATGTGCCCCCACCACGCGATGGCATGGCACCAGGATTGGCAGCGGATTCCGGGCACAAGCCGTCCCCACCGCACGAGCCGCATGTGGCTTGCCCAGCTGTTTCGCCAGCTCACCGTAGGTTTTTGTTTGGCCATAGCTTATCGACGACAACTGCCGCCGCACCTCGTCTCCAAAGGTTTTCGGCGTAGCTCGATCCAAGGGCACCTCAAAGATCTTCCGCTCACCAGCGAGGTATTCCACGATTTCGGCCCTAGCTTGTTGTTCGAAGGGGGTAGGGTTTTCGCTGCTGTGGGCGTCGAAAAGCACCTGCTTAATGCCTGTTGCTGAGGAAACCACGGTGAGGGGCCCGAGGGTCGTATCGAAGCACAACATATACTCCACTTTATGGACGATTTTGTTGTCGGTGGTCAAGACCGCGAACTCACTCCCGAAGAACAGCTCGCGGAAATCACCTGGTATTTCGAGGAACACTACCCACTGTCGGACCAGGAGGATTGGCTGGCCCGCCTCCCCGATCGCCTCACCCACGCCGCAATGATGCAGCTCGGCGCCGCAGCGGATCACGAGATGCCCGGCGTGCTGTACTCCGAAGGAATTCGGTTGTCGGAACACGGGCTCGGCGTGCTATTCACCCCGTCTCACCCCACTGGGCGCACCGCCGTTGCGTCGTGGGGACGCCCAGACGGCCCCGCCACCGACAACTACTGGTACCCGCTCGTCGCAGCCGCCGCACAGCTGTCCGGCACCACCATCTTGGTAACAAACCAGGTGGCAGAGGCTAAATCCTTCGCACCCACCGCCTGGGGGCTCGCCGACGGTTGCCCACTCGTGGAAGATGCCGGCTACGACAATTACCTCCTCACCCGACCAAACGGCGACTGGATTCAGACCCCCGCCGCCGCACGGGATGAAATTAAGGCTGTGGCGGAGTTTCTGAATGGGTACTAGATCCGCCTAAGATCTACGCCTTTTTCTGTGAGTGGCAGCCCGTCTGTGATCCAGTGTGGGCGGGCTTTTTCTGCGACAGTGCTGGTGCCATCGGCGCGGACGACGCGCCACCAGTTGGTCTGGTGGCCGTGGTCTCGCATGATTCTTCCTACCTGACGAGCGCTACATCCAACGGCATGTCCGATTTCCCCGTAGGTGGCGACTTGACCCGCGGGGATTCGATCTACAAAATCGAGTACCTGCTCGATCACTGGAATTGGCTGAGGTCGATCCCCTGGAGCGGGTCTTCTTCGCGTCCTTCCTCGATGGGCTCGGGTACCTGGGCAAGCGTGAAGGTGGCGCCAGTAGAGTCAGCGATCAGTGCCATGCGACCGAAGTCGGAGTCCCATGGTTCCCGGACGATGGTGCCGCCGAGTTCCGCGACTTTGCTTGCTGCTTCATCCACGTTGAGCACGCCAAGGTAGGTTTGCCAGAAACTTGGAACCTGTGGTGGGAATTGGCCTTCGGCATCCCAGATTCCCGCGAACGGCGCCCCATCTTCCAGCACGGTGGTGTACTTAAAGTCGCCGTTATCGTTGCCCAAGGAGTTAGTCATCCAGCCGAAGAGCTCTTCGTAAAATTCGACGGCACGCTCGTATTTAGCTGTCGCGGTGAGTTCGTACCAAGCGCAGGTTCCTGGTTCGCCCCCGGCAACGAAGATCTCGTCGGTGTGCATGAGCCCGAACAGGGCGCCTGCTGTATCGACACAGATCGCGATTGTGCCACGTGTTACTTCGGTTGGTTCGACGAGTACTCGGCCACCGAGTTCAGCGACCCGCAGTACTGTGTTGTCGAGGTTTTCGGTGTAGAAGTAGGTGATCCAGGCGTCTGGGGTGCTGGCTTCGGCCTGGGCGACAAAGCCTGCTACGGGGAGGTTTTGGGAGCGGGCAATGCGATAGTCGGCATCGTCACTTGTGTCCCAGCCCAAGATTTCGCTGTAGAAGCGGGAAGTTTTGCGGATGTCGGAGGTAGACAGTTCTACCCAGATCGGCATTCCGTGGCGTGCTTCGAATGCGGGCATGGCTACATGTTCCTCCACTTTTCGTAGTCAAAGTCATCGTTGGCTGTGGCTTCATCGAAGTAGTCGTCGTCTTCGGCAGCGGTGACTTTAGCGCAGTTTGAGCCGATGCACACAACATCACCGTGTCGTAGTGTTTTGCCGCGGCGGGTGTCTACCTCACCGTTGACGGTGACGTTACCGGCAGCGATGACTTCCTTGGCTTCCCCGCCTGTTTCTACGAGGTTGGCCAGCTTGATGAACTGGCCTAGTTTGATGGTTTCGTCTTTGATTCCGACGTCGTACATAGTGAAGGAGCTTACGCCAGTTTTACGGCAGTACCAGTTGCACTAACCATGAGCATGTTATTTGCTTGCCCCATGGCGGAATAGTCCAAGCTCACCCCTACAACTGCATCGGCGCCCAGTTCCTGAGCCCGTTGTACAAGCTCTGCGAGGGCATTTTCACGGGCGGCAGCTGCTTCGCCCTCGTAGGATTCTGCGCGACCGCCAACGATGTTTCGAAATCCTGCGGTGAAGTCTTTGAAAGCATTGATGCCGACGATGGTTTCTCCAGCGACGACACGGAGGTATTGGCTGATTTCGCGTCCCTCAACGCAGTTGGTGGTGGTGACGATCATACTTGGTCCCTTGGTTTGATGGTCATGTTTTCAATGTTCATATGTGCTGGTAGCGAGGCTACCCAGCGGACAGCTTCCGCGATGTCCGCGGCAGTGAGGTTGAGCTTGTCTGCGTATACGGCATCCGCTTTGTCTTTGTCCCCTTTGAAGCGGATGAGAGAGAAGTCCGTTTTTACGCGGCCAGGATCGATTTCGGTGATCCGCAGTGGCTGGCCTTCCATTTCTTGGCGCAGCACTGTGGTCATTGCACGGACGCCAAACTTTGCGGCGTTGTAGCCAGCGCCACCTTTGTATGGGGTGAAGGCTGCGATGGAGCCGATGTTGATGATGGTGCCTTCGGCTTTCAGCAGTTTGTCCAGCAGTGCCCGAGTGACGTTCAGGGTGCCGATCACGTTGGTTTCATACATCCAACGCCAATCGTCGACGTCGGCGTCGGCAATAGGATCGAGGCCTTTCGCACCACCTGCGTTGTTAACGAGTAGGTCAAGGGAGTCGATCTGCTCAGCCAGTCGGGTTACAGATTCGATATCGGTGACATCAAGTTCGACAGCAGTTCCTCCGATGCGATCCGCGATGCTCTTCAGACGGTCAACACGACGAGCAGCAACGATGACTTGCCAGCCATCTTTAGCCAGCGCTTCAGCGGTCGCTTCCCCAATGCCACTTGACGCTCCAGTTACCAGTGCAGTCTTTGTCATAGTCACTACTTTAGGTCGGACGAGCCAACTACGCGGTTGTTTATCATTCCTGTGGCCTCCATGAGCGCAAAACAAGTGGTGGGACCAACAAACTTGAAACCTCGAGCTTTAAGCGCAGTTGACATTGCTATGGATTCGGCTGAGGTTGTTTGTGCAGTAGTAAGGGATTCCGGTTGGTTCCATTCGGTGGGTGCAAAACTGGATAGGAATGTGAGTAAGCCGCCATCATCCCGCAGTTCTTGTACACAACAAGCATTGGTTATCGCAGCGCAAATCTTTTTTCTATTGCGGATGATGGCTGGGTTGTTCAGCAGTCGTTCAATGTCGGCTTCGTTGTAATCAGCAACGGTATCAACATGGAAGTTCGCAAATGCTTCCCGAAAAGCCGCTCGCTTTTTCAACACGGTTTCCCAAGAAAGCCCAGCTTGGAACCCCTCTAGTACGAGCCGCTCAAAGGCATCGTCCTCTGTGGTTAGTGGCTTACCCCATTCGTAATCGTAGTAGTCCTGCATTAAGTCAGATGCTGTCGCCCACCTCGGCCTGATGCGCCCATCGGAGCAGGTAACAAGTCCTTTTTCGTTAATTTCAGCGTTCATGGCCCTATTTTAAAATGCTGTCCCAACACACCCCACCCAAATTAGAACTTATGTTCGCAAACAATCCTGCGCACCTACCTGCAATAAAAGACTATAAAGTATCACAGTTAGGCCACAATCCGGTCTCAAATGCAGTCAAAACGCCAGGACACACTCCCTATCGAATACATGTTCCCTCCAAACATCTCTAGCATCGAGGGCATCCCCAAACATAAATCTAAGGAGAATAACACATGGGAATTTTTGACAAGGCTAAAGAAGCTGCAGCTAACAACCCAGATAAGGTGGATCAGGCTATCGATAAGGCTGGCGACGCTATCGACGCCAAGACCAACCACCAGCACGAAGAGCATGTAGACCGCGCTCAGGAGCTAGCAAAGGACAAGCTCAAGGGCCAGTAACCCCACCAACCCCCAAACCGCAACCCCAAAGAGTGCGTACTCCCACGGACAGTTGCGGTTTTTTCGTATTACCAGACAACACGACATAAATAGCGCACCTGAAACCTTGTCTAAAGCGCAGTGCTAATATCTACATTGTTCAAACGTCAACATTTTGGGAGCTAGCTATGAAAATCGCTATCGTACTTGGATCTGTGCGCGAAGGTCGCTTCGGCAAGCAGGTAGCCGACTGGGCGCTATCACACATCGAAGGCGCTGAACTGGTTGACCTCAAGGAATTCAACCTCCCAGTATTCACCGGATCCGTCCCACCGATGGCGCAACAAGGAAAGTACGACGTCCCCGAACAGCAGGCCTGGGGCAACGCAATGGGGCAATACGATGCATTCATATTTGTCACTGGCGAATATAACCGTGGCATTCTAGGAGCCTTAAAGAACGCCATCGACTCCCTCGGCGTAGAGCTCGCAGGAAAACCAGCTGGATTTATCTCTTACGGCTACGACGGCGCCATCCGGGTTGTAGACCAGCTACGCACCGTCCTCGGCAACTTCTCCATGCGCACCACCCGTGCGCAGGTCTCCGTCAATCTGAACAACGAGAATGTCGATGGCACCTTCACCCCTGCCGCACACCAAGTTGGCACCCTTGCTCAGGTTGTGGAGCAGCTTCAGGCGTAAGTAAAATTCTGCATTTCGGCCCGAAAAATAAGGAATCCACGGCTCGAAATGCAGAATTTTACTTACGCTTATCTTGGTGGCGCGATCGCCTGCGAAGTGATCGCAACACTGTGCCTTGAACCCGCCCTCACTCATGTGGCTCTGTGGCCGATTGTGGTGGTGGGCTATGCCAGCGCGTTCTTCTTTCTCAGCCGCACCCTCAAAGCCGGCATGGGGCTTGGTGTCGCTTATGGCTTATGGTCCGCGATTGGAGTCGCACTCACCGCGATCGCCGCCACTGCACTGTTCCATGACCCGATCTCACCGCTAGCAGCATTCGGGCTAGCTCTCATTGTCGTCGGCGTTTACCTGGTACAAGCATGATTTACTTGCTGGCCGCTATCGCCTCAGAAGTTTGTGGCACATTGTTACTGCGAGTCGCGACTTTCGGTAACCGCTGGATTTTCCTCCCTGTAACGATCCTGTATGTGGTGTCTTACCTCTTCCTCGCACTCACCCTGAAATCAGGCATGCCCCTCAGCATTGCTTATGGACTCTGGGCAGCCCTCGGGCTGCTCGCCACCACACTGCTGTCTGCAATCCTCTTCCATGAGCGCATTAGCCGAAAGATGATGGCAGGGCTTGCGCTCATCACCCTCGGGGTTTTCTGCGTCGAACTAGGCTAGCCGCACGCGATGCCTGTCGAATGCACCGGGCAGTAACCTCCTGGGTTTTTATGCAGGTACTGCTGGTGTTCTTCTTCAGCGAGGTAGAAGGGCTGCATGTCGGTCACCTCGGTGGTGATGGCTGGGTACCCGTGGGCAGCGAGTTTGGCGCCATAGGCGTCGACAAGCGGGCGTACCTTCTCAGGCTCGTGGGTGCAGATAAGCGACCGGTATTGCGTGCCGACGTCATTGCCCTGGCGATATCCCTGCGTTGGGTCGTGAGCTTCCAGGGCGGCGCGCACGATGTCCTCTAGCGGGCAGTCGAAGACCACGCGGACCACCTCGGCATGTCCGGTGCGGCCAGTGCAGACTTCGCGGTAGGTCGGGTTGGGGGTGAACCCGCCGGCGTAGCCGACGGATGTCGACAGCACACCGGGCATCTCCCAGAACAATTTTTCGGCACCCCAGAAACACCCGATACCGATCAAGATGTCATTTCCTGGCATATCCAGGGCAGTTCCGAGCACGGCGTGGGGCGCTGGGGCGGGGTTGACTGGTGTCGAACCGCCAGACAAGGCGTTTTCAGCGGTGACCATGACAGGTTTCGGAGCAAACAAGAATCCCATATACGCCATCATATCGTTGCGGAATCCACAAACACGCCTATCATGGGTGGCACACGTTTGAATCGACGAAAGGTAAAACACATGGCTAAGTACGAACTTCCTCAGCTCGACTACGCATACGACGCTCTCGAGCCACACATCTCCGCTGAGATCATGGAGCTGCACCACACCAAGCACCACCAGAACTACGTCAACGGTGCTAACGCTGCTTTGGAGAAGCTTGAGGCTGCTCGCAACGATGGTTCCATCGGCGCCGTCGTCACCGCCCTGTCCAAGGACCTCGCTTTCAACCTTGGTGGCCACACCAACCACTCCCTGTTCTGGAAGAACCTTGGCCCTAACGCTGGCGGCGAGCCAACCGGCGAGCTTGCCGACGCCATCGACCGCGACTTCGGTTCCTTCGAGAAGTTCCAGGCTCACTTCGAAGCAGCAGCTCTTGGCCTGCAGGGCTCCGGCTGGGCGGTGCTGGCTTGGGACAGCCTGGGCGAACGCCTAGTTATCGAGCAGATGACTGACCAGCAGGGCAACCTCTCCATCGACCTGAAGCCACTGCTCCTCCTGGACATGTGGGAGCACGCTTTCTACCTCCAGTACAAGAACGTCAAGGCAGACTACGTCAAGGCTGTCTGGAACGTCTTCAACTGGGATGAGGTTGCACAGCGCTTCGCTGCTGCTAAGTAAACTCTCCTAGCACATCCGCCCCGTGTATCAGCTGCGGGGCGGATGTGCGTTTTATAGGTCGGCTGTAGTGATTACCCGCGCAAACAACCGCATCGATTCCACGGCGGCATCGTGAGCTTCCGGCGTAACTGCCGAACAGGCGTCCTCCAGTAAGAACGTGTTGAAGCCCAGGTCTGCCGCTTCTCTCACTGTTGATTCCACTGAGGCGTTAGTTGCTACCCCACATACGATGACGTTTTCAATCCCGTGTTCCTTGAGCAGCGTCTCCAGGTGTGAGGAAGAAAAGGGTCCGGGTCGGGTATGAGTGACAACAATGTCGGAATCGTGTAGTTCTACGTCAGCCACAATATCCGCACCGGGAGATCCATCCTTGAGCGCCCCCGCCTGTTGTGCCATTGCAAGCAGCGGGATATGTGGCGCGAGGTCGGAGTAGTCGTCCTGAAAGGCTACGCGTAGAGCAACCACCGTGCCTCCAGCGTCGCGCACTTTAGTAAAGGCCGTATTGCACTTACCAATAACATCACGACGAGCCACCTCTGGGTAGAACAGGCTGCCAAAAGCGGTGCCGTCAGCAACGATGTCACCCATCAAGTGAATTGCGAGGATCGCTGTCTTTTCATTCAACATTCTTATTCCTTTCAGACCTTTGAAAGAGCATTCCAATGCCCGCCATATACTTATGAGTATGACACGAGACCAAAAAGCGATTATTGCCATGCTCGCCGTCGGCCTCGCCACTTTCAACGGGCTTTATTGCACTCAAGCACTGTTACCGACGTTGGCCTCCGTGTTCCAGATCTCCCCGACCACTGCGGCTCTCACCATTTCAGCGACTACCGGCATGCTCGCACTCTGCGTGGTTCCGGCGTCGATTCTTTCCGAGCGCTTTGGGCGTGGGCGGATCCTGGTGGGGTCGTTGCTAGCCGCCACTGCTTTGGGGCTTGTGATCCCATTCTTGACTAATGCGTACGCCATCATCGCCATTCGCGCACTTCAGGGCCTATTTTTTGCTGGCACTCCAGCGGTGGCGATGACCTGGCTAAGTGAAGAGATGGGCCGGGAAGAGCTTGCTCGCGCGATGGGCATCTATATCGCAGGTAATACTGTCGGTGGGCTGATCGGTCGTCTCATTCCGGCTGGAATGCTGGAGTTCACGTCGTGGCAGTGGGCTATGGGCGTAAACGCTGTGTTCGCGTTTGCGATGGCGCTCGCGGTGTGGATGCTACTGCCTAAGCAGCGCAATTTTAGGCCGAAGGAACTGCATTTCCGCAGTGAATTTCACGCGATGCTTGGACACTGGAAAAACCCACGACTCGTGCTGCTGTTTGTGCTTCCTTTCCTGGCGATGGGCACGTTCGTGTCGGTATACAACTACCTAGGTTTTCGACTGGTGTCGATGTTTGGACTGTCGCAGGGCTTAGTCGGTTTGCTCTTTTTGATGTACTTGTCAGGCACGTGGAGTTCCGCGCGGGCCGGCAAGATGGTGCAGCGGTTTGGGCGGGAACACGTAGTTTTGGCGTCGGCGCTGCTGATGTTGCTGTCCCTACCGGGGCTTGGCACGAGCTCATTACTGTTGTTGCTCGTGGCATTATTCGTGTTCACAGCAGCCTTTTTTGTCATGCATTCGACGGCATCGAGTTGGGTGGGGTTGCTGGCCAAATCTCACCGTGCAGAAGCGTCAAGTATGTATGTTTTCAACTACTACGCAGGAAGTTCCTTAGTCGGCTGGCTGTCTGGACATATGTTTCAGCTTGGCTGGTGGTGGCTTATCGGTTGGCTCGCAGGGCTCAGTGGCGTGATTGTCGTGCTGAGCGCACTGTTGGGGCGTAACCTTCGGTAATCATTCCAGGCTGAGGACTTTTTGGAGTTCTGCGAGGGGCTCGGGGATCACTTCGTGAGTGATCGTGCGCCCGTTCCGGATTTTGCGGAGAAATCCAGCATCCGTCAACAGCTTGAGGTGATGCGACACCGTGGGCTGCGACAGGGTTGTCCGTGATACTAGGTCGCTAACCGTGAGTGGCCCGCATCCGGCTGCTTCGATTTCAGAGAGCAGCTGGAGTCGCACCGGATCCGAGAGCACCTTAAACAGCGCCGCAAATTTTTCCGAATCCGCGGAGGAGAGCGGCCCGTTACACAAAGAACAGCATTCCATAACAACCAACATATATTGACTCTGATCAATATGTAAACTAAGATATTGACAGACTTCGATATGTAAAGGTGCTTCGCATGTCACTCCTCGACCGACTCCTGCCTGTATGGATTATGCTCGCCATGGGCCTCGGATTGTTATTGGGCAATTTATTTCCAGGCCTTTCTCCTGCCTTGAACTCCTACCACGTCGGCAGCGTCTCCATCCCTATCGCCATCGGTTTGCTCGTCATGATGTATCCACCGCTGGCAAAGGTTCGCTACGACAAAACCCGCGAAATCACCACGGATCGCCGACTCATAGCGGTGTCACTCATTCTAAACTGGCTCATCGGACCGGCCTTCATGTTTACACTGGCCTGGATTTTTCTCCCTAACCAGCCAGAACTACGCACAGGCTTGATTATTGTCGGCTTAGCGCGCTGTATCGCTATGGTGCTTGTCTGGTCTGATCTCGCCTGCGGTGACAGTGAAGCCACTGCGGTACTCGTGGCAGTCAATTCCGTCTTCCAGGTATTGATGTTCGGCGTACTGGGTTGGTTTTATTTGCAGATTCTTCCGGGCTGGCTGGGACTGTCCACTACATCGGCGGAATTCTCATTCTGGGCCATTGTCACCTCTGTCCTAGTGTTTCTGGGCATTCCGCTCCTGGCCGGTGTGTCGTCCCGAACCTGGGGCGAACGCTTAAAAGGACGTACCTGGTATGAAACCCAGTTCATTCCTCGGATCTCACCGCTGGCGCTCATCGGTTTGCTGTACACAATCGTGTTGCTGTTTGCACTACAAGGCGAACAGATCACTGATAATCCTTGGGCGGTGGCGCGATTGGCGTTGCCGTTACTCACCTACTTCATCGTGATGTTCTTCATCGGAGTCTTGGTCTCCTGGAAGTCTGGGATGGATTACGCTCAAGCGGCTTCTGTGGCTTTTACCGCAGCAGGCAACAACTTTGAACTCGCTATCGCGGTGGCTATCGGCACATTTGGTGC
Organism: Corynebacterium hindlerae; assembly: GCF_014117265.1. NCBI lineage: Bacteria > Bacillati > Actinomycetota > Actinomycetes > Mycobacteriales > Corynebacteriaceae > Corynebacterium > Corynebacterium hindlerae. The sequence goes on along the minus strand of NZ_CP059833.1, from coordinate 1,682,951 downwards.
GACGTCTGGGCAGGCACTCGCCGGAACTATCGGACCACTAATCGAAGTTCCGGTGCTGGTCGCACTGGTGTACGTGATGAAAGCTATGAAAGGACTGTTCCGTTGAAAAAGGTACTGTTCATCTGCGTCGGCAACGGCGGGAAATCCCAAATGGCAGCTGCGCTCGCCGAAAAGTACGCCGGGAACCGACTCGACATCCATTCAGCAGGCACGAAACCGGGGACCAGGCTGAACCAGGTATCCATAGCGGCCATTACTGAAGCGGGTGCTGATATGTCCCGTGGCATCCCGAAGCCGATCGATCCTGATCTTCTCCGCACAGCGGATCGAGTCATTGTCCTCGGTGAAGATGCAGAGGTATCAGGGCCCATTGAGCGATGGATAACTGTGGAACCCTCCCGCGACGGCATCACGGGAATGCCACGGATGCGCCTGATTCGTGATGATATCGATGAGCGCGTGCGACGGCTCATTCAGGAATTGGATTCTTAAAAACCACCGGTTCCCGCGACAGTTTCGAAGGGTCGAATTGCTCCAGCAGTCCGGCTGGGGAGGCGGGCTGCAACCCAATCGAACGGGCGAGCTCTGCTCGGGCCCAGGATAGGTCCATGTCTCGCAAAGTCACGGCACCATCGCGTTTAGCTAACCGCTTACCCGCGGCATTCAGCACCAACGGCACGTGCACATACTCGGGGACAGGAAGCCCCCACAAAGATGCCAAATATGCCTGACGTGGCGCTGAGGGCAGCAGGTCATCGCCCCGTACTACTTGAGTGACGCCCTGGTAAGCATCGTCAACGACGACGGCCAGGTTGTAGGCCCAGTCACCGTCGCCACGCCGCAACACCATGTCATCAACATCGCCGGTGTAGGAGCCGGCAAAGAAATCCTGCACGCTAAACGACGCCACCGACGAGCGCAGCCTTACCGACGGAGACTTTCCAGGATTCACCACTGCCCCGTTTCGGCAGGTCCCTGGGTAGGATCCCGGAATCGCATGGGGAGCACGAGATGCTTCCTGGATTTCCTTTCGCGAGCAATAGCACGGGTAGGTGTCCAAACTAGCCAGCGCTGTCGCGTAGGCATCACTTCGGGTTGATTGGTAGAGCGGTTCACCATCCCAGTCCAGGCCAATCGCGGCAAGATCCTCAAGTTGCCGTTCAGCAGATTCCATAGACGAACGACCAGTATCAACGTCCTCAACGCGAAGTACGAAGCCCCCGCCGTCGTGACGCGCAAACAGCCAGGCCAGCAAGGCGGTACGGAGGTTGCCGAAGTGTAAATCCCCGCTCGGGCTGGGTGCATAGCGTCCGATCATGGTAATTAATGCTAGTGAATATTTCTAAGTCTGGGGAGGGCGTAGCCACCGCTGCGCCCGCTAGTACACCCCGCCACATCACTGTCCAACGTTCCTACTACCCTGTTTTCCTCGCCATGTTCGTGGCGATCTTCATCATCTCCAACATCACCGCATCCAAGGGCGTAGCGTTCGGACCGATCATTACCGACGGCGCGTTCTTCCTATTCCCAGCCGCATACGTCATCGGTGATGTGCTGTCAGAATGTTATGGGTTTAAGGCGACTCGTAACGCCATCTGGACCGGTTTCGCAGGCATGCTCATCGCAGTCATTGCATTCTATATTGCTATTGCGCTGCCAGCAGCTGACTTTTACGAGGGCCAGCAGGCGTTTGCCGAAACACTCGGCTTAGTGCCCCGAATCGTCGCCGCCTCCCTGGCCGGCTACCTAGTCGGACAGCTACTCAACGCATTTACCCTGGTCAAACTTAAAGCCAAAACCGGCGAAAAGTCTTTGTGGGCGCGGCTGCTGTCGTCAACAGTGGTCGGCGAGTTTGGCGACACCCTCATCTTCTGCCTCATCGCAGCCCCCGTCATCGGCATCACCACCTTTACAGACACCGTGAACTACACCATGGTCGGATTCCTGTGGAAAACCGGTGTCGAAGTTTGCATGATGCCCGTAACCTACGCAGTCATTGCGGCGGTGAAGAAGCGAGAGAACTACTAGATGTAGATGTCGAATCTGGTAATGCAAACCGTACTTTTAAGCCCAGAAACGTCAGTTTGCATTACCAAATCCGGCAAGCCACTCTCTGACAGCCGCGGTGGCCCGGCAATCGTCTTCGTTGTATTGCAGTAGTTCTTCGCGGGCGTCCGTTGCCCCGGAGGCGGCGGCGAGGTACAGATTGACGGAGGATTCGCCGTCGACGTCGACGTGGTAGTTGTATCCTGCTGCGGGGGCGATGACTTTCAGTCCGAGCCCGAATGGGCCTAGGAATTGTTTGCGGACGAGTTGGAAGATGTCGATCCAGTAGGGGGCGCCAATGAAGTCTTCCACCTCTTCCAACGAGGGAACCCCTGGTTGGCCTGCGAAGCGGCGGGCGGCGGAACGTAGCCAGTGGTTTTCGCCGTGGTTGGAGTAGCAGAAGGCCCCGAATGTGAGGCCCTGCTCTAGAGCGTCATCACGAACCCCAGATATGAAGTCCCAGAATGCAGCGAAAGCTTCGGATTCTGTGGAAAGCGACCACGCGGTGAAGGCGTGGTAGGTGGATCCGTCGAATGCTCCCCAGAGGTAGACGCCTTGGTCAAGATAGCTTTCGAGGTCGATATCCAGTTCCACGTCAAAGCGGGGTGCGGTTACTGGCCCGCGGGGCACCACTACCTCGCCGTTTTGAAACGCGACGGCCATGCGGGAAGCGTCGCCGAGGTTCGCTGCAGCCAATGCCGAGACGGTGGTAAGTCCCATCTCTCGGTAGGGGTTCGCGCGGTCCCCGGGGAGCAGTAGTGAAATATCGTCAGAAGCGGTCAATTGCTCAGAGCAATAGGGCCAGTACCTGCAGGAATCGCATTCTTTGACGCGTCTGGGTGCGGTGGGTGTTTCTACTAGGAGGGCTCGGTCGAGGGCGTCGTAAAGCGGCGGGAGCGGGTCCAGGAAGGCGCGGGTGCGGTCTTGGCCGATGACGCCGCCGTAGCCGCGTTCGAGATCCATTTCTTGGAGGGCGCGACCGGCGATCGCGAGCCGGTACGTATCGATGGCGTGGTGGCGGATCTTGTATTCGCCGGTCAGGGGGCTGCCGAGGCCGAGGCGGGGGACGGCCAGGTAAGAAACACGGCGACCGGCGTGGGGGCGGGCGGCTCGGTGGTTGGTGATGATGACGGGCAGGTATCCTCCGTTGAAGGCGACGAGGATGTCGATGGAGACGTCGTTAAGCACGGCGTTGGTGATGAGGGTGGCCCCGGCGGCGATCGCTTCGAGGGTGTCGAAGAAATCGTCCCCGGCATCAACCCGAGCGAAGTAGCCGCGGTCCCCGCGCGCTGGCGTGACCGGCAATGATTCGAATACCACGGCGCGGGCTTTCTCAATTCTTTCCAGTCGCGCGAGGCCCGCGGGGGTCGGCGGAACGTCGGGGTGTGCTGAGCGCTGCACGGACCGGTAGCGGCAGCCGACTAGATCGCTCGGAGAAATCACAACAACTACTTTGCCATATCCCAGGTAGGGTAATAAGGAGCAAAAGTTTTACGAAGTATTCGGGAGTTAACCATGGGTGTGTTTGAGTCGATGCGTAAGGCCCGCGCGAAGACTAAGGCTGAGGTGAAGGCCGCGAAGGCTCGTGCCAAGGCTGAGGTGAAGGCCGCGCAGAAGGCTAAGGTTCGTCAGGAGAAGCTGCTCGCGAAGCAGGAACACAAGCTGCTCAAGGCAGAAAGCAAGGGCCTGAAGGCGAAGCGTAAGCAGGAGCTAAAGTTAGCCAAGACCGAGTTGGCGCGTGTTCAGGCCGGCAGGTTTAACAAGGCTAAGGTCCAGCGTTACCTGGGGACCGCCCGGATGTTGACCCCTATTTTGCTGCCGTTGATTTATAAGGCTTCCACGCAGATCCGGGAGGCGATCACCAAGCAGCGCGCCCAAAAGGCGGGAATCTCGGCTGCAGAGATGTCCCAGTTCGCGGGCCACGGCGCGTCGCTTAAGGCGCGTATTGCGGGGATGCGGAAGAATCTGGAGGATGCCCCGATTGCGCGCGGTTTCAAGATTGATGCTGATGAGCGCCTGAATGAGCTGGATAAGGCCGTGGACAATGCGGAGTTCATGACCCCTGAGCAGCGTCGACGCGCGCACCGTTCCATCACTTCCGACCTGGACGCGCTGGCTGGTCAGATCCAAGACAAGCTTGTTTGATTTAGAAAAAATCGGCGCTGGTCTGCCTGTTTCGGGCATCCTCGCCGAGCTTCACGACGCCCACAGCGCCGTCATCCAAGCACCGCCCGGCACGGGTAAAACGACGCTCGTTCCGCCGGCGGTGTTTAATGCTGTCGGTGGCCGTGTCGTGGTGGTGGCGCCTCGGCGAGTTGCCGTGCGGGCGGCCGCGGCGCGGCTTCGTGCGCTGTCGGGCCTTCCGGTCGGATTCGCGGTACGCGGGGCTTCCCAGCCTTCGGACCTGGTGGAGTTCGTCACTCCCGGAGTGTTGTTGCGCCGACTGTTGCAGGACCCCTTCTTGGAGGGCGTGTCTGCCGTGGTAGTGGACGAGGTGCACGAGCGCGGGTTGGACACAGACCTGGTGCTTGGCATGCTCATTGAGCTGAGCTCAGTTCGGGACGATCTCGCTCTCTTCGCCATGTCAGCCACCCTGGATGCTGCCCGGTTTTCCGAGTTACTCGGCGGCGTGCCGGTGCTGGAAACCCCGGCTGTGCTGCATCCGCTGGATATTTCTTACCAGTCGATTCCCGGCCGGCTGGAGGGTACGCGGTCGTTTTACGCTGCGCTTGCGCGCCTCGCCGAGTCTCATGTTGGTTCGCATTCGGTGTTGGTCTTTGTTCCCGGCGCGCGGGAAGTCGCGTGGGTGTGCGAGGAAATTGATGCGTATCCGCTGCATGGGCGCCTGTCCCTGGCGGAGCAAGATGCAGCGCTCTATACCGACGCTCCCCGCGTAATCGTGGCGACGAATGTGGCCGAGTCCTCCATCACCGTTCCTGGTGTGCGCACCGTGATTGATTCGGGGTTGGCACGCGAACCTCGTTATGATCGCGCCCGCGGGATGACGGGACTGGTCACAGCTTCAATCTCCCGGTCTTCTGCGGACCAGCGTGCTGGGCGTGCGGGCCGCGAGGGACCTGGCCGCGTGATCCGTGCCTATTCTTCCAGTGAGTATGAGGCGTTCAAATCTTTCACCACCCCAGAAATCCAATCGGCTGACCTCACCCAGGCGGTGCTGTTCCTGAAATGCTGGGGTTCGCTTGACGTACCGCTGCTGGATCCGATGCCCGCAGCCTCGGTCGAGGATGCACTCGCAACGTTGCGCACTTTAGGGGCGGATGATCCTCAGGTTGCTCGTTCGTTAGCGCTGCTACCGGTGGCGCCCCGGCTGGGCCGGGCGCTGTTAGAAACTGGGGATGCCCGAACGGTGGCTGCGCTTGCTGACCAACCTTCCGGCGATATCGCCCGCATTCAGCCACCAGCCCGTGAGGTGAAAAGACTGTCGGGTTCCGGCGCTGTCCAACCCGGGTTGACCACGGCCTTTGCCTACCCGGAATGGGTGGCACGGCGGGTAGCAGGAAACGAGTTCCAGCTGGCGTCGGGCACCCGCGCTACCTTGGGTTTCCCGGACCTGGGCTCCGAGTGGATTGCCTGCGCCGCGGTGTCTCGCACCAAGAGCGGTGGCGTGATTCGCGCTGCTGCGGCGCTCAGCCAAGAGGACGCTTTACGGGTGGTTCCGGTGGTGGAGGAGACGTCTGCACTGGTGGAAGGCACTCGTGTGAAGGGGCGTCGGGTGCGGCGGGCAGGCGCTATCGAGCTGTCCAGTACCCCGGTTGCGCTTTCTCCTTTGGAGATTGAAGAAGCTCTCACTAATGCGGTGCGCGCTCAGGGTTTTGGCATTTTGCACGCCTCCGAGGGGTTCGTGGCGCTGCGCGATCGCTTGGCGTTCCTGCATGCTCAGCTGGGCGCGCCGTGGCCAGATGTTTCCGATGAATCCTTGACCCGCACCTGGTCGGGTTCCAGCGCCACAGTCGGTGCCGACTTCCTCAAAACCCTCCTCCCCTGGCCTGAAGCTGCGCGCCTGGATGAGCTCGCCCCGGAGCGCCTGAAGGTTCCGAGTGGCCGCTCACACGCATTGCACTACGATTCCGGGCGCCCGGTATGCCGGGTCAAGCTGCAGGAATGCTTCGGCCTAGCCGAATCTCCGGTGTTCTGTGAGGTACGGGTGCAGTTTCATCTGCTCTCCCCCGCGGGCCGGCCGCTGGCCGTCACCGATGACTTAGCAAGTTTCTGGAATGGCCCCTACCGGGGCGTGCGCGCCGAGATGCGCGGGCGCTACCCGAAGCACCCGTGGCCGGAAGATCCGTGGTCGGCGCCGGCGACAGCATTAACGAAGCGTAAGTAAAATTCGGCATTTTCGCGGTTTTTCATGCCGTATCAGAGCAAAAATGTCGAATTTTACTTACAGCAAAAACCCACGCACATCCCACCGCATAGCCAGCGAGGATTTCCACTGGCCGGTGCACGCCCAAGTACAGGCGGGAATAGCCCACAAGCAGCGCCAATGCTACAGCGCCACAGGCCACCCACCACCGGGGCCACAGCATAACAATCACGCAGGCCAACGCAGCAATCGCTGTGGCGTGTCCGCTAGGGAAAGAGTAGGAAGCCTCATACACGGTTGCAGTGGCCGGCCGCGGGACGGCGAAGAGGGGTTTGAGCAGGTGTGTGGTTAAGCTGGCACATGCGACGGGCACGCACGCCCAGCGCGCCTTTACTGATAGTGCGACCGCGTACCCCAGCACCGCCCAAGGCTGGAAGAGGAAGGAGATCAACCCCACTGCTGCCAGCCCAAATAGCAGGACATGATCACAACTGTGCACAGTAAGAGGATGCGGATGAGGCGCGTGCCGCCACCGAGCACCGTCCGGGCACCGAGTTGCGCGCCGACCACGTTCGCTGCGGCCAGCGTGAGGCCAAGCTGCCACCAAATGTGTCCGCCAACTGCGAAAACGACCAGCGCACCCAGATTCGTGGCGGTGTTGACCACCTTGGTCAGCGCGGTGGACGCCAGGAAATTTTGCGACAAAATTCCGGTGAACACCATGATCAGGAACATGCCGGTGCCGGGCCCGAAGATGCCGTCATAAAATGCGATCGCGCCCACCCCAAGCAAGGTCAGCACCCGCCTGCCTATCGACGGTGCTTCCTCCGATTCCCCCTGCCCGAACGATGGCCGAAGCGCCACAATTGTGCCAACGATCAGCATGAGCACGATCACCATGGGGCGCATCACGTCTTTGGAGATCATGGCTGCGATCAATGCACCGACGCCCGAACACACCGCGGCGATCGGGATGAACACCACCGCCAGCTGGCGTGGCACGGGAACTTTCCTCAGGTATGCCACCGCCGCTGATGCGGTGCCTGTGACTGCTGCGACTTTGTTGGTCGCTACGACCATCGCTGGAGACATGCCCGGAAATACGGCCATGAGCAGCGGAATGAGGATGAGGCCTCCGCCTCCGATCATCGCATCGACCCAACCGGCAGCCATCGATCCTGCGATGAGTATTCCCCATTCCAACGTGATTACTCCTAACCTAGGTGACGGAAAGGAATTTTAACTTATGGTTACACGCTGGTCGATCGTCATCGCACTGACTTTCGGCTGCGGTTTTCTCTTCGACCGTGCCGGGGTGCCCGCTGCTTGGATTCTGGGTGCGATCGTCGGTTCCGCATCGCTGGCGCTCTACACGTCCACCGAGCTCCCGGTGCACTCTCTGCTCAAAAGGATCAGCCGTAATCTCATTGCGGTCATGGCGGCAGCCCCCATCGTTGCCACCAGCCCAGGGGACCTGTTGCACTTCATCCTGCCTGGTGTTGTGGTTTCCGCGGTGACGGTAGGCATCGGTATCGCAGGTGGTATGCTCCTTTCCCGCCACGAACCAACAATCTCTCGGGAGACTGGTGTGCTATCCATGCTGGCTGGCGGGGCCTCTATCATGCCGGTGCTCGCCGAGACTATGGGCGCAGACTTCCGCTATGTCACGCTTTCCCAATACCTGCGGCTCCTCACCGTGACGATCACGCTGCCCCTGCTCGTGCCACTGATGGATGTGCCCCGGGGAACGATCTCCCACCAGGAAGTTCCCTACGAACTCATCCCGCTGCTCGCCATCGGGGCAATCGTGCTCGTCGCAGAACCCCTGGCCACACTGCTACGTTTCCCTGCGCCCGGCATTATCGGGCCAATCGGTCTCACGATCCTCCTAGCCCAATTCTTTCCACACCCCTCTGCCCTAGCGCTGCCCACAGAACTCAAAATCTTCACGTTCGTCATCATCGGCTGGACCGCCGGTGGCATGCTCTCGATCCCCGCGCTGAAATTCTTCGCCAAGCAGCTCCCGGCCACCTTCATCTTCATCTTCCTGCTACTGGGATCCTGCGCAATCATGGCCATTGGGATCATGCACTGGCTGGATACCTCATACTTCGAGGCATACCTCGCCACCAGCCCCGGCGGGCTAGAAACAGTCTTAGCCCTCGCCGATGAATTCGACGCCGGACCTTCCATCGCCGCGATCCAAGTCATCCGACTCATCGCCATCTTGCTCGTGGCGGGATACTTGCCGAAGATACTGGCGCGTCGGATTTGGTAATGCAAACCGCACTTTTAGCGGGAAAATCGTCAGTTTGCTTTACCAAATCCGGCAAGGACTTCCTCTCTAAGGATCTCCATCGGGATTGATCCATAGGACAGCGCGCGTGCGTGGAAATCCTGTAGTGACATGCCGGCAGCGAGGGCGTCGTCCCGCAGTTGTTGCCAGAGCCGTTGTCCGAGGGCGTAGGACGGTGCTTGTCCGGGCCAGCCGAGGTAGCGGTTGAGTTCGAATTCGAGGGCAGCGGGGCTCATGGCGGAGTTTTCGCGGAGGAAGTTACGCGCGTAGGAGGCGTCCCAGGTGCTGATTCCGTCGGGGACGTGTTTGCCGAGATGGACGCCGATGTCGAGAACAACGCGGGCGGCGCGGAGTCGTTGGGCGTCGAGTAGTCCCATTTTCATGCCGGGGTCGGATAGGTATCCGAGTTCGTCCATGAGGCTTTCGGCGTAGAGCGCCCATCCTTCGCCGTGTCCGGAGTTCCAGCAAGGGACGCGGCGCCAGAGGTTGAGCGGGGCGAGCATGGCGGAGCCGATTTGGAGGTGGTGGCCGGGGACGCCTTCGTGGTAGACGGTGGTGAGTTCCTGCCACTTGTGGAAGGTGTTATCGCCCGGCGCGACGGACCACCACATGCGACCGGGGCGGGAGAAGTCGGCGGTGGGTGGGGTGTAGAAGATGCCACCGGTGCCGGCTTTATCGATGCAGCACTCGATGCGACGGATTTCTTCGGGAATGTTGAAGGCGGCGACTGCTTCGTCGGCTGCGGTTTGCATCCATTGCTGCAGCTTATCGACGCCCTCGATCAGATACTTGGGGTCTGAGTTGAGCTTGGTGATTGCTTCCGGGACGGTGGTTCCCGGTCCGTACAGTTGTCGTGCAACGGATTCTTGTGCGGCAATGATGTCGCGCAGCCTTTCGAGGCCCCACTCATAGGCTTCGTCGAGATCTACTGACGCTCCGACGAATTCGCGGGAGAACAGCTCGTAGCGTTCCCGACCGACAGCGTCGGTGGTCGGAGCATGGGAGGCGAGGCACTCGGAGAGCCATTCTCCCAGTTCAGCGAAGGCTTTCTTGACGGCTTTCACTTCCGCTTCGGGGGCCCCGAGGGTGTCGTAGAAGGAGGCGTTGCCGCATTCTGCGATGAGGAGTTCTACTTGGCGTAGTGCAGCGACTCGTCCTTGGCCGGCGGCGAGGGCGAGGGATTCGCGGTAGCCCTTGAGCGCGGCGGGGACCTTGGCCAGGCGGGCCCGGATGGCGTCCTGGTCGGACATGAGGGAGAAGGTGTCTCGGATGGTTTGGACTGGGGAGGCCAGGTTGTTCAGCTGGGCGTAGTTTTCTGCGCGGTGGTGAAGATCCAGCTGGAGTCCAAGTCGGTCGCGGAGCACCGCGGCAGTGACGGTATCGACGTCGTCGAAGTCATCAATGTCGTCGCAGTCATCGGTGCAGTCGTCGAAGGCGTCGACGTCAGCAAGGAGGTCTCGGGAAAGGTCAGCAAGTTTGTCCCAGTATGCAGGGGAAAAGTCTTGGAGCTGGTCGTCGTGTCCGGGGATGCCCCATGCGGTGGCGTCGGTCGGTGATACGGCTGCGACGGCGTGGACGTATGCGTCGCACGTGGCGTCGAGTAGGGATGGCTCTCGAGTCATAAGCGCATAGTCTAGCTTTTTCAGCGACGATTGCCAGGACAGATTGTGATAGCAAATGCTATAAAACCGATCTATTAGAGAATTTTGCCCGTAGGAAACAAACTTGCACCTGAGCAGAATCTATAATTTTCATCATGAGACTTGCGTTCAGCCAAATTTTTGAAAAGCCGGCTACTCCTGCTGCGCAGGTTTTGTACCATGTTCGGCGTTCGCCCCATGTGGGCCGGGGCGAGCTTGTGAAGGCAACCGGCCTGTCGCAGCCGACGATCACCCGGGCCGTTGCTGCTCTCGCTAATGCCGGCTTGCTCCGCGAGAGGCGCGATTTGATCAATACGTCTCGCCCGGGGCGTCCCGTGGTGCCGCTGGAGTTGGCGTCGTGGCCGGGCGCTTTCATTGGGGTGGCGCTCGATAAGGATGACGCTGTTATCGGTTGCTTTGATGCCCGTGGTCGCCTGCTTCGTGAGGTTGTGGTGAGCGAGTTCGCCCAAAATCACGTGTGTGCGGATGTGTTGGAGTACATCGTGGCTGCGATCTACCGCATCAAGGGTGATCTTCATCTGCCGATTAAAAGTATTGCGTTGAGCGCGGCCTCGCTGCACTGGAATGATTTCACTGCGATCCGTGAGCGCCTCGAGTTTGAGTTCCACGTTCCCACTATCACCGGTAATGCGGCGTCTGCGCTCGCGTTGGCGGAGTCTCAGCAGGACATCACTGAGGAGGACGTGCTTGTCCTGTATTCGGATAACACTACATCAGCGGCGTATATCAGCAAGACGGGCGTATCCATCCCGGAGGCGAGCATGTCTGTGGATGAGTGGCTGACCTATCTGATTGAGCAGGATCGTCCGAAGCAGATCGTGTTTTCCGGCTCCTATTTCATCAACCCGGAGAACCGCAATCGGATCCGCGCTCAGCTCACCGAGGCGTTCCACGACGAGGTCAAGCTGCGGCTTACCCGCCCCGAGCTGGAGACGCTCCGCACCATCACCCACGCGCTGTCCCTGTCGATGTTCAACGCTCACCCGCTGGAGTTGGCGAAGGCGTGACCAAGTTCTTCGCCGACACTCGCCCGCTCCACACGCCTGCTTTCCGACGCCTATGGCTGGCAAACATAGTCACCGTCATTGGCGGGCAGATGACGGTCGTGGCCGTCCCGGCGCAGATCTACTCGATCACGAAGGATTCTGGTTACGTCGGCCTCACCGGCCTTTTTGGTTTGGTTCCGCTCATCGTTTTCGGTCTCTACGGTGGCGCCATTGCCGACGCCTTTGATAAGCGCCGTGTGCTGCTTGCGACCACTCTCGGCCTCATCGGCACCACTGCACTGTTTTGGGTCCTGACCGTCATGGGTAACACAAACGTGTGGCTTCTACTTGGGACTTATTCTTTGCAGCAGGCGTTTTTTGCGGTGAATCAACCTACGCGCACCGCGCTGATGCCGCGTTTGCTCCCTAAGGGGCTGCTTGCCGCCGCGGCGGCGCTCAACATGACCTTGGTGCAGTTCGGCGCGATTGTGGGTCCCCTGCTGGCCGGAGCGTTAATCCCGATTACCGGTTTTGCGTGGTTGTACGCGATCGATGCGTTGTCTTTGCTGAGCACCCTTTGGGCCGTCGTGAAGCTGCCTGCAGTGCCGGGTGGCGGTCCGGGGCCGGGCGTGGCGTCGGTGGTGGCCGGGGTGAAATACGTCGCGACGCAGCCTATCCTGCTGATTTCCCTGGTCGCCGACCTCATCGCGATGGTTTTCGGCCTACCGCGCGCCCTCTACCCCGAGATCGCACACGTTTCTTTCGGCGGTCCTGCTTCGGGAGAGACGATCCTGGCCTTGTTGTACGCGTCGATGGCGCTAGGGGCGGTCCTGGGTGGGCTATTTTCTGGTTGGATCAGCACGGTGACACGGCAAGGAGTAGCGGTCTATGTTCTGATCATCGCCTGGGGGCTAGCGGTGATCGGCGCCGGGGTTGGCGTCCTCTCCCACCTCGCGTGGCTTTGCCTATTCATGCTGGTTCTCGGCGGGATGATGGACATGTTCAGCATGGCGTTCCGCTCCGCCATCCTGCAAGAATCCGCCGACGAACACGTCCAAGGACGCATCCAAGGCATTTTCCTCATCGTTGTCGCGGGTGGGCCGCGCTTCGGCGACCTCCTCCACGGCTACAGTTCGGGCCTGATCGGCCCCGCCTTCACCACCATCTCCGGTGGAGTACTGGTGATACTCGGCACCCTTGTATGTATGGTGCTGGCGCCGTCCTTCTGGAACTACAGGCGCCCGTGCTCCTTGGAAAGCTCCACGTAATGGCCCGCATGGGTGACAAACTCGCGATCATTCTCGCGCTTCACCTTCGCCGGAATCCCCGCAGCCAACGTGTGGTCAGGGATTTCCTGCCCCTCAAGCACAATCGCACCAGCGGCAATAAGACACCCCTCACCAATCTTCGACCGGCTGAGCAGACCCGACTTCATCCCCACCAACGTGCCATTACCCACCGTCGTACCGTGGATCAGGGCCATGTGGCCGATCGTGACGTCATCACCAAGAATGCACGGTGCATCCCTATCCACATGCAAAATTGACCCATCCTGCACATTCGTGCGCTCACCAATGCGGATCTTATTCACATCCGCGCGGATCACCACGTTGTACCAAATGCTGGCATCCTTACCGATCTCCACATCACCGATAATCGTCGCATTCGGAGCCACAAACGCATCCGGGTGAATCTTCGGAGCCTTGCCATTGAATTCCAGGATCACAATATTTCCTTCAAGGTGTCGATGCCAGTAAACAAATGCGCCTGCAAACCACACCGCTCCGCAGCCCACACATTAGCTTCATTGTCGTCGAAAAAATGCGTCTCCGCAGGCAAAGTCCCCAACAATTCCAACGCCTTCGCATAAGCCTCCGGCTGTGGCTTCTCCACCCCAATGTCATACGACATCGCAATACTGTCGAAATCCTGCAGCCACGTGTGCTTCCTCAACACCTCACGCGCAAGCCCCTCCGGAATATTCGACAGCAACCCCACCCTATGGTCCTTCGCCAACCCGCGGACCAAATCAACCATCTCCGGATCCTCTTCCAACCAACCGGCATAATCCGTATCAATCGCCTGCTGAATATCAAACGGATCCACATGCAGCCGCTTCTGCACCTTGTCCCAGTACTCCTCCGCCGTCACCCGACCAGCATCAAAATCCGGGCGCAACTCCCAATACACCGGCCACAACTCATCCGTTGCCCCAGTCACCTGCTCCAAAGCCCGGAGCGCCTGCTCCGACTGAGTTTTCAAAAGGACACCGTAGAGATCGAAGAGAAAGTTCATGTCTTCCAAGATACTGCCGTGCCGGATTTGGTAATGGAAACTGACTTTTTAGCTGCCAAAACGTCACTTTGCATTACCAAATTCAACAAGTTCCTTGTCTGATGGAACCCTTTCCGGCTCCCGCCAAGTCTAAATAAGTATGAACCCTTTAATTTTTCCTGCTCCGGCTCATCAACTTTCAATTTCCCTTATCCGACGCAACCACGTGCACCGTTTTTCCCATGGTGTTTACGCTTCTCCTGCTTCCCCTCCTGATTTGCTCTTTAGAGTTCGCGCCGCTCATCTGCGTTTTCCTTCTGGTGTTATTGGTGGGTTCGCGGCGCTTGCTTATCATGGGGTGCCGTATTGGTGGGATATTCCGTTGGCTACGGTACATACTCCGGCGCGCGGGGTCCGAGAAAACCCTCATCTCCATTTAATTAAAGGGGTCCGCTTCCAAGAAGTTACTGGTCTTGACCGAATTTTTCCTGACCTCATTTGCGTTGATGCTGCAACTGCCACGATCGATTGCATGATTTACGTCCTGCGGGAACGCATCACTTACTGGACTGCGAAGGTGACAGGATTGTGGTTAACCGAACTCCGTGCGGTCCAGATTTTGGACGCTGCGCGTCGATACGCAGGCGTTACACTGCAAGCCGTCCGCAAGGCTGCTCGACGACGCCTATGTCAACGGCGCCTCAAACGCCTCATGAAGCTCTCGGTGCCCAACGCGGATTCGCCCCAAGAGACCACTCTTCGCCTCATGCTGAAACGGCTACTTCCCGGGTGGACGACGCAACACGAAGTCTACGAAAACGGAACATTGGTCACCATCGTCGATTTCGCTTGGGTGCACCTCAAAGTCGCGATCTATTACGACGGCGAACACCACGGCGACCAGAAAAACATCGACCGCGACAACGAAATCCTCGCCTACCTTGAAGAACAAGGCTGGCACGTCATGCGCGTGACCAAAGGGATGCTCCGGAGGGAGCAAGATCTGATGCGGCGGGTGCGGAGGAAGTTAGAGAAAGCCGGCGCCGAATTTGGTAATGGAAACTGACTTTTTAGCCGTCAAAACGTCACTTTGCATTACCAAATCCGGCACGCCTAGTGTCTGAGCATGGACTTTTTCGCCCGACCTGCCGACGTTGTTGCCCCTGAGTTGCTGGGTGCTGTGTTCACCTGGAACGGGGTTTCGATAAGACTCACGGAGGTGGAGGCATACCTAGGTGAGGATGATCCTGCTTCTCATGCGTCTCGGGGCCTTACCAGGGCGAATGCTGCCCTGTTTGGCCCGCCCGGACTGATGTATGTCTATCATTCTTACGGGATTCATAAGGCGGGCAACATTGTGTGTCATCCGCCTGGTGGCTCCGGCGGGGTGTTGCTGCGCGCGGGCGAGATTGTTGCAGGCCAAGAGCTCGCAGTTTCTCGACGCGGATCTGTCCCCACCCACAAACTCGCTTCCGGCCCCGGTAATTTAGGCAAGGCCTTGGGCCTTCGGATCGAGGATAATTCGCAGCCGGTCCAGCTCGTGCTGCCCAAGACCGAGGTCCCGTTTGTGCGTGGTCCGCGTATTGGGATTACGAAGAATGCTCAGGCGCCGCTTCGGTTTTGGATTCTGGGTGAGAAGTCCGTGTCGGCTAGAAAGAGGCCCCCGTGCCGGATTTGGTAATGGAAACTGACGGATCAGACCGAAAAAGTACCGTTTGCATTACCAAATCCGACACGCTTTATCTGAACGGCACCTCCCCGATGGTCCGCCGGAGTTTCCTGGTGCGAAGTCGCGATGGGTCTTCAGCTAAGGCTTCTACTGCTTGTACGGCGCACATAACGTGCGCTTCTTTGGAAGACGAGTAAAAGGTTTGCGCCGCTGCGGGCAGTTTCGGGACGGCATGTAGCGGCAGGTCAGAGACGGAAAGTAAGGTTCCATAGGGTATACGGTAACGGTAACCGTTGGCAGCTAGGGTTGAAGATTCCATATCAACGGCTACTGCGGTAGAGCCGCGAAGAGCTGACCATAGAGCTCGTGGAGTGTGCCACTCCCAGTTACGGTCGTCAGTAGAGAGAACAGTACCGGTGCGCATGAGTTCGGTGTCATCTCCATAGATCGCGCGGACTGCGGATTCCAGGGCTCGTTGCACTTCGGGAATGGCGGGGATAGGAACATCGTTAGACAAGTGCCCATCGAGGATGTGGTCACGGCGTTGGTAAGCGTTACCGAGAATGAGGTCGCCGATACGCATGCGCCCGTCAAGGCCGGCGCAATGGCCAATCATGACCCAGCATTCGGGGCGCAGAACTGCGAGACAGTCGGTGATGGTTTTGGCATTAGAGGGGCCGACACCGATGTTAATCATGGTGATACCGTCGCCCGAGTCGGTGCATAGGTCATATCGGGGCATTTGGACGCCATCGCGCGGCACTTTCAACGAGGTGTACCTGCCACCCGCTGCCTTACCGAAACGGATGAATTCCGTAGTGTGCATCTCATAGTTAGTGAACAGGATAAATTTCTGCACCGTATCGATGGGCAGCCCCGTGTAGTGCTCGATACGTTTGCAGGCGATGTCAAAACGCTGCGCGGTGAAGTGGAACAGCGGCAGCTCCGGGCCATGGAATACAAACCATTCGCCGTCGATAATGGCATCGTCGACAGCATCGAGCGAGGGACGAGGCAAGCGCGAGGACGGGGAGCGCTCCACCTCGGGCGCGTCGTCAATGTATTCGGGTGGGATTTGCTCATCAGATGGGCCGACGTAGATGCGACATGGGTAGTTGCCGGCAAGGCGCTCAAGCTGCTCCAAAAGGTAGGCGCGCATGAGACGCGGGCGGGACAAGGTCGCCGCATAACGCCCAGGCTTATCGACGTACCCGAACGGCTCAGTCCTATCAATAGGACGCCACTCGGTTACCTCAATAACCAGTTTGGGGTACACCACCTGCTCGTATCCTTCAGCAGTATCGTGCTGCAGAAGTTCGATACCACGCGCGGTGGCCTGGTCATAGAGAGAAATCAGCCGGTCGACAGCCTCGTTCGGGGTGCGCATCTGTTCCATGGCGCCAGCCTAGCGCGGGTTACGCAGGGGCGTCGGATGGAAACATGCAAAAAGACCGGGCAGCTTACACCACCCGGTCTCCTTACCACTTACGAGTTCGTTGCCGGAACTATTACTGCTGGCGGCCTCGCTTAACTAGTGCCAAACCAACAAGCAGGATTACCGCACCAAAAGCAATGACTCCGCCTACCTGGGCACCGGTTTGAGCAAGTTGCTTGCCACTACGCGGCGCTTCCTTGTGGCCCGTTGGAGGCTGCGGCATGCTTGTAGTTGGTTTCACCACCGTGCTCGAGTTACCACCACTACTAAGACCACGGTCGCTCGATCCAGAGGAGCTAGATCCTGGGACGATTGGAACAATAATCGGAATTCCTCCAGGCCGCGTGGTCGTTGTCGTTACAGTTACAGGTGGAACAGAACTAGTAGTCGTCTCCGTCGGGGTTGGGGTGACCGTCTCCGTCGGGGTTGGGGGAACACTGTAGTGGTTCTTCAGCGTGGCGGTTGCGACTGTATCTTTACCACCAATCTTGGGGTTTACCGTCACCGTGGATTTATCTACTTCAAAGTTGTAACCATCAAACTTTGCCTTATCTGTGTTTTCTTCAAGGACACAGGTTGCCCCAGAGCGGATTCCTTCGATTAGAGCTGGCTGGTTGGCAGATACCTGCACAGTGCCTTTCTTGGAGTAATCATCAAGAGTGCACTTGTAGTTAACTTCGAAAAGCTTGTCCTGCAGCGTTTTCACATTGCTTCCGGTGATTTCCTTGTTCACCTTCAATGATGCAAGCCACGCCGAGTACTCATTGGTGACAGTGACCTTAGACGTGCCGTTGTCCACGATGGTTACCGAATCAAGTCCAGAAGTCTTGAGGTCTGCACCTTCGATGTCTGCGTTTTGCTCAGTGAACGTACACACCGATCCCGCAGCGATATCAGTAACTGTGCCCGTTTCCCCTGCACCAATCGGTCCCACAGTCCCAGCCTTGGTTTCATTCAAAGCGTCATTTTTACAGGTGTAGCCAAAGGTGAATTTCTTTCCTGCGGCAACACCGTCTTTGTCGATGAGTTGCTTCTCAATGCTGAAAGATCCCGTTTGTTTGGTGTAGATGTTGTTCACCTCAACAACCTGGGTTGTGTCAGCAGTGATAGTAACCGGCTTCAGCGAATCGATGACCAGTGAGTATCCGGGTACAGCTGCGCTCTTGGCATCTTCAGTAACCGTACACTGTGCGTCTGCAGGAATATCCTTGATCTCAGTTGCTCCGGCACCAGAAATCGTAGCAGTGCCCGTTTTCACTTCAGCCCCATTTTTGGCGCATTCGTAGCTAAAGGAGTAGTCCTTAGCTGGTGCATCCGCGGGCAGCCCCTTGACGGTCTTCACGATCTTGAACCCACCCACCTCTGGTTTAGGGGTGTACGCATTCTTCACATCGATAATGACAGCCTCAGTGCCCTGTTCGCGCACACCGAACTTAACCGGAGCTTCGGCTTCTTTACCGTCGACGAGCCAAGTAGTACTGAGGTTTTGTCCGGTTACAGAAGCATCTTGTTCTGAAATTTCACAGGTGTAACCCTTTTCCACGTCCGCAATGTGGAAATCCTCCCCTGTCTTCAGGGTTTTTGTGCCCTTTTTCTCAGGTTTAGTAGCGTGTGTGCATTTCCACTCAAAGTTGTACTGCTTATCAGGGTTAGATCCTAAGCCAGTGGCAATCTTACGGAGAGCAAATCCTCCAAGCTTGCCTTCTCCCCAGCCGCCAGCGGACGGAATGACCACTTCACCGGAGACGGTTTTTCCGTTCACATTGGCAGTGTTAACCACCTTGCTTCCAGGTTGTGGCAGCGTATCGGTAAAGGTAGTGACGGTGATTCGAGGTCCTGTTGATGGGTCGACACCATATGGGAACCGAACGCTAAGTTCTTTTTCAGTGCAGTTAATCTCGTAGCCGTAACCGAAAGGAACTACCTCGCTCGTAACATCCGTAAGATTGCTAGACCCGCTGGCAGTACGGCCCGCGCCGTCTACCACATAGTGGCGATCAGGAATAACGCCTTCGGTGCGGACGGCATCAACTACTACCGGCGCATACCCATTGCTGTACTTACCGGAGCACGCAAACTTATATCCTTCAGGTGCCGTATCCGTGACGGTGAAATCATTTGTTCCACTGTCACTCGCAACCGCGATGTTCCACGTAACAAGGTGGGCGGTTTTGCCGTCTACTTGAATGGATTCTCCGTAGTAGTTTCCATTCTTAGAGTTGATATGGGTGACTCCTCCGGGGCCATCCGGCGGATACACACCCAGTAGGGTGCCACTACCGCACCCACTGAAGTTGAGTGATCCTGGCTGTTCGTTGCTACCAAATCCGTCTGTACTCAAACCTGGAGCATTGCGATCCCATTCGACAGTAAAATACGCCTGTCCCTTCACTGAGAAGTGAGTATCCACATAATCCGTTAAAGTGAAAACCACCTCTTTTTTGCCTGCTTCAATGTTGGCGGTAGCAACATGATTACCACCTTCATCTAGGAGACGAAGCTCACCAGTGCCTACTGTCACAAGCTCATTAGGCAACGTGATGGAGAAGGTATCGCCCTCTTTTGATGCACTAGAAACAGACCAATCAAACTGAGCCTCAGCTCTCGCGCCTGAGTCGTTATAAACTCCGTTTGTCACCCCTGGACTACCAGTCCTCCAGGTTAAATTGCTGTATTCTCCACCACAGGTTTGCCCATGTGCCACACTAGGGAACCACACCAGCAATGAGAAGATGAGACCGATCGTTGCAAGAATCGCAAAGACGCCCCCCCCCCCCCAATTTTTGCGACCTTAAACGCGCAAGGGTCATTACATTTCCAATCTTTCAGTTATCTTCGTCGCCCAAAGCGAGCGAGTGCAAAAGTCAAACCGCCCCATTGTTCCAGATCCACCAACAAAAGCTGAGCGTTGCCAATAGATCATTAAGGTACAGTTATTATTTTTTATAGCTTACGGACTGGTAGGTAACAACCATGTCGCCACTTAGATACCCCCTAAATTATATGGCAGACACCCCTAAAGTGAGCCAATTCACATCCCATAATATGTTGCGTCATATTAAGAGTGGCATTCATCACGCCTGACAAAACCGAAGTGGAAATCTATCTCCAGCAATGCCCCTAGCACTACGGCAGCAAGCATTAGCAAAAATGGGACATGATTCACTCGAGGGTGCCAATTGTTCCCAAATCGAGTCCGGAAGGCTACTGTAAATACTGATTCATTTTCTCCATTAAAACTATTGCAAGGATCTTCTTGCAATTCCCGGACCGTAGGATATTCTTACTAGCATGCACACCAGTAACATCAGCCACTCACGTAACATGTGGGCGCGCATTATTGTCGCGGCCATTACCGCTCTCGCGCTTGCGCTCGCGTTGGCCCCTACCGCGCAGGCCGATAACCGTGGGTGGCTCCGACCGGGCTGTTCGTGGGCTCCGCAAGGTAACTTCATCCAGGCCTGCGAAGTGTGGTCTGCGTCCAACGGTCGCAACATGCTGGTCTACATCCAGGCCTCGAGTGCCGGTGGCAACGGTGGCCTCTACCTACTCGACGGCGCACAGGTTGGCGAGCGCGATTCCAACTGGGCCTCCCACTCCACTACCCCAGCGGACTATGTGAATGAGAATGTCACTCTGGTCATGCCTGCCGGTGGCGCTGGTCAGTTCTATTCCGACTGGGCCGCTCCAGCCACGAGCAGCCTCAGCTCCGAGCCGCAGCGCCCGATGTGGGAGACGTTCCTCGCTTATGAACTTCCCGGCTACCTACAGCAGCACTTCGGCGTATCTCCGCAGCGTAACGCGATCGCAGGTGTATCCATGGGCGCGATCCCGGCGCTGACGTTGGCGGCGCACCACCCCGATCAGTTCCGTCAGGCGCACGCAATTTCCGGATTCATCGACCCGGCGATGGCGACCCACGTGGGCATGATCGCAGGCTTTAGTGTGGCCATGCTCATCAACTCGGGCGCGTTCATTTGGGATTGGTGGAGCTGGAACCCTGTGGAGGCGAGCGCCCGCGCCCTGCATGCTGACCCGGTAGCCAACGCTGCACAGCTTCGCGACGGCGGTGTCAACGTTCACGTGTGGTCCGGCAATTCCTTGCCTGGCACCGGCGAGACCTACCCTGGCCCTCTGGGAGCGAATGCCATCGCTATTCACGGCGAGACATTGATCAATATGTCCACCGAGTCCTTCACAAACAAAGCCCGTAACCAGGGCCTTCATGTAAACCGCCACTTCGGTGCGGGCTTGCACACCTGGCAGCCGTGGGGTCGCTACATGAATGACCACAAGGGCGACGTGCTCTGGGCAGTAGGCTAATTCCGACTATTTGCAACCCCCGACTTTCGGGGGTTTTATGCTTTGTTCGTTACTGAGATCTTTTGGTTTCTCACTCCCCATTTCGATATATAATAATACTTACCGGTTATTGTAATTAAGTAGGTTCATATGCCTTTCTCGCAAGCTTCTTCTACCTCTTTAGAGTTCGGCGTATCGTTCTTCCGTTCACCCAGTTTCTCCGCGCCGCCCGTCGGCGCCCTACGCGATAATCTCATCGAACAAGCGGTCCTTGCTGATCAGCTTGGCCTTGATGTTTTTGGTTTTAGCGAGGACTTCGCTGTGGACATGTTGGGGATGGACCTCGCCGATTTGCTACATCAGCTTGCCGCGGCCACCAGCGACATCACACTTGCTGCTTCCATTAGCGACATCGAACGCACTGACTTGAACACTCGTAACGCACAACGAAACGACCTACAGCAGATCACCGGTAACCGCATTGAAGTGGTGATCAACCGTGACCAGGAACGCGCCACCGTAGAATCTACAAAGAGCAAGTTCAATCACCACCTGGCGGCCTGGAACGACCTCACTGATTCCAGTCCACACCACGCCACGTGGATCGAGGTTGCGGGTCGCTCTGATGCGATTCTCCAATCCGCCCAATACAATTGCCCACTACTACTGCGGGTAAACAGTGGTAGTCCCCTCGATTGGAAACCTTTCGTGGACATGTACCACGCAGCAATCTCGCGTTTTGGGCAGGAAAGTTTGCCCCTAGGTCTACTTGTTCCTGGGTTTATCGCTAACACAAAACAGGAGCCTTCTTCGCAACCTTTCGAACAGTTCGACCATGACGCTGGTTTCTTCGGATCACCAGCATCTGTTGCCGAAAAGATCGCCACGGTAGTCGAGCATCTGGGGCTCAGCCGCATTATTTTGCGCTACAACTGTGGTTCATGCAATCACGAATCCGCCATGGAATGCCTCCGTCTCTTCGCTACGGAAGTGGTACCACAGGTGCGGGAAGCATTGGCCACAAGGTAACCCAGGGACGGTGCCATAATTTGCCCCATGTTAGGTAGGGGGTGACCACAAAACCCCAGTTCACGTCGCGCAGATTTTCCTAACATGGGGCAAATTCCGGAGAATCTCCGCTGGATGCAACCATTCGAGAGGGTTCAGCAGTCTAACTAAGTATGAACCCTTTACCTAAAACCAAAGCCCAAATCCTGAATCAAGGCATCACTCCCACCCAGTTTCGCCGGAATTATGTCCGAGTGACCCGTGGGGTATATCTACCGGAAACCGACTTTCCACCTGGCGGCCCCTCAGAACTGCCCCTTTTGACGAGGGCATACGCCTCACAGATTCGTTTCCCCAGCTCAGTTTTAGGTGGTTGGGCAGCCGCCACATTACTTGGAATCAATTACTTCCAGCACAATGCCCCTGTTCACCTGCATGTGAGGTCGAAATCACTCGCATGTGATCCTGCTCTAAAGCAACGGGCATGCCGCTTGGAATTAGGAATCAAAGTCTGGCGCCAACATCGTCCACGAGCGCGCTTTCTTCAAGCGGATCGTGCGTTACTAGATTGCCTCATCGATATTCGACAAGGGCGCCACCAATGGTGGACCCCACACGTCCCAGCTATGACGCCTCAAGAAGTGATGTCTGTGCAGGTAATAGATGCTTTTCGTAAGGTGACTCAGGTGAGTCTGAGTGAAATGCTGGCCATCTCATTTGGTAGGTTCCCCCGCTCGCTCCTACAACAACTGTGGTCATTGAGCTGCGATAGATCTGATTCTCCCGCGGAAACCGTGTCCCGACTAATGATTCGGGGTCTTGCCAATTGGACCCCGCAATACGAGTTTCTGGACGAAAAGGGTTGGCGATTCACCAAAGCAGATTTTGCTAGTGAACGGCACAAAGTTGCAGTGTTCTATGACGGCGAGCATCACAACACTCCAAAACAAATCGCACACGATAAACGGGTTGACCAGCTTCTAGCGCTCCAGGGTTGGCTGTCATTCCGAATAACTAAGGAACAACTCAGAGATCCGAACGCGTTGACCGCTCGTTTGGAACGGATTCTTGCCCACCGCTCATAATCTGCCCCACGTTAGACAACCTGCTACAGTAAAACGCCAGGTCGCGCTCTGCCCGGTTTTCCTAACATGGGGCAAATTCGCCACAAACCCTGAAGCTACCCCGCGTACAACGCAAACCTGCGGAAGGGCCGCCAGATGGTCCATCCGGTGAGGAAGAGGTAGCCGGCGTCGCGGGCGAGAGTTTTGACGTAATCCATGGTTTGTGCGTCGCTAATGCCGTCTACGTTGAAGCAGCCACAGTCGATGGCGAGGCCCCGGGCCCATGCTTGGGCAATGCCGATCATGAAGAGCACGAGCACCACGGAGGAGACTTTGGCGGCACTACGCAGGAAGAGGCCTAGCAGTAGGAAGACGCCACCGGCAATCTCGAGAGGCCCGATCAATTGGGCGAGGTACCCTGACCATTCCGGGGTGAAGATTTGGTAGGCAGTGATGGCCTGTGTCATCTCCATGTGTTTGCCGAGCTTCGCGGTCCCGGCATGAATCCACACATACGCCATATAGAATCGCGCGATGGCGGAGATGACGTCCAAGAGTTTATGCATAGCGGAAAGTATATTGCAGTCATGTCTACAACTTCGCGCTGCGCGGTAAATCCCCAGCGTATCCGGGGCAAACTACCAGGACTCAAGACACGGAAATAGCCACTACCCGGCTCAACCGTTCCCTCAGCTCATCCAGGGTATTCGCCGGCTGTTCGAAGGCGATGAATGCCGAGATGAGCCCGCATCGTGAGGTGTGGAACAAGGTGATGCCAAATTCGGAGACATCCACCACGTGGGTGGCATCCCAGCGACTGACTCTGCCGTTTAGTTCACTGATAAGAGCGCTGCTGCGGTGCAGGGTTTCGGAGCAGGCGGCGTCGATAAGTCCGCGCAGTTGCTGCTCCGTGAATTCCCCGACTACTTCGCGCGCCCCCAGCGTATCTATGCATACTTCCGGCAGGTCAAGCGCCTGCGGGACGAGGTCGACCACGTCGAAGGCGGTGGGGCGCGCGCATTGGTGCATGTACACGCGGTCCAGGTGAACATGGCCCATGCGGAACGGGCCGACGAACTCCATCCATTCGATCTCGCCGATGCCGTGCATGCTGGCGGAAATTACATCGACGGCGTACTCGGGGGCCTTGAGGATGGCGTCGATGCGCACATCCATGTCCTCGAAGTAAAGGACTTCGTTGGCAAGGCAGCTCACCACGAGGTTTCCGCGCACGTCGAGGCCATGTGCCGTGATGTCTATTTTCAGTCCGGGGTCAACGTGGTAGGGCGTCATGGACATGACGCCCGCTCCGGCGAGTATGCGGCAGGCCTGGCTCCGAATGGCTTTGTTCATGACACTCCTCAAACAATCAGGTAAGGCTAACCTAATTTCCTAAGGAGGGGTGTGTCAACCTAAGGGCCGAAAAGTTCGAAGCTCTCCCCCAGCTCGAAATAGGTCGCCGGGCCACCACCACGGGCAACCGGCCGGGCATTTTCCGTGTTAAACAACCCCTCCTCCAGCAGCTCATCATCAATGTGTACGCCGACGACCTCACCGAGCACCAACCAGGTATCCAGCTCCGCCTGATCCGCGGTCGTCAAACGCAGCACCTGCGACAACCGACACTCGAACGCAGCCCGCGCCCTATCCACCAGCGGAGCCGCCACGATCCTGCCCCGACGCTTATCCAAACCTGCCAGCTCAAATTCATCCACCTCCGCCGGCACGCGTGCCGACGACTGGTTCATCGCATCCACCAACGATTCATCCACCAAGTTCCACGTAAACTCGCCGGTGGCCTCAATATTGCGGATGGAATCCTTGTAACCAATCGTGGAAAACCCAATGATCGGCGGGCGCCGGTTAAACACATTGAAAAAGGAATACGGCGCCAGGTTCGCTACGCCATCACCGTCCTGGGACCCGATCCACCCGATCGGCCGGGGCGCAATGATCGCATTCACCGGAGAATAGGGCAGCCCAATATCTTTCGTTGGCTCGTAAAAATACATAACTCATAGTGTGCCATGCACCACACTAAAGTGGGTAAGCTCGCCCTATGCAACCACTTATTCACACCACCGTCATCAACCTCGCCGTCAACCTCCCCGGCCCCTGGGCTGCAGCCCGACTCTCCCAGCTCGGTGCCCACGTCACCAGTATCGAACCACCAGGAGGCGACCCGTTTCGGCACATCGCCCCAGAATGGTTCGCCGAGCTCTCCAGCCACTACGATCTGCTCACCCTGGACCTGAAAACAGCCGACGGCGTCGCTAAGCTGGGCGAACTCTTAGCAAGCGCGGACGTGCTGATCACCTCCCACCGTCCCTCCGCCCTCACCCGCATGGGGCTGGACACCATCGACCTCTCCCACCTGTGCCACGTGGACATCGTCGGCGATGTAGACAACCCGGAACACCCCGGCCATGACCTCACCTACCAGGCCGAAGCCGGCACCCTTACCCCACCGCACTTGCCAAAAGTACTGCTCGGAGACCTCATGGGCGCCGAACAGGCCGTCTCCGCTGCGCTCGCCATGCTGCTCGAAAAGGCCCGCACCGGTCGCGGCTCGCACACCCGCATCGGACTCAAGCAAGCCGCCCTCGACGCCGCCACCCCGCTGCGCTACGGCATCACTGCCCCCGGAGGCCTCCTCAACGGTGGCGTGGACAACTACGGCCTCTACCAGGCGAAAGATGGGTGGGTGGCCGTCGCTGCCCTCGAACCGCACTTCGCCAGCCGGATGGAAGGCCGCCTGGGCTGGCTATCGAGCGCCACCGTCACCGAAATCCTCGACTGGGCCCGAAAGGAGGACGTCCCCATCTCCGAGGTGACCTAACCCGATGCTGGTCACCGCCACCCCGAGGCGTACCCTTTCCCTATGGAATTCGACCTTGCGATCATCGGCGGTGGCATTGCCGGCCTTTCCGCAGCTCTGCGTGCTGTGGAACTCGGACTGACCCCAGTGATCATCGACAAGTCCGGGCCCCGCTTCCCCGGCGCGGCTACCCACTTCGCCCAAGGTGGCCTGGCGGTCGTGGGGTTGCCCGACACCACCACCGACGATTCCGCCTCACTCCACGCCGAGGACACCATCACAGCCGGGGCACACCATAACGATGTCACGCACACCCAGGACATCATCGCTGGTGGTGCGGATGCCGTGGAGTGGCTCATCCGGCACGGTGCCCAGTTTGACCAGGTCGATGGAGTGTTTAATCGAACGTTGGAAGGCGGGCATTCTCGACGACGAATCATTCACGCCAACGGCGATGCCACGGGCGCAGAGATCGAACGTGCCCTCATCGCCGCGACAACCGCGCAGGTCATCACGGCACAGGCCCGCGCCATCACTCCCACCGGAGTGCTCACGGACCAAGGCCCCGTTGAGGCGAGGAACGTGCTGGTTGCTACCGGTGGGTGCGGGCAATTGTTTGAGGCCACCACCGCACCGCCCGGCGCGCACGGCGAAGGCATGGCTCTGGCTAAGGACGCCGGTGCTGAACTGAAAGACATGGAGTTTATCCAGTTCCATCCAACTGTGCTTGACATCCCCGGATCCGGGCAAAAGCCCCTGCTCACGGAAGCGCTGCGGGGTGAGGGAGCCCACCTGGTGGATCGGGAGGGCAACCGGCTGACAGACAATGACTTGGCGCCACGCGATGTGGTTGCTCGTGCGATCTACGGCCGGGAGGCCTTCCTGGATGCCCGCGGTATCCGCAATGTGAGAAAGCGGTTCCCCAATGTCACCCGAGGTGCAGCCACGATCGGTCTGGATCCAGCACGGGATCTACTACCGGTTCGGCCAGCGGCGCACTACACCTGTGGTGGGATCGCGACAGATTCGCATGGGCGCACCACGGTCCAAGGACTGTATGCAGCTGGCGAATGCGCCTGCACCGGGTTGCACGGCGCAAACCGGCTAGCATCGAATTCCCTGCTCGAAGGGCTCGTGGTGGGCAAACGCGTTGCCGAGGACGTTCACCGCGGCGGGTTCAGCGGCACACCCCGTCAGGACACCACCGCCCGAGCGCAGCTTACCGACACCCAATGGCGCCAACTCCGCAGCACCATGACCGCAGGCGTGGGGATTATCCGCACCCGCGAGGGTCTACTCAGCGCTCTGGACGCCCTAAGCCAGCTGCCGGATGCGGCGGCGGTGACCATTGCGAAGGAGATAGCGACGGCGGCGCTGCGTCGGGAAGCGACGCTCGGCTGCCACACTCGCAGCTAAGCGCTACCCTGGGTCGCATGGGTATTGCTGACATTGCGCGCGCGATTGAAAACACGATCAACAGCGTGGGTGGCAAACGTGCAGCAAAAGCCGGTTGGACACCGGAGTTAGAGAGCTACTTTGGCTACGGTGACGCCGATCGCATCCGCGTGCTCGCGCGGGTACTGATGCGCAACCCGCGCCCGATCAAGGTTGCGGCGGAGCGAGGCTTTCGGCAGTTTTTCACCTTGCAGGTACCCGATCACCCCGTCACGATCCGCGCCGGCCGCCAGGTAGTGAGGGCCCGTACCAGCACCAACGGTTATATTGACGTGCCCATCCGCGACCACGGGCTCGCCCCGGGCTGGCAGCAGGTGCATATCGACGTCGAAGGTGGCCAATCAGTCGCCTGCGACGTCCTCGTCCTCCAACCCGGGGTGAAGTACGGGCTGGTATCCGACATTGATGACACCGTCATGGTGACCATGCTGCCCCGCGCCCTCATCGCCGCGTACAATTCCTGGTTCTTGCGCACCAATGCCCGCAAACCAGTCGACGGGATGGCCTCCTTCTACGAGGCGCTCCGGGAAAAGTTCGGGCCGGACCTCCCCGTGTTTTACCTCTCCACCGGAGCCTGGAACACCTTCCCTGCCCTGGTGAAGTTCTTCGCCGACCACGGTTTCCCACGTGGCCCACTGCTGCTCACTGACTGGGGTCCCACCCCCACCGGCCTATTCAGAAGCGGGCAAGAGCACAAGAAAGTGCAGCTGCGGAACCTCATCATTGATTTCCCTGATATCCACTGGATCCTCGTCGGCGATGACGGGCAGCATGACCCGCTCACCTACGGCAACCTTGTGGCGGAGCACCCCGATCGGATTACGCTCGTCGCGATCCGTCAGCTCACCCCAGGCGAACATGTCCTCGCCCACGGTTCCGCGACGCCCATCGAAAGCTCCACCGCTAGCTCCCCCGTGCCGTGGATCCAAGGGGCCAACGGACGCGAACTGATCCAGCAGCTAGGCGAATCCTAGGGCTTAGTCCAGTACTTTTTCGGTCACCACGGTGAAGTCGCCTGCTGCCCCACGCAACATGTCATTTAATGCGTAATCGAGGGAGTCAAAGGCGTCCTCACCGCCACTGACCGCCGCTACTTCGTTTCCCGTGAGGCGTTCCAGATACACCCCGCCGAAATCGATGCGGTCGTCCGAGGCTTCGTTTTCAGTCCGGAGTCGCTCCCAGGCGGCGTCGGTAAGCGCGGGTACGTGCACCACGATGCGATAGGCATGGTCTTGGGTGTGTCGTCGTTGCCACTTGTCAGATGGTTGCCACATGGTTGATAGCTTAAAAGATTTTTTCCCTCGCGGAGCGCGAGAATCAGGGTGAGGTCACTACACTTGTGCCATGGAAACAGTCATTATCGTAGGCACCGGCTTGGCCGGGCTGGTCGCTGGTTTTGAGGCTGCCAAGGGCGGGAAACATGTTGTTTTCCTGGATCAGGAAAACCGCGCCAACCTGGGCGGACAAGCATTTTGGTCACTGGGCGGACTGTTTTATGTGAGCTCCCCCGAACAAAAGCTCATGCGGGTGCACGACTCCGAGGAGCTCGCCTGGCGTGACTGGGAGAACTCCGCCCAGTACGACAATGCACCCCATGACCATTGGCCGCGCCAATGGGGCCGCGAGTACGTGCACTTCGCAGCCACAGAGAAACGCTCCTACCTGCGGGAACTGGGCCTAAACGTGCTGCCGACCATCGGCTGGGCAGAGCGTGGCTCCGGCGATGCCTCCGGCCACGGCAACTCTGTTCCCCGCTTCCACCTCACCTGGGGTACCGGCCCGGAGGTGGTGCGGGTGTTCCGAGAACCGCTAGAGAAGATGGAGCAGCAAGGCCGGGTGGAGTTCCATTTCCGCCACCGCGTTACCTCGCTGATCGTGGAAGAAGGCGCAGTGGTGGGCGTACGTGGCGACATCCTGGTTCCCTGTGATGACCTGAACCGCGGCGCAGCTTCCCCCTCGGACGTGGTGAAAAAGTTTGAACTCCGTGGCGACGCCGTCGTCATTGCCACCGGTGGCATTGGTGGAAACCTGGAAAAGGTTCGCCAGATGTGGCCGTCTGATCGCTGGGGCCCCTGCCCTGAGGACGTGGTTACCGGGGTGCCGGCGCACGTGGATGGCCGGGGCATTGATGTTGCGGCCGCTGCTGGCGCGCGACTGATCAACACGGACCGCATGTGGCACTACCCGGAAGGCATGATCAACTGGGACCCGATCTGGCCTGGTCACGGCATTAGGATTATTCCGGGGCCGTCGTCGGTGTGGCTCGACGCCGAAGGCAAGCGCTTGCCGACGCACCTATTCCCCGGCTCCGATAACCTCGCGGCGCTTTCTCATATCGGCCGCACTGGTCATGGCTATTCTTGGTTCATCCTCAACCAGGCGATTGCCGATAAGGAATTTATCTTCTCCGGTTCGGAGCAGAATCCGGATCTGACGGATAAGTCCTTCCGAAAGCTGGCCGGGAAAGTCACGCCAGGGACGCACGTGGCGGTCAAAGCCTTCATGGATAACGGCGTGGACTGGGTGGTCGCTGATTCCTTGGAAGAGTTGGTGGCGGGGATGAATGAGCTTGCCCCTGTGCCGGTCTCGCTGTCGGATTTACGTAAAACGCTGGAAGATCGGGACTCCCAGCTCGCCAACCCCTTCTCCAAGGACATTCAGGTCAACTACATCCGCACCGCCCGCGGGTTCTTGGGCGATAAGATCGTGCGCTGCGCCCCACCAGGGCGAATCCTGGATCCGTCCCATGGCCCGCTCATCGCGGTGCGCCTGCAAGTACTTACCCGCAAGACGCTCGGTGGTATTGAAACTGACCTCTCCGGCAGGTGCTTCACCGCCTCCGGTGATGTGCTCCCTGGGCTTTACGCCTGTGGCGAAGCATCCGGATTCGGCGGAGGCGGCATGCACGGCAAGAACGCACTGGAAGGGACGTTCCTCGGCGGTTGTATTCACTCCGGCAAGCGAGTTGGTGAGGCGCTGGCACGCAGTTAGCGCTATCCGAAGGTGAGGGAATACAGCCTGGTACCTTCATCAGGGATCAGTTTGATGATCCCGTCGATGGGTGCTTGCTGGCGCAGCACATCAATCGTGCCGTCTTGCACCGGGAAGCTGCGCTGCGAGCCATCAGGAAGCTGAACTTTCAGCTGTCCCTCGCCTGACACCACAGCCTGTACGTGGGCCGCGTGCACGCCCACCTCTAACCAGGCCCCTGGGCCGGGAACAATGTGGTCGTCGTTGATGGTCCACTGCCCATTGAGGGTATAAAAGCCCACGTCCGGGGTGACTGCCTGAAACTCCTGCGTGCCTTGGGAGTAGTTGGGATTGGTGTAGTAACGCGCCCGCTGATGCCCGAAGTAGGTTTCCGGGTTACGGTGCTGCGTTAACTCAGTGACGCCGTGTTCTACCGGTTCCGGCAGTTGCACGTTCGGGTTAGCCTGGCGCAGCAGCTCGCGGATCAGCTGCTCGGTCTCCGCGTACGCGCCCTCCCCTTCGTGGATATGTCGTACATTGCCTTGGGCATCCACCAGATAGCGTGCTGGCCAGTAGCGGTTGTCAAAGTTCTTCCAGGTCACAAAGTCGTTATCCTGCGCGATTGGGTAATGGATCCCTTCTCGCTCGGCGGCAGCTTGCACGTTCGCGGTCTCGTGCTCGAACCCGTACTCCGGCGCGTGCACCCCCACTACTTGTAATCCGGCAGGGGCGTAGGCGTCGTAAAGCTTTGTGATGTGTTCCCCGGCGCGCTGGCAGTTGATGCAGGCGTACGCCCAGAAGTCCACCAACGTCACCTGCCCCTGCGTGAGCGTCACCGGTTCCGGGGTGTTGAGCCAGTTCGTGATGCCTGCCAGTTCTGGGGCAGCGCCACAGTCGTGCAATGTGCCGGGGTCAGCTCCTCGGCAGGCGGCGAGAGACCCACCGCCGTGAGACAACGCGCCCTTAACCACGTCATTGTTCCCCAACTGCTGCTGCACCCCTGCTGTCCAGTCCGGCACCGCACGCTGCAGCTTCTCCGGCACGTTCAGCGCCAGCGCCACAGCAAACGCCACCAACAACACACCAATGGCACGGTAGTGGCGACGCACCGCATCGACCTTTTCACCGATCTTGCCCCCAGCCAGGGCAAACACCAGCAACGGCAGCGCGGTGCCAACGGCAAACGCTAATGTGAGCACAACGGTGGAAGGCCCAATGTCGCCCGTGGCACCAGCAACGCTAATCGCCGCCAGGATTGGCCCTGCGCACGGCACATACACCGCGCCCAACGCCAGGCCGAGGACAAAACCACCCTTTTCCTTCGCTCCGCTATGCACACCGGAGGGGCGCGGAATCAACGAAAACGGCGCCTCCAGCCACTGCCCCACCCGCGGCACGATCATCCCCACGCCGACCAACGCCAGCATGGTGATCCCCACCCAGCGCAGCACATCCTTTGGTAGACCCAGCGCGTCCAACACCGCGGTGCCCAGCAGCGTGATTACCGCGAAACTTAACGTCAGTCCCCCAACCACATGCGTTGGCTTCCTGCCCACTGACGCCGTCAGAATAATCGGCAACACCGGCAAAATGCACGGCGAAATGCCCGTGACCAGGCCGCCAACCACACCAATTACTGCTAACTCAAACACGGCCAGTCCTTTCCAAATCACCTGATGTTCTTCTCACCCAGTAGTTCGACACCTCCGGTCAATCGGATTGGAGAAAAAATTTTCCATCCGATCCAATCCGATCAACACCACCCCTCCGAACTACTAAATGACGCACAAGAACACGCTTGTGCCACGTACCACGTAAGGAGAAAGTTATGTTTGCACGTACTACCGCCACCAAGCTCGGTTTGGTCGCAGCTTGCGCCACCCTGGCACTCGGTGCAGCAGCCTGCAACAACACCGATGACGCCAAGATGAGCCCGGAGCCTACCGGCATGATGACCTCCGAGAAGATGCAACCATCGGACTCGATGATGACCTCCGAGATGATGACTTCTGAAATGATGAAGCCATCCGAGGACGCCATGATGTCCTCCGAGGGGATGATGCCGTCCGAAACTGCGATGATGAAGTAACCTTTTGCGCGCGCACGTTGTAAACTCTCTGGCTATGGATCTGGAAAGTGTGCTCCTTCAAGTCGCCCAGGGTGATGAGCACGCTTTCAGCCAGTTTTATGACGAGCTTGCGCCCCAGATTTTGGGTGTGGTGTACCAGGTGATTCAGGATCGCCCACAGGCTGAAGAGGTCACTCAGGAAGTGTTCATTGAGGTGTGGCGGACCGCCGCTTCATTTGATCCGGCCAAGTCCAGCGCCCGCTCCTGGGCGCTCAGGCTGGCGCGGTCCCGGGCCATCGACCGGCTCCGCTCCGACATTGCAGCTAAACGACGCGATACCGCCGATTACGTCAAGCAAGTTACCGTCTGGTCCCCCGCTGAAGAAGAAGCCGTAGCGGAGCTGGAAGCACACCAGATTCGGAGCTTGGTCGATTCTATTGGAGAGCCACACCGCAGCGCAGTGCTGCTCGCATATTTCAGCGGAATGACTCACTCCGAAATAGCGCAAGCCACTGGTGTGCCGCTCGGCACCGCGAAAACACGCGTTCGTGATGGCCTCACTAAACTAAGAAATGCCCTGAGCAGCAACAAAGCCCTAGGAGGTGTGCGATGACCCGACCTGAGTTTCCGGAGGATATCGAAGACCTCCTCAATCGGGCCGCGCCGCCACTTAAACCAAGCGAATCGCTCAAGGCGGACATTTTCGCGCAGATTCAGCAGACTCCGCAGATCCCGCAGGAGCCACAAGAGTCGGAAGCAGTGGGCGTCGTCAAGCCACTGCGAAGGCGCCTGGCTGCGCCACTACTGACCTTGGC
This sequence comes from Corynebacterium hindlerae, assembly GCF_014117265.1. Classification (NCBI taxonomy): domain Bacteria; kingdom Bacillati; phylum Actinomycetota; class Actinomycetes; order Mycobacteriales; family Corynebacteriaceae; genus Corynebacterium; species Corynebacterium hindlerae. Next base: position 1,649,760 of record NZ_CP059833.1, on the reverse strand, counting down.
TGCTGTTTCCGCGCTGCTGGTGGGGTCGCTTACGTGGCTGTCTACTGAAACGTCGTCACACCAGCAGATGGATAGCATCATGGCCGCCAGCGATGCGCGGCAATCCCAAGCGAATGCAATGGGTGCACAGCTTGACATTGTGGTGTCGCAGTCGATGGGCAAAGGCGGCGCGATGGTTGACGGTATCCCCGCCGTAGGCGACGGGATGGGTGCCCAGGTGTGGGCCGTCATGGCTGACGGCAGTATGGAATCGGCTGGTGTGATCGGCCCCGAACCCCACGACGATGTGTGGATGCCACTCCCCGGCGACACCATGAAGGTAATGGTTACGGAAGAGCCGATGGCCGGTAGCGCGCAGCCGTCCGGAGCGGTACTCGCCGAAGTGTCGCTGTAGTTGGGCTTCCACCCCCAGCGTCCTAAATATGCGACAACCCGCGTAAAATTGGCTAATCTATGCAATCGTGATTACCAATATTCCTGAAATTAGTACCCTTACCTTTGTCGATCCTTTTCTGCTGACGGATCCGCTGCATATTCCCATGCTGAATAAAGCCCTCCCGTTTGCGGTGTGCACCTCCGCCACCGACGAGGACTTGCCACGTCTCATGTCGGCGATTATTAACTTCCGGGCCTTAAGCCGTCCCGAATTTCAGCTGCGCACCCAGGACGCGGTACTGAGTGCGACAGCGGTGCCTTTTGATAAGCCCGCCGATATCTGGGAGCACATCAGCTTCGGCGAGCAGCCCACTGTGCAGCGCCGCGGAAAGCATTGGGAGGTGGCACTACCCTCCACGGTACACGGCCGCCAGCTGGCTATCACCTTGCTCGACGGCAACCGGGAACCGCTGGCGGTTTGCTAGGGGGTCAAAGTGCCCCTAGCACCCGGTTGACATGGTCAAAGGAGATGCGTTCCTGTTCGATCCGGAGCGCACTAGTAGCGGAGCGTTCCCACAAAAACTCCAGCGTCTCGACCTCCGCCGGGGTAAGGTATTGTGGTTGGAAGCGCTTCGGTGTTGGTTCCTCCACAGCCATCAGTTCATGTATCCGCGCTGTGTGTAAATCCATCAGTACGGATCGGGTGTGCGGTAGCTTACGGCGCACAAGGTCCAAGATGTAGAAACCGTGGGTATCGATGTCGCCCCAGTAGAGTATCTCCTTGTCGGCTAGCCCAGGTAGTTGCGCTGCAATGGAGTGCGCTTGCAAGCCACCTCCATAAATGGCTACGGCCCCGGCAATCGGAGGAAGCGCCAGAAAAGTCATGTAGTTCTCAACAAAAACTATGCGCTGGCCTGGCAGGACACCAAGGTTTTGCGGTTCGCAGCTGAGGTGGGACAGGCCATGAATTGTAAGGCTGTCATCGAGGCTGCGCAGCTGAATCATCACGGGTTTCTCCCGAAAAAGTAACTCTCCTACGACGGCAGTCACTACCGTGCGATTCCTATCAATCCATTTGGAATCCACCCCGAGGATTGGCAGTTCCCGAATGTAGTATTCGCGGGAGTCGTAACTACGGAACCACCGGATAACGTCGATGAATTGCTCCACGGTGACATCTTTCCACCCTTGCCAAGCGGTGAGTTTTTCGACCAGCGGTGCGCGTACGCTCACGCCAAGCTCGGCCGTGAATCTGTCCATCAGTTCGTTAATCCGTTGCCAATGCTGCGACTTCCCGGCGACCGCAGCAGCTGTTTCCGGACTGTCGAGAACAACACGCATTGGCAGGTCATAGGATCCTAAGTAGCCCAGTTTGCGCTGCTCCCGGTGCACCGGAATCGTGCTTGTGGACCATTGTTTCAACCAGGTTTTGGTGGATTGGCCGTCGTCAAGCTCGGCTGCCCGACCGCTCGGCGGTTGCAGGCTGATCGTCAGAGGCGCAAATTCGCCACCCAACCAGGCGCGATGGTTGCGCTCATAAAATGTGGCAGCACGCGTGACGACATCCCTAGGAGCCTTCATCAACTGCCTCCTCAATTGCTAACGCGCTGGTGCGAGAACGCTTACGATCCGGACATTCGACCATGAGGACACCGCCAATGTAGTCCTGCACGGTCTGCAGAAGTTTCTCGGGCGTAGCCAGGATCATATGGAAGCCGAAGCGCCCGAAGGCTTCCATCGCGGCGCGGGTGAATTCAGCATCTGCACGGTCGAAGGCTTCATCGAGGATGATCGTGCCATACTTCGGATACACCGCATCCCCAGCAACCACGGTAGATTTCTTCGCTTGAGTTGCGGTGAGCCCCATTCCGGTAAGCCGATACCGCAGAGCTGCTGCCAAGCAGAACGAGGACAATTTCTGGGCCTGACCACCGGAGAGCCCCTCCGCAGAGTCATAGACTGCACCCCGGCTACCATCTGAGGCATACTCAACACCCAGGAACTTGACGTGCTCGCGGGTATCCAGCCGCAGTCGGCGCTCCCGGGCAGTGGTGCGATCAGATGGTTGCACGGCTTCAATGACGGCTTTGAGCTTATGGAACCGACGTTCGCTTTCTTCCCGATCCGGGTCGGTGAGGCTGCCGGCCAAGGCCTCGTCAAGCAGTGTCACGAATTCTCGAGCGATTGCCGGTTGCGCATCACGCACTTCAATCTGCAAGTGAGTCCCCGGATAGAAGTCCACTGCTGCCAAAGAATCATTGATCAGCTGAATGGAGGTCCGCGTCTTAGAAGCGGCTTCCCTAATCAGACGACGCAATCTACCCAAGTGCTTGTTGGTTTGTTCCTGAAGCATCTCCCGGAACCGTTCTTCAAAGCGGGGCAGATCGTCAGATTCCAGACGCTCCAATTCAGCGAGGAAGTCTGCTTGCCAGGCGATCTCAGCGGTAAGATCACCACCGCGCTGGGGCCATTTATCCAGGTAACGCTGCATGGCAGTGACCATGACACCCTCTTGGCGCGTTGCGCGCTGATGCAACGCGGCTAGTTCATTGCTGAGCTTATTGAGCACAGTGTCATGCAGCCGATCAATGTTATCTGCTCGGATTGACCGGTCGATTGCTTCGCAACGCTGATTCAGGCGCTCTGCTACTTCTTGATTGAGCTCAGGGGCTTCAGCGAGCCAGGCGCTAGCATTGGCGAGCTGCTTTTCGGCTTGCTCGATTTTCGACAGCAGCTGCCCCATTGTTTGGTCGTGCTTTCTCAACTGCTGTTGCGCTTCCGAAATAGCTGATTCGTTTTTCGCTTGTTGCTTTTTCAGTGCAGTGAGCGTTTGGTTGCCATCGGTGAGTTCATCAACAACCCGCTGGGCGTTATCCAACGCAGCCTGTGCTGCAGTTACATCGATGGCCACGAAATCTGTAGTTTCCAGCAGTCGCTTCACCGTGGCAGTTCGGTTGCTGGCTTTATCCAAGGCGGTACGGATGCGGGTTGCTTCTTGCTCTTTAACGGAGATGCTTCGCTTCACAACCGAAATGATGCGCTGAAGTTCCTCGATCTTATCGTCCACATTTCCAGAAAGCACCCACCGCGAGCGATCATCAATCCGGAAACGATCATCTTTCACATGTTCCGTGGGGGAATGCTTCACCTGGCCATGGACGGTCACTGCGCGACGTGCCTCACGCATTTGGTCGAGAGTTTCGCAACATACGTAGTCAAACTGTTTCGACAGTTGCGCTTGAATCCAATCGTGGTACTTCCCGGGTTGCACGTCGATTTTTGTCGCCAGCGATTGAGCGGTAAAAGGGGACGGCTTGCTGTGTTCCAGCTGGTTGTTGAAGCGGATGTACTGGAGCTTCGCTCCCAGATGCGTCCCTTCAACCGCAGCGGACACTTGTTCATAGTGTTCTTCGGGGACGAGCAGCTTGCGGGCAAAACCGCCCATGACCCGCTCTGCTACTGCCTGCCAGCGCAGGTGATCTGGGCTAATCTTGATCAGATCGGCCACGAAGGGAAGCTCTTTTTCTCGGATGCCGGTGATCCGAGCGATCATCGCTCTGACGTCGAGCAGTTTCGAGTCCATGGTGGACTGGAACTTACGGATTGCCTCCAGTTCTGTTATTCGACTATCGCACTCGTTGTGCAGTTCTCGCAGGTCACCGTACACGGTTTGTAGCTTGCTGCGGTTGTTTTCACTCTGGGTGGCAACGTCCTGGAGGTCATTTTCTAGCTGGAGTCTAAGGTTGGTGAATTCCTCAACTGTGCCCGGCATTGTAGCGGAAATGTCTGCCAAGCGTGCTGCAAAGTCGTTTTCTGCCTGATTGATGATGCGCAGTTGATCGGCAGCTTTGTCACGTTCTGCAGTTGCTGCGACAAGCCCGGAGCTTTCTTCTCCATGGATCAACGCAGAAAGTCGATCACGTTCCGTCTGCAGCGCAGCGATGTTGTTGTCCAGGGATGAGTGCAGTGCCTCTGTCGCGGTGAGTTCAGATTGGCATTGTTCCAATTCTGCCTGGGCAAATGATTGTTTCTGCTGGTACACGAAGGCCGGCAGCCCTGCTTTTTCGGCTTCTCTTTCCGCAGTCTGGGCGGTGAGCTGTTCTCGTTCTTGGGCGGCGGTTCGGATGGGGGTTAACTGATCGATCTGCTCGCGGGCGGTAACGACGGTGGCGTAGGCCGTTTGGAGTTCAGTGAAGTTTTCTACCGCCTGATGCGCAATGCTGAAAGTTTCTGGCTCAGGCAGCATGAAGTTGCGCATCAAATAGTTCAGGTCACCGAGGGTTTTTGCTGATTGGGTGCGGTGTAATAGTTCAAGGGCTCCTTCATCAGCAATGCCTAACTGACGGCGCAGCGCACTGACGAACTGAGGGTGGGTGCGTTGTACTGCTAGGGCTTCCGGAAACTCTTTCTTCGCCGTGGTGATATTGAGCCCATCTACTGCGAGTTGCTCAAATTCCGGGATCTCGGCTTCCCGTGGCAGCAACAGAAACAGATTGACGATGTCTTGGTTAGCGTGCACCTTCGTGGAAAGGTACATGAGCCGACAGGCACTGACGGTGTTTCCGGCACCGTCAGTGTAGCGCAGCATCACTCCAGACCAGGTGGCCCCGGGCCGCAGGTAGGAGCGGGTGAGTTCGTCTGCTTCTTCCGAGTGCTCCCGGCGCCAAGCTCCCCGGCAATAGGTGACTAGGTCTCGTCCGGAACTGCCTCCGGAGTCTGCAGCGGCGTTAAATTTGAGCTTGGCCGGCGGTACGAGGATGGTGGATACTGCGTCGATGAGCGTGGATTTTCCGGAGCCGGAAGGGCCGGTGATGAGATACCCGGCGCGCGCGACCTTTACATTGTGCAATCCGTCGAAGGTGCCCCAGTTGTGTACTTGAATGGTGTCGAGGCGGTACTGGCCAGTGATCATGTGTGTTCCTCCAGGAGCGTTTCGAAGGATTTTGTGACGGTGGCGATCTCTTCTGCGGAGAAGATGATGCGCAGTACTGGGGATACTTCGAATCGTCCTTCGGTAGGGGTTTTGATCACGATGGAGTTATTTTTCATTTTGTTCCATGCGGCATCGAATTTTTTTCGTCGTGAGCTGTGGTCGGTGCCTCCGGCAGCTTGGTACGGCAGGGTCGCTTCGAAGACTTCTGTTTCATCAACAATGGTGCGTTCGTTCGGGTTGGTGGTCACCAGTTCACGGCGTAGGTGCAGGATGACGACGGTATCCATGAAGGTTAAGGACATGGTGCGCAGCAGTGCTCGTTGTTCGGCGACGTTTTCATCCCACGCTTTGACGTAGGCGACTCCGGCGTTGTCATCAACGATGAGCGTGAGGAAGAGGTTGTCGAGTTGTTCGCCGAGCACCTCACGGGAGGCGGACACTGTTTGGAAAACTTCGGGTTTGTTCAGGTGGGAGATGTAGGGTCCGCGGATGAGTTCAGCGAGGGCGCGTCGTTGAGCTCCGGTGAGTGTGCCGGTGTCTGTCTCGTGAAGTTTGTTGTCCATCTATCCGCGTCCTATCGGGGCCGTAAATTCATATGTTGCGTATCGTGCCTGGAGCTTCTTTCCGGTAGGGCTCTCCCAGGTGAGCAGCTCGGTTCCGTCTGCACGTTTGCCGTGTTGGTGGGCGAGTTTTATCAGCCCCACGATGCTGGCGAGGCCCTGGGTGGCGGGGTGTAATGTGAGCACGTCGCTTATCGACGCCCTTCCGTCTTTCTCAATCGCATGGTCGATCGCTTCGGTGAGTTCCGCCCAGTCAATTTCTGATTCTCGGATCCGCTGTCGCATCGCCGCCAGGTCAATCTCACCAGGCTCGTTAAGGTGTATTTCGCTGTCAATACGGTAGTCCATTGGGTTGTGTAGCACCCAGGTGGATAGGGAGCGGGGTTGCCTGGTAGTCAGTTCCAGTTCGATGCCCGTGAGGCGCCGTGCCTCCACTCCCTGTTGGGCGAGTTTCAAGGCTAGCTGTTGCGCCTGGTTAATGGCCTTTGTCAGTGCCTGTTGCGATTCAGCTTCCCGAGACTGGACAAAACGACGCAAGGAGCGCGATAGCCCTGTCATGGAATCGTGTACCTGACCGGAAGACGTATCGAGGGTGTCCATGAGCCCACGCAGCTCGGCACGTTCGGTCACGCTGAGCTTTTCAACAAAACCACGGGACATCACGGTTTCCAAAGTGGCATCAAACTGTGCCGATTGTTCCTGGTCAAGGAATACCTCGTAAAACCCGTTGAAGGCTTTACCTGCCTCAGAATCGGTGATGAGGTCCACGCCCCGGAATACGTTATCCAGTACCTCACCTGCGCCCAGTTTCTCCTCCACGATCGATTCGCGTAGTTTTCGATCGACCGCCTCAATGTCACTTCTAACGCGAGAAAAATCGGTGGGCAAATCACTGACCAAGGTTAGTATCTCACGGGCGCGCTCTACGGCTTCCTCATCAGTGATGACCTCTGCCCCGGTCATTCTGATTTGATCTATCCGTTCTTGCAGCTTATCGCGCTGCTGCTCCAGCCGTCGGATAGCTGTCGCTTCGTCTGGATCCGTATCGGCAGCCAACTCAAGCAGGTTCGATTGGAGCGTTCCTAGGCGGGAACGGGTCACGCTGCGTTGTGGATTGAGGAGTTGTTGCACGTATTCGATAGCTACGTGCGCATCGGTAGATAATTCGTAAAACTCATCGCGGGTGCCTTGTGGACTGCGACGAACCAAATATCCCGCTTTCACCCAGTCATTGACGTAGGCAGTGGCCGATTTCGGCAGCTCCAAGCTTGTTTGCTCTCGGATATCAATGAGCATTGGCTCCACGGCCAGGATCAGTTCAGTGCCAGTAACCTGCCTATTATCACCCTTAAATATCGCACTGAGAATAGCAACGATGGCGGGCGCAGTTGTGGCTCGCAGCATCGCCCATGCCGGGGAGTCGTCGGCTAGGCGCAGCATAGTGACAGCGTCCGCAATCGGAGTCATGCGATTCATGCACTTAAATCTAGCAAGGGATGCGGGCTCCCTTATGCAGCCATAAGACGATCCGCTAGCCGTACCAGCGAGAAGCTAGCGGGGCGTCGGCAAGCCTGCTGGCAACACCCTCCGCGCGTACCGAACCACCGCGGTGAGCAGCGCAGCAATGACGACCAGACCGGCAGCTTCAACAAGCCACACGTTGGCGCCTTGCTGTATCGCCCCAAGCACAGCGAGGTTGGTGAACCCGTGGACCAGGACGGCCACCACCCACGCCAGCGCACGCTTCTGCTTCTCGACGCCCATCATGATGATCAAGGAGCACATAATATGCAGGCCAATCGCCCAAATACGCTCTACGCCACCGACTAAAAACTCCGTGGCCGGGGTTTGCGTAAGTGCCGTACGCATCTGCTCAGCTGCCTCCGGCGGCAGCGATTTGGCCACCACGTCCCACTTGTCCATATTGATCATGAAAGACATGGCGAGGTTAAAGAACATCGTCATGCCCACCAGCAGCAGGGCTTCAATCCCACCGTGGCCCAGGCCAAAAGCCACACCGTCCACCAGACGATGCAGCCCCTTGAGCAGCAGCAACATAAACACCATGCGCGCTGTTTCCTCAAATAACCCAGCGGAAAAACTAGCTACCGGAATGGAACTGACGAACTTTCCCACAGGGTCCGGCGCCAACCCAGCTAGCAGCGACATCAGCGGCATCCGCAGCACCACCTGCGACACAAAAAACGCCAACATGCCCACCGCGAATGGGAGCATGACCTGCTTATTACGCCGAGCAACCGCGACAATGCCGCCGACAGGAATCGCAATGCACAGCAGCAGCGTTGCCACCATGCACGCTATAGCAGTAGTGGAGACCATTTCCATTCCTTTCGTTTTCTACGCAGTTTATGTTGCCCTGGGGGTGTGCGCACTTTGTTATCTCCCGGTGCCTCGCTAGCGCAAAACCCGGGAAGCATTTCCCGGGTCTCGGTAACTTTTTGGACTTCACACTTGCTATATCGCTGTTTTTGGCCCAAGATCCGGGGAATGCTTCCCGGGTTTTAGCCAGTAAAGCAGATCTTCACCTAGCCCCCGAAGGGCCCTTACACATCCAGCCCCTCCTTGAGCCCTGCGATGATGAATGCGATTTTGCGGTCCAGCCAGCCACGGTCCAGCCAGGAATCCTCTGGTGTGAAGAACGTGGTGGTGTCTGTAGCCTCCTCACTCATTTTTTGAAAGTCTCGCCGGACTGCCATCAGCTGGTAGTGGGTTGAAATTGTGGTATCAAAAATGAAGTCCAGCGCAAACTCAATCCGAGAGATATCCCCGGGGAAACCGCCTTCCACCAGGCGCGATGCTTGTGCTTGGAAGAAATCTTGCAGCTGCACGACAAGACCTGGTGAAGTAATGAATGTGTGATCGAGCCCTGGATACTGTTCCATGAGATCCCACAGGCTTTCCGCGGCTTCTACCAGCTGCTTATCCCACGCTGCGACCTTAGAGCTATGTTTCAGCTGCCCCAAGATTCGGCGCAGACACATCGTGACCAGATCATCCCGGGAGGAAATGACCCGGTAGAGCGAGGAGGTGCCTATCCCCAGGCGCTTGGCTACACCGGCCAACGTAAATGTGTCCAACCCTAGCTCCAGCGCAGCAGCAACGGCGTCTGCTTCGCTGAAGCGAGGTTTAGGACCAGTGCGTTTTCCCACAGATACCATGATGAGCATATTAACTGCTGGATAGCGCCCAGCCACGCGCTGCTTCACGACGCTTCCAAAAGTGCTGGTACACACCAGGGGCGTCGTAGAGCTCCTCGTGAGTTCCTACCTGGCTCACGCAACCATTGTGGTCCAGGACAATGATCTGTCCGGCAGATCGGATGGTGTCCAGTTTGTGTGCGATCACGATGAAGGTTGATTCGCTTCGCAATTGGTCCATAGCGGCGAGGATGTTCGCCTCATTCTCGGCGTCGAGTGCCGAGGTAGCTTCGTCGAACAGCACAATGGGCGCTTGTTTCAGCAAGGCTCGGGCTACAGAGACGCGCTGGCGCTCGCCTCCGGAGAGGAGCCGCCCGCCCTCGCCAACCGGAGTTTCCCAACCGAGTCGTTCGGCAATGGAGGTGACGCCGGCAAGTTCTGCAGCACGGTACACATCCTCGTCGCTGGCGTCGGGGCGGCCGACCCGAATGTTGGATATCAGGGAGTCATCGAAAAGATAAACGTCCTGGAAAACCATGGATAGTCGGGACATGAGCTGTTCGGTGCCGAGTTGGCGGATATCGACGCCGTCGACAAGCACCGCTCCTGAATCGACGTCCCAGAATCGCGAAATCAATCGAGCAATAGTGGTCTTTCCGGAACCGGACGGACCCACGATGGCTGTCACGGTTCCCGGTTCTGCCTTGAAACTCACGTCATTCAGCACTTTCCTAGCGCCGTAACCGAAGGTGACGTTGCGCAGCTCGACGCTGCCCGAGCCATCACCCAGTGTTGGCTCGGCGGGCTCCGGCAGTGAAGGAGAATCAGTTATCACAGCAGTCTCAGCGATAGCGGCGCGGGCCACATCCAACCCCACATAGGAAGAACCAATCTGCTCCAGGGAGCGGGTGAAACGTAAGCTGATGCCAATGATTGCGATGGTCTGCAGCGGTGACAGCGCGCCTTCGGTAGCCAGTCCAGCAGCGACGGTAATCAACGCGACAACAAAAGCCTGGACAACTATTCCATTGAGCAACAAGGCGAAGGTGGAGAGCCACAGCTCCCGAACCCGCGCCTTATGATCGGATTCCAGTGCCTGCTGCAGTGGCGGAAATTCCTGGGAGCGTCCCGCGGCACGAAGCGCAGCTTGGTGGCTCGCAAACTCCACGATTCGATTGGATAGCTCCTTGTTAGCGGGCAGCGCACGCTCCGAGGCCTGCTGCCGAATCCACGCAGCAAGCTGCATGATGCCGAGCGCAAACGGGGCAATGATCAAGAAAGTCAGCCCCAGCCGGGGATTCCAAACCCATGTGCCAACGAGCAGCGTTATCAGGGCTGCGCCGTCACGGTATATGGTGCCCTGAATATGAGCTACTACTTCAGCGGCCTGCATGAAACGGTCAGATACTAGGCGCGACAGTCCGCCAGTTTGCGCGGGGCCAAACCAACCGAGTGGCAGTGTGGCGAGTTTGTCCCCCACGGTCCTATGCGCAGTGCGTATGAAATCCAGCGCGTTGTGGTATGACGCCATCGTGGCGAAGAACCGCAACGCAAAAGCCACGATTGCAATGCCCAGCAGCGCCCAAAGCCATGAGGCAAGCGCTGAGCCAGCAACAAGTGCACTGGTCAGGGGGAGCAAGGCGAGGACGGCTAGGCCGTCGAGAAGCCCAACAAGCAAGCTCAACAGCCTAAACCTTTTGCCCAGGCGATGGCCCTCGGGGCTTTGCAGCTTCGCCATGCTGCGAACGAGGAAAGGATCACGAAGACGCGAGCTAGACATTGGTGGTCTCCTTCACAGGGTCGAGCTGAATGATCTGGTCCACTCCTCTGATGGACTCTGGTTTGTGAGCGATAACCAGCACGGTTTTGCCAGCTACCAGCTCAGTGAGGGCCGCTTGAATTTCCGCTTCGCAATCTGGGTCAGTTGAGGCGGTAGCCTCGTCCAGGATCAAGATCGGGGTATCTGCCACGATCGCCCGGGCGATGGAAATTCGCTGCTGTTGGCCTCCCGATAGCGAGGTATCTTCTCCCACGATCGTGTCGAGCCCGGCTGGCAGCGCGCGGATATCCTCAGCAATGTGTGCAGCCTGTGCTGCCTCCCAGATGTGCTCATCGGTGACCTCCGGCCGGGCGAGGCGAATATTGTCGCGGATGCTCATGCGCAACAGGTGCGGATCTTGCAGTACGAACGCCACTGTGCGGTACAGGCTGTCAAAGGTGAGCTCGCGGATATCAACGCCATCGATGGTGACTTTCCCGGAGTCAGGATCCTGGAATCGTGCCAACATTGTGGCCGCGGTGGACTTACCCGAACCAGAGGGGCCGATCAGTGCTGTTACCGTGCCAGGCTGCAGCGTCGCGGTGAAGTCTTGCAATACCGGGGTTGTGGGATCGTAACCAAAGCTCACCGCATGAAACTCCACAGTCTTGTCTCGCTTGCTCGGATCTAGCTCTACTGTCCCTTCTGCCACTGGTGAAATGTTCATTACTTCCTCCAGGCGCAGTGCAGCATTTCCAGCGAGCTGGTACGACCACATCATCATGCCCACGGTCTGAATAGTGCCGGGAATAACAAGCGCAATCAGCGTCGTTGCAATGACTTCAGCCACCGTGACTTCACCCGTGGCGACCAGCAGCGATCCCCCACCGACATTGATGAGGAGCAGCACAGGAACCGCAATCACCGATTCAGAAATTGCACTCACCCGGAGCAACGGCTTAACCCACTCGTAGTAGAAGTCTGCGAACCGCGCCGCCGCATCGAGATACCGGGCATGTGCCTTGCCGACGGTACCAAATGCCTTCACAACGGAAATCCCCTCAGCAAACTCCACCGCGGTGGCCGAAACCTTAGCGAGGTAGCCGTCCATCTCAGCAGTCTTGGCCCCCATGTCCTTCATGGAATACGCCTGAATGGCCAGATAAATGGGGACCGTAGCGATGGAAAGCAAACCCAAACGCCAGTCCAAAATGAACGCGTACACCAGCAGAGACAGCGGGGTGACGATCGCCGCGACGCGCTCCACCGGGGCATGCGCGACAAGAGTGTGCAAAGTAAGCGTGTCATCTTCGATGGCCTTGCGTACCTTGCCCGAGTTGGTCTGGCTAAACCAAGACAGCGGTGCCCGTGAGATAGTGCTGGTAATCCGGTGGCGGATAATGCCCACTAGCTTTACGTCCGCAAGGTGGGTGATCAGCAGCGCCAGAAAATAACACCCCAGCTGGCCCAGGAAGGCGATAATCAGCCATTTCGCTATGGTCTTGGCGCGATCGGTCTCGCCGTCGAAAAGCGCGCTGCCCAATACCACCAGCGCGACGTACGGTGCTACGGCGAGCAGCGAGGAGATCAGCGCGAGCAGCTGCCCAAAGTAGATAGTCGGCTGCACTGGTGCGAGGAGTTTTTTCAGCGCGACTTGACCGGCCTTGAGCTTCGCCCGCGAGGCGTCCTGTGGTGTGTCAGACATTTCGTTGTCCTTTTCTATTCACTTCATTCAAATCAACAATGTGGGTAGCGGATTCTTTGATGAGTTCGTGGTCATGCGTAATGACAATGACCACCGCGCCACTGTCCGCCAGGGAACGCAGCAGCGTGGATATGGACTGCAGGTGACGCCAGCCCACACCGGAGGTAGGTTCGTCAAACACGTACACCTGGGCCTGCTCTGCCTCTGCGACGCCGATAGCAAGACGCTGCCGTTGACCCCCGGAAAGCGACTGGGGATGGCGGTTGGCAACGTGCTCTAGCTCCAGGGAGCGCAGGATTTGGGGAACATCTACCTGGTCGCGCTTCTTTTTGCTCAAACCCAAGGTGACCTCTTCGGTCACCGTCGCTGCGAACAGTTGCCGTCCGACGTCCTGCATCACCAACTGCGACGCTTTACGACGCGCCCCTGCCCCAATTTCCTCACCGCCCAGGCGGATACTGCCACCGCGCTGCGGAGTAGCTAAGCCACAAATGATCCTGGCCAGCGTGGTTTTCCCAGACCCATTGGGGCCGATGAGCGCTGTGACCTCACCGGCACGGAACCCCACCTGATCAATGCTCAGAACTTCGCGCGTGCCGTAGGAAAAACGCACGTCATGAATCTCTAAACCAGGTGCATTTGATCGCATCGACCCTGTGGGTACCGGCCTAGGCTGTCGGCAAAAACTCCGCAGGCCCAGTTGTCGGCGCGTTTCATCACTTAACTGGAAGAATTCATCCGCGGTATACCGATGCATTATCTGCCCGCTGTGTAGGTAAAGAACGTGGTCAGCAATACCTTTCAGATAAAACAGCCGGTGTTCTGCAATAACGATCGTTTTTCCCAGCTGTTTCAGACGGCGCAGCGCGTCGGTTAAGGTATCGATGCTCTCGGTGTCGAGATTTGAGGTTGGTTCGTCGAAAAGCACCAGCCCACCCGGTGAGACCAACGCGCACGCACACGCCACCGTTTGCAACTGCCCACCTGATAGGTGCTTGAGTTTGCGTCCACGCAACTGTTCAATTCCGAGCGCCCTTACCGCGGTCTGGATTCTGCGCTCGATTTCTTCCGGCGCAATACCAAGGTTTTCCAGCCCAAAAGCAAGCTCCGCATCGACGCTTTCGGTGAAGAATTGGGTGCGCGGGTTCTGGAACACAGTCGCACTAAACTCAATCGCGCGAGACAGCGGCTGCTCCGCCGGCACAATCGCGACCTCGTTACAGATAACCCTTAGGTCACCGTTAAGCTCGCCGGGGTGAAAATGCGGAATAAGACCGTTCAGTAGCTTCAGCAGTGTGGATTTCCCAGAACCAGAATCGCCCGTGACCAGCACACACTGCCCAGGCTCCACATCAAAGGTCACATCCGACACCCCGGCATCGCCAAGACGTGCCCCCTGCGAATAAGTAAAAGTTAGATTCCTGGCAGATAGTCTCGTCATGGCAAAACCTGCACTGGAAGCCACACGGAAGCAACGATGAGCCCAAGCACGCACAGCGCAACGGCGTCGGCAAGCTTGAAGGAAAGGCCAACCGTAGTGGAGGGATAGGCAGCGCCACCCAAACCTCTCACCAGCGCGGAGGATGCCAGCTCATCACCCGCGCGGACGACAGCGCCCAACAACGGAATAACGAGCATGGCCGATGACTGAGTAGGTTGTGTGACCCAACTTTTGAAACCAGGTTGCAGGCCGCGAAGAATCATCGCGTCACGGATTGCGCGAGCCTCAGTAGCGATGATGGGGAGCACACGAAGAAACACAGCCGGAGGTATGGTTGCCCAACCAGGCAGACGCATCCGCCGAAGCGCTGAGGTGAGTGTAGAAGGGGTCAGCGTCAAGAGTGCAAAGGCACCGATGGACATGCTGATGGTGAAACGGCTAAACCACGCGAAAAGAGTGGCGCTGAACGCGAACAGTTGCGAAGGTGGCAGTTGCAAAAGGCCCCAGTAGCCCAGGTAAAAGAAGCCAAAGACCAACAGGGCGAGGAGTCCATAGCGGGGCTTGATCGTGGCTAAGGCGAGGGCGCTCGCTGCAATACAAGCCAGCAGTGTCGGAGTTGAGCCGTAGCTGAGTGCAGTTAAGTTGATGAGGAAAACGGACAGTAAAACCGTTCTGGGGTCCAGCTGGACGCGACTCACAGCAGACCAGCGCTTTCAAAATGCTTGCGACTCACCCGGAGCCCAATGATCCCGCCGATGATGCCGAAGATGAAGGCACCAATCCCGAGGATCCCAATAGTCCACGGCTGGAAGATTTGCGCCATCGCATCAGCGTATTGCTGGCCCATCTGGTCCGCGATGTTTACGTAGTAGGAATCAGTGTCCAAGATCAACGGTACGAATGGCATCGTGATCCACGTACAAAACACGGCGTATGCCAGCGGAAAGGTCTGATTGATGCTCAACCTGAGCTTGGTGAGGATAACGTCAGCGAAGAACCCCAAAACGAGGCAACCGAAGAGGGACCAGGCGTAGTGTCCAGTGAGCATGAAAGCCACACCGTTGATGCCGCCGAGGATCGTGAGAGCGCCAAGCTTCGGTGTGCGTGCAACATACAGTGCCAGCACGATGCCGTTGACGATCACTCCGATAGCCCAGCCCACGAACATGAACTGCGGACCGGCAAAACCCACCATGCCGGTAACAAATGTGAGGACAAAGTACAGCGCGGAGAAGATGCCCGCATTTATCAGGTCCCTCGTAGTGAGCGTTTGCGAAGTTAATTTCGAAGTCATGAGCTACCTCAGGTGCAGGTCGAATCCAATTCTTTATGTGAGCCTACCCTAACCCCGAACTATGTTCGGCGTTAAGGCCTAGGGTAGCTAACGGGGGTGATTGATCGCCATTGCCCAGCAAACGGCCACTTTGCATCGGATGCATCCGCGAGCGTGGTGTATTCAGTGACCTGCGATGCCCGTGCCGTTAAACGATAAAGGCGGTAATCTCAGGTACCTTTCGATCCCAAGATCGGATGCCTGAAAACTTGGCCCTGATGTTGGTTGTCTGGAGGCTTGGCCCCGACATTACTCCCCCGAGGTTGCTCCAAAAATGCCTCCACGACCCCGAACTTCGGGAGGGTAATGTCGGGGCCAATGCATAAGCAGCCCGTCAGGCCCATTCTCAACCAACCAGCCCAGAGTCAATGTCGCGCCCACTTCCACCGCCAAAGCTCAACTCTCACACATTGAGGTGGAAGACCGAGAACAATTTCCCTACCGCCTAGCAACACCAACATCGAAATACGTCAAGGTGCCATCAGATAGAAGCAGCGCCGAACGGACCACGGTTCTTTTCTTGATCTGTAAAACTCGGGAAGCATTCCCCGGGTTTCGGCAACTTTTTGGGCTTCACATCTGCTATTTCGCTATTTTTGGCCCGAGACCCGAGAAATACTTCCCGGGTTTCACGAGAAAATTAGGCTTAAGTAGCAAGACCAGGGTCAAACGAGAAAATCAGGCTTAAGTAGCAAGACCAGGACCCCAAAGACCCCAGCGACACCACCCCAAAAACAAAAGAAACCGGGGGCCACACTCAAAAAGTGTGGCCCCCGGCCTTAGCGGCTAACTAACCGCTCATTGTGGGCGAAGGGGGACTTGAACCCCCACGTCCTTACGGACACTGGCACCTGAAGCCAGCGCGTCTGCCATTCCGCCACTCGCCCGAGCAACATCAATTGCGACTCGTCTAACTTAGCATGCACTACCGGAAAAGTTACAAATCGGCAGGTAGATAGGCAAAAAACCCAACAGGAAACCGGAGTATTGGGAACAAACCCCTATACTGGACACGTTAAGCATAGAGGAAGGAGGTGCGCCCGTGGGTTTGATGGATCGTTTTGCCAAGCTAGATTCGGCAATGCAGCGGGGTCTGGATAACGGCTTAGCTCGGGTTTTTGGTGGCCAGCTGGTCCCGGCAGAGATTGAAGAGGCCCTGAAGCAGGAGGCGGATGATAACCGTGTCCATACGTATGAAGGGTATGTCGAGACCGCAAACCGCTATGTCGTGCACGTGTCCCCGCAGGATTCCACAAATTTAAGCGAGCAGCACCCAAAACTTGCTGAGGGCTTTACGGATCTGATGCAACGGCATATCCGGAACCAAGGGTGGATGGCCGCTGGCCCGGTCTCTATCACTATTGTCGCTGATGAGGCCCTGAAAACTGGCCAGTTGAAGGTGGAGTCCTCCACCCACATTCCGGAGGTGAAACCGGAGCCGACGCCCCGGAGCGTCGGTAAGCAGCATGTCAACCTTTTGCTGCAGGACGGTTCCAGTCGCACCTACGCCGTCCGGGAGGGTTCGAACATTATTGGTCGCAGCTCTGACGCTGACCTGCGGCTGCCGGATACGGGCGTGTCCCGCGAGCATGCCGAAATCACATGGAATGGTGAGGATGCAGTGCTCACAGACCTGCAGAGCACGAACGGCACCACGGTCAATGACATGTCGGTGGACAACTGGATGCTCGCGGATGGCGACGTGATTACGCTGGGGCATTCGCGCATCGAAGTACGATTTACAAAGGGTTAAGCATGGACATCGGTATTTTGCTCATATTCCGGGTTGGCCTGCTCGTGCTGTTGTGGCTGTTCATCCTCGGCATTGCCCACACCTTGCGCAAAGATGCGAACATGTCGGCTGGCGCTGCGGTCGCACAGCCACGGCCGATGCTCCCGAAGAAGAGCCAGCGCGGTGCCCCCCATCTCCTGAAGATCGTCGAAGGCCCGCTGGCAGGCTCCCATATGGATGTCTCCACTCTCCAAGAGGTCACCTTGGGCCGCAGTAAGGATGCTGACTTCGTGGTTGGCGACGACTACGCCTCCGGTCGGCACGCTCGCCTCTTCAAGCGTGGCAACGACTGGTTTGTGGAGGACCTCGCGTCCCGCAACGGCACGTTCCTGTCCGGAATGCGTATTGAGCAGCCAGAACGTGTCCGCCTAGGCAGCGACATCAAGATTGGCCGCACTACCGTCAGGTTGGAGCCGTAAATGCTGAAGCTTAATTACACCGTCGCCTCCGACCGTGGCCTGGTGCGCGGAAACAACGAGGACTCCGCCTACGCCGGCCCGCACCTGCTCGCACTTGCCGACGGCATGGGTGGCCACGCCGCAGGCGAAGTAGCCTCCCAAATCATGATCAACCACCTGCGGGTTCTCGACGCAGACCCTGACGACAACGACATGCTCGCCATGCTCGGCTCCATCGCCGACGACGCGAACATCGCGATCGCCAGCGAGGTCGACGCAAAACCAGAGACCGCCGGCATGGGCACCACCTGCACCGCGCTGCTTTTCGACGGCACCCGCTTCGGAAAACTCCACGTCGGAGACTCCCGTGGCTACCGACTCCGCGGCGGCACACTAGAGCGGATCACCCGCGACGACACGTACGTCCAGTCCCTGGTGGACGAAGGGGAATTGGACGAAGAGGACGTCTCCACCCACCCGCAGCGCTCATTGATCTTGAAGGCATACACGGGCAACCCGGTAGAACCCACGCTGGAGATCCTCGACGCTCAGGTGGGCGACCGTATCCTGCTGTGCTCCGATGGCCTCTCCGACCCAGTCACCCACACCACCATTGAGCAGGCACTAGCCGAGGGCACCCCTCGGGAAGCTGCCATCCGGCTGATCGAGCTCGCCCTGCGCTCCGGAGGTCCCGACAACGTCACCGTGGTGATCGCCGACGTCATCGAATCCGATGACTACACCGGCCCGGAGCTGCCCATCACCCCCATGACGGCGGGCGCGCTGAACGCCGGGGAACCGGAGGAACCACGCCCCGACACTGCCGCGGGTCGTGCTGCCACCATGGTGGAACGCACAAAACAAGAGCGGCAGCCACAGGTCATCGAGCCATTCGAGGTCCCGGAGGCGGCGAACACCGCCAAGCGGAAACCCTGGATTGGCCTGCTCGTAGCCCTCGTCGTGATCGGGTTGCTAGCAGGCCTTGGTTACTTCGCAGTGCAGCAAAAGAAAAACACGTTCTTCGTGGCCACCACGGACGCAGGCCACATCGTGGTCGAGCAGGGCTTTGACAAGACCGTCTTCGGCAAGCCCTTGCATGAGGTGTACCAGGTCGCGTGTTTAGACCAGGATGGCAAGCTCAAGATCGTCGATAAGGGCGAGGGCGGTTGCACCCCGTTCGTCCTGAACGACGTGAAGCCGGACGCGCGGGCGTCGATAAGCGCCATGCCTGCCGGCCATTACGACGACGTCATCCAGCAGGTACGCCGGCTTGCCGACGAACTACTCCCCGTGTGCATTAAGCCCGAGGGAGGCGAGTCGGCCACCGACCTGAACAAACCTGGCCAAAACTGCCGGGAGGTGGCGAAATAGATGTCTGTTTTTCAGCGTTTGACGTCCCGACGTCTTGAATTCGGCCTGCTCATTCTGGCCGCCATCATTATCGGCGTGGCCATGGTGAACCTGGAAATTGCGGTGGGCAACGAGCTGACCAAGGATGTCCTTTACATCATTTTCGGTTACATCGGCGTGTTCACTGTCGCGCACCTCTCGCTGTGTTTCCTGGCTCCGCTTGCCGACCAGATCATGCTCCCCGTCGCTGCCCTGCTCAACGGGCTTGGCCTGATCATGATCTACCGGATTGACGCTGCCAAAGAAACAGCGCTTGCCACCCGCCAAGTGATGTGGACCCTCGTCGGCATAATCATGATGGTGCTGGTCATGGTCATTATCCGCGACCACAAAGTGCTGTCTCGCTACTCATACATCTTGGGTGTTATCGGGCTGGTTCTCCTCGCCCTGCCAATGGTTTGGCCTATTCAGCCTGACACTGTCGCCGACGCGAAAATCTGGATCACACTCGGCCCCTTTTCCATCCAGCCGGGCGAATTCTCCAAGATCTTGCTCTTGCTGTTTTTCGCACAACTATTGGTTAACAAACGAGCCCTGTTCACCGTGGCGGGCTACCGCTTCCTCGGCATGGAATTCCCACGCCTGCGAGACCTCGCCCCCATCATGCTGGTGTGGGCAATCGCGATGGTGATCATGGCCGGCGAAAATGACTTCGGCCCCGCCCTACTGCTGTTCGCCACCGTCCTCGGAATGATCTACCTGGCCACGAACCGGGCCTCCTGGCTGCTCATCGGCCTGCTGCTGGTGGCCATCGGCGGTTTCGGTATCTTCCAAATCTCCAACAAAATCCAGGCGCGTTTCAGCCTGTTCCTGGACCCGGTGGGCAACTGGGAGACCAGCAGTCAGCTCGCCCAGGCGCTGTTCGGCATGTCCTGGGGTGGGATCATGGGAACTGGCCTGGGACAGGGTTATCCCCACATTGTTCCTGTGTCCTGGTCGGACTTCATTTTGTCTACCGTAGGCGAAGAACTGGGCCTGGTTGGCCTCTCGGCTGTGCTCGTGCTGTTCATGGTTTTCGTCTCTCGTGGCATGCGGACCGCGCTGCAGGTGAAGGACTCCTACGGCAAGCTCGTCGCCGCGGGCCTGTCCCTAACGCTGGTGATCCAGATTTTTGTGGTCACCGCGGGTATTTCGGCCCTGATGCCCATGACGGGTCTCACCACGCCCTTCATGTCAGCTGGCGGTTCCTCACTGATGGCGAACTACATTCTGCTCGGCCTGGTGCTGCGCATTTCCGATTCCGCACAACGCCCCTACAGCCAAGGCGCAAAGGTAGTGGCCAACCACGATGACACCAGCACCCAGCTCCACGAGGCGGTGCGCTAAATGAACCGATCCATCCGCAACTCCGCTGTCTTCAGCGTGGTCCTCGTCCTCATCCTGTTGGTGAATCTGTCCATCGTGCAGGTGTTCAAGGATGACGAATACGCCCACAACGCCCTCAACCGGCGTGGCTACTACAAGATGCAGCTCATCCCGCGCGGCCAGATTTCCGCCGGCGGACAGGTTCTCGCACAGTCAGTGGCCAACGAAGATGGCTTCTACTCCCGCCAGTACCCGAACGATGTCACCCCGTATGGCGCCACCCTCGGCTACCTTTCCGAAACCTATGGCGCCTCCGGGTTGGAGTCCTCCTACAATGATGTTCTCAACGGCACTGACTCTTCCCTCTTCGCTTCTCGCTGGTGGGACACCATTACTGGCAAGGAACAAACTGGGGCGTCGCTGAAACTCACCCTCAACCCGGCGGTGCAGGAAGCGGCCTATAACGGGCTTGCTAGCCGAGGCTATGAAGGCGCTGTGGTTGCCATCAACCCCAAAACCGGTGAAATCCTGGCCATGGCTTCAACTCCGTCCTACAATCCGGCAAGCATCGAGGACGACTGGTCACAGATCAATGCCCAGGAGGGCTCGCCGCTACTGAACCACGCGACTCAGGAGACACTGCCCCCAGGGTCCACCTTCAAGGTGGTCACCACGGCTGCCGGTTTGGCGCATGGCTACAACCCGAACTCACCGGTCACCGGGGCATCCCAAATTACTCTTCCTAACACAAACGCCACCTTGGAAAACTACGGTGGCCAGTCTTGTGGCGGTGCGCAGACCACGCTGCGCCAGGCGTTTGAACGCTCCTGTAACACCGCCTTCGTGGAGATGGGCATCAATATCGGTGACAAGGCGCTCACCGAAGCCTCGGAAAAGTTTGGGCTTGGCCAGACCTATGATCTGGGACTGCCGATGAGCCCCGGCGCGATCGGAGACCTCTCTGATCCCGCTGCTCGTGGCCAATCGTCTATTGGCCAGCGTGACATCTCCATGTCTGTGCTGCAGAATGCGGTGGTCGCCGCGACTGTGGCGAATAAAGGCAAGCGGATGGAACCGCACCTGGTGTCCGAGATCCTCGGCTCTGACCTGCGCTCGATCAAGAAGACGAAGCCGAAGGAGCTCAACGAGGCCATCTCCCCGGAGACCGCGGCGACCCTCACGGAGTTGATGAAGGGGTCGGAGCGGATGACTGCCGGTGCTACTGGCGCCGACATTGCCTCCAAGACGGGTACCGCTGAGCATGGCGAGGATTCGCGTAACTCGAACCCGCACGCTTGGTATATAGCCTTTGGGCCTACCGCAGATGCGAACGTTGCGGTGGCGGTTGTCGTGAAGAATGGCGGCGACCGGGGTCAGGCCGCTACGGGCGGTTCCGTAGCGGCCCCGATTGGCCGTGCTGTTATCGATGCTGCGCTGCGGAGCGCACGCTAAGGAAAGGAAGCTCTCATGACCTCCTACAACACCGAAGGCATCGACGCCCTCCAGCAGCTGATCGGCGAGAACTACCGCCTGCAGTGGATCGTCGGCCACGGTGGCATGTCCACTGTGTGGCTAGCCGACGACCTCCGGCGCAACCGCGAGGTAGCCATCAAGGTCCTCAAGCCGGAGTTTTCTGACAACCAGGAGTTCCTCAGCCGGTTCCGCAATGAGGCTCACACGGCAGAGCAGATTCAGCATCCGAACGTAGTGGCCACTTACGACTATTCCGAGCTCACGGATGACCGCGGTCGCCAGTTCTGCTACATCGTCATGGAGTTCATCCGAGGCGAATCACTCGCAGATCTCCTGGCGCGCGAGGGAAAGCTGTCCGAAGACCGGGCGTTGGGGATTATCGAACAAGCAGCACATGGCTTAGCGACGATCCATGCCATGAATCTGGTCCACCGCGATATCAAGCCAGGCAATATCATGATCACCCCGGATGATCGGGTGAAGATCACTGACTTTGGTATCGCAAAAGCCGCCGCTGCAGTCCCCCTGACCCGCACCGGCATGGTGGTAGGTACTGCCCAGTATGTGTCTCCGGAACAGGCGCAAGGCCAGCAGGTTACCGCCGCTTCTGACGTGTATTCCCTGGGTGTGGTTGGTTTTGAGCTGCTTTCTGGCAACCGGCCTTTCACTGGCGATTCATCGGTATCTGTGGCGATATCCCATATTCGCGACGCCGCACCATCGTTAGATGTGTCGGTTTCTGCTCCGGCCCGCGAACTCATCGCCATTGCGTTGCGGAAGGATCCGGCGCGACGCTTCGCCGAGGGTGGCGCTTTCGCGGCAGCTGTTTCTCAGGTA
The DNA here is from genome assembly GCF_014117265.1 of Corynebacterium hindlerae. Classification (NCBI taxonomy): domain Bacteria; kingdom Bacillati; phylum Actinomycetota; class Actinomycetes; order Mycobacteriales; family Corynebacteriaceae; genus Corynebacterium; species Corynebacterium hindlerae. The sequence goes on along the minus strand of NZ_CP059833.1, from coordinate 1,627,281 downwards.
CGACTCGGTCGGCGACCACAGGATCCCAGCCCAACACCGGTGGCGGAGCCACACTACGCGCCAACTAACACTGCTACCACCGTGATGCCGGTGGGAACCCCTGCGGAAGTGCTGAAGAGCTCCAACACAGAGGAGCCACAGAAGTCTTCGAAGGGAGGCTGGATTGCGGCGGCCGCACTCGTGGCACTTATCGCTGCTGGTGGTGGCGCATATGCGTTCTTGGCCGGTGGCAAGGACTCAGCCCCTACGCCTACTCCAGCCCCAGTGACGGTTCATGTGACGACACCAGCAACCTCGTCTGCGCCGGTTGTCACCCAGCCACCGTCGACACGTCCGAAGAAGACAACGTCTCCTGCGCAGCCAACCACCATTTACGAAACTGCCGAACCGGCACCGGAATCTACCCCAACGCAGCAGGCACCGACGAGTGCGCCGAAGCCAACCAGGACGCAGGCGCCTCGTACCACCGAACCGCAGGTGTCCGTACCTGAAGAGCCACTACCGACTGAGACTGTGGATTTAGAAATACCAAATTTACCGTCGTTGTTTAATAATGGATAAGTCAACTACTTGTTAAGGAAGGAGGATCGGCACAGTGCCACTTAGTTCGCTAGGCGCCCGCTATGAGCTCGGGGAGATGATCGGCACGGGCGGAATGTCCGATGTCTATCGCGCGAAGGACACCCTTCTCAGCCGTGACGTCGCAGTGAAAATCATGCGTGCCGATCTCGCCCGGGATGAAGGATTCCGGGAACGGTTCCGTCGTGAAGCCCAAAATGGCGGCAGCCTCAACCACCCTGCCATCGTGTCGGTGTACGACACCGGCGACACCGAACTTCACGGCGTCACCGTCCCGTACATTGTGATGGAGTTGGTGGTGGGCAAAACCCTGCGCACCATCATCCGCGACGACGCCCCACTCCCACCCGAGGACGCCGCCGGCATCCTCGCCCCAGTCTGCGAAGCGCTGCAGGTCAGCCACGACGCTGGCATCATCCACCGCGACATCAAACCAGCCAACATCATGGTCACCCCATCCGGCGACATCAAGGTGATGGACTTCGGTATCGCACGGGCACTTGGCGACGCCACCAGCGCCATGACCGCCACCGCCGCCGTCATCGGCACCGCCCAATACCTCTCGCCAGAACAGGCACGCGGCAAAACAGCAGACGCCCGCTCCGACATCTACGCCACCGGCTGCGTCTTCTACGAGCTGCTCACTGGCCAGCCACCATTCTCGGGAGACTCGCCACTTGCTGTTGCCTACCAGCATGTTCAAGAGGATCCTATTCCGCCCTCCGAACGAATCAACGGCCTGTCCCCCACCGTCGCTGTGAACGTAGACTCGGTGTGCCTGACCGCCATGGCCAAGCACCCCGGCGACCGGTACCAATCGGCAGCCGAATTCGCGGAAGACTTGCGTCGCATCCAGCGCAATTCGGTAGCAATGGCCGCGCGCAACCACCTCAATACCGATCCGGTTCCTACCGACCCTCCAACCCAAATCGTGGAGACAGTGCAGGCACCACCAGCGCCAGCAACAGCGGCAACGATGGCATCCACGACAGCTTCGTCAGTGCCTTCGTCGTCAGCACCTTCGTCGTCAGCACCGAAACGCCACCGCGCGGAGCCCGAATCCAAGCGCCCATGGGGAACGATCATCGCGACGATCGCCGTGCTCGGCGCCCTGGCCGGTGGTGGCTACTGGGCCTATGACACCTTCTTCCTGGAAAACACCAAGACCTCCCGCTCCGTGGCGGTCCCCAACGTCACTGGCCAGCAGGAAGACCAAGCAATCGCACTGCTACAGCAGCGAGGTTTCCAAGTGGAGCGGCAGGATGAGGCCAGCCCCACCGTGCCCAAGGGCACCGTGATCGCTACCAACCCGGCAGCAGGATCGCAGATCCGTGAAGGGGCAACCATCAGGCTCATTGTCTCTTCCGGCAAGGAGATCGTGGAGGTACCAGACCTTGCTGGTAAAACCACGGAGGAAGTGACCACCATCCTCGGTGAACTCGGCCTGCAACTCGATACCACCGTCAAACAGGAATCCTCCGATACCGTCGAAGCCGGCCAGGTGATCGAACAATCACCAGGCGCCGGATCACAGGTGTCGAAGGGCTCCCGGGTGTCCATCACCATCTCCAAGGGTGTGGAAGAAGTCCGTGTCCCCGACATCACTGGCATGAAGTGGGACAGTGCCGAGGAAAACCTCACCTCACTAGGATTTGTTCCGCAGGTCCGAGTAGTAGACGCCTCCGAACCAAACGGTACCGTCATCGGTATCACCGAGGCCGGGCAGAAACTACCAAAGGGCTCCGCCGTGAACGTCACTATATCCAACGGGGCAGCCGTAACAATGCCATCACTGCAGGGGATGACGCCTAACCAGGCGCTGCGCGCTCTACGCGCAGCCGGCTGGACTGCGCCAAACACCTCATTGCAGCAGCGCCCTGTAGCCACCACCGCGCTGATCGATCAAGGAAAAATCGCCAAACAGGACCCACCGGCCGGCGGTACGCTCGGCAAAGACGCACTCGTCTATGTCGACGTGTACGAATTCCAGCTACTGCCATGAGCACCCTAATTGCCCCCACCAGGTGCTCCTGGCAGAATGAAATCCAATTAAACGCACAAAGTCCCACAAAGGTGAAAAAATGCCTAAAGCAAAAGTTTCTCAAACCTCTAGCCCGGTAAGCTCTTCCGCAACCAGCCGAACCCCGGTAAAGATCAGCTCCTCCGGCACCCCCATGTGGTACAAGATCATCATGTTCGGCTTCATGCTCGCCGGACTACTCTGGCTCGTAGTGAACTACCTCGCCGGACAAGACATCTCCTTCATGCGCGAACTGGGACCATGGAACTACGGCATCGGCTTCGGACTATTCATCATCGGGCTACTGATGACCATGGGGTGGCGCTAGAGACATCCGCGTGTCGGATTTGGTAATGCAAACTGACGTTTTAGTGAGCTAGAGGTCAATTTGCTTTACCAAATCCGACATTGTTTTTTCTGGGTGAATAACCTGTGCCGGATTTGGTAATGCTAACCGTACTTTTGGCGCCCTAGGCGTCAAGTTGCATTACCAAATCCGGCTTTTGCTTTCTCTGAGGTAAATTACACAGATGCTATTCCACCCCTGTGGATAATCTCCGGTAAGTTATCCACAGGCTGGGGACAAAACTGTGAATAGCACTCAGAGATACGAGTTTCCACATTTTCCACAGCCTGTGGATAACTCTGTGTACTACTTGTCCACTACCGCACTGTTGTGCGAAGAATTGCGCAAATTGCCTGGATACTGGCAAAGAAGTGAACGACTTTTTCGGAAATTACAAGAATGTAGTTATCCACATTGTGGATAACCTCTGGGGATAACTAGGCATAAAAATTCCCCACCGGGGTGGGTGGGGATAACGTGTGTATGGAGTTTAAAGGGCCCAAAAACCGCTGGTAGCGAACAATGAGATTTTCCACAGCAATAGAACAATGAACCCAAGCCCGATGCCCGATATGGCCACCCACCGATACGCGGGAGAAGAAAACTGCAGGCCAAACGACAAAACTAGCCCCGCCAGCAATCCCCCCATATGCCCCCATAGCGATACCGTGGGCGTTATCAGGGTGTACATGATGTTCGCGATGATGAGCACCAGTGGGCCACGGAGGTCACCACCGCGGCGACGCACCACGAATAAGAACAGCACCATGAGCGCGTATCCCACCCCAGAGGCACCCACTGTGGAGGCGAGTGGATCCATCCACACGGTTACGGCGCTGGCACCTATCGCGGCAAAGAGCCAGACCAGCAGATACAACCGGGAGCCGTAACTGATCTCCACTTCCCTGCCTAACAGAAACAGCAGCACCAGGTTGAGCGTCAAATGCGCTGGACCCAAATGCATGAAGGCAGACAAGAGCGCTCGGAGCGGCCCTAACGGCGAGGTCATCAAGGGAAGATACAAAAGTGAGGCATTCCCCAAGGATGAACCGGAAAGGTTTTCCATTAAGGACAGCGACTGCAGGGCCGTTGCCACATAGGCGACAATCATGAGGCTGCAGAAAAAGACAGTAACTGGGGCTTGCCGCCACCAAGCTTTCAGCATTTAACGCTCCACAAAATGACAAAAGCTTGCCGGCCGACGGCGTCGACAAGCAAGCTCAAGCAGGTTGAAACAGAAAGTTTAGGAGATCGTGATGGAGTTAATCACAACGTCCTCGACAGGTCGGTCCATCGCGCCGGTTGCGGTGGTAGCAATCTTGTCGACGACCTTCTGGGACGCTTCATCGGTCACCTCACCGAAGATGGTGTGGTTGCCGTTCAGCCACGGGGTGGCCGCCACGGTGATAAAGAACTGGGAACCGTTGGTGCCAGGGCCCGCATTGGCCATAGCCAGCAGGTAGGAGCGGTCAAAGCGCAGCTCAGGGTGGATTTCATCGCCGAACATGTAGCCCGGGCCACCACGGCCAGTGCCCGTTGGGTCACCGCCCTGAATCATGAAGCCGTCAATAACGCGGTGGAAGATAGCGCCATCGTAGAACGGGCCTTCGTGGGTACCGGACGCGTTTGCAGCCTGGTATTCCTTAGTGCCCTGAGCCAGGCCAACGAAGTTAGCCACGGTTTCTGGTGCGTGGTTGCCGAACAGGTCGATGACAATGTCACCGTGGTTAGTGTGCAAAGTCGCGGTTGCGGTCTTTTGAGTCATGGGCACTATGTTACGTCATTCTCCGTCGCGATTCCTGCATTGTCGCTACGCTTGAATTAGAACCAAATCAACTAAGGGAAGAGGAGTAACGAACAATGAATAACAATGTCCGCCTCGCTATCAAGACCACGCGAGCCGCTATTGACGCGGTCAATGACTACCGGACGCGCAAAACCGCAGAAGCATATGATGCACTTTCTGAGGTTGCCGAGAATTACAACCTGTCGGATCTCGCCGACCAAGGCAAGGCACTCCTAGATGAAAGCCGGGATTCCGCCGCTAAGGTCGCAGAAAATGCCCGGGTTCGCCTGGAAAAGGCCCGCGCGGAGGCCGCAGCTTCGGAAAAAATCTCTGAACTGCGTGACTCTACCCGCAAGACATCCCAGCAGCTCGCTAAAAAGACTGATGAGCGCGCCGTCAAACTAGGACTGAAGAAGGCTCCTAAGAAGAAGTGCGGCAAGTTCAGCGCCATTGCTCTTGTTACTGCGCTGCTTGGTGCCCTGGGTGCCGCTCTGTACTGGTTCGTGCTGCGCCCAGAGAAGGCAGGCACAGTCCCTCCACGCGTTGAAGAGCACGCTACCGAAGGCTCACGCCTGGTCTACTCCACCGTGACTCCAAACGAGTCAGAGGTTTCTGCAGAGTTCTTGCAAGACCTGGACAAGCAGCTGGCTGAACACAAGGCACAGGATGAGGTAGCCGAGGACGTAGCCGACGAAGCAAACGTCTCCGAGCTTAACTCCCTTGAGGACCAGGCTGAGGATGCAGAGAAGGATTTTGACGGGCGCTAAGATTCGCCCAACATCCGCACATCTGGTGCCGGTAACGTAGCCGGCACAATCACAACCTGGCCATCCAGCAGATGCACGGTCACCGCGATCCCGAATACATCCCGGATCAGTTCACTGGTGACTACGTCTGTCGGCCTGCCTCCCGCAACCACCGCACCGTCCTTCATGACGATGAGGTGGTCTGCGTACCGCACAGCTTGTTGTAGGTCATGCAGCACCGCAACTACTGTGCGGTTTAGTTGTGTCACGAGCGCTTTCGCGAGTTCCAGCAGCGCGTACTGGTGGGAGATATCGAGATAGGTGGTCGGCTCGTCGAGAAGCAGCATCGGCGTGTTTTGCGCGAGCACCATCGCGAGCCACACCCGCTGTCGCTGCCCACCCGACAGCTCCGTGACCCGCTGCTCCCCCAACCCCGCAACATTCGTCGCTTCCAGCGCGGCCTCCACCGCCCGGGAATCTTCCGCGGACCAAGGCCGGAGCAAGCTTTGGTGCGGGTACCGGCCGCGCCGCACCAACTCTGCAACGGTGATATCCGGCGGAGTCACCGTCGATTGGGGCAGCAACGCCAGCTGCTTTGCGACGCCCTTGCTCGGCATTGTATTCACATCACAATCGCCTAAAAACACCCCACCCGCGGTAGGCTTCAAAATCCGCGCAAAGCTCTTCAGCAACGTCGACTTACCGCAACCATTCGGCCCAATGATCGCAGTGAATGCCCCACGGGGGATGGACACCGACAAATCTTGAGAGATCACATGGTTGTCCCAGGCCAAGGTGGCGTTTTCGGTGCGCAGTGCGGTCATGAATACTTCCTTGCAGAGTGAGCGATAATGAACAACAAATACAGGCCTCCAATGACTACCGTCACCAGGCCGACGGGCAGTTGCACCGGGTGAAAGAGTCGCTGCGCCAAAATATCGGCAACTAGCAGCAATAAGGCCCCCACCAAGCCCGTGGTAACAAGCGGAGTTCGTTGCGCACGGGTGATTCCCTGCGCCAGGTGAGGCGCCGCGAGCGCCACGAATGACACGGGACCAGCAACCGCGGTGGTAGCTGCAACCAACACAATGCCAACAAGTAGCAGCACCAACTTCAGCACATTAGTGCGCAGGCCAAGGCCGGTAGCCGTGTCGTCTCCCAGTGCAAGCACATCGAGCTGTCGGCGCAGCAGCAGTGCCCCGACACTCACCACCGCCAAGAACACACAAGCCGGGAAGGCAATACCCCACCTCATTCCGTTGATGGAACCGGCTCCCCAACTAGCGGCGGAGAGCACCGTGTCTAAGTCACCACGGGAAATGAGCCACCGGTTGAGCGCAGACAGCATCGCCGAAATTCCGAGGCCGACCAGGATGATGCGCAGGCCGTCGATACGCGCGCGCACTGACAGCAGCAACACCGCCACCGCCGTAACTAAACCACCAACCAGTGCTCCTGCCATCTGGTAGACGAATCCGCCGTAGCCAGCCAACAAAGCGACGATAACGCCGGTGTACGCGCCCGCAGAAAAACCAATGATGTCCGGCGACCCCAAGGGATTGCGAGTAAGCGACTGAAAAAACGCACCGCTGAGCGCCAAACCGGCCCCAACCAGCACCGCGGTCACCACACGCGGGGCCCGCCACTGGAAGATTACGGTGTGTGCTAGACCAGAGTTATTTCCTAGCAACGCACCCCAAGCAGTAGCTGTAGTCATGCCAGCGCCGGGGAGGATCAGAGCCAGCACCGCCACCAGGATCACCGCGCAAGACAGTCCGACTGGTACGCGCATCAGATTCCTTTTCGTCGTTGTTGAGCATAAATAATGAGGAATGGCGCTCCCACGAAGGACACCACCACTCCGGCAGGGAATTCACCCGGCAGCAACAATCGACCAGCGATATCAGCTACGAGCAAAACCAAGGGGCCTAACAGCGCCGATACCAACAGCAGCCGGCCAAACGACGGCCCAACAAGCCACCGCGCCACGTGCGGTACCAGCAACCCTAGGAACACAATCACCCCAGCTGCTGCAGTTGCCGAAGCAGCGAGGATGACGATGGCGATAAACGCCATCAGACGGGTCTTGGCCAGCTGGGTGCCCAACGCCACCGCTGTCTCCTGCCCCAACTGCAACGCACCCAAACCACGTATCGCCATGAGTGCTGGCACAACACCCACCAGCAACCCGGCAGCAACCAGATAAACCGGTTGGTAGGAGCCAACATCAACATTTCCGACCATCCAGGCGTGCAGACGGTCGAACGCCCGCGGATTGGTCAGCGCCAGGCCATCACCGACACCACCGAGAATCGCGCTGAGTGCGACACCCGCCAGTACCAGCCGCATCGGATCAGCACTGGCACCCTTGCCACGGCTCAACACATATGTGCCGCCACCTGCCAGAACAGCGCCTCCCAACGCCAGGAGGAACAGCATCAGCGGGGTATCTGTGGCACCAAGGGCCAGTCCTACCACGATTGCGAAGGCAGCCCCGGAGTTGATCCCGAGCACACCGGTGTCAGCCAATGGATTGCGGGTAAGGGCCTGAATCAGGGCTCCCGCCAAACCCAACGCCATGCCCGCGAGCATCGCCACGAGAGTCCGGGGAATGCGGCGATCCCATAGGATGGCAGACACCGGGTCCTGTGACCGATCGCTCAACGCGTGCCAGACCTCATGGATGGGTATGGCTCGGGCACCTGTAATCAGGGACAGCAGCGTCGAAAAGCACAGTGCACTGAGCGCTAGTCCAACGACCACGGTGAGTGGCAGGCGACATTGTGAAGAAAACACCGAACCAGACTACCCGACCAGCTAGAGGTTAGGCTAACCTATTTTTCATGTCAGTTATGAAAGCCCTCCCGGCGCTGCTCATCACCGCAGCGCTCGCGCTCACATCTTGCAGTGCTCCCGAACCGGAAAACACCGCCAGCCCGGTCAACAAGGATGTCGCAACCGGCGGCTCCAAGTTTGGTACCGCCGACACCGAGACGGCCAAGTTTGGTAGCGATGCGGAGCCTGGCCAGTTCCCCCGCACCGTCAAGCACGCCGCAGGAACCACCGAAATCAAAGAAAAGCCGAAGCGCATCGTCGTGTTGGAAAACGGTGAGCTCGACGGAGTGCTCACGCTGGGTATCACTCCCGTCGGCATGACCACTTCTAAAGGTGAAAACCCCATTCCGTCCTACTTGGCGGACAAACTTGAAGGGGTCACCACGGTTGGCACAATCAACGAAGTCAATGTGGAGGCTGTCGCAGCCCTGCAACCAGACCTGATCCTGGGGAACCAACTGCGAGCAGACAAGTTGTACCCACAGCTTTCCCAGATTGCTCCTACGGTATTTTCCATCCGACCCGGTTTCCCTTGGAAAGAAAACTTCCTTCTCATTGGTGAAACCCTTGGTATGGAAAAAGAAGCAGAGGCGAAGCTGCAGCAGTACCATGAGGCTGTCTCAGGGCTTGGCAATTCTGTGCCAGATGGAACGACGGTTTCCCTCGTTCGCTTCATGCCAGGCAAGCTTCGTCTTTATGGCCGCAAGTCTCTCATCGGCGTGATCTTGCAGGATGCTGGGCTGGCACGACCAGCTGAACAGGATGTCGACGAACTAGCTGTGGAGATTTCCCCTGAGACCATCGACAAGGCGGATGGCTCGATTATCTTCTACACCTCCTATGGCACTCCCGCAGCCACCGGGGAAACCGCCGTGATCGAGAGTTCCTCCTGGAAAGCGCTCCCCGCGGTAGCCGAAGGCAAAGCTCATCGCGTTAACGACGACGTGTGGTACCTCGGCCTCGGCCCGACAGGCGCCATGCAGATTGTCTCCGATCTGAAAGAACTACTGCCCAAGAAATAAACCAAGTGGCCCGGCTTCACGCCAGGCCACTTTTATTAACTCCTAGTATGAGCCACGCATGGTGATGAAGTAACCACCAGTGAGGTTATTCTTAGCCACGCCGATACCCATCGTCTTGGCATAGGGGCTCAAAATGTTCGCCCGGTGCCCTGGGGAGTTCATCCACCCATTAACAGCATCCCGAGGGTTGCGGTACATTTCAGCCACGTTTTCCAGATCAGATACCTGCAAGGCAACCGGATCATGAGCTAGCACATCGCGGTTGGCGCAGGTCTGAGACCAGCCACGAGAAATATCGGACAGGTACTGGTTCCACCCGAGTGGCGCCAAGCCATGCGCAACGCGGATGCCATTGATCTGGTCTGCGATGTCAGCTTCTGCTGCGATGAGGTTTTCTGCAGCGAAACCCGGGAGGATGAAAGCATCTGCAGCTGGGGCGGTTGCGACGCCGAAAGTGAGGGCGAGTGCTGCTGCGGTGGCGTTAATAAGTTTCTTCATCATCCGGGGCTCTTTTTCTAGGAGAGGTTTTCTCTAACGCTTTTAATGAAACACCAGGTAAAGAAGGTTTCAGCCAGAATATGATCAGGGTTTACCAAGATCTACGCATCTAATTTGCTAAATTGCAAAGGATTTTTCCAAGCACCAGCCGAGAGTTTGATGTGAATATGACCGTACATGTTTAATTATTTCCTTATTTTGTTACGCCCCATCGCCCAGTTCAGAAGTTGCCTCTCTTCCAGACTGTCCACTAGCAGGCTTTTTACATTCTACTGACAGCTCTCTCCATGATTGACAACTAATTTTCAGCAACCGAAATCCTGAAAGCTTTTAAGTTTCCTATTTTCATTAAAGTGTGGTTTATTGAAAACGCAGGAGGTCACATGTCCGGACATCATCACCATCACACAGCAACAAACCACACCCGAATAGGTATTGCCCTGACCATAACGGGCAGCATTCTCATCGCTGAGCTCATCGGCGCATGGTGGACCCACAGCCTTGCCCTGGTGGTGGATGCCGGGCATATGGCCGTCGATACGAGCGGGCTGCTGCTCGCGTTCACCGCTGCCTCCGTCGCACTCCGCCCCGCGACCGCCACCTACACCTGGGGGTTCCGACGCGCCGAGGTCATTTCCTCCGCGGTGCAGTCACTACTGCTCGCCGGGGTCGGTTGCTACGCCCTGGTGGAGGCGATCCGGCGCCTCGTCAGCCCCGTAGCGGTCCATCCTGAAGGCCTGCTCTTGTTCGGCGTTGTTGGCCTCGTGGGCAACATTGTGAGTTTCCTCGTCCTCAGTGGCGGCCACGGCAACGACCTCAACATGAAAGCCGCCACGCTGGAGGTACTGAATGACGCCCTCGGCTCCGTCGCCGTCATCATCAGCGCCATCGTTATCGCCACCACTGGCTTCACGCGTGCCGACGCGATTGTCAGCCTCCTCATCGCGCTCCTGATCCTGCCCCGCGCCCTCCACATCCTCCGCGAAGCTGGCGCAATCCTCATGGAATCGGTCCCGCCCGGGCTCTCCCTTGAGGATGTTCGTGCGCACATCCTCTCAATACCGGAAGTCCTGGACGTCCACGACCTTCACGCCACCCGCATCTCCTCCGGACTTCCCGTACTCACGGCACACGTGGTGCTCACCGAAAGGTCCTTCCACAACGGCCAAGTCCCAATAATCCTGGACAAGCTCCAACGGTGCGTGGGCTCACACTTCGACGTCTCTATCGAGCACTCGACCTTCCAATTCGAGCCACCCTACCACCGCGAACACGAGGCATCCCGCACGTGTTACGAGTGAGACTGCAGAATCTGCACGATCTCCGTTTGCCCCTTGCTCCGGGCATGATCCAACGCCACCAGGCCTTGTGAGTCCTTAATCCCCGGATCTGCACCCGCATCGAGCAAGATCTGCACAATCTCCTGATACGGCTTGCTGCCGTCGCCGCAATACACGGCCTCAAGCAGGGCGGTCCAACCCAAATCATTCACGTGATTCAGATCCATCCCGCTGCGAGTCATCGCGCGCACATACTCCACGTGGCCTCGCTCTGACGCGGGGATGATCGCGATTCCGCCATAACGATTTTTCAGCGTCAGATCGGGATGATAATTCAGCAGCAGCTGCGCCATGGCAACAGAGCCGGTGACACCCGTGACCAACCAAGGGGTGTCCTGCTGCCTGTCCACCGCATCCGGGCTGGCCCCGGCCTCAAGCAACAGCCGAGCAGCCTCCACATGGTCATTAGGCACCGCCTATAGCAACCGGGTGCGGGCGAAATCGTCGGTTGTCTTTACGTTTGCGCCTGAGCTTAGGGCTGCAGCAAGCTTAACGGGCTCTTCCGGTTTTAGAGTGCGTAGCTGACCATGGGGTGGGGTTCGGGGTGGCACAACATATAGGGGTCCTGGCCGGTACAAGATGAGAGTTGCGAAGCTTCCATCCAACCGAACCAGGACCCTACTGTGCAGCCTACTACTGGCAACCTCGTCGCCGACACCATCTGCCGCACCGCAGAAATCGGCCTCACGATCACCGGAGCCGCCGACGCCGGAAACATCACCATCATCGACGCCACCCCGGTGGCCGTGAACCACACCTGCCCGGACTGCGGGCACCCAGGCAAGCTGAGGGATCACACCCTGCGCCGGCTCGTTGATCTTCCCGTCGTCGGGTTCCCCACCCGCCTGGACGTCCGCGTCCCCCGCTTTCTGTGCACAGAGCCCTTCTGCTCTAGGAAGATCTTCCAGGCATCCCTGGCCTGCGCGGATGACGGATCCAAGCTCACCCACCGAGTCACCCGCTGGATCCTCCAGCGCCTCGCCATTGACCGGATGAGTGTGTCTGCCACCGCCAAAGTACTCGGTATCGGCTGGGACCTGGTCAACCAGGTCGCACTCGATGCCTGCCGCCAGCTCGTCTACGACGACCCGCACCACCTCGACGGCGTGCGCATCCTCGGAGTCGATGAGCACGTCTGGAAACACACCCGAGGTTAGCCTTCGAACCTGGTGACCATCCTCGTGGACCTCACCCCACTGGTCGACGGCCGCGGGCCCGCCCGACTACTGGACATGAGACCGGGGCGGTCCGCGGACGTGCTGCGCGGGTGGCTGCAGGAACGCGACCCCGGTTTCCGCAGCCAGGTGCAGGTGGTGACCATGGACGGGTTCACCGGCTACGCCAGTGCTGTGGACCAGGTCCTCCCGGACGCGACCAAGGTGATGGATCCGTTTCATGTGGTGCATCTGGCGGCTGAGAAGCTTACCGGGTGCCGGCAACGACTCCAACGAGAGACCACCGGACGCCGCGGACGCAAAGATGATCCGCTGTATAAGTACCGTCGCACCCTGTTGACCAGGACGAACTACCTCACCGAGCGGCAGAAACAACGCCTGGACATGCTGTGGGCCACCGACGATGACTACGTGGCACTCGAGGTCACCTGGATGTTCTACCAGGACCTGATCACAGCATACGGGCACCCGCAGAAATCAGAAGGCAAGAAGTTGATGGAACGGATCATCACCACCCTGCGCAAAGGCTTGCCGAAAGGTCTGGAGGAGCTGGCTCAACTCGGGAGAACCCTGTGGCGTCGGCGGGAAGATGTGCTCGCCTACTTCGATATCGGGGCGTCCAACGGGCCGGTCGAGGCCATCAACGGCAGGCTCGAGCACCTACGGGGGATCGCCCTGGGATTCCGAAACCTCAACCACTACATCTTGCGGTGCCTGATCCACTCCGGACAACTACAGGACAAGATCAACGCACTCTAAAACCGGAAGAGCCGCTTAACGACGTCCCCCTCTTTCGCAGACTCAAGAACCTCCCGGTCTGCCTGTGGACGTGGTGCCAGGAGAGATACCTCCGTTGCTGGTGTAGTTACTGGTGCAGCTGCTTGGTCGCCCGTCTGTGTGCACCCAGCCAGCACTAACGCGATTGGCAGGACTGCACTGACATAAAGCTGGCGGTTCATGTCCGCCACAATAGAGGCATTGAGATAGTTCGTGCTATCGGGGCTCTGATAGGGATTTGTCGCGCGGGACAAATCCCTAGGCTTTAATGCTAAACACCCCGGTCAACGGATGGGATCGGCGTAGGGATTCGTATTCAGCGGCAAGTCGCTATCAACTGCCAATGAAGCTTAAACGTATTGTTGGCCGGTCATTAACTGTCTAGTGAATGATGTCTTGCATCGGGGCCGGTTCTTAGTCACTACAGATAAGTAACCCCACCCGCTAGCACAGGTGCGGGGCGTGTCAAGTGGTTTCTGTGAAAATCGGCCCCGACATTACTCCCCCGAGGTTGCTCCAAAAATGCCTCCACCAGCCCGAACTTCGGGGCCGCAATGTCGGGGCCAGCGCGCAAACAACCTGTCAGGCCCCAGGTGCGACATCTATTGCGGTATTGAACAAGATTTCCGCATCTATAGCCCCCCCCTTAGCCCCGTGCCTCAAAACTAAAAAGACCTCCAACCCGAAGGTTGGAGGTCTTAACCTGTGGAGCATAGGAGAATCGAACTCCTGACCTTCTGCTTGCAAAGCAGATGCTCTACCAATTGAGCTAATGCCCCATTGTTCCGTGTGGGCCTAGCAAGAATCGAACTTGCGACCTCATCGTTATCAGCGATGCGCTCTAACCGACTGAGCTATAGGCCCTGGGAACGAAATAGAACTTTACCCACCGTTTAACAAGAAACCAAATCAGCAGGTAAAGCCCTATTTTTGTGAGGTTCAGCTAGGCGTCGTTAAGCGTTACTTCAAGCCCACCGAACAGGTCCACGGTTGCGTTGTAGACCAGCGCGATGAGTGGAGCGAGCACTGAGATGAGGATCGCAAGGATCGCCCCAATCAGTCCGGCCAGGGACAGCACCAGCGTGAAGGTGACGGTACCTTCGCCACCGGCGCCACCAATAACGGAGTTGAGGTTGTCCCATACTCCCGCTGCACCCATTCCGGCATACAGCAGGCTGACGCAGATCATCCATGCCACGAGCGCTGACAGCGACAGCACCATCGCGGTACGGAATGCAGCCAGCGGGTTAATTCGTTGGACGGTTACCTTACGTTCTGCCATGTGTTAGTCCTCTTCTTGTGGCACGCCGGAGGCGTCACGTGGCTGGTCAGTGGCCTCGACTACGGTTTCGAGGGTCTCCAGTGGTGCTGTCTCCGGTGCTGCTGGTGCCGACACCTTTCCGGTTGCTACAGCTTCGGCTTCTTCCTCGCCTTCCGCTTCGACATTCTTGTCAATAGCCAGCAGCTCCACCCCATCCGGCAGGTCCACGAGACGAACGCCCATGGTGGCACGGGAGGTTGGTCGGATCTGGTTGACTTCGGTGCGGATCACGCCGCCACCGGAGGTGATGGCGAAGATCTCGTCGTCCTCGTCAACGGCCAGTGCGGAGATGAGCTTGCCACGCTTGGCGTTGTACTTGAACGTGACCACGCCGACGCCACCGCGACCCTGGACGGAGTATTCGTTCATGTCGGTGCGCTTTCCGTAGCCACCGGAGGTGGCAACCATGAGGAAGTCGCCATCGCGGACGACGCACATGGAAAGCAGCTGGTCGTCGCCACGGAAGCGCATGCCCTTCACACCGGCGGTGGCGCGGCCCATTGGGCGCAGCGTCTCGTCGTCGGCCTTGAAGCGGATCGATTGGCCTTCCTCGGAGACCAGGAGCAGCTCGTCGTCGCCGGAGCACAGAGCTGCGCCGATAAGCTTGTCGCCTTCGTTGAGGTTGATGGCGATGAGGCCACCCGAGCGTGCAGTTTCGTAATCGAGCAGGCGGGACTTCTTCACGCGTCCCTGCTGGGTTGCCAGCACCAGGTACGGTGCGTCTTCGTAGGTCTGGAGCTGAATGACCTGGGCGATCTTTTCACCCGGCTGGAACTCCATGAGGTTTGCCACGTGCTGGCCGCGTGCGGTGCGGGATGCTTCCGGCAGCTCGTAGGCCTTGAGGCGGTAGACGCGACCGTAGTTGGTGAAGAACAGAATCCAGTCGTGCGTGGAGCAGACGAAGAAGTGGCGAACGACGTCGTCCTGCTTGAGCTCGGCGCCACGCACGCCCTTGCCGCCGCGTCGCTGGGACTTGTAGGCGTCGACCTTGGTGCGCTTGGCGTAGCCGGTGGAGGTGATGGTGACCACGACGTTTTCGCGTGCGATGAGGTCTTCCTCGGTGACGTCGCCGGTTGCGGCCACGATTTGGGTGCGGCGATCATCGCCGTACTTTTCGACGATCCCCTCAAGCTCTTCCTTGACGATGGCGCGCTGACGCTCTGGCTTAGCCAGGATGTCCTTCAGATCTGCGATTTCCAGCTCGATCTCTGCCAGCTCATCGACGATCTTCTGGCGTTCCAGAGCTGCCAGGCGGCGTAGCTGCATGGCCAGAATTGCGTCTGCCTGATCTTCGTCGATCTCCAGCAGGGCCATGAGGCCGGTGCGGGCCTCGTCCACCGTTGGGGACTGGCGGATGAGGGCGATGACCTCGTCCAGCATGTCCAGGGCTTTGACCAGGCCGCGCAGGATGTGGGCGCGCTCTTCGGCCTTGTCCAGACGGAACTGGGTGCGCCTAATGATGACTTCGATCTGGTGATCGGTGTACAGGCGCACCATCTGGTCGATGCGCAGGGTGCGTGGCACGCCATCGACGATGGACAGCATGTTGGCGCCGAAGTTGGTTTGCAGCTGGGAGTGCTTGTACAGGTTGTTCAGCACTACGCGTGGCACGGCGTCGCGCTTGAGGGTGACCACGATGCGCATGCCGACACGATCGGAGGATTCGTCGTCGATACGCGAAATGCCCGCCAATTTTCCGGCCGCTACCTGCTCCGCAATGTTGGAGATGAGGTTATCCGGGTTGACCTGGTACGGCAGTTCGGTGATGACGATGATCTGGCGGGAGCCTTCTTCCTCGATGGAGGTCACGCCACGCATGCGGATGGAGCCGCGGCCGGTGGTGTAGGCGTCCTTGATGCCGTCCGTGCCAACGATCAGACCGGCGGTCGGGAAGTCAGGTCCCTTGATGCGCTCCATGCAGGCCTCGAGCTGCTGCGCTTCGGTGGCCTCTGGGTTGTCCAGCATCCAGTAGATGGCCTCGGCAACCTCGTTCAGGTTGTGCGGCGGGATGTTGGTGGCCATACCAACGGCAATACCGCCGGAGCCGTTCATCAGGAGGTTCGGCACGCGCGACGGCAGGATGGTGGGTTCGGTGGTTTTGCCGTCGTAGTTTGGCACGAAGTCCACGGTGTTTTCGCGGATGTCACGGACCATTTCCAGGGCCAGTGGCGTCATGCGGGATTCGGTGTAGCGCATGGCTGCCGGGCCGTCGTTACCGCGGGAGCCGAAGTTACCTTGGCCGTCGACAAGCGGGTAGCGCATGTTCCACGGCTGGGCGAGGCGCACCAGGGTGTCGTAAATGGCGACGTCGCCGTGTGGGTGGTAGTTACCCATGGTTTCGGCGACTGGCTTCGCGGACTTCACGTAGGAGCGGTCATGGCGGAAGCCATTGTCGAACATTGCGTAGAGGATACGGCGGTGGACGGGCTTCAGACCGTCGCGGACCTCCGGGAGTGCACGGCCGACAATAACGGACATGGCGTAGTCGATGTAGCTCGACTGCATCTCCTCGTTGATGTCGATCGGTTGCACGCGATCAAAGAGATTCTCGTCGCTCACTTTTCACCTTTTCTTCGTTGGGACCCCTCTAGTTTACGTTTTAAGCCGTTGCACCGCTGCCTCTGGTATCATTCCGATACCATGGCAATGACGTTAAGACTCACAGCAGAACAAGACGCCGCGCTCACTCTGCTGGCAAATTCCCTCGGGGTGTCTAAGCAAGAGGCCGCCGCTCGGGCGATCGTGGAAAAGGCGGCGCGCACGGTTCGATCTGCTGAGCTGCAGGAACTTGCCCGGCGCGAAGTCGCGTCGTATGCGGCCTTGCACGGGCGGGTGCGTCGTGGACGCTGAGGAAACGCTGCTGCTTGCCGACGTCCTGTGCGCCGAAACTGGTTCACCGTTGTTTCTCTAATTCAAAGATCCGTTTTTCTAACTGAGCAATGATTGAAACTAGTGTCGCAACAAGGACAGCTTGGCAAAGTTCACCGTTTTCGTCTTCGGAGTTGAGTGCGTTTACATGAAACAGCTCCAGCCAAGCCGCTGTATCGCTACATTCCTCGTGCCCTACGAGCATGGAAAGTGTTTTCAGTTTGTCTGATAATTTTTGCTGTCTTGCCATTCGTTATTCGTCCAGACGTATATATATGTTTACTTTAATCAGTTAACTTACCAGTTATGTGAATCTTTTCACTTTCAAAGAAGAAGTTGTTAACTGCATTGACCTGCACCATCATCACAGGTTCAACACCGGCTGTTGCTACCCCGGTCCAAGCGGAGCCCCACAGTCCAGTCATCACTTCCGATTTCGTAGAAACACAGAATGTAGGAGAGCACGTTGTATCCTTCATCGGCAGCTATTACTCCTGCATGAAAGAGGCAGCCCGTCTCGCATTATCATTCAGCGGTGTCGGGACTTGCGTGCCCCATCCAACACTCAAGGGTACTTATCTCATTCGGATTAAATAGAGAGGCTGATGGAAACCGTGGACGCTGAGGAAACGCTGCTACTTGCCGACGCCGTGTGCGCCGAAACTGGCGCCTCGGTCCGTTCTCTTGGTGCAATTGTGGCGTTAGCGAGTCTCACTCGCCCCCACATCGCGGGAATTTCGGTGTTTAGCTCCCCCCAGGCGCAGTGTGACTACATTTCGTCGTGCTGCAGCGCACTGCAACCGCTGACCTCCAGTAATGAGGTGTTCGCTCATGTGCTGTGCGCCGCCGTTACCGAAAGGTTATGAGTTTCTTTTATCGTTACCCTTTAGTGCTGTGTTACAGTTGTGGCTGTTGTGATTGCAGTTAACTACTGTGGCGGAAGAGTTACAACATTTCCGATCCCCTTCGGCGACCGTTTTTTGACGTCAAGAGCGGTGTCCCAAGGGGATTTGTGTTTTAAAGTCAAGGATATGGCCGTAGCAGTCTTTGATCTCGATGGAACAATCTACTTTGAGCGTCAGCTCGCCCAGCACATCTGCACGGCCGTAGAACAATGGCGTCGCGCAGGGCACCTAGCTGTCATAGCCACCGGAAAATCACCAGCTGGCGTGCGTGACGCGCTGGACGGGACACCACTCCAATGCGACTATGTCATAGCCTCCACGGGGGCAGCGCTTTACGACGCCACTGGCACCTATCTCCACCACAGCAGTATTCCGACTGACTGTGTACGCGACCTCGTCGACCTGGCGCAGGGTCTGTCCAATGTAGCGGTTTTTGCTTGCACGTTGGATAGCCGGGATCTACGGCTGTATGACAGTACGACAGACTCCCACAGTTTCGTTCTCGACGACTTCATCGATGTTGATATTGCCGACCTGCCTCGCCACACCATCACCCAAGTTCCGTTTTGGGTTCCACATGACGAGGCCAAGCTGCAACTACTGTTCGACAAGATCTCAACGGTTCCGACCAACACCCCGGTTCGAAACCAGGACTTCATCGACATAGCACCGAAGGGCATCAGTAAAGGCGCTGGTTTGCAATGGCTCATCGATCATCTTGGCCTCCACGAACAACCGATCTTCACCTTCGGTGATTCCTGGAACGACCTGACCATGCACGCTCTGGCTCACCGCAGTTTCAGCCTCCCGTGGTCTCCCGATGAAGTGAAACAAGCCACCGACGAAGTGGTTGACTCCGTCAGTGACGCACTGGGTGAGTTACTGAACCAAATTCCGTAACTTCCCGGATCTGGCCAAGCGCCTGCTCGCGTGAGGACGCACTCAGGAGTGCTTCCCGGAAATCGTCACGCATGAGAGCGCGGGCGAGTTTACTCAGCAGCCGCAAGTGTTCCTTCCCAGCGTCCTCAGGAACGGCAATCAAGAACACCAACCGCACCGGGGCATTGTCTGGTGCGGACCAATGGGTTCCCGGTTCCGGCAAGCGTGCGAAAGCAAGAGTCGGGACTTTCACTCCGCCACAGCGAGCATGCGGAATAGCAACTGCATTCCCAACAGCCGTGGAATTTTGTGCTTCTCGATCAAGAGCAGAGCGGACTACCTGCTCGACATCCGCAATGCGCCCCTGCTGTGCGGCGAATTCGACCAGACCTCGGACAACATCATTTCTTTCCCCCGCCGGGGCATCGTGATCAAGGAAAACCAGATCGGCGTCGATAAGCGCCTGCTCCTGGCTGTCGGTCTTGCTCCGCGAAACCCGCATGACCAACAGTAAGAAAGCAACGGTAGCAGCAATACCTGCCCCCAGCGAGAGGAAGAAAGTTGGCACTCCATCCACAGCACCGAGCACCGCCACGATTGGTCCCCCGTGCATGACATTGTCTTTGACACCCCACATTCCCGCCAACGCACCGGCTACCGCACCACCAATAACGTTCGCGGGGATGACATGCAGCGGACGCGCCGCAGCAATGGGGATCGCTCCCTCGGTAATGCCGAAAAAGCCCATGAACAATGCAGCAATACCTGATTCGCGCTCTGGTTTGCTGAACCAGTCCCGGCGAATCAAGGTGGCCGCACCCACCGCGAGCGGAGGCACGGCAATCGCCGCAGCAGCCATGCCCATCGGAGCTGCATTGCCCGCTGCGATCATGCCACCGCCAAACAGGAACGCCGTCTTGTTAAAGGGGCCACCCATATCGAAAGCGATCATCGCGCCCAAAATAGCGCCCAACACAATGACCGAGGTTCCTTCGAGGGAATTCAACCAGTTCGAAAGCGCCTCAAACAGCGACGAAATCGGATTGCCCAACAGGTAGACAAACAACAACCCGACAACAAGCGTGGTGAAGATCGGAATGATAATCACCGGCATGATCGGAGCGATGTATTTGCCCACCGGAATTTTCTTAATCGCCAGTGCCACGTAGCCGGAAAGAAAGCCCGTGATAATACCGCCGATGAAGCCTGCTCCGGCTTCGGAGTTATAGAGCGTGCCTGTCGTCGCTATCAGACCGGTAATAAACCCGGGGGCCAGACCAGGCCGGCCCGCTATACCCGATGCGATAAAGGCCGACAGCACAGGCACCATCAGGCTAAACGCCAAGGCTCCGATGGAACTGATAGTGAACCAGAACGAATCTTCCGGGATTTGATAGCCCTCAGCAGTGGCCTGGCCACCGATTGACAGCGCAATTGCGATGAGCAAACCGCCGGTGACAACAAAGGGCACCATGTGAGAAACACCGTTCATCAGTGCCTGATAAAGCTGGCGTCCTAAGGAAGTCCCGTCGCGCGTCGAAGCGTTGTCATTTTCTCCCGCGACATTCTTTCCCTCGTTCCAATAACCGGCACTGAGGGTGCGTTCGAGCAATGTAGCGGGATGTTTGATGGCTTCGTCAACAGACACAGCAAGCAAGCGCTTACCGACGAAGCGGTCTTTTTCAATCACCGTATCTGCCGCGATTAACACCGCATCTGCATTCTTGATGTCAGCTTCAGTAAAAGCGTTTTCTACACCAATCGATCCGTGCGTTTCCACCTTCAGATTGATGCCTTTTTCGTTGGCCGCGGTCTCTAGATTTTCAGCCGCCAAATATGTGTGTGCGATACCTGTCGGACAGGCTGTAATAGCCAGTATCCGAGGCTTGTCGGTGGTTATATCTTGATTCATAGAGTCATGCTAACAAGCGGTTAACCAAAAACGAATACCTGAAGCGGTAATTTCTAGCCCCCAAACCTGCCCGATTGTGTCTGTTTTCACCCGAATCAGTCTGCTTTAAGCCCTGCATGTTGCTCCATTCGGGCGCATAATGGAAATGAACCCGAAGAAAGGCTATGGCATGAAGCAAACTGTAGGAAACAAAGTGGTTCTCATCGGTGCGGGTGACGTCGGAGTCGCCTACGCCTATGCACTGGTCAACCAAGGAACCTGCGATCACCTCGCAATCATTGACATCGATGAAAAGAAGCTTGAAGGTAACGTCATGGACCTCAACCATGGCGTGGTATGGGCGCATTCACGCACGAAGGTCACCAAAGGCACCTATGAGGATTGTGCGGACGCCGCCATCGTCGTCATTTGTGCCGGAGCTGCCCAGAAGCCAGGTGAGACGCGTCTGCAGCTGGTGGACAAGAACATGAAGATCATGAAATCGATCGTTGATCAAGTCATGGCCAATGGCTTCGACGGCATCATCGTGGTGGCGTCGAACCCAGTGGATATCTTGAGCTACGCCGCCTGGAAGTACTCTGGGCTGCCTCACGAGCGCGTGCTTGGTTCTGGCACCATTTTGGACTCCGCTCGGTTCCGCTACATGCTGGGCGAACTCTACGAGGTCTCCCCTACCTCGGTCCACGCTTACATCATCGGCGAGCACGGCGACACCGAACTTCCGGTGCTCTCCTCTGCCACGATTGCTGGCGTGTCCATGCGCAAGCAGCTGGAGAAGGACCCATCCCTAGAGGCAAAGCTAGAGAAGATCTTCGAAGAAACCCGCGACGCTGCCTACACCATCATTGACGCCAAAGGATCAACCTCGTACGGCATTGGCATGGGCTTGGCCCGTATTACCCGCGCTATCCTGCAGAATCAGGATGTCGCACTCCCAGTCTCCGCGCTGCTGCAAGGCGAGTACGGGGAGGAGGACATCTACATTGGTACCCCGGCGATCGTGAACCGCAAGGGTATCCGTCGCGTCGTTGAGCTGGAGATTTCCGAGCACGAACTGGAACGTTTCAAGCACTCTGCCGACACGCTCCGCGCCATCCAAAAGGAGTTCTTTAGCTAAACTGGCTGCATGATCACTATTAATGACCGCGCAGCACTCGTTACTGACCTCGCTAACTTCGTCCGCACCACCATCGAGAGCCAAACCGGTATTGCCGGCATGGCTCTTAAAGGTGGGTTAACTGCTGCCACTAAGGCGAAAGCTGACATTGTCGAAGCTGGAGTGGAACGCGTACTGGATGAGATGTTAGAAATTCTCGCCCCTTACTGGGATTCCAAGCCAGCCGACACCTCTTTTAGCAAGCACCTGGAAGCCCACAGCGAGGAAATTTCCGACAAGCTCATGGCCACCGCCGACCGCCAAGCTGAGAAGCTATACAACAGCCCACTCACCAAGCTGTACGGATCAATTCGCGGCAAGGCCGCCAATGTCGTCGCTGAAAATGTTGGTGGCCTGGGCGAGGTCGTCGAAAAGCACGCGGGGTAGCGCGCAAAATACCTCCCGTCCTCTAACGAGCAGCGCAAGGTCACTCGCGCAGGAGTCCCCGGCAGGCAAATTGATTTAGGAATCCAGGAAACACAGCAACTCATTCCCCGGACCGATTCTCGCTTGATCCCAATCTGCTTATTATTAAAAGCTACTGGAATCATTGGTCTCTAGTTCAGTGGTGGCTTGGCGACCCACCGAGCTCGGGGGTCTCGTGGCGAATTGCCGTGCCATTCGACGAGACCGGCGTCGGAAAGCGATGCCAAGCTCTTGCGCACTTCGAGTAATCAAACTACGAGCTCTGAGGCATTTTCAGGCGAGCTGGAACCTATCCGCCGAGCGAAACCTGCTAGTGCTTCCATGTCAAGGTCATCGGAGCTAGTGGTGCGCAGCCCAGTGGCGTCATAAAGCTGCTCACCCTTGGAATAGCGGAGCTCTTGCTGCTGGTCAACGCCCTACTTCACCGATTTTTCTGCAAGCCGGAGATAACAATCACCATTTTCGGTGAAGTGGACACGCTCACCCGGCTCGACGTGAAAAAGCAGCACCGAGTTCAGCTTCTCAATGCGAAGTCGCACTGCGGGATCTGTGTGATTGTGGGCGGCGACCCGCAGATCGTTCTCGCGCTCGACGGTAAGCTTCTCTTCCACCTTGCCGTCGTCTGTAATTCCAACAGCAAGAAGTCCGCCCTCAGCATTGGCGAAGGCCACGAGATGTCCGCGAGGTCCTTGGGTGCAATTGAAGAGGACTTTCGATCAAACCATTGATCTTCCGGACGCGAGCAAAGGTCAGCGATGGAGTAGTTGTCCATGACCAAAAGGTCACTAGAAACATTTCTAGTAAACTGTCTCTAATATTTTTCTGCAGGTCAGAGCTGTTTCTACTAGAAGCCCCCGATTTTCCAGTAGGTTTCTAGTAGCCAGAAAACGGCAGGTCATGCCGGTAATCCACTGGAAATCGGGACTTTCTAGTCCCCACTTTCACCATTGCCAGCATTTGTATAGTGGGGGCTGTACTGACTGTGTGACCAAGCCGATGAAATATCGCGACCTGGTAAAACTACTGATTGATGCCGGGTTTACTTTTGCCCGCCAAGGAAAAGGCGACCACGAAGTATGGGAACACCCAAGCCTTAACCGTCCGGTGGTTTTGACACAGACGCGAGAGCTTTCACCGGCAGTTACTCGACACGAGCTAAAGGCTATTAACGAGGTGAGACATGGAAACTAACCGAATTGTCGTGCAAGCCTCCAGGTGGGAAGGCGGCTGGGACTTGGTGGTTGACGACAACAATGCAACGAGCGTCTCCGCATTGAAACACGCAAAACAGCAAGTGCGAGACTATCTAGACACCGTTGAGCCAGAGGTTGATCACTCCCACGTCGAAATTCTCATTCGCGCAACGTTGGACGGCTTCGAGAATGAGATTGCCGAGGCTAAAGCACAAACTGAGCAGGCCGCGCGTCTACAGGAAGTTGCGGCCGCACGGATCCGCAATGTCGCTCGCCAGCTGAAAGATCGCGGCATTTCGTCCGCCGACACCGCCGAACTGTTGGGGGTCTCGACCGGTAGGGTCTACCAGCTGCTTTCCTGATTGTGTGACGCTAGTCTGGCTTCTTCAGATCCTCGTCCACCATGTGGCACATCCTGACGAGTGCACTACGCCAGCGCTGATCCTTTTCCACGTAACCGAGCGCCATGAAATTGTGTAGGTAGTCCAGGTAGCGTTGGTGCATATCCCTCACGGCGAGGTCCATGTCACCAATGATGTGGCTGAAAGTTGGAACAAATTGGTTCGGCCACATGTCGCCGTAGGACACATACATGATGTAAGTAGACAACTCGAGGCCGGTTTCAATCGGGTGATTGTTTCTCGCAATCGTTCGCAAGATTCTTTCCAACAGCCACTCCGGGTCCTGCGCCTTCTTCTGAGCGCTCTTCACCGGGACAATCATTTTCTTCTGGATTTTGAGGATCCCGGCGTCGCAAAGCAGCTCCCGCAGCCACCCCGCGCGCGCCACATCCCGCTCGCTAAACGGCGCTTTACGACGCCCCGTGCTGATCCAATCTTGACCGTGCTCGCTCCCCCACTGCTCCAATTCTGTGACGATACTCGTCGGCAAGTAGCCAGCTGACGTGAGCTTCGCCCCCTCTCCCACCAAATCAAGGAAGAAATAGATAACTTCTAGGAGCTCACGAGGAGAAGCCATCTCGTCTGGATCAAGCCAGGACTGCCATGCCTCAGCCACGATGCGCTGCAGATTCCACAACTGTCCGGTCGCCACGAATTCGGCAAGAGGCAGCGATTCATCAAGCGGTAGGAAATAATCATGTCGGGCATCAAAAGCGGGCCCCAGTGGCAGATACTGCTCGATACCCCGGATCGGAAGTGTTGCTATTTCTGCAATATCTTGCCGACGGTAATCAGGGAAGAAAAACTCCATCCGCTCTTCGAACATCTTGTGTTCTACCTGGGCACCTGCCGACCATTTCAGGAAATCGGTCCAGATGCCAGGGCCGCCGAAATCCTCAGGGGGGCACATTCCGACTCCTGAAATGATTCGAATAGGTTCAAACCAGTGTTCGTGCAGGCCAAGTGTCCAAGGCCCCTGAGCCTTTCCGGGCTGCAATTCAACTACTTCGATGGTGTGCTCCCACCAGTCACCGAAGTCATACACATAGGTCAGTCTGTCGCCCACTTTGGGAGCCAGAACATGCAGAAACTCCGTGCTGTCGTCACGCTGACGCTCTGGTTCCGAAATGTAATTCGTCCATTCAACACCTTTCATCGCTGGTGAAGTGAACGAATGGAGATGCATATCTTCCCAACCAAAGGCGAACTGGACAACACGATGCAACGCATTCAGCGAAACCTCATGAGGTAGCTCGACGATTCGGTAAACGTTGGTGTCATTAAGAGAAATGCGGAGAGTTGCAAGATCCATGCCACTAGCATGCCGGTTTTTACGGGCCGCGGTTGGTTGTAACACGGGTAATCTTGGTCAGATCCAATGATTGCTAACCCAGCAGTGCCAGTGGGACAGCGATGACACCATCGGAGCGTCGATAAGCATGCGTGCCCGTCGTGATGACAACTTTTTCCTTGAGTCGACCCCCGAGTTGTTCGCCGAGCCAATGCAGATGGCGCACATCTCGGTCATTGGGCACCGGCTTAAGTTTGACTTCGAATGCAATGACACGGCCATCAAAACGCTCAAGGATGAGATCCACTTCTTTCAATCCTCCTTGAGTCCGGAGGTGAGAAGTGTGTGCCTCGGCGGCTTGGCCGGCCGCACGAACGGTCAAAGTTGCTAATGACTCAAAGAGTTGGCCAAAGAGTTCCCAACTACTCGGGTTCTGTGAAACTAGCATTTCTGGCGTCACCCCAATCAGAGCTGCAGCGATGCCTGGGTCGAAAACTTGATGCTTCGGCCCTGTAGTCAGCTTCTTGAAGGGTGAACGGTTAGGGAACCACGCCGGAACTGGATCAAGCAGCCACAACGCGGTGAGAGCATCACGATATGCCAGGGCAGCGTCTTTGGACACCTTTCCGGCATCCCCTGGTGTCGCCGCATCCAAAATCTTGTTGTACGCAGTTGTGGTTGACGATGCAGCCGCGTAGGCCGCCCACCATGCGCGCATGGATTCAGGCTTGCGAACCATCAAGCCTTGGTCAGCGATGTCACGGTCAATTACCCGCCCGATGTACGACGCGATAGCTTGTCGACGCATTCCCCCGCTCATTTGGTAGATACCCGGCAAACCAGTGGAACAAATGGCGTCCGCATACTTCTGGAGCGTCCAGTCAGTTTCACCGCGAACATCTGCTGTTCCTTCGAACAAGTCGGCTATGTACGCGGTTGGTGTCGTTCCAACACGCTCAGCCACTGACAAGGGACGCATGCGCAAAGACAAAATCCGGCCAGCGCCAGAATGAATATCTATCCCAGTTCGCGGAGTCGCGCTTCCGTTCAAGAAAAATCGCGTTGAGGTACCATCATCGACCAAGCGTCGCACAGCGTCCCATACTTGCGGCACATGCTGCCACTCATCGAGGCATACCGAATCCTCACTTGTTAAGAGTTCATCCATGCTGGCTTCAATCAGAGCCCGCTCGTTCTCACGATCAAGGCGATAAGTGTTCGTGGCGCGCGGCATGGACACCGCCGCGAGGATGAGTGCTCCCACCGCGAAGGCCGCCACGACGGACATGTCGCGCCAAAATTCGCCGTAGATTTCTGTGGAAACCAGCAGCTTTCGCAGCACGTCGATCACGTAGGACAGCGGCAGGAAATTCGAGACCACCTGGAGCACGGAATTCATATCCGAGCGCGGCACCAGCACGCCGCCCAGGAAGAACTGCGGGCCAAAGAAAACGGGCATGAACTGCACCGCCTGGAATCCGTTTTCGGCAAATGCACTGGCTAGCAAGCCAAAAGACCCGCCGACGATACCAGCGAGCGGTGCTCTCAAACTCACCCGATTGCGTTGGCCACCCGAGAGCGTGCTCACTTTTTGGTCGCGCTGCTCGGTAAGACCCAGGAATTCGATTGTGCTGTCAACCTCGGCTGCTGAACCCGTGAGCTGGGAAAAGTAGCTGAGGTTTTGGCGGACGGTGAGTCACTCGTAGACGCTGGCACTTTGCGTCATATAGCCAATTCGCCCGCGATTGGCAGCGTCACCGGCTGGGTGGCCAAGGACATGTAACTCGCCTTGGTATTTCTGCACACCAACGATGGCTCGGAGCAGCGTCGTCTTGCCAGAACCAGAAGGACCGATGATGCCCGTGATGCTACCTTCTTGCAGCTCAAAGGATAAAACACGAAGGATGTGCTTCTTGCCTCGCGTGATGTTGAAACTATCCACGTGGATCAACGTGGTCATGCCACCATCTTAGGGCGAAACCCAGATGCCCCCTGGTTAGCAACTTCCGCAGCGCAAGATCAACTAAGCCTATCGATGTCGTCCAATTGGCTACTAGGCCACTGAACATTCCTCGCCAATGGAATCTGATGGGACGCACTTTCCAAGATGTGCATAAAGTATCCGGCAGTATTCGGGATCGCAACAATGTCGCCCGGAGCCACCCCGTGAGGAAATCGAATGCGACGACGCAAGATGATCTCGTCTTCGATGCAGTAGGCACCCACCAGGAATGCTTCCACCTCGGGTCCGGATGCATTGCCCGGCGCGCGAATGAGCAGCGGGTCGACTGTGTAATCGTCCGAGGTGGTACGACATTGGGTGCGATTCATCGCCAGGCCCACCAGGGGCAGGCCATCGCTGCGGGTTTTGACGAATTCCACTTGGGCCAGAATAAGGCCACAGCCGTCGAGAAGCGAACGGCCCGGCTCCAGGTGCAGCCTAAGGGCCCGGCTGCGCAGCCCGTCGGCGATGCCTTCGGAGGTGAGGACCTCGCCGAGCCAGGTGCCACGCGTGAGGGTTTGCCAATACGGGTAAATCGTCTTCAGCGGGTCGTTTTTCCAGGTGAACGGGGCAAGGTGTGGGTGCGCACGCATTGTGTGGAAGCGCTGCCAGTCGGCAGGGTCCGCGAGGTAGCTCATGGGCACGCCGCCGCCGAGGTCGATGAATTCGATAGGGTGTGGCAGGGCATCGATGAGGTGGAAGGCCTCGTGGAGAGCGGTGACCCGGTCGGAAGCACTGTAGCCGTGCAGGTGGACGTGAACTCCGACTACCGAGACATGACCAAGATCTATGCTGGTCAGCGCCTGGATCCAGGTGGAACTGCGCTCACCGAAGCGGGTCGGTGGCAAGCGCTTCGGGTTGGGAGCCAGGCGCGGGGCGACGCGCACCGGTCGGTCTGCCAGCTGGACGATGCGCCGCAGCTCCGTGACATTGTCCACGCTGATCGTCACATTGCGCTCGACTGCCAAGCGCAGTAGCTCATCGGACTTGATCGCGGCGCTCAAGATGATGTTCTCCCCTGCAACTCCGCGATCCAGCACTTGCTGCAGTTCGCGGAAGCTCGCCACATCCACGCCGTGCCCGGCCTGGTGGATGGCGTCAACAAAAGTCAGCGCTTTGTTTGCCTTGCGTGCGAAGAACACGCGGATTTCCACGTCGTGATCCTGACCGGCGGCCACCAGTTCTTGGGCATTGCGCAGCATCGGCTCCGAATTCAGGACGTTGATCGGGCTACCGTAGGTGTCAATCAGGCGGCGAGCATCGGAATAGGACTCCGTCAGTTGCTGCGCCCACGGCTCCAGCCGCGCCGGCATTGGTGGTAGGCCATGCACTTCCTGTGGCGAGTGGGCAGCTACCACCCGGCGCGCCCACCGCGGAATCACATCGTGGTAGGCGCGCGAGAGCGTGTCGTTACCCAGCACCCAGAGCTCGGTCGCGCGGCCAATCACCGCAAAATTGTCGGACCCCGGCAGGAAACCGTCCCGATCTGTGCGCACCGGCGGATACGGGGGTGGTGCTTGCACCGCATCAATTACAAAGTCCGCCCCGGGAATATCCCCGGTCACGGGTGGAGCGATGAGTTCAGCGTCAATAAGCGCCAGGATCTTGAGGGCATTACAGGACGGCGGGCCGAAGGCAACCGGCTCCAAGATGCGGGTCAGTTCCTTAAATCCTGGGAGCGGATCCTGGAAGGAGATTCGGTCGACGAGCTGCGGATACAGCGCACGATACGCCACCCCCACCGCTCCGCGCGCATCCAGTGGCCGCTCCCCTACGGCAACCGCAATGCTCGCACGCAGCTCAGCGACGCCATCTGCCGGCGCAGCAGTTCCCGCCAGCACCGCCGCAATGTTGTCAGGACAGTCCTCGGTTAGGGTGGCCGCCGCCTGCTGCAAGAGCGCAGTAATCTCCGCTGTCGACTCAGCAGCCCCAATAGCAGGACCGAATCGATCGACCACATAATCGGTCTGCGGGGAGTGATCCGGCTTGACGTTCATGAATCTGCCCGAGCGACTGACCGGAATGATCTGCTTGGGCTCGTATCCGGAAGGGTGGTACACGCCATCTTTGAACTTTCCGCCCCGACCGATGGTGAGGTCAAGGACGGCATCGATGAAGGTCAGGGCGGTGCCGCGAATCGCGACGGTGCTGCCCGGGGTCACGGAATCCAGGGAGCCGTGGGGATAGACCGTCAGGGCGTCATCAAGCGCGCCCGGCCAGGTCGCGTCATGCCCTGTGACGTCGAGGACCTGGTCAAACTCGCTGGTGAGTGCCTGCGAGTCGGCGATTTCGTGGCCCACACGCGTGATCGTGCAGCGCGGCGGGATGGGCAGGCCGGTCCAAGACTCGGCAAGGAACTCACCGACGCACGCCCGGGGCGGGTAGGTCTCGGTGTTGCCGGACCACTCATTGAAAGATCCCAGCGTGGTGGACTCAACCATCTCCGCGGTGACGTTGAGCAGCCAATAGTCCGGCTGGGACGGATCGTAAGCTTTTACTCCCCCGCCATCGAACACCGTCACGTGCAGCGCAAGGCCACGCTGCCACGCCAAGTTCATCAGTTCCTCGGCCGCCCACAATCCGCGTGGCCCGCCGCCGACAATTGCGATCCTCATTTCACGTTCTCCCGCACCCACTCGTCGTTGTAGATCGTATCCAGGTAGAAATTGCCGCTATCGTGAATAACCACCACTGCCTCGGCAGGCTCGGTCAGCTCGCGATCAAGCTGGAGCAGTGCCGCAATCACCGCGCCGCCCGATGCCCCTGGCACAATCGCTGTGGTGCGCGCTAAATTCCGCGCAGCGCTTATCGACGCCCGATCCGCGATCCTCATAACCCGATCCGGGCGGACCTGGGACGAAAGCTCCGGCACCACCCCTGCCCCAAATCCGGGCAGGTGGCGCGTGCCGCGCTCACCCCCAAAGAGCACCGAGCCTTCGGCGTCCACTGCGACCAGTTGGGTACCCAGTCCGTGTTGACGCACATATTTTTGGCAGCCGCCGATAGTTCCGGTGGTGGACACAGCTACGAGGAGAAAGTCTGGGGCGTGGCCCAGTTGTTCGTGAATTTCGCGCATGGTGCCTTGCGCATGTGCGTGAAAAGCCGCGGTGTTCGAGTACTGATCCAGATTGATCGCATCCGGGTTGTCCTTGAGCAGCTCAGCTACCTTCTTGCGGCGGGCCGCGAGCCAATCCCCGGTCTCCGGATCTGGCTCGGTGAGGACGTGGACGGTCGCGCCCATGGCCTTCATGTAATTAACTGTGGCCTTGTTCGCGCGGGGATCAACCACGCAGTGGAAATCCCAGCCACCCAACACAGCTTCCCGAGACAGCGCCAGCCCCAGGTTTCCCGAGCTGGATTCGATCACCATAGTGCCGGGAGCAATATCGGCCACTTTCACCATCTCGCGCGCCGTCCGATCCTTGGCGCTACCACCGGGATTGAACTGCTCCAACTTGGCCCAGGCAGTGAGCTTATTGAGTCCGAGTCGTTCCAGACTTACCAGCGGGGTGTTTCCCAGGGCATCAGAAATACTTGCACAGGGATGGGGTGCACGATTCATTTTCCCTATTATAGGTTAACTTGCGTCGAATTTCTGGCTCGATCTGGCCAAAACAGAACCACAAATTCGACAGCGGTTACACATCCAAGAAGCGAACATCCTTCGCATTACGCGTGATGAAGGAACGGCGAGCGGCGACGTCGTCACCCATGAGGATGGAGAACAGTTCGTCGGCACGCTGCGCGTCTTCCATGTCTACGCGACGCAGGATACGGATGGATGGGTCCATGGTGGTTTCCCACAGCTCGTTGGCGTTCATTTCGCCGAGGCCCTTGTAGCGCTGGATGCCGTCGTCGGTGTTGATCTTGCGTCCGGCTTCGAGGCCTTCGGCGAGTTGTTGATCGCGTTCGGCGTCGGAGTAGGCGAAGCCAGGATCGCCCTTGGCCCACTTGAGCTTATACAGCGGTGGCTGCGCGAGATAGACGTGGCCTTGGATGATCAGCTCTGGCATGAAGCGGAACAGCAGGGTGAGCAGCAGCGTTGCGATGTGCTGGCCGTCGACGTCGGCGTCGGCCATGAGCACGATCTTGTGGTAACGCAGCTTGGCGATGTCGAACTCGTCATTGATGCCGGTGCCGAGTGCAGTGATGATGGCCTGCACTTCGTTGTTTTTCAACACCTTATCCAGGCGGGCCTTTTCCACGTTCAGGATCTTGCCGCGGAGCGGAAGGATGGCCTGGTACATGGAGTCGCGGCCGGACTTGGCGGAGCCACCTGCGGAGTCACCCTCCACGATGTACAGTTCGGACTTTACTGGATCCTTGGAACGGCAGTCCGCAAGCTTACCTGGCAGGCCGCCGAGGTCGGTGGCGGACTTACGTCGAATCAGGTCGCGGGCCTTGCGGGCAGCTTGGCGTGCGTGAGAGGAGGATACCGCCTTGGAGATGATGACCTTGGCCTCAGCAGGGTTGGCATCAAACCAGTCATGAAGGTGTTCGTTGGTGGCCTTCTGGACGAAGGACCGCACCTCAGTGTTGCCGAGCTTGGTCTTAGTCTGGCCTTCAAACTGTGGGTCAGACACCCGCACGGAGACCACGGCGGCAAGGCCTTCACGGCAGTCATCGCCGGTGAGATTAGGCTCTTTGTCCTTGAGGAGCTTGTGCTCACGGGCGTACTTGTTCATCAGGGAGGTCAGCGCAGCGCGGAAACCCTCCTCATGAGTACCCCCCTCGTGGGTGTTGATGGTATTAGCGAAGGTGTGCACTGACTCGGAGAAGCCGGAGTTCCACTGCAATGCGATCTCTAGTTCGTGACCCTCCCCCTTAGCTTCGTAGGTGACGATGCTTGGGTGGACCGCGGTCTTCGTTTTATTGATGAATTTAACGTAGTCCTTCAGACCATCCGGGTAATGGAAAACAAGCTTCTTCTCTGTTTTCTTCGGCTTCTGCTCGGCCTGGGCGTCAACTTCTTCGAGAGAGACGGACTGGGCGGTGTCGCCTTCCTCAGCGATTTCTTCCAGTACGAGTTCTTCCTCGGTGACGCGCTTGTCCGTGAGGGTGATGGTCAGACCCTTGTTCAGGAAGGCCATTTCCTGCAGGCGCTTGGAGATGGTTTCGAACTTGAAGGTGGTGGTCTCAAAGATTTCCGGGTCTGGCCAGAATCGAATGGTGGTGCCGGTGCCACGAGCTCCGCCACCTTCTTCCAGTGGTTCTGGAACGGCGTTGTTGAAGCGCTGGTACCAGTGCTTCCCATCACGTTTAATGTCGGCTTCCACTCGGGTGGACAGGGCGTTGACCACGGAGATACCCACGCCGTGCAAACCACCGGACACTGCGTAGGATTCGGAGTCGAACTTACCGCCGGCGTGCAGCTGGGTCATAACAACCTGGACGGTAGGAGCGCCAGAAGGGTGCATTTCCACTGGGATACCACGGCCATCGTCAACGACCTCGACCCCGCCATCCTTGAGCAGGGTGACATCGACGTGCGTGGCGTATCCCGCCATCGCCTCATCGACGGAGTTGTCAACTACTTCCCACACCAGATGGTGGAGGCCACGCTCACCGGTGGAACCGATGTACATGCCAGGGCGCTTACGGACAGCTTCAAGACCCTCAAGGATAGTGATCGATGAAGCGTCATATTCATGTTGCGCAGCCACGGGTCGCTAGCACTCCTTGCTCTAAAATTGCCGATAGACCCCTCTATCTTACACTGTGTGCTCCCCTACTGGGATGACGGACGCGAGTGCTCAGGGACGATTGTGGCGCCTTTTTGCTGATGCTTCAGAAAACTCACTGGTGTGGCCGGGCAAAAATCAGTTTCCTTCACCAAAACCAGCGCGGGGTTCCTTCTTGCCGATGATCGCCTCTAACTCGCTTATCCTCTTTTCCGCTTTACGTCTTCGGTCAGCTTGATACCAAGCCGAGTAGCCCAAAGCAGAAATGAATAACCCGTCGATAACATACGGCAGCACAGTCGAAATCAAGTCAATCACCTAGCTAGATGCAAATTTGTTTTGGCCATGTAGTAGATTCTGCCCAATTGATTAATCCCTGCCCGCCTTCAACTCCGATGGCTCCAATTGCGATCAGCACCTGTGCAGCAGGAAGTCCAATTATGGTACCGGATACTCCAGTAGCAGTTATAGCTGATACATAACCACCCGCTTTGAGATTCCAGCCGTAGGCAACAATCGCCCACTTAGGAATTGAAATGCAGGCCGCTCTCAAGGTTGCTGTGTTTGGACCGCTATTTAATGTGGTTTCACTGATTGCGCCCGTAGTACGTAGTTCCTCATAGGCGCGCATGGCTGCGGCGTACTCTTCTGGGGTTGCAGTCTGCCGATACTGCTCTTGAGCCTCACGCACAGCTTCGATATTCGATTGAGCCGGAACTTCAATCGCACTCGATGGGTCAGCAACTGCAGCAGGTGAGATCATTCAAGACATTCCCGCCATACAGGCAATCACTAGCGCGGTTTTTTTCCAAACATGGTTTCCTTCCTCAAAGGATAGCTGGTAATGAATATAAATATCATCACCTGCCACTGAACGCCATTCAACGATTGTTACCTACTCGCAATCAACCTGAAATCGCAACTTTATTTGGTTATCCGTAGGTATCCCGCGGCCCGCGACCTTTGACATGTAGCGGCCCTTTGCGCCAGCTTGGTACGTTCGGGCCAAAGATCTTCAGCTCCGCCACCACGTCCGGCCCGACGTGTTTTGCAATTTCCTGCAGGATTTGACGCTGCATAAGGCGCAGGTTTGTCGCCCACGCGGTGGAGTCGCATTGAATGAACAGTGCTTTGTCTTTCATCATCTGCACGCGCGTGTGCTGGGCGATTTTGTCGCCGACCAGCACATTCCAGTGCGAGAAAATCCAACCGCCGGCAATGTCTTTTTGCCAACCCCGGCTACGAATCTCGCCTTTGAGCACGTCGCTGAGGGTCTGAAAATTGTCGCGCCTGCGCAGCGGCCTGCCGTCTTTACCGGTGGGGATGCCGCGACGCCGCCCGGAAGCAGGCGCTTTACGACGCCCCTGCCCCTGCTTACTTAAGTCCGGCGCCTTCCCGGTTTTGAGTTTCGCCTGCTTGCGAACGTTTTCGAAGGCGGCCTGGATTGGGTCAATCGGCTCGCTCATAGTCCAACCTTGAAATTCTGCCGAGTTCCGGATCGTCGATCGCAGTCACTGTGTGGGTAGTGACATCAACCAGGTTTTCGGGTAAATCTCCATCCACGGCAGCGGTGATCAGCACTTGCTCTACATCTTGAGCGATCTGTACTAGTTTGGTGCGCCGTTTGGCGTCGAGCTCCGCGAAAACGTCGTCCAATATCAAAATGGGATCAGATCCGGTGCCTTTGACCAGATAAAATTCGGCGATCCGCAACGAAAGCGCAAACGACCACGTCTCCCCGTGGCTGGCGAATCCTTTTGCGGGATCGTTACCCAAAATCAGCTCCAGGTCATCGCGGTGGGGCCCGACCAATGACACTCCACGATCGATTTCCTTAGCACGCCGGCCCCCAAGTTCCGCGAGCATCTCGGCTTCGATCACCGCCGGGTCTGTCCCGGAGACAGGCACGGTGGACTTGTAACTCACGGATGCAGGCCGGGATTCCGGGGCGATGGTGGAATACGCCTTGGGTACTTCGTCCTGTAATTCAGCGACCAACATAAGTCGGTGCGCAATCAACTGCGCCCCGAGGTGGGCAAGTTGGGAATCCCACACATCCAGCGTCGTTAAGGCGCTAGCCCCGTCTGCGTCGTCATACCCGCGGCGCAGCGCGGCACCCGCCGACTTCAATAGGGCATTGCGTTGCTTAACGACGCGCTCGTAGTCCGCTTTCACGCCCGCGAGCCGCGGCTGACGAGTGGCCAGGATCGTGTCTAAGTACTTGCGCCGCTCCGAGGGCTCACCCTTGACCAGGGCCAAATCCTCCGGGGCGAACAGCACCGTCTTGACCACTCCCAGCAGCTCGCGGGGGCTTTTCAGGCGAGTACGGTTAATCTGCGCCTGGTTGGCCCGATGGGCATTCACCAGCAAGTGCGCAGTCAGCTCACGGCCGTCATTGATCGCCGTCGCGGAAATCAGGGCGTTGTCTTGCCCAGATCGCACGAGCGGCGCATCGGTGGGAACCCGATGGCTCGACAGGTGTGCCGCGTACCCGACGGCCTCGACAATGTTCGTCTTTCCGTGGCCATTTCTGCCCACAAACACGGTCACGCCCGGCCCCAGCTCAAGCTCAAGCGTCGGCCATGAACGGAAATCCCGTAACTGCAGGTGACGAAGGTGCATTTAGCCCGGCAGGCGAACTGGCATCAACAAATAGGTGAAGTCCGTGGCTGGGGTCGGGAACTCACCATTGCCATCAGCCTCAGGCAACACCTCTGGCTCCGGAATCATGATCGCCGGGCGAGAAGGCTGCGTGAAACCGAAAACAACACGATTCGTGTTAATCACGGCTAGACCGTCCTTCAGATAACCCGGGTTAAACGCGATGTGCAGCGGTTCACCTGCAAAAGCACACGGAAGAACTTCCTCTGCATGGCCGGAATCGTTGCCGCCCGCGTCCAGCACGACCTGGCCCTCAGAGAAGCTCATGCGGATCTGCGCGTTGCGGTCAGCAACGAGGGCAACGCGGCGGATGGCGTCGAGAAGCGGTGCAATCTCCACGCTGGCGATGGAGGTGTGAGACTTCGGCAGCAGCGGGCGGAAATTCGGGAAGTCCGCGTCGAGCATACGCGTGGTGGTCTGGCGGGTGTCGGCGTGCACACCAAACAGACCATCGCTACCGATCTGTTCATCGTTGCCCACCGCGATCTCAACAGGATCGTTGAGGCTGGTATCCAGGCTGCGGGCGTTTTCCAAGAGCGTCTTCGCTGGGATCAGCAACTTGGCTTCTACCTGCGGGTTCCGCGGAATCCAGTTGAAGTTGCGCACGGCAAGACGGAATCGGTCTGTAGCGGCCAGCAGTACATCTTCGCCGTGAACCTCAAAGTGGACGCCAGTAAGCATCGGGAGGGTCTCGTCGCGGCCAGCAGCCGTAGCAACCTGGGTGACGGCCTCGGTGAAGAGCTTCGGGTCGATCGCACCGGTGACCTCAGGGAGGGCAGGGAGCTGCGGGTAATCATCGAGTGGAATGCTCGGCAGCTCGAAGCGAGAAGCGCCACAAGAAAGCAGCACCTTGGAACCATCAACCGTGACATCAACAGGCTTGTTAGGCAACGTGCTGGTGATATCCGCGATCAGTTTACCGGCAACAGCAATGCGGCCATTTTGGGAAACCTCGGCAGAAATTCGTTGCTTGGTAGACACCTCATAGTCAAAGCCAGCAAGCTCAAGACCATCATCGTCTGCGGTGATCAGCATGCCACGGAGCACCGGCTGAGTTGGCTTCGACGGCAAGCTACGTGCAACCCAAGCCACCGCGCTAGCCAAATCGTCCTTGGCCACACGGAATGAAATTGATGTCTCCATGCTCGCTAAGTCTCCTTCAAAGTTTCGTAATTACACACAAAGCTACCTGGGAAGAGGAGCGAAGGTAAATCGAGCAGCCTCGGCCCGAGGTGCTTTCGAAGAACTATCCCCACGCCCTCTTTCTTCTTTAAGAATTACAAGTAAAAGAATGGTAACTACAGTAAGTCCTGTGCAAACTGTGGATAACTCGGGTTTTCCACAGCTCATCGCTTCAATCCTAGCGTGTGGATGGCATGTGAATGATCTGTGGATAACAATGGCCGGTTGGGGATACTTTTGCCAGTCGTTGGTTATCCACAAATGATCCACGTGTTCTTGCACAGATTTGCCGTAGTTTTGCACATGCCCGCTTGTGTGCTGTTTCACGGAATCACACTCTTGTAATTACACAGGTGTGGATAACATCTGTGGATAGTTTTTTGCGGCCAAGAATGCGCGGATAGCGATCGGTGGTTGCACAAAAAATCCCTATGCCTATTCATGCTCGCCACCTGGGCTTTTGCTTTGGATAGGCATAGGGATTAGTTCCAGCGACCGAATCGCTATCAGCAACCCGCTACTTGCGCTTCTTAATCGCCGAGGTCAGCGACTGGATCTGATCGTAAGTATCGCGCTTTTCGGTCATTTCCTTGTTGATCTTGCGCACCGCGTACATCACTGTCGTGTGATCCTTACCGCCGAAGTACTCGCCGATACGTGGCAAGGAAAGATCGGTGAGTTCGCGGCACAGGTACATGGCGATCTGACGCGCATGTGCCACCGCACGGGTCTTGCCGACGCCGGTGAGCGCATCAACGGTGACGTCGAAGTACTCGGCTGCCTGCTCAATGATGTGGTCAGCGCTGATTTCAACGTCGTCGGCGTCGGGCATGATGTCGCGCAGGGCGATCTCGGCGGTTTTGAGGTCGATTGGTTCTTTGATCAGCGAGGAATAGGCAGTGACGCGGATGAGGGCGCCTTCGAGTTCACGGATGGATGTCTCAAACCGGGATGCAATGAGCTCCAGAACTTCGTGATCGACGACGGTACCTTCGGACTGCGCCTTCTTGGACAAGATGGCCATCCGTGTTTCCAGGTCAGGCGGCTGAATGTCAGTAATGAGGCCGGCCTTGAATCGGGTGCGCAGCCGGTCGGTGAGGGTAGTTAGCTCCTTTGGTGGGCGGTCAGAGCTCAAGACGATCTGCTTGTCCGCCTGATGTAGCGCGTTGAAGGTGTGGAAGAACTCTTCCTGGGTGCCTTCCTTGCCCTCCAGGAACTGGATGTCATCAACCATGAGCACGTCCAGGTTGCGGTAGTTTCGCTTGAATTTTTCCTGACGGTCATCACGCACCGAGTTGATGTAGTCGTTGGTGAATTCCTCAGAGGACACGTATTTCACGCGCAGCCCAGGTTGCAGCACCTTTGCATAGTTACCGATGGCGTGCAGCAGGTGCGTTTTCCCGAGGCCGGATCCGCCCCAAATAAACAGCGGGTTGTAGGCCTGAGCCAGTGATTCCGAGACCGCCTTGGCGGCGGCGACTGGGAAACGGTTCGAGCTGCCGATCACAAAATTTTCGAAGGTGTACTTCGGATTCAGTGAGAGGTCTCGTTTGTCGGTGGACGGTGCTTCCCGCACGACAGGGGCCGGTTCAGGCGCGGGCGTATCGACGACCACCTCTTTCCAGTGATCCTGTTGCGCCGGCTTTTTCTCAAGCGGCAACTCGTGTTGATCAGGGTTATCTGGCTCCACGGATACGGCGAGCGAGAAGGGGCGACCCATTTTGCGCTGCAGGACGAGGCGGATGGCATCGCCGAGATCATT
Source organism: Corynebacterium hindlerae (assembly GCF_014117265.1). Taxonomy (NCBI): domain Bacteria; kingdom Bacillati; phylum Actinomycetota; class Actinomycetes; order Mycobacteriales; family Corynebacteriaceae; genus Corynebacterium; species Corynebacterium hindlerae. Next base: position 1,588,517 of record NZ_CP059833.1, on the reverse strand, counting down.
TTCGATCACGTCACGAGCCATGTTGTGTGGTGTGGAAATGATGGCGTAGCCCGGAATGAAAGAAATCGGCTTGACCAGAGCAAGGAATGCGCGCTGCTTAACGGTCAGCGGTGCCACGCCTGAGCCGGGTTCCTCGGCTAGGCGGGTGAGGTCTGCGACGATCTCATGCCACGTTGTTTGCAGATCATCTGAAATCTGGGTCACTTACATTCCTTTTTGCTACGCAGTTGTCCGATGGATGTGGTCGGACGGTTGTTCTTTTGGCGGTGGATAGGTTGTCCACATCATGAAATTGTCATTGTCCTGTGCTTCCACAGAGTTGTACACACCTGTGGATAACTTTTTACACCAAGTTATACACAGGATACGTCATAGCCTGTGGATAACTTTCATGGGGGTGGAAAACCTTGTGACCTGCATCTTTAGCGATGAAATTTTAAACTCTAAAGTTTTGGTCGAGAGTTATACACATTTTGGTTTACGCACAGGCTGTGAATGAAACGCGTATTTCTATACTTACTCGGCTCTCGCGCACCCTGTCTACATAGGGAAAATGCCCCACTCTGTAGTGAACATGCTACATGTGGATAACCGTGCAAAAACGCGTCCTACCAGCGCTCGAATTACAAAAATGTCATTCAAGGGGTAGTCATTTCCCCCGGCGTGTCGATTTGGTTCGCACCCAGCCATAGCGTAGGATTTCACCTGTCTGTCACATCACTAGATTTTGGTGTGCATAACGCCGGGTTTGTTCTTCAAGCCTGGCGGCTCGGAAGTTAGTCGGCCTGTGACGCGCCGCTTAGCTAAGCGTGTGCGACACATTTCAACGTCCGAGTTGTTAACAATCATCCAAACCAGGGTGACCTAAGGGCCGCGGATTTTGAACAACTGGCGTCGTTAAGCGCGCCAGCCAATTTTTCGCAGCCATGACGTCTCCCGATCAGAACTTTAGGAGTGTAACCGTGGCAAAGGGCAAGCGGACGTTCCAGCCGAACAACCGTCGTCGTGCACGTGTTCACGGCTTCCGTACTCGTATGCGTACCCGTTCCGGTCGCGCAATCGTTGCGGCTCGTCGTAGCAAGGGCCGTGCAAAGCTGACCGCGTAATTTACAAGAGTGCTCCCACAGCAGTTCAAGCTGGACTCTGCCGAGTTCCGGCGCGTAGTGCGTAAGGGGCGTCGGACGGGAACCAAAACGGTTGTCGTCCATCTTGTGATCGCGGATCAGAGTGAGTTTGTTCGTTTCGGCGGACCTCACTTCGGTCTCATCGTTTCCAAAGCCGTCGGTAATTCGGTCGTCAGACACCGAACCTACCGACGGCTTCGGCATGTGTGCCATCACCTTTCGGGAACTATCCCCGCTGGCTGTGACGTTGTCATTAGGGCGCTGCCACGCGCCGGCCACGCAACCAGCAAGGAGCTCATGGACGATGTGCAGTACGCACTCACCAAACTCACCCGCAACTAAAGCGCTGCTGCGCCTGGTGTTGGTATACCAAAAGTACATCTCGCCACTTAAGATGGGTTCTACCTGTCGTTTTGAGCCAACGTGCAGCGCGTATGCACTCGATGCACTGAAGGAACACGGAGCCGTGAAAGGTACCGTAATGTCCCTAGTGCGGCTTTCTAAATGTGGGCCCTGGCATCCGGGCGGATTTGACCCCGTCCGCCCAAGCAAAACCAAAAGGAGTTAAGACTCACAGTGCTCAATTTCATCTATTGGCCGATTTCCTTTGTGCTGTGGTTCTGGCACAAAGTATTTTCTTTTGTGCTCGACCCCGGATCCGGTATCACCTGGGTCCTGGCCATCATCTTCCTGACCTTCACCATCCGTATCCTGCTGGTGAAGCCGACCATCAACCAGATGCGTTCCGGTCGCAAGATGCAGGAAATGCAGCCACTGATGCAGGAAATTCGCCAGAAGTACAAGAACGACCAGCAGAAGATGATGGAGGAGACGCGCAAGCTCCAAAAGGAGATGGGCGTCAACCCAATCGCAGGTTGCTTGCCACTACTGGTGCAGATGCCGGTGTTCATTGGCCTGTTCCACGTGCTGCGCTCCTTCAACCGCACCGGTACCGGCGCGGGACAGCTGGGGATGTCCATTGAGGAAAACCGCAACACCGCCAACTACTTCTTCAAGCCAGAAGATGTGCAGTCCTTTCTGGATGCGAAACTGTTCGGTGTGCCACTGTCTTCGTACATCTCGATGCCGGCAGAGCAGTACGCTGCCTTCCCCGGCGCCGATCTGAGCAAGCTGAAGATCGCCATGGTTGCGGCTCCGCTGATCGTGCTGACGGTGCTCGCCACGCACTTCAATGCTCGGATGTCGCTGGAACGTCAGAAAGCGCGCATTGCCTCCGGTAAGCAGAAGGCCCCTGCTAATGACATGATGGCGTCTCAAATGGACATGATGAACAAGATGATGCTCTGGTTCATGCCAGCCACGATTTTGTTCACTGGTGTGCTGTGGCACATCGGTCTGCTGTGCTACATGGGCGCCAACAACATCTGGACTTACTTCCAGATGAAGTACGTCTTTGACAAGATGGACAAGGAAGAAGAAGCAGAGATCGAGGCTAAAAAGGCAGCAAAGCGAGCGTCCGCCCCGAAGCCAGGTCAGCGACCCAACAACCCGAAGAAGAAACGCAAGTAAGCTTCCACCACATGCCACCCGCAAGGGTGGCTTTTTTCATGCCACAGTAGAGTGAGAAGAGCAAGAAAGGATGTTTCACGTGAAACCAGCGGATGTGTTCGGGGATCGCCTCGAATTGGCGGAAAAGTACCACGATCTCCTCGCGACAGACGGCTCTACCAGGGGCTTCATCGGCCCCCGTGAGGTGCCTAGGCTCTGGGAGCGCCACATCCTCAACTGTGCCGTGGCGCAGGAGGCGATCCCACATGGGGTGACCGTCGCCGATGTCGGTTCCGGTGCTGGTCTTCCGGGTATTCCCCTCGCGATCGCACGTCCTGACCTGAATATCATTCTGATCGAGCCACTGCTAAAGCGCTCCGTGTTCCTGGGGGAGGTCGTCGAGAAGCTCGGCCTTGACAACGTGACCGTCATCCGCGGCCGCGCCGAAGAAAAGGCCGTGCGGGCGCAGGTGGGGCTTGTCGACGTCGTGACGTCGCGCGCCGTCGCTCCCCTAGGGCGGCTCGCCGGATGGTCCCTCCCGCTGGTAAAAAAGGGCGGCAGGATGATTGCCCTCAAAGGATCCTCGGTGGCGGAAGAGCTGCAGCGGGACGCGAAAGAGATCAAAAAGGCTGGCGGCGGGCTCGCGGAGATCCGCATTGTGGGCCAGGCACACCTGGAAGAGCCAACGACCCTCATCATCGTGCCGCGGATCAAGTAGGATAAAAAGGCCAAAATTTTGGGAAGGGAAATGTGAATGGACGAGCAGTTCTGGGACGACACACCAATTGCCGCCGCAGCTAGGCGGGCAGCGAAGGTGATGACGCCAAACGCACTGTCACTCCCCCGCCCCGAGGTGCCTCGCACCATCACCATTGCGAACCAAAAAGGCGGAGTAGGTAAAACTACCTCATCAGTGAACCTCGCCGCCGGACTGGCACTACACGGGCTGAAAGTGCTGGTCGTGGACCTGGATCCGCAAGGTAACGCATCCACCGCGCTCGGCGTTGAACACCGATCCGGGGTGCTGTCCTCCTACGAGATGCTCATCGGGGAATGCACCGCGGCCGAAGCCATGCAGAAATCCACCTTCAACGACAATCTCTTCTGCATCCCCGCCACCATTGACCTCGCCGGCTCCGAAATCGAGCTGGTGTCTATGGTGCGACGCGAATACCGGCTTGCCGACGCCCTCGCCACCCTCGATGGCTTCGACTACGTGATTATTGACTGCCCGCCGTCGTTAGGCCTGCTCACCATCAACGCCATGACCGCGGTGAACGAAGTCATCATTCCCATCCAGGCGGAGTACTACGCGCTGGAAGGCGTGGGTCAGCTGCTGAACAACATCACCATGATCCGGCAGCACCTCAACCCCAAGCTGCACATCAGCGCGATCTTGCTGACCATGTACGACGCTCGCACTAAACTCGCCGAGCAAGTGGCCAACGAAGTCCGGGAACACTTCGGCCCCGTGGTGCTGCGCAACATGATCCCGCGTTCCGTGAAGGTTTCCGAAGCGCCAGGATACGGGCAAACCGTGCTGCAATACGACCCCGGTTCGCGCGGCGCACTCGCCTACCTCGATGCAGCGAAGGAACTCGCGACCAGGTGCGATTACCTGCCCACCGAAGAATCCGGACCCATCGGACAACAGCCAGAAGGAGAAAAGTAGTGGCGAACGAAACTCGTAAAGGTGGCCTCGGCCGCGGACTCGCCGCACTGATCCCGAGCACCCCGGAAGAAAAACCACGCCTGACCAGCTCTGCTGCCGACATTATTCTGGGCAACGGATCCACACCCGCGCAACAGGCGGGCCAGCAACAGGCGACTTCGGAAACGTCCTTCGGCGCAACCTACCGCGAAATCCCCCTCCGGGACATTCGCCCGAATCCCCGCCAGCCACGCCAGGTATTCGACCCCGAGGCTTTGGCTGAGCTCGTGCACTCCATCAAGGAGTTCGGACTCATGCAGCCCATCGTCGTTCGCGAGAAGGACAGTGGCTACGAGATCATCATGGGTGAACGCCGCTGGCGCGCGGCCGGCAAAGCGGGATTGCATAAGATCCCGGCGATCGTCCGGGAAACCGATGATGGCGAGATGCTCCGCGATGCACTGCTGGAAAACATCCACCGCGCGCAGCTCAACCCGCTGGAAGAAGCGGCCGCGTATCAGCAGTTGTTGGAAGAATTCGGCGTCACCCAAGCCGAACTCGCTGCCCGGATCGGACGGTCCCGTCCGCTGATCACCAACATGATTCGCCTGCTGGCACTCCCGGTGGATGTGCAGCGCAAGGTAGCCGCGGGCGTGCTGTCTGCGGGGCATGCGCGCGCCCTCCTGGGCCTCAAGGCTGGTGCTCAGGCCCAGTCCGAGCTCGCCACCCGCATTGTGGCCGAGGGGCTGTCGGTACGTGCCACGGAAGAAGCCGTCACTCTGCTCAACCGTGGTGAGGAACCGGCCCCGAAGCAGCGCACCAAGGCCCCAGCGCCAGCCTTTGCCACTGAGGCCGCTGACCGCCTCGGCGACCGCTTTGACACCAAGGTGTCCGTCTCTGTGGGCAAGCGCAAGGGCAAGATCGTGCTGGAATTCGGCGACCGCGATGACTTCGACCGCATCATGGGCTTGCTGGAGGGCTAATGCGCATTGAGCCGGTGTCACTGTCGAACGTGCATCCGGCCTGTCTGCGTTCCGCGTTCTGGGAGGCCGGCTCCGCAGCAACTGACGTGGCCATGACCAAGGAGCTGTGGCTGAGCAACACCCTGATGACCTATGGCACCTGCGGGTTTGCCATCCCAGACGTAGCTACCATCCTCTTCGCTCCCCCAGTTTTGCTGCCGGGAGTGTTAGAGATGCCCAGTGGCCCGGTCTCCCCCGACGCCACCGTGCTCAGCTCACTGTTCGGCTCGCGGCTCACCGAGGGCGCGCACACTGTGCTTATCGACGCCTGCCTCACCCACCTCCTTGCCGCCGACATCCCCGCCGTTGAGGCCTTCGGTTGGCGCTCCGGTTCCACTTACGGACCTATCGGACTCATCCCCGAATCCGCCCTGTTAGCAGCGGGTTTTTGGGTGGTCGCCGACCACGATGAGGTGCCACGGCTTCGTATCGAACTGCCACCCGTCGATGGGTTGCTCACTGCCGCGGAAGTGTCGGAGTTGTTGGCGGTGGCCGTGGTGTGAGGGGCACCGAGTTTGTCCTTTTGCGACATCGAAAAGCTGCCACTGCTCGTCAATCGGATGAGTCAGTTTCACGCTGCCTATCAACTCCCGAATTAAATCGAACTTGCAGCGCGAGACGTCCAATAATACGTCTGCAGCCCCGGAAGATACCGCGCTACAGAGGATGGGTTGACATGGCCTGCTATCCTTGTTTATAGCTCATCAACCAGGATGTTGAAGGAGTATCTGGGGCCGTTCGCTACGCGGGCGGCCCTTGCTTTTCCTTCCAAAATTCGTCATGCTCGGCTCTAAACTTTGCGCGACGACGGGTTTGCTTTACGTAGTATGCCGTGATGATAAGAGCATACTTAGGACGTTCCTCAATGAACAGAACGTATTCGAATCCTTCAGTAGCTAGACCATACCTGCGGCCTCGCCAGCGTGGGTCAGGGCTAACCCACCAATAGATGTGGTTCTCGCGGTTAGGAAAATCTTGATTGAAGGCCTCCACCATCGGACGAATCCAACCAATCCGACGGCAACGTTCGATTTCAACATTACGCTCAGTGTCGGTTTGACTCCCACCGCTAATGAGATGCCAGAAGCTCGCGTAACGTCCATCGACTTCTTCATAACGGCGGAAACTTACACGGCAGCCTGCCGTTTTCCAATAAAGAGGTCGATGAATCAATGTCTTTAGGAAGGTATTGAAGAGCGAATCTAGGTATTCATCGCACGTCATTTGTCCTGGATTGAAGACTTCCGTTGGTTCGAGATGGATCACAGATGCTACTCCTGTGGGTTCCAACGAAAGACGTTGAACTTTGTTTCCGTGAGTAACGTTGTCTGAGTCAATTTTAGCCCTGACCGTTCCTGGACCCGATGTAGAACGCGTGTTTTTGCCTCACTGTCGAGCTGAGCACGGCTGGCGTAATTGACACAACCCAGCAGTAAATCTGACAACTGGAGGAGACCGACATGGTGAGACTCAACGATTTGAATTCGCTGTACGATCCTGCGGTCAAAATCGTACATCGAATTCGATATCACCTCTTTGAGCTTCGCGACCTTTCCCGCGCCTCGAGTATCCTTCTTATCGAGGTAGATAAACGCCCTGCCAGAAGATGGGATGACGTTGCGTATCAGCAGGAACATCATTTTGTAGTACCAGTCATCGTGTGTCTGACGGAATCGCTGATGGTCAAGCTCAGCTTTGGGGGCAATAACACAACGGAAACCTAGATCGTCGTCATCGAAGAAATAATCAATAACATCCAAGTAGAAATCCAGTTTGGATGGAGAAATTTTGTTCCACTTGATCTCGAAGTAGCTTGGAAGATCATGCTTCCTCCGCAAATCTCTCAGTCGCGAGGCTGCTTCCTTCGTTTTTTCTGTTGGGCAAGCGATGGCACCGAGAACCATGAAGGGCATACCATCACCCGGCAGGTGAGTACTTTCGTCGCAGTATATATTTAGGTCACCGTTCACGAAGCAGAACTTCCTTTCATGATTGTGACCAATTCTAACCGCAACCGGCACACGTAGCTGATGTGCCGCCTCCCCGCTTTGCCAGCCCCGGGCGTCGGTAAGCATGCGAAGACATGAGGTTGCATAAACTTGGTGCTCGTGGGGCATCCTTCTGAACTTTCTCGCCGCGGTTTCCTTGCTGCCGGCCTCGCTTTGCCCGTCATGGCAGTGGCTGGATGCACGCTGCAGACCGAGCGTCGTGGCGCCACCATGAACCCGACTGCAAGCAGTACGACGAGCGCGGCGCCACCAACTCAGACCCTGCTACCGGAAGTAGACATCATTGCGCGCTACGAGCACGCGGGCGCGCACGCCTGGGGACTTGATGTGCCAGGCATCGTGCGCACGATGCCTCCCGAGGCGAAGACGATTGCGCTGACCTTCGATGCCTGTGGCGGGCCAAAAGGATCACGCATCGATGAGGCTCTGCTTGCTACGCTGCAGGAACAAAACGTCCCCGCCACGCTGTTTTGGAACAAACGGTGGATTGATGCCAACCCGCGGCGAGCCCAAGAAATCGCTGCTCATCCCCTGTTTCAGATCGAAAACCACGGGACCTCGCACAAACCCTTGTCGGTCAATGGTAGGTCGGCTTATGGCATTGCGGGGACAGCAAATGTTGCGGAGCTCGTCGAGGAAATCGAAGGAAATCGGCGGTTCCTGCGTGAGTTTTTGGGCGTCGAGTCGAAATGGTTCCGCTCTGGCACTGCGCATTACGACGACATCGCCGTGCGGATTGCGCGCGACTTGGGGGTAGCTATTGCCGGCTTTTCCGTTAATGGGGATGCCGGGGCAACCCTCGCTGCGCGCGCGGTGACAAAATCATTGGCGCACAGTAGCCCCGGCGCGATTGCAATCATGCATATGAACCAGCCAGGGCACGGAACCGCCGAAGGAGTTCGAGCAGCAATACCGCAGCTTCGCGAGGCCGGATTTACTTTCGTGCAGCTAGGGGACGTATCCCGCTAAAGGCAGCAGGCCGTCCCGAAACCTACATGTCCTCGGCGGCCAACAGCTCAGTGAACTTGAAGGTACCGGTGGGCTGATCGTCCTCGTCCAGCAGGTACAGGCGCTTCACAGCAACCACGACTGCTTCCGCAATGGCATCCCGCTTCTTAGGATCCGTCAAAATGGCAACATCCGTCGGGTTAGACAGATAACCACACACTAGCTCGATCGTTGGCATCTTGGACATGCGCAGGATCTCCCAGGTGCGGGCGTGGTTGCCACAATTGACCAGCCCAGTGCGGGCCACTACTTCGCGCTGCACATAGCCCGACAGCATCTCACCTGTGAGCGACGTTGCCCCGATTTCCGAACCAAAGTAGAACGTCGCCGCGCCACCAGCTTTCTCATTGGGGTAAGAATCGCACTGCAGGTTAATCAACAAATCCGCCCCAAAAGCATTCGCGATGTCCGCACGCTGCTTGATGGAAGGATCGCTATGACGAGGCCGGGACAGGATTGCCTCCATCCCAGCGGCAATCATCCGGCCCTCAATCCGGGTTGCCAGATCCCACAGGATCTCTTCCTCCGTGATCGTGCCGAACTTGCCTTGCACCACCTGACCGGTGTGTTCGCCACCCAGGTGCGGGTCAATAACTACTCGCTTACCCGCCAACTTCGGGCCAGCTTTACGGACCTGCTCCCGCTCCGAAATAGCTTGCTTGGAACCGCCCTTAATACGGCGTCCTAACAGCCCGAGCGCCCGAACCGTGTCAGGGCCCGTGATTCCATCCTCATTCAGACCGTAATTGAGCTGGTAGGACTTCACTGCCAGGTACGTGGCTTCACCGTAATGGCCGTCGATACGCTGCGCATAAAACCCCAAGTCCTGCAGCTGGGTCTGGAGCTGGGCAACATCGTCGCCCACCATCACGTTCCCGGGCTGGAAAATGAGGACGCGATTACCTAGCTTGTACGATGCTTCGCGCAGAAGTCGCAGCAGCCTTTCCCTGATGATGCCATCAGCGAGGATTCCTCTGCTCTGCTGAAACGCGCGAACAGCGGAGGCGAGTTCCTCATCAAAGATGGTGTCCGCCTCAGAATATTGCTGGGAAGACTCCGGGACCAGGTTTACGTCGAAGGTCGGCAACAAACCCAGGCCCGCCAAAATGGTTCGGACCTCGGCTACCCGAGGGCTCTTATCGCCAACCCGCAACAGATCGGACAACGCTTTACTCTCCCCTTACAGTTGTGCCTGAAGCTTGGCCACAATATCGCTCTTAGAGCGCACCCCAACGAACTCATCGACCTTCTTGCCGTCCTTGAAAATCATGACAGCAGGAATAGACATGATTTGGAACATCGCGCCCAACGTACGCTCGTTATCCACGTTCACTTTCGCAATGGTAACAGCGTCTCCCAGCTCCTCAGCAACCTGCTCCAGAACTGGGCCGAGTTTCTTACACGGCCCGCACCACTCGGCCCAAAAATCCACCAGCACAGGCTTGGAAGACTCGATCACAGTGCTACGGAAGGTATCCGAAGTTACATCGACAATCACAACAAAACTCCTTACAGGCTCGCCAGGTAATGCTCGGCATCAATCGCTGCGCGGCAGCCAGCACCCGCAGCCGTAATGGCCTGCTGGTAGTGGCTATCCACTATGTCACCGGCCGCGAACACACCGGGGATGTTGGTGTGGGTCGAAGGCTCCGCGACCGTGATGTAGCCGGCATCGTCTGTGGCGACGTCCGGCTGCACCAACGCAGAACGAGGGTCATGTCCGATGGCCACAAACATCGCGGTGACTGGAAGCTCAGAGACTTCGCCAGTGACGGTGTCAGTAAGCTCCAAGCCTTCCACTGAAGAGGTGCCCACAACGCGCGACACGACTTTGTTCGTAGCAAATTTGATCTTTTCGTTAGCTTTCGCCCGCTCCAACATGATTGCGGATGCTCGGAACTCTTCTCGGCGGTGCACAATCGTCACGGATTTCGCGAACTTAGTGAGGAACGTTGCCTCCTCCATCGCAGAATCGCCACCACCGATCACGGCGATATCGTGATCCTTGAAGAAGAAACCGTCGCACGTTGCGCAGGACGACACGCCACGACCGAGCAGCTCCTGCTCACCTGGGACGTTCAGATAACGTGGCGCCGCACCCATCGCGAGAATGACGGCCCGGGCCTGGTACTCCTCATCGCCCACATACAGCTTCTTGATATCCCCCGAAAGGTCTACCCGATCCACGATCTCCATGAGCAGCTGCGTACCGAATCGCTCGGCCTGGTTGCGCATCTGATCCATGAGTTCTGGTCCCATGATTCCCTCGGCAAAGCCAGGGAAATTCTCCACCTCGGTGGTTGTCATCAGTGAGCCACCGTACTCGATGCCTTCGAACATGATCGGCTTAAGCTCAGCGCGAGCCGCGTAGATTGCTGCGGTATAGCCCGCAGGGCCAGAGCCGATGATTGCCACGTCATGGATTTCAGTCATGGGGCTTAGTCTAGCGCACTAGTTCCGGGTGTTTGGCGCGAATATAGGACTTGGCGCGTGACCGGCGGGACTTCAGGGTTCCTGATGATATTCCCAGATCATCCGCGGTTCGGTAGATGGTGTACCCCAGTACATCCACCATGAAAAGGATGGTTTTTTGGTCGTCGTTAAGCTTATGCAGCACGTTGATCAGCGTCAGCGTCAGGTCCAGTGAGTCTAGTGGGTTGTAGGTAGGGTGCGGGAAATCATAAGTGTGATCATCGAGCAGTGAAAGCTCGTTGGAACGGTACCTGGCGGTGCGGTAGTCGTGGCTGGCGTTGAGTACCAGCCGATGCAGCCATGTTTTCAAGCTGCAGTCCGCGCGGTAGTGGCGCAGGCCCAGTGCAGCCCGCAGGTACGCTTCCTGCAGCACATCCTGGGCATCGAAATCGCTGCGGACATACTTGCGCGCCGTCCACCACAACGAATGGTGGTAGCGATGGATGATCTGCGCGAATGCCGCATCGTCCCCAGCGATGAAATCGGTCACCAAAGTTTGATCGTTCATGGAACCCCCCGAGTTGTGAATGTCTCCCTCATTGTGCCGCGGCGAACAAAAAACCGCTCGGTGAGTTATCTCGTGGTGTGGATAACTCTTTCCGAGCGGCTCGTCGGTTACCAGAAACTAGCTGGTAGGAACCGGTTCTATCGTGACATGCACAACATCGGGTTCCACCCGCACCGGGGAGTCCTCGCGGAAGCCTCCCATCACCCCGAGCAGGTACGCAGTAAGGAGCGCGATGATCGCCACCAAGGTAATGGACATGGCGATGAGCACGCCCGTCATGGTGCGGGAATAGCCCTTCGCTCCGAAACCAGCCCGTGAGGTGGGCTCTGGATGTTCCTCGGGGGCAACCGGAAGTGGCTCCTCAGGAGAGACCCCACGCAGTGACGCCGCCACCTGAGCAGCATCACCGGAAAGCTGTTCGCCGGTGAGTATCTTGAAGGCGCTGACGAGGGTGGTGCAGTCGTTGGCGGGATTGTTGCTCGACAACACGGCTGGGAAGGCTAGGACGGCGGTACCGGACTTGGAAATGCGGATACGGTCGATCGAATCCATCCCGAGAGGCACCCCGGCGCCGTGTGCCGTGGCAGCGGCGTCGGCAAGCGGTGCGAGCGCAGCGGCGGCCGCGTCACGGTTCGCCGCACCCAACTCAGCTACGGCTCGGAGCGCCGACCCTTCCACCCAGTCAGCGATGACTAGGCAGCCGGAGCGGTAGGCCATCACGGTCACATCCGGCGCGACAGCGGGGCACCCCAACTCGACGAGCTTGCGGGTCCGGCGGGTGACCTCAGCTGCCGCCCCGGCCTGAGCTGCGAGCGATGTGCCGTGGGCCTCCACGAACACCAACGCAGCATCCCGGCCGGTGCTCACCTCCTTGGCCTGCCAGAACTTCGCGGTTACCTGGTCATCGCCGGACTCGCCGAAGGAGGCGAGCAGGCGGAACCTACCATCCAGCACGGGCGCGCCTGGCAGCAGTCGTGGCGGCTGCACCATGCCGGCAGACATCGGCGCCGGGATCGGCATGGCCTCCGTCGGGGTCACCGCGGCGCTCACCGCGGCAGTCTGGCTTGGGGTGGCACGGCCCAGGCGACGCTTCACGACGTCCGTGAACCGCTGCACTTCTTCCAGCGGGGATTTCGCGAGCACCCCGGCCGTGATGGCCAGGAAGAAGAACCCGATGAGTGCGGTGCGGATCAAGAATCCCGCCGAGCCCAGGAAACTCCACAACCCGTCAAGCAGACTCCAGAGCGCAATATCGAGCGTCCACGCACCCGCTGCGCCGATGACCGCAGCGCCACCGACCCACAGTGAGGAACGCAGAATGTCGCGGGCCCCGAGGGATCCGAGCTGGCGGCGCAGCAGTGTCGCGCCGATCACGGCACCAGCCACAAAGCCGAAACCGTTCGCGGCACCCAGCAGCACCACCACGCGGTCCGGGGAGGTCGCGATAGCCTGCGCAAGGTAGGACAAGATCACCTTGGTCGCGGTAATACCGGCGATGATGAAGGTGGGGGTCCAGGCTTCTTCCCGGGCGTAGAACACGCGCAGGTGCAGCAGCACGAGGGCGTACGGGATCAGGGTGAAGGCGGAAAAGGAGAGCGTCCAGCCGAGCGTGGTGGCCGCGTCCATGGAGAACTCGAGGTACGCGAACAGGCCGATGGAGATGTAGGTGCCGAAGGCGGTGAAGAACACCACCACTGGGATGAGGGCCAAGAAGGTGAGTTTGGTGCCCAAGATGAGGTCGGCGACCACACCGGCGTCGTCACCTTCGGCGGCCCGGCGGGACAGGCGTGGCATGATCGCGGTAAGCAGCGTGACGCCGATGATGCCGTACGGCATCTGCAGCAGCAGCCAGGCCTGCTGGTAAATGTTCGGTGCTGCCTCATCCGCGCCGGAGGCGATACGGGTGGTGACCACGTAACCGGCCTGGGAGATGGCGACATAGACGATAATCGCCAGCGCCATTCCGCCGAACTGCTTGAGGCGGTCATCAATTCCCCACAGGGGTTTGAGGCTCACCCCGGCCTTGGCCAGGTACGGCAGCAGGATCAGGGCCTGCACCACCACACCCAGGGTTGTGCCGACACCCAGGAGCAACACATGCGGGTCTGCGATGGATACAGTTTGCCGGGCATGGAGCTTACCCGGCACCAGCCAATATGCCCCGAGGGTAGCGAGCGCAATGAGGTTGTTCACCACGGGGGCCCAGGCGCCTGGCTTAAAAATGCCCTTGGTGTTGAGCACCGCCATGAAGAGCGAGAAGATGCCGTAGAAGAAAATCTGTGGCAACAGTAGGACTGCAAAGGCGGTGGCCTGGCTCAGGTTGACCTGGCCGTCGGAACGCAGCTGAAGCGCCGTGAGCAGTGGAGCCCCGAGCACCGACAGGATGGTCACCACGATCAGGAGCGAGGCCGCCAGAGTGAAGAGCCTGCGGACGAACGCTTCACCGCGGTCCGGGTCTTCCTTCTCCGCGCGCACCAACACCGGCACCACGAGCGAGGTGAGCACCGCGCCGAGCACGATTTCAGTAATGAGGTTCGGCAGCGTGTTCGCAGTGTTGAATGCGGAGGAAATCGCAGCACCCAGCGTCCACACGATCATGGCGTTGCGGAGGAAGCCCGTGATGCGGGAGACCAGAGTTGCTACCGCCATGGAGCCGGTGGATCTGACGAGATCAGAGTTTGACTGTTGTTGCTGTTTGGGGGCGTGGGTGAGGAGGGAATGGTCGTCGTCACGCGGCGCGGGGCGCGGCCTTGGCGCCACCGGGCTTGTCGACGGCGCGGGTGGGGCCGGAGCCACAATCCGCGAGCGTTGCCCTTGAGATTGTTGAGAGGAGTCCACGAAAGGCCATTCTGTGAGGATTCGCGAGGAAATGCAAAACTTTAGCGACGTTTCACGTGAAACATAACAAATCCGAGCACCGCAAGCAGCAATGCAGAGATGCCACCAAAGCCCAGCAAACCAGAGCGGGTTTGGACACGAATATCGACGGGAGCGCTGATCGGTGCGCCGGCTTGGGTGGCCAGCCACACGGTGAGGTCATTGCGTTCGGCGTCCGGAAGATCAGCGGTCATCTGCGCTGTGATCGAACCACGAGCAGGGATTTTCAGTGACTCCGCCGTGTTGATCTTGGCGCCCTCCGGGCCGGAGTAACTGAGTTTGGCGTCGACAGGCAGTGGCAGCCCGTTCTCCGCCACGATCAGCAGCGGAGAGGATTCAGACGTGCGGGTGTACACGTTGCCCGGCGGAAGCAGCACCACCGAGCTACGCAACTGCTGCAGGATCGCACTGTTCCTCCCCAGGATGTCGGCACTGCTCTCCGTACGCAAGGCATAACCCATCATCGAACGACGCCCATTAACTGACAACGCCCGCAACAGATCATGCCGCAGCGGATCAGTGAAACCGCGCGGGGTCAGCGCAATCGTCGGCGCATCAATCATCAATGACGTCAGATCATCAATGCTCTTCGCCTGTTGCTGCGCGTGCAGCACCTCGACATCCGACAAAACCGTCGGATCCTCAAACGGCGATCCCTCAGCTGGCGCGGAAACGCTGGGTTCTTGTGCCAGGAAGTCATAGAACGAAAGTGGCGTGGCACGACCGCTCTCCAACAGGTGTCTGAGGTGGAGCTGCAATGCCCGAGCATCATCCACCTGCAAGGTTGGCGGCGGCATCACCAGCACCGGGTGGTCCCCCTCCCCCACTGCCAGGGTCACGGCAGCTGTCGCACTCGCGCGCCGTGCAACCGGAGAGTCCAGTCGGTAATCAAAGCGCTGCCACTGGTTCGCAAAACCGGCAGTGGCCGGGGTGTCGCCCATCGTCGCCAACATGGCTGTCACATCCGAGTGATAGCCCACCGCTTTCACATTGTCGGACATCATTGTGGCGTTTGCCGGAATCGTATTATCCGCCACCAATAATGTCGTCGGTTCGGAAAGAGCTGCCACTGTGCCCTGCTCCACGTAGCCATAGCCGGGAATCACCACATCGGGGCGCACTGACACCCCTAGCAGCTTGCTCAAACTGGAAGCCCCGCTGCTCACTGCTTCCTCCATGAGCTGCGAATTACCAGTCTGGGCAACAGCGTTGAGCTCCGCATTTGCCCGCGGAAGAGGAACGATGCAGCCCCCGGACTGGGCAATGCTCTGCAGCTTTCCTAAAAACGCTTTAGCGTCCTCCGTGCCGGTGCCCGGATTGCCCTTGATCTGCTTGTCCTTAGTGCCCCAGGAGTCACGCAGCCGTGGTTTGTGTTCCACCGTGCTCGGACGATCCTCGGCAACCTGGTAGCCAGCCGTCATGCGGTCCACCGTCTCCACCACTTCCGGATCCAGCGCCAGACAGACCGACGGGTCGCCCGTGTTGAAGGTATCCACTAGCGTGCTGAGGCGCCCATCGTGGCCGATATCTTGGGCCAGTTTCTCCGAACGCAGGATAAGCGGTGGATGGTTCGGAGCCTCTCCGGTTTCACCGGGCACGATGTCCGTGGTGGTCGTGATCGGGATCAGCACACTCAGTGGGGTGGGCTGCTTTTCTTTATCTACCGCGTGTTCTTCCACTTCCAGCAACGTGCGTTGCGACGACACATACTGCTGTGCACCAGACAATTCCCCATTGACATTAATCAGTAGCGGGTACACTGCCGGGTCCGTGATCCCCAATTCCTCGCGGTGCAGCGCGACGGTGAAGGTGTGGCTCGTTGCCGGAGCAAGCTCCACATCCACCGGCACAAACCCCGTATTGAAGCCATAGAAGGATTGGTCCTGGGATAGCGCGAACTTTCCCTGCGCCACGGTGGAGACGGGCTCTGCGCGCTGCACCCGCACCGAGACATCACGCAGAGGCACCTGCGCATTGTTGCTGATGGTGACGGTGATGGAATGCTCGTTGATGGCGTCAATGCTGGTAGTGATCGCACTAGCGGAGTCCAGCGGCCGCAGCTCCGGGTTTGCCCATTGGCTGGCCACGATCGGGTCGGTGGGGGCCGTCGGCAAGGGCAATGCCAGGGCCGGC
Organism: Corynebacterium hindlerae; assembly: GCF_014117265.1. Lineage (NCBI taxonomy): Bacteria > Bacillati > Actinomycetota > Actinomycetes > Mycobacteriales > Corynebacteriaceae > Corynebacterium > Corynebacterium hindlerae. The sequence goes on along the minus strand of NZ_CP059833.1, from coordinate 1,572,204 downwards.
GTACTCGGCAACACCAGCAACGAGGCGGTCACAAGCATGGTCAGCGCGCGCATTAGCGAGGAGTCGCCTTTCCCTCAGCTTTCGCTTTGCGAGCAAACTCCGGGATCAGATCGTGCGCAATCCGGGCGAGTTTGCGTTCATCAGCGTAGGCCAGGCGCTCGATCAGTTCGCTGGCCGGAATCCACGCCACCTCGGTGACCTCGGGATCTTCATCGTTGAGGTCCCCGTCAACGTAGCGCAACAGGTGGTGGTGCACTGTTTTATGGATGCGGGTGCCTTCGGAGACAAACCAGTAGTCGATCACGCCAAGTTCAGCGAATACCTTGCCGTGGACCCCGGTTTCCTCCCACACTTCCCGCTCGGCGGTCAGGGCGCGCTCCTCCCCCGGCTCTACATGCCCCTTCGGCATGGACCATAGCAACCGACCGCGACGATCCAATCGGCCGATGAGCGCCACGTAGATCTTGGAAAGATCAACGTCACCGTGGTCGTTCACGGCCTCGGCGAGGCCACTGACCACCAGGCCACCGGCTGAGGTTTCATCGCTGGTGCGCATGTGGCTGCGCTCCGAATAGCGCTGCGTCCGGCGCTTCGGGTTAGCTTTCCGAGTCCTCTTCTCCGGGGCATTAGCATTAGCTGCATTGTTGCGTCGCCGAGGCCTGCGCCGCCGGCGTTTCTCCTGACCAGGGCGCGACGACGTAGCCCCTCGGGAGGAGCGGCGCCGTGGCTTCGGGTTCGGTTGCTGGTCAGTCATCCCTAATATCGTATCCTGCCGTGGCCCTGAACCGGCGAATTGGTAGAATGTGCGGGGTGAATTCCGATCTCTCCGCCCGTTTTGCGTCATTGTCCGCCCTCGCGCTCCTCGCCGCGCTTTTCGACGACCATGGCCACACTCTCTACTTAGTAGGAGGATCGGTCCGCGATGCACTGCTCGGCCAGCTCAGCCACGACCTTGACTTCACCACCTCTGCCCGCCCGGAAGTGAGCCGCGCCATCTTGGATGAGTATGCGGATGTGGTGTGGGATACCGGCATCGAGTTTGGCACCCTGTCTGCGGAAAAGGATGGCCAGCAGATCGAGATCACCACGTTCCGTTCTGATTCCTACGACGGGTCTTCCCGTAACCCGGAGGTACAGTTCGGCGACACGCTCGAGGGTGACTTGGTGCGTCGTGATTTCACTGTCAACGCGATGGCGGTGGAGATCCGTCGCGATGGCAGCTTCGAATTCCACGATCCGCTCGGCGGGTTGTCCGCGCTGTTGGAAGGTGTGCTCGATACCCCGAGCGCGCCGGAGATCAGCTTCCACGATGACCCACTGCGTATGCTCCGTGCCGCCCGATTCGTATCCCAGCTGGGCTTTAAGGTAGCGCCTCGAGTGTCGGCCGCCATGACGGATATGGCTGCGGAGATTGACCGCATCACTAAGGAACGCATTCAGGTAGAGCTGGATAAGCTCATGGCAGGGTCCGCCCCGTGGGATGGCTTTGACCTGCTGGTTGATTGCGGGATCGCGGACCGGATTCTGCCGGAGCTGTCGGGGATTCGGATGGAAACCGACGAACACATGCAGCACAAGGATGTGTACGCCCACTCCATGACGGTGTTGCGTCAGGCGATGGCCCAGGAAGAGGACGGCCCGGACTTGGTGCTGCGGTGGGCGGCGTTGCTGCACGACTGCGGCAAGCCTGCTACCCGCGCGTTTCACGACGGCCGGGTGAGCTTCCACCACCATGAGGTCGTGGGGGCGAAGTTGGTGCGCAAACGCTTCCGTTGGCTCAAGCACTCCAAGCAGATGACGAACGATGTCTCGCAGTTGGTGTTCCTCCACATGCGCTTCTACGGCTACGGGGAGGACGCGTGGACTGATTCAGCTGTGCGTCGTTACGTGGCGGACGCTGGGGAGCTGCTACCTCGCTTGCACAAACTGGTGCGGGCGGACTGCACCACGCGCAATAAGCGCAAGTCCGAACGACTGCGCCGCGCCTACGACAACCTGGAGGCGCGGATCGCAGAGCTGGCTGAGCAAGAAGATTTGGCGAAGGTCCGGCCAGATCTTGATGGAAATGCGATTATGGAACTGTTGGGTTTGCAGCCCGGACCAGAGGTGGGGCGCGCGTGGGCGTTCCTGAAGGAACTTCGCTTAGAGCGTGGGCCGCTGGAGCGGGAGGAAGCAGAGCGCGAGTTGCTCGCGTGGTGGAAGGAACAGTAGATGGAAGACTTTTTCGCTGATCGGCTCTTCCGAGCGTTAGAGCTGGGAGATGCCCAACCGGGGAGCCTGCTACTCGCGGCCCCTGGTATGGACTTAAATTTCCGGAGCCGCAGCGTGGTCTTCATCGTGGAGCAAACCCCTTCCCATACCCTCGGGGTGGTGCTGAACCGCCGGGGTGATGTGGCCGTGGCGAATATCATGGAACACCTGGTTCCGCTGGTGGCCAAGCCACAGGCTTTCTATGTGGGGGGCGAAGCAAACCGTGACGCCGTGGTGGCGTTGGGCGTGCTTAAGACTGGACTCTCCCCTGCTGATATCTCTGCCGTGCCATTCTTGCGGTACCTGGAGCATCGCATCGTGGTGATTGATCTGCGCGCCCCCGTTGAGGAGATCCAGCAGTACGTGGAATCGATCCGCCTGTTCGCGGGGTTTGTCGAATGGGCTGGCTCAGAGCTGGAAGAAGAACTCGGCATGGGCTACTGGTACGCCACCTCCGCGCTCGCCTCCGACATCATCGCTCCTGGGAATGTCGATCTGTGGGCGGAGGTGCTGCGTCGGCAGCCGATGCCACTGCCGCTGTTCGCTACGTTCCCTGCTGATCTGGAAGATAACTAACCCACAGCGCTTCAAAGGTCTCAACTGTCATCCGCTCGGAGCTGATGTCCGGCATGTCGCCCCAGCTGTCTGGGTGCGGAATGATCTGCTGTGGTTCGTTCGCCATGCCGACTGAGAGGGCGGGTTCGCGTCGGAAAGCGCCGGTGATGGTGCTTCCCGACGCCTCCAGCATCCGCAGCGGGCGGCATAGCGGCGAGCCGGGCAGGTGCTCCAGTTCCGCGTAGTGCACCACGTCCTGCATGCCCGGCACCTGCATCGTGGTTTTAACGTAGATCAGGTTCATGCGCTTTAGCATAGTGCGAGGCGAGCAGCGAGCAGATCATGAGCTGTACCTGGTGGTAGATCATCAGTGGCAGGATCAGCAGGCCCAGGTTGGCGGTGCCGAAGATGACGGATGCCATCGGTAGCCCGGTAGCCAGTGACTTTTTTGAGCCGCAGAATTCGATGGCGATGCGGTCGGCGCGATCAAAGCGCAGCAGCGTGGCGAGCCAGCGGGTGAGTGCAAGCATAACGACGACCAATGCCACCGAAAACACACACAGCCCGACGATCTGCCCCACCGTCACGCTCTGCCACACCCCGGACACCATGCCCGCAGAAAATGCGGAATACACCACCATGGTGATCGATCCGCGGTCCACCACCTTGGTCGCCTTGTGAGCCGCCACGCCCTTCACCCACTTCCGGGCGAGCTGACCCAGGATGAACGGCAGCATGAGCTGGACGGCGATGTCAATGAAGACCTGGGCATCCACCTGGACCCCTCCCCCGGCTTGCATCGTGAGCATGACTAAAAGCGGGGTGAGGAACACGCCCAGCAGATTGGAGGCGCTGGCGCTGACGATAGAGCCGGCCACATTGCCGTGGGCGATGGAGGTGAAGGCAACCGAGGATTGCACCGTGGAGGGCACGAGGGTGAGGTACAAGATGCCGTCGTAAAGCCCGTCGGGCACGAGTCCTGACAGGGGTTTGAGACCGAGCCCGATGAGCGGGTACAGGACGAAGGTGAACACCAGGATGGTGAGGTGGAGCTTCCAGTGTTTGAAGCCCGCTAGCGCTTCGGCCGGGGAAAGCCTGGCCCCGTAGAGGAAAAATAGGAGGGCGATCGCGATGGAAGTGGCGATGGCGAAGTAGTGGGCGGCGTCGCCGGAAACTGGGGCGACGATTGCTACCACCACCGCGAGCACGATGAGCACGATCAGGATGTCTATTTTCATGCAGACAGTTTAAGGTCTTCCTGACACTCGCGCTGCGAAGTATTGTTTATCTATATGGATATCTTTTCCCCGATCACGATCCGTGACTTGGAGCTGCGCAATCGCATGTGGCTACCGGCGATGTGCCAGTTTCAGGTGGATACCCTCGATGGGATGCCGAACAGTTGGCATTTAATGCACTACGGCGCGCGTGCCGTTGGTGGGTTCGGGTTGATGATCGCGGAGGCGACGGCGGTGGTCCCCGAGGGGCGGATCAGCGTCCGGGACACCGGGCTGTGGTCGCACGAGCACATCATGAAGTGGCATCCGATCACCTCGTTCGTGCATCTGCATGGGGGTGCGATTGCCGTGCAGCTGGCCCATGCCGGCCGCAAAGCGGAAACCGAGTCGCCGGTGTCTCCGGAATCGATGACCCATGCGGAACTTTTAGCGCTGCCTGGCCAGTTCGCGGAGGCTGCGCGGGCTGCCGTGGCAGCTGGTTTTGACGCCGTGGAGATCCACGCCGCGCACGGGTATCTCCTGCACCAGTTCCTTTCACCGCTGTCGAACCAGCGAATAGACGGCTACGGAGGCTCGTTTGCTGGTCGCACGCGTATGCTTCTCGACGTCCTATCCGCCGTTCGCGACGCCATTCCGGAGGGGATGCCGCTTCTCGTGCGGATCTCCGCCACCGACTGGATTCCCGACCGGCCATCCTGGGATCTGCAGCAATCAATCGAACTGGCCCAGTTGCTGCAGAAAGGTGGCGCGGATGTGTTGGATGTTTCCAGCGGTGGCCTAGTCGAAGCGGACATCCCGGTGGCGCCGAATTATCAGACCGATCTGGCTGCGGAGATTCGTCGCGAAACCGGAATGCTCACAGCAGGCGTGGGACTCATTACTACTGCGGAGGAAGCCCAGGGCTACTTGGATCGCGATGAGGTCGATGTGGTCCTCATGGGTCGCGCCGCACTCAATGACCCCCACTGGCCGCTACACGCGGCTCAGAAGCTGGGAGTATCGGTCCCGATCCCCCGGAGCTACAAAACCAGTTTCACGTGAAACATTACTTTTCCACGGTGAGTTGATCACCCTGTGCGCTAAGCTTTGCCGGGGACATGCCACTGCGCGCCGGGCCTGCGATACAGGCGCCGTCCGCTAACTGGAAGACGGAATTATGCTTCGGGCAGATGGCCGTGTCGCCGTCAATTTTGGAGATGGTGTAGCCCTGATGAGGACACACGTTGCTGTAGGCCTTGTACACGCCTGGTTCGGGTTGCGCGATGATAAAGCCGTCGATAAGCACGGCGCTACCGACGGGGACGTCTCCGGCCGTGACGGTTGAGGGCGCGTCAGACCCGCACGCGGCGAGCACCGCGCCGGCGAATGTGGTGGCGGTGCCGATGAGGAAGAGGCGTCGGCTGCAGGAAAAATCAGGCATACAGCCAGCCTAGAGAACCTCGCGCCGACCAGCCAAAACCACTCCCCCGACCATGGCTACCCCACCGACGGCGACGAGGACCAGCCACGCCACGAGGTTGCCGGTGTTCTCCGAATTGATGGCGTGGTTAAAGACCGAGGTATTCAGGAGCCACTCTGGTGCTTGCAACAGCGGGCCGATGATCGTCATTGCGCCCGAGTAGATAATTGGGAGCCATGCCAGCCACCCGTATCGCGATGTCAGGCCGATGATGAGCGTGGTAAGGCCAGCGAGTGCGAACATGGGGGCAAATTGCGTGAGATTAGCCGAGAGTGCCACTGGCCACGCGTCTCGGGAGACACCAAGGATCGCCCCGAGCCCAGTAGCTAGGCAGCTCTCCACGATGAACAGCACCGTGCTCCCGGCCTGAAGCGCCATCGGGAGCGTCCTACTGACACCACGGGACCGCATCAGGTCCACGGTCCGATTTCGCTCCTCGGATCGAAGCTTCAGCATTCCAGCAACTGCGGCGACACCTAACAAGATCCCGAGGAAATCGGCCAGGTACGTGATGAACGCGATCTCCAAGTCGGTTTCGCTAAACATTTGCTTGAAGATTTGGCCGGTCTTGTCATCCTGAGTGAGCAACTCATCCATGGAAGCACTGAGGCTATTCATGAAGAATGCGAGGATGAAACCGGTTAGCAGCCAGGTGAGACGGAAACTACGGTCCAACAGCCGACGCAGTCCCCAAGGGGTGGCGATCCGGCGTTGTTTCCTAGTGCGGTGTGTGCGCGTCGGCAGGATGCCGAACCCATACTGTCGGCCTCGCTCCCCCGCAAGCCAGAGCAAAGCCAACACACCAGTGATGGTAGCGGCCGCCGCTAGGGACCACCAATTGTCATCGGTGAATGGCCGGACGATTCCCATCCACCCCAGGGGCGTCAGCCACCTGATTGTGTCGCTTTGCTCTATGTCTCCAGCGGCGCGCACCATAAACCCTGCACCGAGCGTCAGCATGCCCAGTTTCGTGGTTTCCGAGCCACTAAGCAGGCTGACGCACCCCGCTAGAAGCGCAGATGCCAGCGTGCTGAGCGCAATAGCGCACCCGTATGCGACGCACCCACGGGTGTCGATCTCGCCGTAAAAGTGGTTCAAAGCCAAGAGGATGGCCGTGATTCCGGCCCCGAGCGCAATAGCAACGCCCACAATGAGAATGAGCGCACCTGCCGCGATGTCCAACGGGTGCATGCCTGTGGCCCGCGGCAGCTCACCTAAGCTACTGCTTTCCGGCTTGCGGTAGCATCGAAAAAGTAGGAGCACCGACATGACGGCGCTTAGGATCGTAAGCCATCCGGCGCCCTCCCAGGATATAAGTTGACCCAGGGTGCCGGGCTCATACACTTCGCCATACATGGCTCGCATTCCCAGGTTGACCCTCATCCCGTGGACTAGGGTGGCTCGATCGCCCAGCTCAGGATAGTAATTCTTATAGCTGGGGATAAAAAGGATGGGAATACTCCATAATGGGACAAGCCATGATAGGAGAAAGGCACGATTGAGTCGTAGATTCAAACGAGCGACTGTTAAAGCATTCATCGCGTCTCCCCTGTCTCATAGTGACGTAGGAAGGTTTCCTCCAAGCTGGCGGTGGTGACGCCAATGTTGGTGGCACCACGGCGGAGGAGGTCTGCGAGCAATGCATTCACTTCCGTCTCGGGAATGGTGCGCGTAATATGTTCGCCATCCACGTTTGCCGTGACTTTGTGGCCCGAAAGTTCGCGCAGCGACTCGATCGAGCCACCACCTACAACCCTTCCCTGTTTAATCACAGTGACGTTATCACACAGGGCTTCCACCTCGCTCAAAATGTGACTTGATAGCAACACTGTAGCCCCATTGTGGTTTTCTTGGCGCAGCTGCTCCTGGAACACTCGTTCCATGAGCGGATCCAACCCTGCGGTGGGCTCATCCAGGATGAGGAGCTCCGCATCCATACTGAGTGCCGCTACAAGAAGCACCTTCCGACGGTTGCCCGTGGAATAGGACTTCGCGCGCTTCGTGGGATCGAGGTCGAAGGCGTCGATAAGCTCAGCCTCCCGAGCGCGATTGCTCGGTATTCCCCGCAGTGCCTCCAGAGCCCGGAGCGTCTCGGCGCCGGTGAGGTTCGGCCACAGCGACACGTCACCGGGCACATAACCCACGCGCTGCAATACTGCCGGGTGCGCACGAGGGTCCTCCCCCAACACCCTAACCTTGCCTGCTGAAGGATGTAACAGCCCGAGAAGAGTGCGAATCGTTGTCGACTTGCCAGACCCGTTGGGGCCGAGGAAACCATGAATGCTACCCTGTGCTACCTCCATGGTGAGGCCATCGAGGGCTCGGAAAGCTCCAAACGTGACGGTGAGTTGCTCAATGTTGATGACGTTCATGATGGCCTCTGCAGGTAAGTGCTGATGAATTTGTTGACGTACATTTTGTGATTCGGATGCGGATAAGCGAGATAAATGAGATCCAGCGCTCTGGGCATGCTGAGGAACTTCTCTAAGATTTCGGGGACATCCTCCCGGTCGAAACCAGATTTTTGGAGGTGTTCGTCCAGTAGTTGGTCGATTTCCTCTTCCGCCTCTTCTGGCGGTAGCTCTGTGATGTGGTAAAAGGAATGGAACATGCGTCGGGCGACGTCGAGGTATTCTTCGGAAGGGTTGGCATCCCAAAGATGGTCGAGACTATCCAAACAGCCAAGATGAGACAGCACCTCTACCATTCGTTGCTCGCGTTTAATAACGCGGCGCAGGGTGGGATCGGTTTCGCGCTCAAGCAACAAGCGGTAGAAATTAGTGACCCGCTGTGGGAGTGGAATGGCTGTGGGGGTTTGGTTCTGGCGTTGCTCCAGAGCCTCGATCCGCCGGCGTTGTTCCAGTAGTTGGCTGATGCGCTCGTCGATCGATTGCTTAGTTTGGCGAAGTTCCTCAGCGGGGTTAACCCGACCTCGACCGATCAGTTTCTTCACCTGCTCTAGGCTCAGGCCGCTGGAAACCAGGTTTCTTATCCTGATCAGGCGCACGAGGTGCTCGAAGGTGTAGTTTCGGGGCGTCCCGGATGGTGTGGGGAGCAGCCCCGCTTCGTGGTAGTACCGCACCGTCCGGACAGTGGTTCCGGCGGTGTCGGCGAGTTCTTTTATCCGCACGCCTCCATTAAACGCTGTGACGTTACGTCACTGTCAATGTTTCACGTGAAACATTGCCGTGCTCGGGGCTATCCCTGCTTCCCTGTATGAGTTGCAGCTTTCAGAGCTGCAACAGTGGAGGCGAAGTCCTCGTAGCGCTCTTCTTCGATCAGTTTGACAAGGGCAGAGCCCACAATGGCGCCATCAGCGCCGGCTTCCAGCGCTGCCTCCACATGTGCCGGTGTGGACACGCCGAACCCAAGCAGCACCGGCGTGTGCGCGTTGGCCACCGTATCCCCGATCGATTCGAACCGCGCTTCACGTTCAGTGCCAGTCACACCGTTGCGCGATACGGCATAAATGTAGCCCTCGGAGTGCTCTGCCACCATCTGTAGCGTCTCCTGGCTGGAATGTGGTGGCGCGATGAACACTTGGCTGATTCCGTGCCGATGTGCAGCCTCACGGAACGGCGCAGACTCGCGGACCGGCACGTCTGGGATGAGAACAGAATCGGCGCCGGCGGCTGCTACCGCAGCGTAAAACTCGTCAGAGCCCATGGAGAATGCCACGTTGCCGTACACCAGGAGCCCGATCGGGAGGTTGGGAAATTCCTCGCGTATCTCCTTCACCAGCTCAAGTGCGCGAGCCGGTGTAGTGTCCATCGCACGCAGGTGAGCCTTCTGAATTGTGGGGCCGTCAGCGACCGGGTCAGAGAACGCAATACCAAGTTCGAGTGCATCCGCACCGTTGTGCACGGCCGTACGGATGAGCTCTTTCGATTTTTCGTAGCTCGGATCGCCCAGCATGAGGAAGGGGACAAAAACGCCGGTACATTCGGCGAACAGTACTGCGTAGCGGTCCATTAGTTACCCTCCAAGGTTCGTTTCACGTGGTCGATATCCTTATCGCCACGGCCGGATAGGGACACCAGAATGTTTACTGGCTCATCGGAACGTTTCAAGGCATATGCGAGCGCATGGCTGGATTCGAGCGCCGGGATAATGCCTTCCTTCTTCGACAGCAGCTGGAAGGCCTCCAACGCCTCCTGGTCGGTGATGCCGACATACTGCGCGCGTCCAGTGGCGTGCAGATGGGCATGCTGCGGGCCGACGCCCGGGTAATCCAATCCCGCAGAAATGGAGTAAGACTCCTCCACTTGGCCCTCAGAGGTGCGCATCAGATAGGAGCGGGCACCGTGCAAAATTCCAATTTTTCCAGCATTGATGGTGGCGCCATGTTTGCCGGAATCCAGGCCTTCGCCCGCCGGCTCGACACCCACAAGCTGAACGTCCGGCTCGTCGATGAAATCAGCGAAGATGCCGATCGCGTTGGAGCCACCACCGACAGCGGCCACGACGATGTCGGGCAATCCCCCAGTTTGCTTCAGCAGCTGCGCTTTCGCTTCCGTGGAGATGACGCGGTGGAATTCCCGTACGATCGTTGGGAATGGGTGCGGTCCGGCCGCGGTACCAAGCAGGTAGTGGGATTCGTTAAAGGTGGCCGTCCAGTCTCGCAGTGCCTCGTTCACGGCGTCTTTCAGGGTTCCGGAGCCGGTGTCTACGGGGATGACACGGGCGCCCATCAATTCCATGCGGTACACGTTTGGCTGCTGACGGGCGACGTCATGAGCGCCCATGTAGATGTCGCACTCAAGTCCCAGCAATGCACAGGCCAGGGCGGTCGCCGTGCCGTGCTGGCCCGCGCCAGTCTCGGCGATGATACGGGTCTTACCCATGCGCTTAGCCAATAGCGCTTGTCCAAGTACCTGGTTGGTCTTGTGTGCGCCACCGTGGACCAAGTCCTCTCGCTTCAGGAAAATCCGGGCGGGCCCACCCAGGTTGCGGCACTCATACAGTGGGGTCGGCCGGCCGAGATAGTCCTTGAGCAGCGCATTGAGTTCGGCCTGGAACTGTGGGTCCTGTTGGGCGTCGACAAAGGCCGCTTCGAGCTGGTCGAGGGCCGGGATGAGGACCTCGGGAACGAATTGGCCGCCGAACTCGCCGAAATATGCAGGTAGTTTCATCGGTGCTCCTTAATGGTTCGGAAGGCGCTGAGGATCGCGCCGGGATCTTTCACCCCAGGTTCGCGTTCAAGCCCGGAGTTAAGGTCGAGTGGCAGGCCGGTATCGAGGGCCTGCGTCAGGTTGTCGAGAGTTAATCCTCCGGCCAGCATGGCATTGACCCCTGATGGGATGGTGTCCCAGTCGAAGGTCTGTCCGGTGCCACCGTTGCCGACATCGAGGACGATCCGGTCAACGTCGTACTCATAGTGGAAGCCGCGGGACATATCCACCGCGCGCCACACCTCTACCCCGGTAGCTCGCGCCTCGCGAAGCAAGGCGTCTTCGTCCGCTGCTTCCCCGTGAATCTGGATGGCATGGATGCCGTCCGGAAGATCCCACCCGCTGTGCTCGCGCGTGACATAGACGTATTTCAATCCGGGCTCCGCGGCCATGATTTTTTCTGATGTTTCACGTGAAACATTGCGTGGTGATTCCGGCGCGAAGATCAATCCGCCATAGGTTGCGCCGGCCGCGCATACCGTTTGAGCAATCTCGGGTGAGGTGATACCGCAGACCTTGTGCTCCCCGAACACGAGCGCCCGCGCCGCTGCATCCACATCTTCGCAGCCGGAGAGATGGGAGCCAACGAGGAAACCGTCCAGAAAATCCATGCTGCGAACGGTGTCGTGCGAGCGAATTCCCGACTCCCCGATCACTACGGGCGCGTCGATCAGCGGGCGAAGTCGCGCTGAGCGGTTCAGGTCGATGGTGAGAGTGGCAAGTTCGCGGTGGTTAATCCCGACGATCCGGGCGCCCAGCGCGTTGGCTCGCGCACACTCGTCCTCGTCCACCACCTCGGTAAGGACGTCTAAGCTGAGTTCCCCCGCGACGGCCGCTAGGTGGCGGTATTCGTCGTCGTCAAGCACGGATAGCATGAGCAGAATTGCGTCGGCCCCGTAGTAGCGTGCTGCCCGCACCTGGCGTTCGTCGACGATGAAATCCTTGCACAGCACTGGCAGGTGCGTGGTGGCAGCGACGGTGGCGAGGTGTGCATAAGACCCGCCGAACCAGGTCGGTTCGCAGAGGACAGAGATGCCGGCCGCGTAGCGGGAGTAGATGCTGGCCAGTTCCGCGGGCTTATAGTCGGCACGGATCTCCCCCAGCGATGGTGAGGCCGATTTGCACTCCATAATGAACTGTGGCCCGTTTCGTAACAGTGACGTTTCTAGGGAGCGCTCTGACCTAGGGGCGGACCCATAGGAAATATCGTCTAATTGCGTGCGTCGCGATGCGACAATCCGATCAAGCACCGTAGTCCGCCTCCTCGTGCTTGCGTAGCCATTCGTGCACGGTGCCGTCGGCAAGCAGCCTGAGCGCTTTCTGTGTGCCTTCCGCGATGGTGGCAGCGTGGCCGCACAGATAGAACATTGCGCCGGCGTTGAGGGCTACCGCGTCCCGATGCGCCGCCGGTGCTTCGTCAGCAAACACGGCGCGCAGGTGCCGGGCGTTTTCCGTACCGTCGCCACCGCGGAGGTCTGCCAGCGCATGCTTACCGACGCCCATCTCCTCCGAGGTCACCGTGTACTGCTGGATGTCACCGTCCCGCAGTTCCCAGACCGTGGTCGGCCCGTGTACGGCAATCTCGTCAGTGCCAGATCCGTGGACGACGAGTGCGCGGCCGCGTCCCAGTTCGCGCATGGTGTGGATGACGAGCTCGCCCTGCTCCGGCCGGGCCACCCCCATGAGCTGGAATTCCGGGCGGGCGGGGCTCAGCAGCGGGCCCATGGTGTTAAAAAGTGTCGGAACTTTCAATGCGCGTCGCACGTGCTGCACGTGTGCTACCGCAGGATTGTAGGCCGGGGCGAAGAGGAAGGTGAAGTTCGCGTTTTCGAACTGTTTGACCGCGCGATCCACGTTGAGGTCGAGCGGGATGTTCAGAGCTTCCAGCACATCGGCGGATCCTGACTTGGAGGACACGGAGCGGTTGCCGTGCTTGACCAGTTTGCAGCCCCCGGCGGCAGCGACGAGGGAGGCGCCGGTGGAGATGTTAATGGTGTTGGCGCCGTCGCCACCTGTTCCCGCAGTGTCCAAGATCCCCTCCCCCGTGATGGGGAACGGGCGACCAGCATTGAGGAACGCGAGTGCGGCGCCGGTGACATCGGCGATGGTTTCGCCACGGGTGCGGATCGTCGCAAGCAGCGCGGCGATATGAACGTCCTCATATTCGCCGATGGTTAAAGGTTCGAAGACTTCGCGTGCTTCGTCGACGGTGGGGTTCGGGTTATCCAGGAATTCGAGAAGTTTCACGTGAAACACTCCAAACAGAAATCGAGTAGTGCCCCGCCGTTAGGGGTCAGGATGGATTCAGGGTGGAACTGCAGACCGATAACCTTGTGTTCCGTGGACCGCGCTGCCATGACAATCCCTTCGCACGTGGCGAGCAGTTCCAAGCCGTCAGGCAACTCGGTGCAGCCCAGCGAGTGATAACGAGCAACCGATTGTCCCGCGAAAACAGGGTGATCTGAGACCAGAGTATCGCGGAAACCGTGCACCGGCCCGACCTCCTTGATCTCGCCACCGAAATATTCCACGATGGCCTGGAATCCTAGGCAAATGCCCACGATCGGAACCTCGCCGAAGAATTCCTCGATGATCGGTCGCATAATCGGGCGGCCCGGCCCAGGCGACAAAATGATGGTGGTGGGATTTAGCTCGCGGATTTGCTGCGGGGTCGCGGTGTTACGCACGACGGTAACATCACCGATCGCATCCACCAGGTTGTAGGTGAAAGAGTCGAAGTTATCGATTAGGACTCGCATAGCGCCTCCAGAACTGCTCGGGCTTTGTGTCGGGTTTCTGCCGACTCGCTGGCGGGTACGGAATCTCGGACCACGCCGGCGCCTGCTTGGACAGTCGCCACCCCGTCCTGCACGAAGGCGGAGCGGATGACAATGCAGGTGTCCATGGCTCCATTGTGGAGGTAACCGACCGCACCGCCGTAGGACCCGCGCCGCTGTTTTTCGACGCCCCGAATCAGCTCCGTTGCGCGGATTTTTGGAGCCCCGGTAAGCGTGCCCATGTTCATGCAGGCGCGATATGCGTCGAGGGCGTCGAGGCCCTCTTCCAAGGTGCCGCTCACCTCAGACACCAGGTGCATCACCCGCGAGTATTTATCTACATCCATCAGTCGCGTGACTTGTCGCTCGGAGCAGACCCGGGCCAGGTCATTGCGGGCAAGGTCCACCAGCATGGTGTGTTCAGCGATCTCTTTGGCGTCGGTGCGCAACAGAAGCTCGAGGCGGGTGTCCTCCTCCGGGGTCGCGCCACGGGGCTGGGTGCCAGCGATGGGATAGAGCTCGGTTTCACGTGAAACCGGGTCAAACTTCAAACAGGACTCGGGGCTGGCCCCAAACAACTCGTAGTCTTCTCCCTGGAGGAAGAACAGATACGGACTGGGGTTCGAGTCCTTGAGTCTGAGGTATGCGCCGAAGGCATCGCTACAGGGCCGGTAGAAGGCACGCGAGGGCACGGCTTGGTAAATATCGCCAGCATGGATGTTGTCCTGCAGCTCGACCACCCACTGCTCGAACTCGGCGTCGGTCATACCTTCCGGAGCCTCGCCCGCGGGCTGCGATTCACATGATGTTTCACGTGGAACGCCCCCGATGATTTCGGCGGTTTCGGAGGCGTGGTCGATGTGGAGCGAAATCTCGGAGACCAAGAACTCGTAATCCGGGAAGGTGTTGCGCCCCGGCGCGACCGGTGGCAGCTCTTCGAAGGACTCCAAATAGTCGAAGGCGAAACCACCGATGAGCAACTCGTGCTCCAGGAGTTTCAGCGGAAGGGTGGAGCTGGGTTCAAGGAGCCGCTCACGCTCGTCCAATGCCGTTGCCCGGGGGAAGCGGTACACTCCCCCGCTGCCGTATTTCTCCAACTGCCGATCTAGTTCCGGGACGATGGCCCCGGTCGCTGTTACGGTGTCGCCGTGGCACGTAAGTTTGCCCTTCGCCTGCAAAATAGCGAGTGATTTAATGGGCCGTTTGGAAGCATCGGCGGACTCCAGCAGTGCCGTGTTGGGGCCGCGGTAGCGTGCGTAGATCGTTGCTGCGTCTTCGTAAGGGATCTTCATCGGCCGAGCCCCCGGATGTACTCGATGTCCTTATCACCCCGACCGGACAGATTGACCAGGATGTTTGTTGGTTCAGTGGCGTCCTCAGCCAGCTTCAATGCGTAGGCCAACGCGTGACTCGACTCCAGGGCCGGGATGATTCCTTCCTTGCGTGCCAGCAGTCGGAGCGCGGCGAGGGCTTCGTCGTCGGTGATTCCCACGTACTGAGCGCGCCCCGACTCCAGCAGGTGGGCATGCTCCGGGCCGACGCCCGGGTAGTCGAGTCCCGCGGAGATGGAGTGGGACTCACCGCTGAGCACCACGTAGGATTTCGAGCCGTGCAGCACACCTACCTTGCCTCGGCACAGTGGCGCCCCATGTCGTGGGGTATCCAAGCCTTCCCCGGCGGGTTCTACGCCGACCAGCTTCACGTCGGCGTCGTCAAGGTAGTCAGCGAACGCGCCGATCGCGTTGGAGCCACCGCCGACGGCCGCCACGACGACGTCGGGAAGCCCGCCGGTGCGCTCGATCATCTGTGGCTTGGATTCCCGCGAGATGACGGCCTGGAATTCTTTCACGATCGTCGGGAATGGGTGCGGGCCGGCCGCGGTGCCGAGCAGGTAGTGGGTGGTGTCGTAGGAATCGACCCAGTCCTGCAGCGCTACGTCGATGGCGTTGCCGAGACCATTGCCACCCTCCTCTACCGGTACCACTGTGGCACCCATCAACTCCATGCGGTACACGTTGGGCTGCTGGCGAGCGACGTCTTTGGCACCCATGTAGATGGTGCAGTCCATGCCAAAGAGGGCGGCGACCATCGCGGTCGCGGTGCCGTGCTGTCCAGCGCCGGTTTCCGCAATCAGGCGGGTCTTACCTAGTCGCTTGGCCAGCAGCGCCTGGGCTACCACCTGGTTGCCCTTGTGGGCGCCACCGTGAACGAGGTCCTCGCGCTTGAGGAAGATCCGCGCGTTAGGGAACGTAATGTTCTTGGTTTCGGTAATCGGGGTCGGGCGTCCCAGGTAGTTCCGGTATAAGTCATCGAGCTCTTCCCGGAAGCTCGGGTCATTCATCGCATCCACATACGCTTGTTCGAGTTGGTCGAGGACGGGAAGCAGCTCGTCGGGAACGTACTGGCCACCGAACTGACCGAAGTAAGCGGGAAGTAGGGTCTTGCGCATTGTTTGTCTCCTTTGTTTGTGTGAAACAGGTAGACAGACATGCAAAAAGCCCGCTACCTGTGCGGTGCGGGCCTTGTTTCGAGATGCCAAAGGGGGCCCGCTAGTAGGGCCACCACCACTGTGCATTCGAATAAGTCATGTGGTTAGAGTAACACGGTTTGTTCAGTTTTGGGAACCGAATCCCGAAATTCCTGTGTTAGCTGCGTGAATGAGGTGCGTAAAGCGGGGTTTCATCGGGGGTAACGCATCGAGGGGGAACCATCGCACCTCAGTGGATTCATCGTCGGCAACATACGCTTCGGGCGAGTCCTCTTCCAGGGAACAAACGAACGCGGTGTCCATATAGCTGGTGACATCGCCGTTGGGATACTCCACCGGCCCCACTGCCTGAACCCACAGCAGCCGCTCGACGTTGATATCCACGCCAGTTTCTTCCTTGGCCTCACGGATTGCCGTGAGGTGAGCCTCTTCCTGAGGCTCACAGATCCCGGTGACCGGAGTCCATTGGCCGTTATCAGAGCGCTTGACCAGCAACACCCGATCGCCATCAAGGATCACTGCCGTCACTCCCGGCAACCACAGCTCCTGGTGCCCCACCTTCTCGCGCAGCTGGAGAATGAAATCAGGAGTCACTGCCCATTGCCCTCCGGAGCGCCGCGACATCAACCTCAGGCTTCTCCTCCTCACTGCCACAGCCACAAGAGTCGCCGCAGCCCTCGTCTTCTTGCCGGTCCATCAAATAGGTCGCTTTAGCGCCGAGATTTGCACCAATTCCTAAGAAAACAAGGGCGACGAACACGGTGACAATGAGGAAAATGAGCCCGGGGAGCGTCGATAAGCGCAGTCCTACCAACCCACCAAACAGCATCGATACGCCCGCCGCGGTCCACATTGGGGCGGCCACCGCGTGGGCGACATCCCACGTCTCCTTCGACTTACGCACCTCAGGCACCTTCAAGCCCACGAGGCCGTTTCCAGGTAGGTGGCGGGTCCACGCCAGCATACCGACGGCCATTGCCAGCACCGCGAGAACCAGAACCACAATCGAGATAATCGTCATACGCCTTATCTTACGACCTAAAAACTTTGTATATATTCCAGGATCGTGCATACTACAAGTGGTTTTTCTTAGAAAGGTAATCCATTGCAAAAATTCACTGGATCGCTGCTGTTTAAGGTGATCGTCGCGATCATCCTAGGCATCGTCTGCAGCTTCATTTTCCCGGAATGGCTCGCCCGCGTCTTCGTGACATTCAACGGCTTGTTTGGTAACTTCCTCGGCTTCTTTGTGCCGATTCTTATCTTTGCCCTCATCACCCCGGCGATCGCGTCGCTCGGCCGTGGCGCGGGCAAATGGCTGGGCGTCACGACGGGCATTGCCTACACCTCCACGATTGTGTCCGGTTCCATCGCGTACCTCATCGCCGTGACCGTCTACCCGTGGCTGCTTAAAGGTCAGCAGATGGTGGAAGGTAAAGATATTGACGCCACTGCCCTCTCCCCTTACTTCGAGGTGGAGATGCCCGCGCCGATGGAAGTGATGGCGGCGCTGCTGCTCGCCTTTACTGTCGGCCTGGGCATGACGGCCGTGAAGTCCGACACCTTGTTCGCGGCGGCGGATGAACTGAACGAGGTGATCATGAAGGTGATCGCTAAGTTCGTTATCCCGCTGCTGCCGGTGTTCATCTTCGGCCTCTTCTTGTCCATGGGCATGAACGGCAACCTGATGCTGACGCTGACGGCCTTCGGTAAGGTGCTGCTCTTGGCGACGATCATGACCTGGATCGTCCTGCTCCTGCAGTACGTGATTGCGGGCGCCGTATCTGGCAAGAACCCATTCGTTGCACTGAAGAACATGCTGCCGGCCTACGGCACCGCCCTGGGCACGTCTTCTTCCGCAGCAACCATCCCAGTCACCTACGCTTCCACCTTGAAGAATGGGGTATCCGAGGCCGTGGCCGGCTTCGTGGTGCCACTGTGCGCCACCATCCACCTGTCGGGATCGATGATGAAGATCGGCCTCTTCGCCTTTTCCATCATGTGGATGAACGGCATGGATATGCCACCTGCCCAAATGTTTGGCTTCATCTTCCTGCTGGCCATCATGATGATCGCGGCCCCAGGCGTGCCGGGCGGCGCAATCATGGCCGCCGTTGGCCTGCTGCAATCCAACCTGGGCTTCGATGAAAGTCAGGTAGCGCTGATGATCGCCGCGTACATCGCCATCGACTCCTTCGGTACCGCATGTAATGTCACCGGCGATGGCGCCATCGCCATCATGGTGAACAAGTTCGCTGGCGGGAAGCTCGTGAAGGAAACCAACCTGGAGGGCGAGGAAGAACTCACCCGAGAGGTCTTCGGAAAGTAATCCAGAAGTAAGAAGCACCCTGCGGGGTGCTTTTTTCTTGGCTAGTGGTTGGTTTGGGGGTGGCTGATAGCGATTTGTTTTCGTATTCCAATCCCTACGCCGTTGTGGCTCGGTGTGCTGGGCAGATACAAAGACAAAGCGAAGGGATTTGTCCCGCGCTACGAATCCCTATCACGTTTCCCGCCCCTCTCAACCGAGATGTTTCACGTGAAACCGTCAAGGGTTCAGATAGAGCGTGGTCCCGCGGTTTTCCAGTGAGGCGGGCTTGAGTGGCTCGCGCGCCGGGCCCCAGGTCACTTCTCCGGTTTCCAAGTCGAAGGTGGAGTTATGCTCCCGGCACCGACCCTTACCGTTTTCAAAGGTATCCACGGTGCCGCCTTGGTGCGTGCACTCGGAGCTGTAGGCCTTGTATAGGCCCTCGCGTGGCTGCGCGACGAAGAAGTTACCGAAACTCACCGCCTCTCCCACCGGGATCTCCGAAGCATCAAACGTGGCGATGTGTTCCGGCTCGGGCTTCTCCCCCAGCGCGGAGCAGGCGGCTAGTGCAGCACCGGACAACGTGGTCGCGGTGCCGAGCAAGAATAAACGACGAGAGCAGACCATATGCTCATTATGGGTCTAAAGTGCCTCCAGCGCCTGCTGAATGTCCTCGAGCAGGTCGTCGATGTGCTCAAGGCCAATGGATAGCCGCACGAGGCCTGGCGTGATGCCGACGGCTGGCAGCTGCTCGTCCGGGACCTGGCGGTGCGTGGTGGACGCTGGGTGGAGGACGCAGGAACGGGCGTCGGCGACGTGCACCTGGCGGGTGACGATCTTGAGCGCGTCCATGAACTTCGTGCCGGCTTCACGACCGCCGGCGAGGTCGATGGTAACCACACCGGAGGCGCCGTGTGGCAAGTACTTCTGGGCGAGCTCGTAGTATGGCGAGGACTTCAGTCCTGGATAGCGGACTTCCGCGACTTCGGGGCGTCCCTCCAGGAACTCCGCAACCTGCAGCGCGTTGGCGCAGTGGCGCTGCATTCGCACGTCCAGGCTCTCCAGGGAGTTGCTGAGCATGAACGCGGAGTGCGCGGATGGGTACGCGCCGAAGTCGCGTTGCAGCTGCATGCGGGCCTTAATGACGAACGGCGCTGCGGCGTAATCCTTGGTGTACACCACGCCGCGGTAGGACTCATCCGGCTCGGTGAACCCCGGGAATTTGCCGTTGGTGTAGTCGAAGGTGCCGGCGTCGATCATCATGCCGCCGACCTGA
The DNA here is from genome assembly GCF_014117265.1 of Corynebacterium hindlerae. Lineage (NCBI taxonomy): Bacteria > Bacillati > Actinomycetota > Actinomycetes > Mycobacteriales > Corynebacteriaceae > Corynebacterium > Corynebacterium hindlerae. Next base: position 1,552,685 of record NZ_CP059833.1, on the reverse strand, counting down.
ATAGCGTGGCCGTCCATGTACTTCGAGGTGGAGTGCACCACGACGTCGGCCCCGTGCTCAATCGGCTTGCACAGGACGGGCGTGGCGAAGGTGTTGTCGACGATGAGCGGCACGCCCTGGCTGTGGGCAATGCGCGCAAACTTTTCGACGTCCAGTACCGTCATCGACGGATTCGCCATAATTTCCCCGAACAATGCCTTCGTGTTCGGCTGGAACGCGGCGGCGATCTCTTCTTCGGAGGCGTCCGGGTCTACGAAGATGACGTCGATGCCGAAGCGCTTGAGTGTGGTTGCGAACAGGTTGGAGGAACCGCCGTAGATCTGCGAGGAGGAAACGAAAGAATCGCCTGCGGAGCAGATGTTCATGATCGCCATTGCGGTGGCGGCCTGTCCGGAGGAGGTTGCCATGGCTGCGGCGCCGCCCTCGAGATCAGCGACCTTCGCCTCTACTGCCATCACGGTGGGGTTCGCGAAGCGGGAGTAGATCAGGGCGTGGGTGGGCTCGTCAAAAACCGCTGCGATGTCATCCGAGGAGTCGAAGGTGTAGGTGGTCGACTGGACGATCGGCACTTGACGGGGGTCGGTATTGCCTGGCTGGTAGCCGGAGTGGATGAGCTTTGTTTGATCCTGCATTGTGTCTCCCTGCGTGGATTACTTTTTGGGATCAGTGTATCGAGCCATGGGATAGGGTGACCTAATCGGAGGTAAGGTTCACAACTATTCGCTGCAAGGTTCACAAAAAAAAGGGTGCCCAAGCCGTAGCGGATACGCGTTAGGTAGCCGTCAGGTACTCCAAAATAGCTTTCACGCGCCGGTTTTCTTCCTCGGGAGGCAGACGCAGCTTGAGGAAGATGTTGGACACATGTTTGGCTACTGCCGCGCCAGAGATCACCAGCGAGGTGGCGATTTCAGAGTTGGAGAGTCCTCGTGACATCAGTTCCAGGACTTCCTTCTCGCGTGGGGTGAGTTCCCCTAGCCCCGAACGGCCGGCGGACATGAGGGCTGAGGCAACGGATGGGTCAATGACGGTGCCGCCATCAGCAACCACAGATAAGGACTGCAGGAAGGACGCCACGTCCGCTACCCGATCTTTTAGCAGGTATCCGGTGCCTGCGGTGGTGGCCTCGGCGAACAAATCCACCGCATAGGCGGGCGCGACGTGTTGCGACAGCACCATGATCGCCAGGTTAGGGTGGGCGGCGCGCAGCGATACAGCGGCTTTCAGACCGTCATCGGCCATGTTGGGAGGCATCCGCACATCCGTGATGAGTATGTCGGGCGTGGAAGGCTGAGCTGCGGCGTCGTCAAACAGGTGTAGCAGCTCGTCAGCATCGGAAACCTGAGCAACGATCGTGTGGCCACGTCGTTCCAGCAGGCCGGCGAGCCCTTCGCGGAGCAAGGCGGAATCGTCTGCGAGCACAATGTTCATGGGGCAACTCCTGGCTCGCCACGGTCGAGCAGTAACGGGATGGTGGCGACGAGTCTGGTTGGTCCACCAATAGGTGAGGATAGTTCGAGGGAACCATCGAAGGCTTCGAGGCGCTCCCGCATCCCCGCTAAACCACCGTTTGGGGTGAACGTGGCCCCGCCGGGCCCGTCGTCCACCACGGAAATCCTCAGGTCCGCGTCGGCGGTGAGCAACACGGACACCGTGGCATCCGGCGCGTGTTTCGCCGCATTGGTCAGCGCCTCTGAGGCGAAGAAATACCCAGCTGCCAGCACACTGGGTGAAAGTTCTGGAAGCGGGTGCGGCGCCATCACCGCAGGTGCAGTGGGGTGCGCCTCAACGGCTGCGACTAATCCATAGTCGCTGAGCACCTGCGGGTGGATTCCGCGGACGGTGGCACGCAAGGACTCGAGCCCCTCTGACACGTCCTTCTACGCGGCGCTGATCAGATCCGCGACGGGACCCGTTGCGTCCAGCGAGGCCTCCCCCAGTTTCATCAGCGCTGCTACGAGGTATTGTTGGGCGCCGTCGTGAAGGTCGCGTTCAATGCGATGCCGTTCGATCTCGTAGGCGTCGGCAACGGCGCGTCGTGAAGCGGTCAGTTCGACGATGCGCTCTACCGCCTGCACTTCCCCGCTTGTTACCTTCTCGCGCCTAAATCACGTAGTCCTCCACTTTAGTCACGGTAGTGCTAGCACTACCACGGAAATCATTGTCCGCACCATGTTGCTTTGCACCGCGGGCGACTGTAATAGGTGCCATGGAACAATTCACTTTGCATGATGTCACTAAGACCTACGGTGTGGCGCCTGTGCTTTCTGGTATCAACCTCACCATCGGCGCGGGCGAGAAAGTCGCGATCATGGGCCCGTCGGGCTCCGGTAAATCCACTCTGCTGCACTGCATGTCCGGCATTTTGCGCCCCACGAGCGGCAGTGTGTTTTTTGAAGGCACCGATATTGCGCAGCTTAACGACGCCCAGCGCTCCCAACTCCGGCTCACCAAGTTTGGCTTCGTGTTTCAGGACGGTCAGCTGCTTCCGGAGTTGACCGCTGCGGAGAATATCGCGCTGCCGGCGATGCTGTCGGGAACTTCCCGTGGCAAGGCTCGGAAGCGTGCGCTGGATCTCCTGGAGCAGCTTGGCCTGTCTGAATTGGCGCATCGTCGTCCCGCGAACATGTCCGGCGGCCAGGCGCAGCGCGTGGCAGTAGCACGTGCGCTGGTGACCAGGCCGGCCGTGATTTTTGCCGATGAGCCAACTGGCGCGCTGGATCAAGCGACGGGGCACGAGATGATGCAGCTGCTCACCACAATGGTCACCGGCCACGGCACCACCCTCATCATGGTTACCCACGACGCCAAGGTAGCCAAGTGGCTGGACCGCCGCATTGAGATCCGTGACGGCATTATTCATGATGACCGCGTTCTGGGTGGTGTTTCCTGATGAACACGATGCAACTGTCTTGGGATCTGCAAAAGGCGTCGCTTTCTTCCCGCACTGGTACCGGTGTAGTGTCCGGGCTGGCGATCTTCTCCCTCACTATCTGCTCCTGGATCGCGTTCATCGTTGCCGGCGGCACCTGGATGTTCTGGTCTCGCATGAAAAGCGATCTGCCGATCGTGGTGAGCCAATACCAGGACCCGAAGGACGTGCTCCAGGCCTACGTGGGCCTGGCGCTGGTGGCGTGTGGCTTCCTAGTTCCTGCTATCTTCTCCCTCACCTCGCAAGCTGCGGTGCTGGGGGCGTCGGGCCGGGAGCACCGGTTGGCTGCGCTTCGGCTCATTGGTCTTTCCTCCGCAGACATCACTCGCATTACCGCCTTTGAAACGGCGGTCCAGGGCGTGTTCGGCATTGGGCTCGGTTTGCTTTTGGCGCTGTTCACCGCCCCGCTTGGTGCCAACTTCACTTTCCAGGGCCACCGGTTAACCGCCACGGAACTGTACCTGCCGTGGTGGGGTTACCTTGCGGTGGCAGCGTTACTGCTGCTCTTGGCGGTGCTGTCCTCGGTGATCGGTATGCAGCGTGTGATGGTTTCCCCGCTTGGGGTGGCGCGCCGGGAAATACCGAAGGCATTGAAGTGGTGGCGACTGCTGGTGACGATCCTGGTGGTGCTGGCTGGGATGATGTGGCTCAGTGTGCAGCAACCCTCTACGGATATTGAGTTTCTGTTGGGCATGGGTGTGGTCGCTTTCATTATGGTGTCGGTGCTGAACGTCGGGATGCCACTGGTACTGCAGATCTGGTACCGCATCATGGGGATTCTGCCTGGGACGCAGCATTTTGTGGCGACCCGCCGCATTTTTACCGACGGACGCGCTACTTGGCGACGCAGCTCCTCAACGGCCTTTTACGGTGTGCTAGTCGGTGTGCTTGTGGTCTCCCCACGTGGCAATGATGGCCTTTCTGCTGTGTTCCAGCAGGACAAGGAGCTACATACGATGTATCAGGACCTGAACCTAGGCGTCATGATCACGCTGGTCATCGGCTTTATCATCGCAGCGGTGGCCACCCTGCTGAGTCAGGCATCCGAGGTATTTGAAAAGGCGTCTCTTACCCGGGCGTTGGCGGCGCTTGGCGTGCCGCGCCGCTTCCACTTGGCGGTAGCAACGATCCAGATTATGTCTCCAATTGTGTTGGTGAGCCTGGTAGGGTTCGCCCTTGGCAGCAGTATGTTGATGTTGATTTTCGGGTCAGTGAGCGAAATGAACATCCCGTACCGAATGCTTAACGCACTACTGTTCCTCCTCGCGGGATGGGGACTCACACTACTGGCCTTGGTGGCGGTAGAACCACTACGCTCTCGGGTGCTAGCAGCTGGTCGCAGGCGTAACGATTAAAAGAAAGTTGAAGATGTCAAAACACGCTATGTCTAACTCACTGGAACGAGCCACCACCTCCTCTGGTGCCCGTCGCCTGATGAGCCTTGACGTTGTTCGAGGCTTAGCAGTTTGCGGCATTTTGTTCGCAAACGTTGCCACGATTATGGGTCTGCACGTGCCATGGCATAATGCCCAGCCAGGAAGCTCCTACAACTTCCTGCATCTTTTCTTCCAGGAGCGCTTCTTCCCAATCTTCTCCCTGCTGTTCGGAGTGGGCTTCGGCATCCTGTGGCAGTCCGTGCAAAAGCGCAGTGAACACCCGCGCGTGGTGCTGCTGCGTCGCTTCCTGTTCCTGCTGCTTCTGGGCGCCGTGCACCAGGTTCTGCAAACCGGTGAAGCATTGTTCCCATATGCAATCGGTGGTTTGGTCTGCTTGCTGCCCACAACGTTCCTGCCGGAGCGTTATCGAGCACCGTTTTCCCTCGGTATCGGAGTTGTTGCAACAGTGGTCGGTGGCATGGCTGGTGGCATGCTGCTCATTCCAGGGCTGTTTTGGTTGGGATTTGGCCTGGCGCTCAGCGATGTTCCGCGTAAGTTTGAAGAATCCACCAAACCAGCACTGATGCTGCTGATCGGCGGACTTGTCGTCGCTATCCCCGGCATTGCGCTGCAGCTTACTCACCTTGACACCGCCGGTTTTAGCCCCATCAGCGCCTATGCCGGTCTGGGACAGGCGGCTGTCTACATCGCACTGGTGGGACTGGCGATGCACACCCCGCTGCGCAGCGGTTTGGTAGCGTTTCTCGCTCCGCTGGGGCGCATGGCGTTGACCGCTTACGTGTCCGCCACCGTGGTGGGTGTGCTCATCGCAATCCCATTCTTCGCTCCACTCAGCGCCTTACTCAAGAGTGATCCCATCCGGCTCACCGACGCCCAAATGTTTATGGTGTGGGGCGGCTGCGTGGTGTTCCTCATCATCCAGTCCCTGGTGGCCCGCGTATGGCTCGCCAAGTTCGGCCAAGGCCCACTGGAAAAGCTCTGGCGCACGGTTACTTGGTGGGGGAAGCACTAGGCAGTTGCAGATTAACTACTGTATGTCCGGTCGACGTGTTGTCGGCCGGGCTTTTGGTTTTCTGGCTGTATTTTCGACGGGTAAATTCCTGACTGCGCCTATGCAACCTGCTTATCGACTGTGGCGGATTATTTCTTGTGTTGGTCATCGCGTTCGGAGTGTTTGTGAAGTGGCTGCCGAGCTACCCACACGTTGGTGACACGGCCTTTTCGCATGACATCGATGGTTCGATCACATTGCACGTGTACGCGTGTCCGGGGGAAGAGGTGCGTGAAATTACAGTGGTCGGTGGCATGTATGACGGCCCAAATGGCTCCCACAACCCCGATTGGGTACATTTGACGCGTGACGACGCGATGACTGGGTACTTCACCGTGAACCTGAATGACCCGGATGGTTCGCGGGAAGAAGTACCCGCGAATATCCCGACGGATCCCGAAAAGTATTTAATTGCTGAGGCATATCCGAAGCACAGTTTTTTCGACAAAGGAAAGCTCATCCGACCTGTGAGCCTACAACTGAAAGAATTGCAAGCTTGGCCTGAAGGCGAACTGGTACGCGACCAGTGGGAAGCACCTCCGATTGGTACCACGCGCGAGAAGCTGGAAGAGCACTGTACTAAGAACTAGGTGTTGCTCGGCATTAATCAGGTGACGGCCTAGCGCTGGGGACGACGCCATTGCCGCAAGAATCATGTGCACAACAGGATGTTCCCCTCGAAGAGCTGCGAACAACTCCCCCACTTCCTCTTGCAATTTCAGTTGCAACTTTCTCAATGAGATTCCAAGTGAACACAAACGCGCAGGTCAAAAAAGTGGGAAACTTGGAAAGTTGGGAATGTGATTCCAACTCTAGAGTTGTAAAGTGGGAATCTGCATGTGGAACTTTGCTAAGTGTTCCCAGAGACGGCCTCAGCCGCTTTCCCCACCCATACTCCGAATCCGATGATGCAAGGGGCGGGGCTCAGCACCTTTGGACGTCGTCAAGCGCCTGCTTCCCGAGGAAACCGAGCGGCCACCCTGCCGGGAACCGCTACGGCACGCTTATCGACGCCACTGACCTGGCCGAGCTGGAATGAGCGCGTGGAACGCATCGACCAAGGCCCCAGAGCAGTTCACCCTGGGGCCTTGGTCGGTTGTAGCTACCTACAGCTCAGCGAGTGCTTTTGCCATTTCCTCTCGGTAGGCGGCCACGTTCTTCAGCTTGAGTTCGCCGAAGCCACGGACCATGTCCGGCAGCGCAGCGGCTGCGGTGGCGCGGGTGATCCAGTCTAGGTCCACGCCGTCGGAGATGCGGCCTGGCAGGTAGTCGACAAAGGTGTTGTATTCCTCGATTAGCTCCCGTTCGATGCGGCGTTCTTCGGTGAGTCCGAAGAGGTCGAATCGGGTACCGCGGAGGCGTTTGCCCTGTGCTAGGCCTCGCAGGATGGGGCGTGCCCAGGGGCCGAAGTTGATCTTGCGGTTCATCCCCAGGGAACGCAGCACCGGCGGATGCAGTTTGATGGTGATGCGGGCATCTGGGCCGAAGTCGGCTTCGATGTCGTTTGCCACGGTTGGGTCGGTGGCCAGGCGCGCAACCTCGTATTCGTCCTTGTACGCCATGAGCTTGTAGAGGTTACGGGCGACAGCCTCGGCGAGGAAAGTGGTGCCGAAGTCGGCGCGTTCCTCCGCGAGTCGTACGGCCTCGACGCGCTTAGCGTACAGCCGCGCGTAGTCGGAATCCTGGTATTCGGTGAGCTCCAGGACACGCAGGTTCACGATGTCTTCAAGGGTGTGGGTTGGCTGTGGCTTTTCCTCTGGGCGCATTGCTGCCAGGGTGGCTTGGAGTGCCTCAGGGCTCGCGACTGCCTGGCGGCCTCGTCGGAAAGACTGCAGGTTGCGGTCCACTGCCACGCCGTTGAGCGTGATCGCCTCCTCGATCGCAGCTGCCGAGATCGGGAGCGCACCGGTCTGGTAAGCAGCGCCGACGAGCAGCATGTTTGCGGTGTTCGAGTCGCCGAACAGTTCCTCGGTGAGCGCTACGGGGTTGAGTTGCACCAGGCGCTTAGTTGCTTCGCCGATACGGGAGCCGATGTCATCCAGGTGAGGGTAGGTGACCTTGGTGTCCTTCACCATGGCTCCGGTAGGAACCTTCGCGGTGGACAGCACAGCTACCGAACGTGCAGGTGATGCGGCCACGAGGTTTTTCGCTTCGGCGCCGACGAGGCCATCCGCACACAGATACAGGTCTGCCTCGCCCTTGCCCACCTTGGCGGCCTGGGCGAGCGGGGTGGCGGAGAGTTTGACGTCGGAGACCACGGCGCCGCCCTTCTGCGCAAGGCCGGTCATATCGACGGTGCGGGCGGTCAGGCCGTCGATCACCGCGGCCGTGGCAAGCACGGCAGACACCGTGACGACGCCCGTTCCTCCAATACCCGTGATGCGCATGCCGAAACTTGGGGTGGCGGCCAAGTCAACCTGACGCACAGGCTCAGGCAGCTCGGCGGCTTCCAGATCTGGTGCGCTGAACTTCTTGACCGTGTTCAGGCCCTGCTTCCGCTCGCCAGCATCCGGGATGGAGACCGTCATGAAGGATGGGCAATCACCCTCAATGCAGGAGAAATCCAGGTTGCAGGTGGACTGGTCAATTCGGGTCTTGCGGCCAAACTCAGTGTCCACCGGATGAACGGACAAACAGTTGGATTTGTCGCCACAGTCACCACATCCCTCACAGATGCGCTCGTTAATCACCACGCGCTGCTTAGGGGTTGGGAACTCGCCACGCTTGCGCTTACGGCGCTTCTCGGCGGCGCAGTGCTGATCATGCACTAACACGGTCACGCCGGGGACTTGTGCGAGCTCCTTCTGGACGTCGATAAGCTGGTTGCGGTGGCGCACCTCGACGCCCGCGGGAACCTGCTTGCGGGTGGTGCGCACGTCGTCGGTGGTGACCACAATGCGCGCTACCTTTTCCGCCTGCAGCACGCGGAGCGTTTCTGCGAGGGACTTGCCACCGACCGGATCCTGGCCACCCGTCATAGCGACGGTGCCGTTAAACAGCAGCTTGTAGGTGATATTCACGCCCGCGGCCACAGCCGCACGGACCGCCAGGGAACCAGAGTGATCGAAGGTGCCGTCACCCAAGTTTTGTACGAAGTGCTTTTCCTTCACGAATGGCGCCATGCCGATCCACTGAGCACCTTCGCCACCCATCTGGGTCACGCCAATAACATTGCCTACCTGGGCCTCCGGTTGCAACAACACCATCGCGTGACAGCCGATACCTGCCCCAACCAGGGAATCTTCCGCCACCTTGGTGGAGGAATTGTGTGGACAACCAGAGCAGAAGTATGGCGTGCGCTGCGCGAGTGGCAGTTGAATCCGCGTCGGTTTCGGGCGTTGCTTCTCCAACCAGCGCTGCGCCGCCTCTACGCCGTGCACCTTGCCCAAGCGGTAGGCCAAACCCTGGGTGACGGAATCAATATCGAGCTCACCAAAGCGGGAGAAGAGCGTGGAACCGTCTTCGTTGGACTTGCCGCGGATCACCGGAGTGTGCGGGTAATCGTAGAGGATCTCACGGATCATGGTTTCAATGAAGTCGCGCTTCTCCTCAACCACGATCACCTCATCCAAGCCCTCGATGAAGTTATAGAGCGTCTCGCGCTCCATTGGATACACCATGCCCAGCTTCAGCAGACGAATACCGAGCCTGTTCAGATCGTGCTCTGTGAGGCCGAAGCGCTGCAGCGCGGAACAGACATCAAGATAGGTCTTACCTGCGGCAACAATGCCAATGCGGTCATCGCCAGTCCTAACCCGGATTTGGTTCAGGCGATTGGCGCGCGCATATTCGGTGGCGCGTGGCAGTCGGATGGTCAGCTGGCTTTCCTCCAGATCCATCAGCGTCTTGCCGAGCAGATGTCCGCTAGGAACGTGCGGGCTGTCATCGAGAATCGGCTGGATGCGGTCTGGGTGGACGTAGGCCGTGGAGGAACCATCCGCCACGTGCGCGGAAATCTTTAGGGAGGTCCACAAACCGGAAGTGCGGGACATCAGTGCGGCATGAATCCCTAGGTCCAGAATGTCTTGGGAGTCGGCCGGATACAGGATCGGCATGTACAGGTCTGCGAGCTCCATCTCGGATGCGCACGGAACGGTGGAGGACTTCGCACCGGGGTCGTCACCGACGATCGCAACGGCTCCGCCGGTTGTGCTGGTGCCGATCATGTTCGCGTGGCGCAGTGCGTCGGAGGCGCGGTCTAAGCCGGGGGCTTTGCCGTACCAGTAGCCGACTACGCCGTCGAGGGGCTTGGCCACCTGGGCGATCTGGGAGCCCATGACGGCGGTTGCGCCGAGCTCTTCGTTGAGGGCTGGTTGGTGGATGACGTCGTAAGGCTGGAGGAATTTCTTTGCCTTGCCAGCGAGTTCAAGGTCGTACCCGGCGAGTGGGGACCCTTCGTAGCCGGAGATGAAGGACGCTGTTTTGAGCCCGAGGCGACGGTCTAGGGCTGCTCGATCGCGCACCATGCGGGATAGCGCCTGGATGCCGCCGAGGAGGACGGTCCCTTCCTCTTTGGTGTAGCGGTCCTCAAGGGTCATCTTGGTTGGTTCGATTACGGTGGTCATGGTGTCACCAGTCCTTACCTTGCCAGGGCCCTGTGGTGGGGGCCGTTGCTAAGCTTTCTCGCGAGCGTCGCCGGATGTGACGGTGCTCACTATAGTGAGGAGGACATTAGTTGTTATTTGATGGGATGGCCAGGGTTTTTCTATATCAATTGTGATGTGGGACACTGTGTTGTGTTGGCAAGGTTTGCAGTGGCTCGAAGTGAGCGGGGACTTTGAGGTTCGCGGTGATGTTGCAGCTGTGGCTAGGGAAAACAGTTCGTTGAACATTTGGGGCGTTATGGAGTGGCGTTTTGTCCGTGGCGAGCGATGTGTTATCCGTGGGTGGGGCGTGGTGGTTATAGGGAACTTCCCACCCCATGGAATGACCAGCCCAAACGCGCCGTCGGAAAGCCTAGGCAGTACACTGTTAGCCATGACAAATCCGAGCGAAGCAACCCCTAATTTCCGCTACGGCGCCCCGTTGGCGGCCGATATTGAGCGTAAATGGCAGTCCTTCTGGGACGATAATGGCACCTTTAATGCGCCGAACCCAGTTGGTGCGTTGGCTACTGAGGGGAAACTCCCGGAAAATAAGCTCTTCGTGCAAGACATGTTCCCGTTCCCTTCTGGTGCTGGCCTGCACGTTGGTCACCCGTTGGGGTACATTGCCACGGACGTGTTCGCACGTTTTAACCGGATGCAGGGTAAGAATGTGCTGCATACGCTGGGTTACGATGCGTTCGGTTTGCCGGCAGAGCAGTATGCGATCCAAACGGGTACGCATCCGCGCATCAAGACGCAGGAGTCCATCGACAATATGGAACGTCAGCTCGGTCGGCTGGGACTGGGGCATGACAAGCGTCGCTCCGTTGCCACCACCGATACGGAATATTACAAGTGGACGCAGTGGATTTTCCTGCAGATCTTCAATGCCTGGTTTGATGAGGAGCAGCAGAAGGCACGTCCAATTGCTGAGCTGATCTCGGAGCTGGAGTCCGGCGCTCGCCAGACGAAGGACGGTCGTGATTATAACGAGCTCACCAAGGTGGAAAAGGCCGAAGCGATTGATGAGTTCCGTCTTGTGTACCGTTCGCGTTCCATGGTGAACTGGTGCCCTGGTTTGGGTACTGTGCTGGCGAACGAGGAAGTCACCGCGGATGGCAAGTCGGAGCGCGGTAACTTCCCGGTATTCCGGAAGCAGTTGTCCCAATGGATGATGCGCATCACCGCCTACTCTGACCGTCTCATTGACGACCTGGAGTACCTGGATTGGCCAGAAAAGGTCAAGTCGATGCAGCGGAACTGGATTGGTCGCTCCCGGGGCGCTGAGGTTGATTTCCTCTCCCCTGCTGGGCCGCTCACGGTGTTCACCACCCGCCCAGACACGCTGTTCGGTGCGACGTACATGGTGCTCGCCCCAGAGCACGAGCTTGTCGACGCCTTGACTGCCCCTACTTATGCCGACGACGTAGATCCTCGTTGGACCAATGGTGCTGCCACTCCAGCGGAGGCAGTGGCCGCTTACCGTGCTGCTATCGCAGCGAAGTCTGATCTGGAGCGCCAGGAAAATAAGCAAAAGACCGGTGTTTTCCTGGGCACCTATGCGGTGAACCCCGTGACTGGTGGTGAAGTCCCTATCTTCATCGCCGACTACGTGCTGACGGGGTACGGTACGGGTGCGATTATGTCGGTCCCAGCCCATGACACCCGCGACTATGAGTTCGCTAAAGTATTTGGACTGCCAATCGTTGAGGTGGTCAAGGGTGGAAACATCGAGGTAGAAGCGTTTACCGAGTCTGGTGAAGCAGTCAACTCGGCCAATGATTCTCTTGACATCAATGGATTGGGCAAGACGGAAGCGATCGCTGCCACTATCGAGTGGTTGACCGCTGAAGGTAAGGGCACGGAGAAAATTCAGTACAAGCTGCGGGACTGGTTGTTCGCTCGCCAGCGTTACTGGGGTGAGCCATTCCCCGTTGTGTATGACGCTGAGGGCATTGCACATGCACTGCCAGAGTCGATGCTTCCTATTGAGCTTCCTGAGGTTGCGGACTATAAGCCGGTGGCCTTTGACCCGGAGGATGCTGACTCTGAGCCACAGCCACCGTTGGCTAAGGCAACTGAGTGGGTGAATGTTGAACTCGATCTGGGTGATGGTCTGCAGACTTACACCCGAGACACCAACGTCATGCCGCAGTGGGCTGGTTCTTCCTGGTACCAGCTGCGCTACATTGACCCTGTCAACGACGAGAAGTTCTGCGATCTGGAGAATGAACGTTACTGGACAGGCCCGCAGTTTGATGGCGACTGTGGTGGCGTTGACCTCTACGTTGGTGGTGTGGAGCATGCCGTGCTGCACCTGCTCTATTCTCGTTTCTGGCACAAGGTACTGTTCGATCTTGGACATGTCACTTCTTTCGAGCCTTACCGACGCCTTTACAATCAGGGCTACATTCAGGCCTTTGCCTACACCGACTCTCGTGGTGTGTATGTTCCAGCTGCTGAGGTAGAAGAAAAGGATGGCAAGTTCTTCTACCAGGGCGAAGAAGTCACGCAGGAATACGGCAAGATGGGTAAGTCCCTGAAGAACTCCGTTTCTCCTGACGAGATCTGTGACAACTACGGCGCCGATACTTTGCGTGTCTACGAAATGGCAATGGGGCCGTTGGATACCTCTCGCCCGTGGGCCACCAAGGACGTTATTGGTGCGCACCGCTTCTTGCAGCGCTTGTGGCGTCTGGCCGTTTCCGAGGACGATGGCTCGCTGATTGTTTCGGATGCAGCGTTGAACACTGATGACCTCAAGGCACTTCACCGCACAGTTGCGGGCGTGACGGAGGACTACCAGGAGCTGCGCCTGAATACTGTGGTGGCGAAGCTGATCGAATACGTCAACTACCTCACCAAGGCCTATAACGGTGGCGCGCCACGCGCTGCAATTGAGCCACTGGTCATCATGCTCGCCCCAATTGCACCGCATATTGCGGAGGAGCTGTGGTCCCGGTTGGGTAATACCGGTTCCCTCACCTACGTGGACTTCCCTGGTTTTGATGAGAAGTACCTGGTGGATGATGAAATCGAGTTGCCAGTACAGGTCAACGGCAAGGTTCGTGGCCGCATTATGGTCGCCACCGATGCGTCGCAGGATGCTGTGGTCGCAGCAGCCCTTGAAGCAGTTGCCTCGCATGTTGCGGATAAGACCGTGGTCAAGCAGATTGTGGTGCCCGGTCGCATGGTGAATCTGGTGGTGAAGTAACCCTGGCGAATTCTCGGGGTCCCAGGGCCCCGAGACTCGGCGCCGGTTTCGCTGGTCCCTAACTCGACGCGTCTGCGAGAGCATTGAGCTCATAGGAACCCTTGCCATCGATGGTTTCACGGATGATGTCGGCGTGCCCGGCGTGACGGGCGAGCTCGGCGATGACATGCTGCAGGCACCAGCGTGCCTCCCAATGCGTGATGTTCTCAGGAATCCACGGTGATTCCGGCGTGGGCACCAACACATTTAGATCGGTGATGCTTTCCAGTTTGTGCTTAATTTCCTGCACCGATTGATCGAAATGCTCCAAAATGTCTGACAGCAACCGGCCATCAGCGCTTAGTGTTTCCGTTGAACGGTCTTCAGCTTCGGCGGAGTCCAATGGCAACCGGTTAGGTGCCGCCAGTACGGCTGACGTCCAAAACAGCCCAACCTGAGCGGTGTGGAGCAGCAGGCCACTGATATTGAGTGACGAGGCTGTCGGAGTGCTGTGTGCTTGGTCGTTAGTGAGGCCGTGGGCAGTGGACCGAATCTGGGCGAATTGCTGCAGGATGTAAGTCTTGAGAACGTCGAGTTCACCATCGGCCTGCGGGGTGAGGAAAGGCATGGGATTCTCCTTCGGAACAGTTGCTTTTTCCTTGCACCACAAGGATCGCAACTATCAAGGACAGCTTTTGTCCTCGAGGTGATGCATAGTGAAGCCATGACAAATCCAACTACACGAGCACTCACTCTTTTAGGACATCTTGAATCGCGAACCTACTGGTCAGGGCCTGAATTAGCCCGACAGCTCGGGGTTACCCCGCGCACGTTGCGGCGCGATATTGATAGGTTGCGCAGCCTCGGCTACGTGGTGGAGGCGGAATCTGGGTCTGGTGGTGGCTACATGCTGGGTCGAGGACAGATACTGCCACCGCTGCTGCTTGACGACGAGCAAGCGTTGATCGTCGGGCTTTCGCTTATGCGGACAGCTAGCTCCAGCGATAACGAACAAGCAGAAACCGCACTGCGCGCCCTGGCAACCATTGAAGGATTTCTTCCTGCTGAGCTCAAGCACCGGCTGGCAGCACTCAAGACCACCACCGCTTCGGCGAAAGGGCCACCGTTGAAAACGGATGTCTTACTTCCCTGCGCCGATGCCATTCGTCGGAACCTTCGGATTTCTTTCCCCTACACCGATCGTTATGGAAAGCACACAGATCGCCGAGTGGAACCCCATAGGCTCGTGGCCAGAGACAAATTATGGATTCTGTTGGCCTTCGATGTAGATAAACAAGACTGGCGCACATTCCGGATCGACAGGATGGGCGCCCCAGAAATCGGAACCTGGCAGTTTTCACCTCGTACGGATGTCACAGAAGCACTGGCACGCCTGGCGAAACCAGTGCCAATCACCGCATGGAAACACCAAGTTCACGTGCACATACATGCTCCGGTAGACAAGGTCAGGCAAAAGCTTCCGCAGTTTGCTAGTTACCTTAAGGAACTAGACCACACCAATACTGAATTTGTTACCGGGGCTGACGATCCGAATGAAGCGGCGCACTGGTTGACGACAATTCCTTTCGAATTCACCATATTGAGCGACGACGCCGTCAAACAGGCAATCAAGGATTTAGCGAAGAGGTTAGACAATGCGGCAAACTAACGACCCCTTAGACAAGAAAAACACTACATTCGGTCACATGATCAGGAAGCACACTCGCGAAGAAACCCATGCTGCATTCACCACAGCGCGCCAGGCTCTGCAACATCGACCTACCACAAGTCAGCTCTGTGCGATTTTTCTGCGCTACCACGACCTCATCTTGCGGGAGCAAACCAGTCTCTTAGATGTGATCCAACGGGAAACAGGGAAAGCTCGCAGTCATGCCTTTGATGAAGTGCTCGATGTCGCGATCACCTCACGTCACTACGCAAAAATCGCGAGGAAACTGCTAAAAGAACAGCGGGTTAAAGGCGCCCTGCCACCGCTCACCACCACGAAAGTACAGCGAGAGCCTCACGGAGTGGTGGGTGTTATCGCGCCGTGGAACTATCCACTCTCACTCGCGGTATCCGATGCTATCCCCGCCCTGCTTGCAGGCAACGCGGTGGTACTTAAACCAGACCTAAAAACCTCCGAAACGGCACTGCTTGCCGCCGAACTCTTGTACCAAGCAGGGCTACCTCGAGATCTATTCCAGGTCATCACCGGAACCGGTAGCGAGGTAGGACAAGCTATTGCCCGGGAATGCGACTTTTTGATGTTCACCGGTTCCACCGCCACTGGCCGGAAACTCGGGGCAATCGCGGGAGAACGCCTTATCGGATATTCAGCGGAATTAGGTGGCAAAAACCCAATGATCGTCGACCGTACTGCTAACCCAACCGCAGCTGCTGATATTGCTGTGCAGGCGTGTTTCGCCAATTCCGGTCAACTATGCATTTCAGTGGAGCGGATCTATCTCCACCAAGACATCGCCGAAGAATTCACGGAGAAGTTCATCCAAAAGACCCAGCAGTTGTCCGTGGGTACCGGTGGGTGGGAATACGACATGGGGTCACTCATCAGCGTCGAACATGCCAACAAAGTGCATGAATTCGTGAAAAACGCTGTAGAGCAAGGAGCCAATGTGCTTACCGGAGGTCAGCCACCACAAGGTGCGGTGTACCAACCAACCATCCTGGTCAATGTTCCAACAACGGCTCGACTCACCCGCGAAGAAGTTTTCGGGCCCGTGGTCTATCTGGAAATCGTGGCAGATGAAACCGAGGCTGTGACCAAGGCAAACGATACGGAATATGGCCTTAATGCATCTGTCGTCGGTAAGCCGGCGATAGCGCGACGCATTGCCCGCCACCTCCACGCTGGAACTGTCAATATCAACGAAGGGTACACAGCCGCCTGGGGTTCCGTAGCCGCGCCGATGGGAGGCTGGAAAGCCTCAGGACTGGGCAGACGGCATGGCACCGAAGGCCTGTTGAAGTACACCCAAACCCGGACCGTCGCTCAGCAGCGCATATTGCCATTGGCAGGCCCGAAAAACCTGAAGAGGGACGATTATGCGAGGTACATGAGCACGGCACTAAGACTAGGAAAATGGCTGTTATAAGACTATGAGAGTGTCGCTTACAGCAAGTTGTCCAGGTGTGCGATGTTCACGCTAGCGTGGTACAGCCGTGCTGTGTTCAAACACCGAGGCAGATAACTCGCGTACTCCCCCGTGTACACCGCGGAACATACGCTGGACATATCGGTAAGTAAATCAACATTGCACTTTAAATAGCCCTCGCCCCGAGCATCGGCTGCCTCCATACACATATCGTGGCGGGCGCAAGCGCCACGAAAATCCGCATCAATCTCAGTAGTGGTGAAATAACTTGGCGACATCGTGCAGTAATCGTGATAACCCGAATGAAGCAATGAAGGATCATAAACATAATCCGCCGGGATTGGCACCGGGCCGTGGGAAGCCACCCGATCCACATCCCGCAAAATCCCATCCGCCACCTGCACTACAGGTTCCGCCCCAAGCTTCGGCTCCAAATGCAATTGCATATCCTGATACAGCATCAGCTTGTAACCCGTGACATTTCCCTGCTGATCAAAAATGACCGGGCCAAACAATGGGCTGGAACCAGCAAACACCCATTCCTCCGCACCACCCTCAGTTACTGCAAGGAACGGATGCCGGGCCTGCGAACTCAGCCCCGACCACGCTCCCTCGGTACTCAACGCAGTGACCGCCGCCTCTATGTTTCCTACCGGAGGTTCAGCGGACGCAGCCGGAACCCACCACAAAGCTGAGACCAATACCGAAAGAAAGGCTGTACCCAACGCACGCATGGGATAATCATAACCAATTACCCGCGTTGTGCCCCCCAAGCTGAAAAACCGCCCTGCAAACTGAAAAACCGCCCGTCAGGAAACCTCTCCTGCAACAAGCGCACAGCCGTCGCGGAACGAACACCGGATTGGCAATACACCGTGATCACATTACCCAAATAGGGTTCGACCACGCCCGGGTCCCGTTGCAGCACATCCAACGGAAACGGCGTCGCGCCGGGAATAATGCCAGACGAGGTTTCCTCTGGGGTACGGACGTCGATAAGCATGCCCTGCGGCGCAACAGTGGTCGGCACCGGCGTCGCGGCGGCACAGACCTGCGCCATATGCTCCAGCCCGGTCACCGGCGGCCGCCCCGGATCACGCGCGAACACCAAGGTACGCTGCGACAACGTCAGCGCATCGACAAGCAGCAGCTTACCGACGGCCACCTCCCCCACACCCGTGATCACCTTAAGAGTCTCAATAGCCAACATCGACCCCACCAGCCCCGCGAGCGCCCCGAACACGCCCCCCACGGCACAACTCGGCACCGCATCCGCCGGTGGAATGTCCGGAAAGAGGTCCCGGAGCATCGGTCCGTTATTCGGGTCGAAAACGGAGATCTGCCCCTCGAACTGCATGATCGTGCCCCACACTAGAGGAGTTCCGGTGAGTTCCGCGGCGTCATTGGAAAGGTAGCGGGTAGCAAAGTTGTCAGTTCCATCAATAACCAGGTCATGCTGGCCAAACAACTCCACAGCATTATCAGGAGTCAGCCGCGCCCGAATCGGCGTGACCTGCACAAATGGGTTCAACCGGGCCAAGGCATCCTTAGCAGAATCGACCTTAGGCCGACCAAGATCCGCCACCGTGTGGATGGTCTGCCGCTGCAGATTAGACTCCTCCACCACATCATCATCAATCACCGTCACATGGCCCACACCAGCCGCACCAAGATAGTTCAACACAGGTGAACCCAAACCGCCCGCACCGATAACCAGGACTTTCGCCTGCTTCAGTTTGAGCTGCCCTTCCTCCCCCACGCCGGGCAGTGTGAGATGGCGGGCGTAGCGGAGTTTCTCCTCCGCAGACAACCCGGTGCTGGATTTGGTAACGGAAACTGACTTTTTAGGGGCCATTTCGTCAGTTTGCTTTACCAAATCCGGCACCTACCATCTCACTAAAACTCGAACTCGCCTGCGCCAGCTTGCGTTTGGGGATTCGCCCGGCTTCGTAGGCTTGTCGTCCGGCGATGACGGCGTGTTTCATGGCGCTGGCCATTTGTAATGGATTGTGTGCTCGGGTGACTGCGGTGGCGAGGAGTACGCCTGAGCAGCCTAGTTCCATGGCGAGTGCCGCGTCGGAGGCGGTGCCGATGCCGGCGTCGAGGATGACGGGGATGTTGGCGCGTTCGACGATGAGCTCGATGTTGTGTGGGTTGAGGATCCCTAGGCCGGTGCCGATTGGGGCGCCGGCGGGCATTACTGCGGTGATGCCGACTTCTTCCAGGCGGCGTGCTAAGGCGGGGTCGTCGTTGGTGTAGGCGAATACTTCAAAACCCTTGAGTACTAGCTGTTCTGCGGCGTCGAGAAGTTCAACGGGGTCTGGTAGTAGGGTGTCTTCGTCGGCGATCACTTCCAGTTTGATGAGGTTGGTCTGTAGTGCTTCTCTGGCAAGTTCGGCGGTGAGCACTGCTTCGCGGGCGGAGTAGCAACCTGCGGTGTTGGGTAGTGCTCGAATGTTGTTGCGTTGCAGGAGGTCGAAGATGCCCATGCCGGTGGCTGGGTTGAAGCGTCGCATGGCTACTGTGGTGAGGCGGGTACCGGATTCCACCAGGGCTCGTTCCAAAGTGTCCATGGAGGTGGCGCCACCGGTGCCCATGATGAGACGCGATTCGGTTAAGAAATCCATCGGTTATCCTCCTTGAGCTGCGGTAACGATGTCAATGTCGCCTGACACCTCGGTGGTGCCCCATGCGCTGCGGGGTACTACGGCGCCGTCTACCGCCACCGCGACGCCGGCGTGCCTGCCAACGATCTCCTGCACCAGGTCCGCGATAGTCATTCCCGGGGCTGCTGTGTAGGGTTTCCCATTTACTGAAGTCACTTGTCTTAAGCTCCTTTGTTAAAGCGGAACGGGTCAATAGCTGCGGCAGTCGCTTCCGGCACCGGTACACCCAGCACAACATCAGTGGTGAGTTTCGCGCCAATCACTGATAGCAAAATGCCGTGCCTGAAGTAGCCGGTGGACACGGTGGCGCGTTCTGAGATCCGCCCGATCATGGGCACGTCATCGGGGGAACCTGGGCGGGCACGGCAGGTCATCTCTGTGATCGAACATTCCCAAATCCCGGGGATGAGGTGGTGGGCGTCGCGAAGCAGCTGATGCACTCCCTCAGCAGATACCCCGGGGCCGTCCTCGCGGGAGGTGGCGCCGAGGACGAGGGAGCCGTCGGCGCGGGGCACCACGTACACCGGGCGGCCACGGACTACGCCGCGGACGGTGCGGGTGACTAGCGGTTGTAAATATTCTGGCACCTCCAGGCGGAGCACGTCGCCATACACCGGACGTAGCGGCAGCTGAGGTACCCCCGCTATCTCGCAGGAGCGAAGGCCCGCCGCCACCACCACGTGGTCTGCGTCGAGTTCCAGCGACGTCACTTTTTCTCGCACCACATCGGGGCCCAAGAGGTGCAACAATGCAGCGCAGAACTTGCGGGGATCAATCTGGTGGTCGCCTGGAATGTGCACTGCTCCGACTACTCCGGGGCCTAAGCCTGGCTCCATGCTGCGGGCCTGCCGGGAAGAAATCGGGGCGACCTGGCCGATGTGTTCCTGCAGCTCAACGAGCTCGGTGAGGGTGACCCTATCGGCAGGATCTCCGGCGCACACGAGGGTTTCCGAGGTCAGGTAACCAATATCCATCCCCGATGCCTCGGCCACACGCTGCGCAAACTCGGGGTACAGCTCCTTCGACTGCTGCATCAGCGGATACAGCGTCGGCTGATCCCACACCACCTCAGACACGGGGGCCAGCATTCCAGCGGCCGCGAAACTAGCTTCGGAGACAGGCTCCGGGTCGTACACGGTGACGGTGTGGCCACGCTGGCGCAGCTCCCATGCAGTGCACAGGCCTACGATCCCGGCGCCGATTACGGCGATATGCATAATGTCCTTCCTACGGCGGCATTATCCGCATCAGGTCAGGTGGTCGGCCGATTGCTGGCCCTCTCAGCCCGGCGTTTCACGGGCTCCCACGGCAAGTACTCCTACTATAGGACTCATGGACCGGCAACGTCGACAACTTCTCCTGAAAAACTCCCGCCTCTACCTGTGCACCGATGCCCGAACGGACCGCGGCGATCTCCGCGAGTTTCTGCACGCCTGCTACGAAGGTGGTGCGGATATCATTCAGCTCCGCGACAAAAAAATCGAAGCACGCGCAGAAATCGGTGCGTTGGAAACGCTCGCGGAGGTCGCAGCGGAGCACGGCAAGCTGTTCGCAGCTAACGACCGGGCCGACGTTGCATTGCTTGTCGACGCCGACGTGTTCCACACCGGCCAAAAAGACCTGACTACCCAGCAGGCCAGGCGTGTGTTGGGCCCAGAGGTTTTGCTCGGGCGCTCCAATAATTCGGTGGCACAGTTTGCCGAGTCAATCGCCGACCCGGAGCTGGACTATGCGGTGATTGGTCCGGTGTGGCCGACCCCTACGAAGCCGGGGCGACCCGCGGTAGGGCTGCCAGTAGTAACCGAATGTGCCGAGGTAGCCGGGAATAAAACCTGGTTCGCGATCGGTGGAGTGAACGCCGCAACCGCTCCTAAGGTGGTGGATGCTGGGGCACGCAGGATCGTGGTGGTGCGCGCACTGACCGAGGCTGCCGACCCGGTAGCTGCGGCGCGAAAGTTGCGAAAAATCCTCGAAAAGTAACACGGAACTTGTTGGGAGGCATTCCCGACAACTCTTCGTGACTACATTAACTCTGACACGCCGCGCTGCCTTGCAGCAGCGTCAACGCGCTAGATATTTGCACGTCATCGCCGGGCTATTGGTGGGCCCTTTCATCGCCGTGGCCACACTCACCGGCCTGGTATATGCCTTCGCCCCCAGCATTGAACAGGTGGTTTACCACGACGCCTACACCGCCACCTCTACGCTTCCTGCCCGCAGTCTCGAGGAACAGGTCGCTGCCGCTCAGAAGGAATACCCGCAGCTTAAAGTGTCCGGGGTGCAGCGCAGTGACGACGCACGGGACACCACCCGCGTGCTGTTTGCCGACCCCTCCCTCACAAGCAGCTCTTATCGACGCGCCGTTTTCGTCGATCCCGGTGACCTCCGTATTACGGGCAACATGATTCAGTACGGCAGTTCCAACGCTTCCCCACTGCGAGCCTGGCTCTCTGAAGGACACAAGCAACTCTGGCTGGGCAAAGCCGGCCGATGGTACTCAGAACTGGCCGCATCCTGGTTGGGCGCCATTGCCATCTCGGGGTTGGTTCTGGCTCTTCGTTCCCGCGCATCCAAACAGCGCGCCTCCCGCTGGCACCGCACCCTCGGCCTATGGCTAGTACCCGGAATGCTGTTCCTCACGGTCACTGGGCTGACGTGGTCTGGTGTGGCCGGACAAAACATTGGCACAGTCCGTACGGAGCTGCAGTTGCGGGCACCTGCCATGGCTGTGAGCCCCGCAGCTGCCACGGATGTTTCGGGCTTGGATACTGCTGTGCGGGTGGCACGAGAAGATGGGTTGACCGGACTTGTGGAAGCGAAACCTGCTGGTGCGGGCACCTGGCAGGTGCAGGAATCGCGCGAACCCTACCGGCTCAGCACGGATAAAGTGCAGGTAGACACGAACACGGCAGAAGTAACTGACCGGGTGTTGTTCTCTGAATGGCCATTTGCTGCGAAACTGACCGAATGGCTCATCAATTTGCACATGGGGTTCTTGTTCGGGATCTGGTCGGAAACCGCATTGGCGCTGCTGGCCCTCGGAATTTTGGTAGTGACCGGGCTTGGTTACTACATGTGGTGGCGGGCCTGGCGTTCGGGCCGCAGCTGGGTACCGGCCCGCGGTGAGCGTTCCTGGGCATTGATCGCTGTGCTCATCGGCTACTCGATCGTCGCACCGCTGTTCGGCATCAGCTTGCTAGCGTTTGTTTTCCTCAACATGGTTGTCCAGGCACTGCTGAAAAAGCGCACTGCAGCTGAGGCATAAGAAAAGTGGCAGCGTTAGGATGCCACTTCACTGGAATAGTTATGTAAAGACGCCGAGCTTGCCGTACTTTTCTGCTAGCAGGTAGTAGACGGCAAGACGGCCATTCTTGGTGCCATCCTTCATCTTCTCGCCGACTTGCGTGATAGCCGCGTCGAGTGCCTCATCGGATTCGGTGAGGCCGAGCTTCTTCTTGAGGAAGTTTTCCCGAACCGTCTTCAGTTCCTCTTCGTCGGAGAAGGAAACGTAGGCGGCGTCGGCGTCAGTGAGGACGAGGCGGTAGTTCTTGAGCATCTTCTCCAGCACAGCATCGTCGGCGCTGGGAGCGTACTTCTTGACGTCTGCAATCCAATCTTTTGACATGTGGGGCTCCGTTCTTATCGGGGGTTGTTATACCCAATTTTAGTCCGGATCAAGCTCGAAGCTCCTTTAAATCCATTACAAATTAGTCAAAGAAAGGAAAGTGGATACTGCGGTGTGACTGTGTCGGGCTGCGAGCTCGCCGTCAATGTGGAAATCTTGGCCGGCTGCCGGTCCGCACAGGTCGGACACGGCGCGCAGTGACATCCACGGCACGCCAGCAGCGTAACAGGTTTGCGCCATCGCAGTGGTTTCCATGTCAGTGGCGATCGCCTCCGGGAAGCGGTCACGCGCCTCGGCCACGTTCGCTGCGGTGATGAACGCATCAGCAGACACTACCCGACCGGTCATAACCGGCACACCGAGATCTGGCACCGCAGCGGCGTCGTAGGAAATCGGCATGCCAGGCACCTGCCCTGGCTCGTATCCGAAGGCGGTGGCGTCGGCCATGGAGTAGATCGCGTTGGTTGCCACCGCGATCTGGCCCACCTCGATATCGGCGTGCAGGCCACCGCAGGTGCCGGCCGCAATCACCAGCTCCGCGGAATCTGCCAGCAGCAACGCCCGCGCCGTACCGGCTGCTGCATTGGCCAGCCCAATGCCCGTGACCGCGATCAAACGATCTGGGCCGAAGTGAAACTCCTGGTTAGCAATCTTCTCCACCCGGTGATCTGCGGGGAGTTCCGCCAGGAATGGAGCCGCCTCCATCTCCATGGCGCACTGGATGATGATCACTACAGGACCTCTTCCCATTCCGCGCGCTTGGCGAGGAATGTGCGTGCGGCGCTTTGCGCGTCGGTAAGCGAGTGGTTGGCGCCCCAACCGCACTGCACCTCGTTGGCGGCGGGCACTTCGGTTGCTTCCAGGATGTCGCCCAGGGTTGCTTCCAAAATGGAAAGGAATTCTGGCATCTCGATTCCCAAGGTCAGGGCGTAGAAACCGGTTTGGCAGCCCATTGGGGAGAAATCAATGAGCTTATCGGTGTGGTTGCGCATCAGTTCGGCAGTGAGGTGCTCCAGTGAGTGGATCGCCGGCATCTCCAGGTGGCCGGTGTTAGGCTGCGCGAAACGCACGTCGTATTTGATCAGCACATCGCCGCCGGGCAGCTCCTTGCGATCTGCCACGCGCACATACGGCGCCTTCACCTTAGTGTGGTCGAGGTTAAAGGACTCTACGTTCATCTTCATGGCCCTTAGTTTAGCCGGGCTTACCGACGGCCGAAGGTAGCGATCCTAATTCATAAAAACAGCCCGTTTTTACAAACTAACGCCCCTGGATCGCAGCCTTATTTATAAAAACACCGGGTTTTTACAAATAACAGATGTGCTACTGGGTTACAATTTGTGAAAAACCCGGGTTTCTATGAATAGGGGTGGCATGGCGTACCGGACTCTGAAGGCTCAGTTTCATGCAAAGGGCGAGCAAGGCGCGAATGAACTGTACCGGCGTCGGATCGACTCTGAATCAACTCTCAAGTGGGAGTTCCTCATCGGACAAGATCCTGCATTTTGTGTTTTGACACCGGAGCTGGTGCTGCTTCACGAGCGGGTCTTTCTTCTAGATAAGGCAATTTCTACCTTGTGGAGCCAGTTGCCACTCGGGGCGTCGGTAGGGTACCTCAACACGTTGTTAGTCAGAGAAATCGAAGCAACAAACGATATTGAGGACGTTCGCTCGACACGACAAGAGATCACTGAAGCCCTGAGAGCAAAGCTTGATGATGGTGGCAGCAAGAAGCGGTTTCAGGAACTGGCGCGACTCTATAAAGCACTCTTGGGACAGAAATATCCGATACCTCAAGACGCCAAGGGCATCCGAGTAATCTTTGACGCTGTCACTGATGGTGAATTAGAGACCGATGATCTGATCGAGGGTCCACTTTTCCGCTTGGGATCGACACACATTATGGGTGGTACAAAAGTGATACATCAGGGTCTGCCCGCAAGCGTCATTGAGTCTCGAATCGAAGACGTTATCGCAGTTCTCAACAGCACTGATGTCCCAGGACTAATAGCAGCGATGGTCAGCCATTTTATGTTCGAATACATTCACCCGTTCTATGACGGGAACGGTCGAACGGGCCGGTTCTTGATGGCACAAAAGCTGCAAACTGTTGTTTCCACAGGCTCTGCGCTCACCCTGTCATCCAGTATCAACGTGGCAAAGCATCGGTACTACAAAGCATTTGAAAATGCCGAGCACAAGCTGAACCGAGGGGATCTCACTCCCTTCGTGACTGAAATGCTGAACTTCCTATTGGAATCTCAAGGCGAGATGCTGAGAGATCTGGAAGCGAGGAAGCTCCTGTTTGATGACTTGTCAGAGCGGATTCATGGCAGGAACGCAGACAGTGCAAAACAGGTAAGGCAAAATCAAGAGCTGTTTATTCTTGGGCAAGTGTGGCTGTTTGATGAGACGCGCGTCATTCAACTTGATGAGCTCGCCGCTCAATTCAAGGAAACCAAGCAGACCATCCGAAACGACCTCAGTGTATTGGAAGATGCTGGATTAGTGAAAATATCCAGTCCGCGACCTCTGACTATCACGCTTACGGAGGAAGCCTGCCGAGAATTGGGGTTGAAAGATGGGTAGCCAAACCTCCCTCGGCACATGAGATTATCCCCCCGCTAATCTAACAATCCCCAGGTGAGCATTGCGATGAACCTTCACGACATCGTCCGAGAGGTAGCCCTCCAGCAGGCGAGCGCAACAGAATCGCCGTTCCTGGATAAGTGGCACGCGTTCACGATCAAGCGCAAGTGGTTCGCACTCATGGGAACCTTAAATGGCAAGCAGATCATGAACGTGAAGGTGGACCCGTTTGAAGGGGAGCTGCTGAGACAGCAATACCCCGGCATTACGCCGGGGTATCACATGAATAAGAAGCATTGGGTGACGATCACCGAAGGGCAAGGGGTTCCGGAGGAACTGATTAGTGAGCTGGTTGTTGATTCTTACCGGCTCGTAGCAGGCCCAGTGCGAAAAGCAGGCCAATAGTCAGGACTCCGGCGGAGAAGTACATAACCATGCTGGTGGCGTCGGCAAATGCTTGGCGCAGTACTTCGCCTACGGCGGGGTCGAACTTTTCCGTCAGGGATGGGATTGCGGCGCCGGCGGAATCGGAGGTGGCGGACGTTAAACCCTCAGCCATCTGGTCTGGTAGCCCGACACCGGTCAGCAAGGAAGGCAATCGGGATGTCAAGCTGGTGGCTAGGACTGTTCCGGCGACCGCAACGCCGAGGGCCGAGCCCAGCTGGCGTGAGGTGGACTGTGTTGCGGAGCCCATGCCGGATGAGGCGACTGGGACGTCGGCAAGCACAACGGAGGCGAGCTGAGCCGACGCCAAACCGACGCCCGTGCCGTACACCGCGAGCACCACCGCGATAATCCACGGCGAAGAGTCGGGCCCAATGATAAGCCCAGCGGCCAGGATGCCACCGATCTCCAACACCAGGCCGATGATCACGGTGAGCGCAGGACCGAACGCTGCGGCAACATGGCGGGCCGCTGCGCCGGAGAGGAAGGAACCAAGCGCCATCGTGGCGAGCACCCAGCCGGCGTGAATCGTGCCCAGCCCCAGTACAGAGATCAAATAGAGCGGCAGCACGAACAGGGCTGAGAACTCGCCCAGTGCCACGGTCATAGCGGTGATATTGCCGTTGCTAAAAGTGCCGATCCGGAAGAGCGACAGGTTAAGCAGGACAGGGCGGGATCCGCGTCGGCGCGCATTCTCCAGCGCGATGAACGCGCCCGCAAACACCAGGCCCAGCAGGATGGCCACCGGCGTGGGTGAAATGCCCAGTATGTTCAGGTCGCTCTTGGGAGTCCACCAGCCCAGCGAGGTGGCCTCGATCAGGCCGTAGACCAAGAAGCCGAGCGAGAGCGCGGAAAGAACGGTGCCGGGGATGTCGAAACCGGGGACCTCGCCACGGTCATCAAATCCGCGGAACAACCGGAAACCTGCGATGAGCAGCGCCAACACGATTGGGATGTTGATCAGGAAGATCCAGTGCCAGGAAAACGATTGGGTGAGCCAGCCACCGAGCAGCGAGCCGACAGCAGCCATGGAGGCCATGATGGCGCCCCAAATACCGAAGGCGGTGGCGCGTTCCTTGTCCTGGAAGGTGGCGTTAATGGTGGCCAAGGTGGACGGCAGGATCATCGCGCCACCGACGCCTTGGAGTCCGCGGGCAAAAATGAGCAGTCCAGCGGATGTGGAGGCTGCGGCTACGCCGGAGGCGAGTGCAAAAACAAAGAGTCCGGCGGCGAAGATCTTGGTGCGGCCGAACTTGTCGCCCAGCGTGCCCATCAGCAGTAGCAAAGCTGCGAACACGACGGAATACAGTGAGGACACCCACTGGGCTTCGGTCAGGTTCAAATCAAGTGAGGTGATGATCGCGGGGAGGGAGACGGACACGATCGTGGAGTCCAGCACGATCAGGGAGACGCCGAAGATGAGGATCGCA
Organism: Corynebacterium hindlerae; assembly: GCF_014117265.1. Classification (NCBI taxonomy): domain Bacteria; kingdom Bacillati; phylum Actinomycetota; class Actinomycetes; order Mycobacteriales; family Corynebacteriaceae; genus Corynebacterium; species Corynebacterium hindlerae. The sequence continues at coordinate 1,525,659 of NZ_CP059833.1, read as the reverse complement.
AAGACCTTCCAGCGGTTTTCATGGGCTGTTGTAGGCATCAAAGTTCCTTTCCGAAACTGCGACATGGTGTCGCACATGTCTCTATTGAACCACTCTGATCGAAATTGCGCCAGATTATATGCACGTGCTTACACTGAACACATGAACGCCCGGGAACTGCATCGCGAACAAACGATGACCGCCATCGTGGAAGCCGCTGAGGAGCTTCTGCGCGTCGGTGGCCCGGAGGCCCTCACGGCAGGGGCGGTAGCGAAGCAGGTGGGCCTGGCCCGCAACTCGCTGTATCGCTACGTCGATTCGATGGATGACCTGCGGGGGCGCGTGGTCATGAGGTACCTGCCGGGGGCGGTGGCTTCCATTCAAGGGGCCGTCGATAAGGCAGCGTCGCCCGATGACGCCCTCCGCGCGTACATAGCGGAGAACCTGCAGATCGCCGCAACTGAAAACCACGCCTGCATGATGCAGCTGGCGGAGGGGGTTCCCGGCGAGGCGAGCGCGCAGATCGCCGAGGTGCACCAGCAGCTTATCGACGCCATCGGTCGCCTCCTCGTCCCCTACCAGGTCAGCGATCCCGCGCTCGCGGGCGAGCTGATTCAAGGCGTGCTCGTTGCGGGCTTTGGGGCCCTGGAACGCGGTCGCTCTTTAGAGGCCGTGACCGACTATTGTGTTGCCGCGGCGCTGGGAATTGTGCGCGCCTAGCGGGGTTGTTCTGCTTCTGTTGCCCCCGACATTACCCTCCCGAAGTTCGGGGCTTTTGAGCCGTTTTTGGGGCAACCTCGGGGGCGTAATGTCGGGGCCAATGGCGGCGAAGCCAAACCAGCCGGCATGAAAACCTGATGCGTTATACTGCGAACTTGTACAGTAAGCACTGATTTTCATTGAGAGCCGGTAATGAACATTCGCGTCACCGCACTGCCACTGGCATTGGGCCTATTGGTGCTCACCGTACTGGTCGCGCTGAGCCTCGGGCCGATCACCATCCCGCTTGCCGAGTTGCCTCACAACCTGGTGGTCCACAACATTCGACTGCCCCGCGTGCTAGTTGCCGCGCTGGTCGGCGCGGCTCTTGCCACATCGGGCGCCCTGATGCAGACCATCTTCCACAATCCGCTGGCAGATCCAGGGATCATCGGAGTTTCCTCGGGCGCTGCACTGGGCGCGGTGCTCACTATCGTCAGCGGCGCCACATTCTTAGGGATGTGGACGCTCCCAGCGGGTGCTTTCATCGGGGCGCTGGTGACGGTGACCATTGTGTATCTCATCGCCAGTACGCGGAAAGCCGGGGATCCGGCCACATTGGTGCTGGTAGGCATGGCTATTACGTCGTTTATTGGCGCCGTGATCTCCGCGGCGGTGGCGAACGCACCCCAGGATTCTGACCTGCGTAGCGTCATGTTCTGGATGAACGGTGATCTGGTGGCCCGCACGTGGGCGCACGTGTCTGTCGCTGTGCTGCCCATCCTGGTCGGGTTGGCGCTGGCGGTCGCACTGTCTCGTGATCTGAATATCTTGCTGCTGGGGGAAGCGACTGCCCAGTCCAGCGGACTCAATATCAAGCGGCTGCGAGTATGCGTCCTGGTCCTGGCAGCCGTGATGACCGCGACAGCGGTGGCGGTGAGTGGCACGATTTCCTTCGTGGGCCTGGTGGTGCCACATCTGATCCGCATTACCTTAGGTCCGGACCATAAGCTGCTGCTCCCCCTGGCCGGGGTATTGGGTGCAACCTTCGTGGTCGCCGCAGACATCGTGGCGCGACTGTTGTTCCAGCCAGTGGTGCTGCAGACAGGCACCGTGGTGGCGTTCATCGGATCGCCGGTGTTCCTGTACTTGTTGCTGCGCACCCGTAACTCGCGCAAGGGGCTGGGCCTGTGAAGATCACGAATCTCAGCCTCAGCTATGACCACCCCATCTTAACGGACGTGGCCTTCACCGCCCCCGCGGGGAAAGTGACCGCGCTGGTGGGCCCCAATGGTGCCGGGAAGTCGACGCTGCTCAGTGCGGTGGCGGGGCTGAATGAAGCCACTGGCAGCATCCGCCACGAGGGGCACGACGTGACCGCCCTGGGCCCCAAGCAACGCGCCCGCATCGTGTCCTTCGTGCCTCAAGACACTGCCTTGAGCATTGGATTTACCGCGTTTGAGGTGGTGGCGATGGGGCGCTACCCGCACCGCGGACGGTGGGAACCAGAAACTGAGCGGGACCGTGAGCTGGCGACTAAGGCCCTGCAGCAGGTGGGCGCCACTAGCCTTGCCGACGCCCCAGTGAACCAACTCTCTGGCGGCCAGCGGCAGCTCATCCACATCGCCCGCGCCGTCGCCCAAGACACGCCCGTGATCTTGTTGGACGAACCGGTCTCCGCACTCGACCTGAAACACCAGGTTGCGGTGTTGGAACTGTTGGGTCAGCTCAGCGACCAAGGCAAAGCTGTCCTCGTGGTTCTGCATGACTTGAATCTGGTAGCCCGCTGGTGCCACCGGGCGGTGCTGCTAGAAGACGGCCATGTTAGAGCCGAGGGCACCACAACCCAGGTTCTCACCAAAGACAACTTGGAGCGCGTCTACCAGCTGCCGTTAAGCGTAGAACCACACCGCGCCAGTGGCGCCATGTTGATCACCCCGAAACCCGTAGCAGGAGCATTATGATGTTTACCATCGCCGCTTGGGGGTTTCACGGCCCCGCGAATCTGACCGTTGAGAAGGCTAAAGCAGAGCTTGCGCAGCAGGGCATCGCCATTGTGCACATCCCGCTTGACCAGCCACTCCCCGACTGCGATGTGGTGTGGGTGCAAGGTTGCCACCGACCGAGCCGGGCCACGGAGGTGATCGAAGCGGCCGGGGACAAACCTCTGTATACGGTTCCGCCGAATGCCCAGCACCTGATGAAGCGAACTGCGTACGGGGAGGGCGTCGACAAGCGCATTGCAGATGCCTTGCGCACCTGTACCCCGGCGCGCCTGGTACATGCCGCGTTGCTGTGCGCGGGCGAGGACCCCGGCGAGTGCCCTGATGACATTCCGCGGGGCCGCTACCCTACCGCTGCGCCGGCTGATCCGGTGGGCACGGTGGGGGTTGCCGCCTCCGGTCTGCATGTTGCCGCAGGTGACGCCGCTTATATTGATGCGGTGGCCGAGGCGTTGGTGGCGCAGCAGCTTCGGCCGATCGTCTGGTTGGGCGATCCGTCCGACATGTCGGAGCCGGTGGACGTGTGGCTGAATCTGACGGGGTTCACCCTGACCGGAAATCATGGCGCGCCGCAGCTCGAGCGCGGAATCGAGCTGGCGGAGGGCAATGACGCGCAGCTGATAACACCGGTGCCGTTGCAGCGTGGCACGCTCGCGGAGTGGACAGATCCGGGCACCACTGGGCTGTGGCCGACCGCGGTGAGCATGAACATTGCCATCCCGGAGTTGGAGGGGGCGACCGTCCCGTGGGTGTTCGCCGGACGGGATCCGAGCACCGAGCTCCTCACACCGGTGGTGGAGAATGTGGCCAGGATGGCGGAGCGTCTGCGCAGGCTGGTGACGTTGCGGCGCACTGCTAACAAAGATCGGAAGCTGTCGATCACCATTTTTGGTCACGATGGCGATGGCACCGTCGGTACGGCAGCGCACCTGGATGTGTTTGAGTCGCTGCTGGAATTCCTGCGGTTCCTGGACCAGCAGGGATACACGGTTGAGCTGCCTGCGAACAAGGACGAGCTCATTGACCGCATCGTGGGTGACGGCGGCGGTGGGGCGCGTTCGGCGAGCAGCGAGCTGGGTCGGCTGCCAGCCCCGCAGTACGCTCGGCTGCTCGGGGCTCATGTGAAGCGGATTGAGGGGGCGTGGCGGAAAACACCTGGCGAGGTAGATACTGATGGTCGGGACCTCATCATCCGGGGCGCCCAGTTTGGCAACGTGGTGGTGGGGATTCAACCCCAGTTCGGCGACGTCTCAGACCCGGCGGAGCTGCTCATGCGGGACGACGCCACCCCCTCGCACTCCTTCGCCGCCTACTACCTGTGGCTGGAGCACGTCTTTGGCCACGATGCGATGCTGCATTTCGGCACGCACGGTGCGTTGGAGTTCATGCCGGGCCGGCAAACCGGTCTTGCGCTTGATGATTGGCCATTGCTGCTGACCGGCTCGGTGCCCCACAGCTACCTGTATGTGATGGCGAACCCCGGGGAAGGCACCATCGCTAAACGACGCTCCGCCGCCGGCCTCATCTCCTACCTCACGCCGCCGCTTGCCGACGCCGACCTCTACGGCAATCTCGAAGAGCTCTCGATAGCGTTGGACGCTGATGCCAGTGACATTGACCGCCTCGCCGAGGCCTGCGGTTTTGACGCGGGGATGGACCGGGTGGAGCTGCGGCGCGAGTTGGAGCGGATCCGCCGCTCCCCGATCGCGATGGGCCTGCACGTGTTGGGTCGGCCGATGCTCAGTGAGCAGACCAAACGCTCAGTGGAGCTCGCCACCACTTACGGCCACAGCCCCGAGGTGCTCAACGAGCTGGAGGAAAAACTCCAGGTCAATGAGGAGATGACTGCGCTCGAGCACGCTTTCACCGGCTACACTGCCCCAGTGCCGGGTGGCGATCCGGCGCGGCGGCCGGATGCCCTCCCTACCGGCCGGAACATCCACGGTGTGGACCCTGCGACCGTGCCAACCCCGAATGCCTGGGAGCGAGGTCGGGCGACAGCCGAGGAATTGATCCAGAAACACCAGCAGGAGCACGGCGAATTCCCGGAAACCATTGCGATGGTGCTGTGGGGCATCGATAACATCAAAACTCAAGGTGAGGGTATCGCGCAGGCGTTTGCCCTGGTGGGGGCGCAGCCGGTGACCGGGCCTCGGGGCCGGGTGGACTCCTACCGGATCCTCCCGCTGGAGGAACTGGGACGCCCGCGCGTGGACGTGGTGTGCACGCTGTCCGGGGTGTGCCGCGACGTGATGCCCAACCCCATTGCGCTACTCGATGAAGCCATCCGGGAGATCGCCACGTTGAACGAGCCCCTGGCCTACAACCCGATTGCCCGGCACGCCTCAGATTCCGCCGAGGAGCTAGACATCCCGTTGGTGGAGGCTGCGGTGCGGATTTTCTCGGCCGCGCCGGGCAACTATGGCACGGGCGTCAATAAGCTCATCCAGGCCGCAAGCTGGGACGATGATGCGGAACTAGCGCAGATGTACTTGCACCGGATGGGGCACGCCTGGGGAGCGAGCAACGGAGCGAAGGCGCATGCGGTGCTGGAGCGTTCCCTCGGCACGGTGGACGCTACGTTCCAAAATGTGGATTCGGCGGAAACCTCCCTAGCCGGTGTGGACCACTACTTTGAATTCTTGGGAGGCGTAACCAAGACCGTCGAGAAGCTGCGTGGGCAGGCACCGCAGTCCTACGTCTCCCACGCGTGGCACGCCAAACCCGGGGTGGAAACGTTGCAGGACGCGATGCGTCTGGAGTCACGCACCCGAATCCTGAACCCTAAATGGGTGAATGCGCAGCTAGAGCACGGTTATTGCGGGGTGGCGCAGGTGCGCACGCGCCTGGAAAACACCTACGGCATGCAGGCCACCACCGGGGTGGTAGACGGTTGGGTCTTTGACCAAGCGGCCGAGCTGTTGCTGCTGGACGAGGACATGCGGCAGCGAATGGAGCAAGAAAACCCGGCGGCGGTGAACTCGATGACCACTCGCCTCCTTGAAGCCCACGACCGTGGCCTGTGGGACGCCTCAGACACCCACATCGCAGAGTTGGAAGAACTCGCAGACCGACTCGATGACATCTTGGAAGGAATCTAAATGTACCCATTTACCTCGATCGTTGGCCAAGATGAACTCAAGACCGCGCTGCTGCTGTGCGCGGTAGACCCACTCATTGGTGGTGTGCTCGCGTTGGGTGATCGGGGTACCGGCAAAACCACCACCGTGCGCGCCCTTGGGGAACTGCTGGACGATCCGGTGGTGGACTGCCCGTTGGGGGTCACCGAGGATCGTCTGATCGGCTCCATGGACATCGACCATGCGCTGGCGACCGGCGAAACCAAGCTCCGCCCCGGCCTGCTTGCCGACGCCCACGGCGGATTCCTCTACATCGACGAGATCAACCTGCTCGATGACCACCTCGTGGATGTCCTGCTGGATGTGGCCGCCTCCGGCGTGAATATCGTGGAACGTGAGGGCATCTCACACACGCACCCGGCGCGCTTTGTGCTGGTGGGATCGGGAAACCCAGAGGAGGGTGAGTTGCGTCCCCAGCTGCAGGATCGTTTCGGCCTAGCCACCTGGGTGCACACGCTGACTGATCCAACACTGCGACTGCGCATTGTCCGGGACCGGTTGGCTTTCGACGCTGACCCGGAAGGATTCGTGGCGGCGGCGCGCCCGGCGCAGGACGCACTACAGGCCGATATCGCCCGGGCCCGCCAGGAGCTGCCCCAGGTGGCGTTAGATGATGCGGCGTTGGTGCAGATCATCGAGTTGTGCGCCGCAGCCGGCACCGTGGGGCATCGCGGGGAGTTGGTGGTCACGCGCGCTGCCACCGCGCACGCCGCACTCCGGGGCGCCACCGAGGTCACTGCGGAGGACATTCGGGCGGTTGCTCGGTTGGCGCTGCGGCACCGCGTCGCTACCGAACCGTTTGAAACCCCCGCTGACGTGGAGGAACGGTTGGGAGAGCTCCTTGGTTAACCCGCTGTTTCTGCACGCGTGGGCACGTTGCCCAGGGGTGGGCATGGCAGTGGTCGGGGACGCGGCGCTTATCGACGCCCTCTGGCCACAACTCATCGCACTCGCCGGACCTACTGTCCGCCTCTCCCCTGGCATGGACCTTACTCACCTGAGTCAAGAAGCAGCGACCGCGGTGGTGTCATATGGGGAAGCCTGGGAACCTGAGATGGCAGCCGCGATCCGCGCCCAGCGCATCCTGGTACGCACCGCCACTCTTGCCGACCTGCCCGGCGCCCTCGCGGACGCAGCACCAGCAGTACTGGAACTTAACCAGGAATCCTCCCCACAGCTGGTGCGTGCGCTGTTACAACCCGCGGAGTTACCCGGCGTTGACCCGGCCGCTACGGTGGCAGCAGTACCCGCGGAAAAAATCGTGCACCTGCTCACCACAGCAGGATTGGCGGCAGCCCGGCTCGATGTCCCCGCAGCCCGGTTCGCCGCACAGTTGGCCACGCTCGGCGCGGACGAAACACTGATTATGCAGGGCGTATTCGAACTCTTCGTGGCGCCCCGCACCGAGCTGACCGAACCCCCGCCGCCTCCAGATCCAGCGGAGGAAGAAGCACCAGAACAACAACAGTCCCGCGACGAAAGCCAAGAATCCGAGGAGCTGCCGCCCCAGGAACCCGACGCTCCTGCCCCGCCGCCACAGCTCGTAGTGCGCAACCGCGCCGGGCGAACCCGCTGGCCAGGGCGGGGCGGGGCGGAAGAATTTTCGGCTTCACGCGGGCGAATCCGCAGGGTACTCCCCCACACCGGTGACGCACCACTAGCAATTCTGCCGACTCTGGCGGCGGCCGCGCCCTGGCAGCCGCTGCGGCGCAGCAGCGGATCACCGCGGATCGTGGTGACCAAGGATGACCTGCGCACCCAACAACGCGTTACCCGTGGCGCGGGGCTGGCCATCATCGTGGTCGATGCTTCGGGGTCAATGGGGCTCGGGGCGATCCGCACCGCAAAGTCGATAGCGCTCGGGATCTTGGATCAGGGCTACCGGAACCGGGATCGGGTGGCAATTGTCGTCGCCAAGGGGGGCGAAGCCTACCTGGGGCTGCCGCCGACGAAGAGCGTCACCCGCGCCCGAGACTGCGTCCGCTCCCTCCCCACCGGTGGTGGCACTCCCCTGGCATCCGGGCTTCTCATGGCCCATAAATTAGCCTCCCGGCACCCACCGGAACGCGTTCGCACCATCGTGCTCAGCGACGGCGCCGCCAACGTCGGGTTCACCGATACCGGGAAAGACATCGCCCGCCGTGACGCCCGCCGGGCACTTCGCCAACTGGAAACCGCCAGCCTGGTGCACCTGATGCCCCTGGGTAACAACCGGGGTGCGCGTCGGCGAGGCGACCCGCTGGCGTGGCTCACCGCACCTTAACCAACTGGCACTTCACCAAAGGAGAACAATGAAAAAGCTACTAACCGGACTCGTTGCGTTGGCGCTGCTCACAGCCTGCGGTACGACCGCGCCGGAACAACAAGACACCGCCAAAACCAGCCAAAGCGCTGACGCAGCGCAGTTCCCACGCACCGTGAGCGTCGGCGGCACTGACGTGGAGGTTCCCGCCAAACCACAACGCATCGCGGTGCTGACCCCAGACCTGGCATCCCTCGTGCTGCCGCTGGTCGGGAAAGACCGCGTTGTTATGGCCTCAGAAATGAACCCTGAGCTGGGCAAAGTTGCAGAAGAAGCTGCCGCGGTGCCTCACGTGGTGAAGGTGGGGGCGCCGGTAGACCCCGAGCAGGTCCTGGCCAGCAACCCAGACCTCGTACTCATCAGCGCCCGGCACGACGGCGAAAAGGACGCCACCGCCATGCTCAAACAATCCGGCGTGCCCCTGGCCGTCGTATCCTCCGACGACTGGAGCAGCATCGATGACATCCTCACACACCTCGACGAAGTGGCGAAGCTGGTGGGCGAAGAAGACGCCGGGAAAGAACTGCGCAGCTCCATCGAAGCGGAACGCGCTAAGGTCCTGAAGAAGGTGGAAGGCGAGCCGACGGTACTGACGATGATGAGCCGGGGCGGCAAGAACCTCATCATGTCCAAGACCACCATGCTCAACGGTCTGGTACGCGAGGTGGGTGGCAAACCAGTTATCGACGAGTTGGGCGCCCCCGGGTCCGCGCCTGCTGACCCAGAGACGATCGTCAAAGCGGCACCCGAGGTCATCATCATCCAGAATTACCGAGGCAGGGGAGCAGAGGACTTCAAAGCCGTGCTGGAAAACCCAGCATTGGCCGATGTACCGGCCATCAAGAACGGACGCGTGTACTACGTCGACACCGCCACCACCGGCGTGACCTCAGCTGCCAAGATCACCAAAGGTCTGGCGCAGGTCTCCGAGTTTCTGACCACCAAGTAGGGGACAGGTACGCTATTTAAGTATGAATTCCACGATCGACACACAGCTCGGCCACCGCACGATCCGTGCCTTCTCCGCTGAACCGGTCAACATGGACCCGATTTTCGAAGTTGCAATGCGCACCCCCAGCTCCCTGGGCCTGCAGCAATGCAGCATCATCCACGTCACTGACCAGACGCTGAAGGACAAGCTAGCGCAGATCGGCAACCAACCGTATGTAGCGGATGTGCCCGTGTACCTGCTGTTTATCGTGGATACCCACCGCAATGCTCAGCTCACCGACGCCGAGGGCGGAGCGTACGCCCGCAACTTCACCGCGGGCTTTACCGACGCCTGCCTCATGGCACAAAACGTCTGTGTCGCCGCGGAAAGCATGGGGCTCGGCGTCAACTTCTACGGCAACGTGCATAACGACGCCCAGGCGGTCATCGACCTCCTGCAGCTACCGCAACTCACCTTCCCGGTAGTGGGCATGGGAATTGGCTGGCCGAACCAACAGCCACAGCTCAAACCCCGCCTGCCACGGAGCGTCCGAGTGATGGAAAACAGCTACGCGGAGGCGGATCCAGCGGCAGTAGCGCAGTACGACCAGGACATCCAAACCTACTATGACCTGCGCAATCCTGATAAGCCGGTGCCTAGCTTCACCGCCCAGATAGCCGGCCACTACCGGATGCCACAGGACCTACGGGATTCGACCTTCGAGGTAGCCCGCAGGCAAGGGTTCGTTGTGTAGCCAATCAGCGCCCCAAAGTAATCTCCTAACTTCTGCCCAGCAGAAAATCTGAATTTTAACTGGACTTTCCGAGCCTTGAGAGAGATTGTTTATTGTCTTGATGTAACAGGAGAAAATGTATGTCTCTTTCCACTCTGCTCGATGCCACAACGCTGCTGCAGGGCTTCGGCCCCTGGGTGTTGGTAGGCCTAGCCGGTATCGTGTTCATTGAATCCGGTGTCCTCTTCCCCTTCCTCCCCGGGGACTCGTTGCTAGTCACCGCCGCGATCTTGCGCCACGACCTCAGCATCCGGGTGTGGACCCTCTTGCTGGTGGCAGCGATTGCGGCCGTGCTGGGGGATCAAGTGGGCTTTTGGTTGGGGCGCCGATTCGGTCGCGGGATGTTCAGCCCGGACGCTCGGGTACTCAAAACCGATCACTTGCACAAAGCAGAAGAATTCTTTGCCAAGCACGGCGCCTTCGCTTTGGTCTTGGGCAGGTTCGTGCCCATCGTGCGCACCTACGTCCCAGTTGCTGCCGGCACAGCGGATATGACCTACCGGAAATTCTTTGGGTGGAATGTGCTCGGCGCCATCGGCTGGGTGGTGTCCATGGTGTTGGTGGGCGTCCTGTTGAGGGACATACCCGGCATTGCGCACCGTATCGACGCTATCATGCTGGTCATCGTGGGCCTGTCCGTGCTCCCAATTGTGCTTTCCTACCTGAACCAGCTGCGACTCGCTCGCGTGGAGAAGTAAATGAATTTTGGTGCGATCTCCCTGACAGAGAACCCGGCCCCGTGGGTAATCTACGCGATGCTCATCACGGCGTTCGGTGTAACGATGTGGGGATATCGCCGATCATGGGCGCGCACCGTGTGGTCACTGGTACTGGCAGCGTTGGTTGCTGCCACGTGCTGGGTCATCCTCGAACAAACGTGGAAGCCGTTCCCGGATCGGGTTCCGTGGCAGATCTATGTGGCGGGAGGGGTCGCAGCGACTGCGCTGTTTGGGACCGTGCTGCAACGCGGGCGCCGGAAACTCTTGGCGCTGATGACGCTGTTGGCGCTGCCCGGGGCCTGGGGCGTGTTTAACCTGGAGTTCCAAGAGTATCCCACCGTTCATTCCCTTGACCCTAGGCCCATCGTGCAGAAGATGGACTACGCCACCTTCCAGCAACTTAGTGCACCTCCAGAAATTGAGGGCAGGGAAGTGGGCGCCCTGGTCACCGTGGATCTGGAAGCCACCCAGTTCACCCACCGACCTGCGCTGGCCTACATACCACCGGCGTATTTCACGCAGCCTGAGCTGCAGCTACCAGTCGTCGTGATGCTGGCGGGCAATCCCGGGTCCCCCTCGCAATGGTTTGACCCCGGTGAGGCCACGCGGACCTTGGAGGACTTCCAAGCAGCACACGATGGCGTATCCCCCATTCTGGTTAGCGTTGATGGGACGGGGTCGATGACGGCGAATCCGATCTGCGTTGACGGCCCCACCGAGAAGGTGCAAACATACTTGGCTGTGGACGTGCCGGCGCAGCTGAAAAAGAAGTTCCGAGTGCAGCCAGACCAGCAGAAATGGACCATCGGAGGTCTCTCCTACGGCGGGACGTGTGCGCTGCAAGTGGTCACCAACGCCCCGGATGCGTATGGGACGTTCCTGAACTTTTCTGGCCAGAAAGAGCCGACTGTTGGCGATCACGTTAAAACAGTGCAGCAGTTCTTCGGTGGTGACGAGGAACAGTTCCGAGCAGTCAATCCCGCTGACCTGCTCCGTAATTCAGATGGACAATACTCTCACCTCCAGGGACGATTCGTCGCGGGAGAAAAAGATCTCCACTCTCGGGAAGACCTGAGCTACCTGCATAAATTGGCTTCCGAAGCGGGTATTGATTCGACATATGAGGAGGTGCCAGGCGGACACAGTTACCAAGTGTGGCGTGTGGCACTGCGAAATAACATGGACTTTGTAGCAAAGCGAGGCGGCCTGTGATGAAACTGAAAAACTATCCAGTCACACTCGGGGCGGTCGTGGTGCTATGGGCGCTGCGAGCCACCTACGGATTCGATACTGACTGGATTCGCGACAGCCTCGGATTCGGGATTAGTACAGATTCTCCCTGGTGGACGGTCTTCAGCTCCGCGCTCACAGTGGCTACCTGGTCCGGGGCGGTGCTGCTGACCATTGCGCTATTGCTGCTTGGCGGGGCAGTGGAACGCAACCTGGGGTCGCGACGGTACTTCCTCGGCGCTGTGATCGCGCACCTGATCGGATTAGCTCTGGGATCAGCATGCGTGTGGACGCTGGACAAGATAGGTCTGTACTGGGGAGACATGCTTGAACACGAGCGTATCCTCAATCCGTTTGTCTGGCTGGTCGGCATCAGCATGTACGCCTCCGCGCAAATGGGTCCGCTGTGGCGCCACCGTATTCGAACCTTACTGCTGGTGCTTACCACCACGCTGATCCTGTACGCCGGTGTGATGGCTGACTTCGCTTTCTTCGGCGCCGCTATATCGGGTCTGCTACTAGGGCAGTGGGTGTCCCACCGCAAGTTGCAATTGCCTAAGTCCTCCCTCCGGGAGTCCCGTGTGTTGGTTGCAATCATGGTGCTCACCGTGTTTGCAGGACCGTGGCTCTCGGGGATGAATCCAGATGCCGCCGGCCCCTTTTCCGACGTGGCGTTCTTTGTGGTTCCCGAGCTATCGAGCGACCTCGTAACTTTTGTCTGTGAGGACAATGTCGCACCGGCGGCCTGCGCCCGGATATTGTCGCATCTCAGCGCATCCGGGGTGGGGCAAGCGCTAGCCAACACCATGCCACTGTTCATCGCCGCGGTCTTTGCTCTGGGGTTGGCACGTGGCCGTCGTATCGCGTACCACTTCAGCCTCCTTGCGTTGGCTGTGACGGTGCTTGCCATTGGCGGTGAACTCTTCCGCTTGGGCTTCGACGACCCAGTGTTCCTGGTCTATATCAGCTTGCCATGGCTGCTGTGCGGCGGTTTCTTGGTCGCGCGCCGGGGGCTGTTCTCGGTGAAGCTCAGCGTGAATCGTCGACTGGGTTTCTTCGCAGCCGTCGCGGGATGGTTCGTGGCCACTGCTGCGGTGTGGCTTGTGGTGGGGCGGATGGTCTTCAAGGCTTCGTTCTCCCAGCTGCTTGCGGCGCTGCCGCTTAGATACCTGCCACCGGTCGTCGCTAAGTTTGCTTCTTTTGATGTCTTGCCGACGACGCCAACGGCGTGGGCGCTCACCCAATGGGTCGGTGTCGTGTTTTGGGCTGGGTTCCTGGTGCTGTTTATTCGTCTTATCGGCAGCGCGCCGGACCCCGTGTCGGAGTCGGATCGGGTGCGCGCCCGGGAGCTGCTGCAGGCTGGCGGCGGGGACCACCTGTCCTGGATGACGCTGTGGCCTGGCAACTCCTATTGGTTTGGCGACGGAGGCTATGTTGCCTACCGGCTTCACAATGGCATTGCCGTCACCGTTGGTGAGCCGGTCGGGCCGCCCGAGCTTGCCGACGCCTTCGAGAGTTACATCTACTCGACCGGCGCCCAGGTTGCCTGGTATTCGGTTCGGCCTTCGTTTGCAGAGACCAGAGACCATTGGAATCGGGTGGCGGTGGCGGAAGAGTCCGTGATCCCGGTGGTGGACGCCCCGGAGTTCAAAGGCAAGAAGTTTCAAGACATCCGCACTGCCCGCAACCGCGCGACCAAAGAAGGAATCCACGCCGAATGGACGACTTGGTCCGAATGCTCGCTCACAGTACGTGCACAAATTGCAGAGATCTCCGAAGAATGGGTATCCGACAAGGCGCTGCCCGAAATGGGGTTTACGCTCGGAGGTCTCGCTGAGCTCGATGACCCTGCAGTGCGGCTCATGTTGGCCCTCGACGAGGAGGGGCAAGTCCACGGCGTCACCAGCTGGCTACCCGCGCCGGGAGGCATCGTCCTCGACTTCATGCGGCGCCGCACCGACGGGTTCCGCCCAGTGGTTGAATTCCTGATCGCTTCAGTAGTAGAGCAGGCGTATAACGACGGCCTGAGCTGGGTATCCCTGTCCGGCGCGCCGCTGGCCGCCACGGATCCCGGCGCCTTGGGGCAGGTGCTTGAACGCGTGGGATCTGCCCTGGAACCGCTCTACGGGTTCCGGTCACTGGCCGCTTTTAAACGTAAGTTTGATCCGGTGCACGAAACCTGGCTGATGCTGTACCGCGATCCGCTAGCACTACCAGCCATCGGCATGGCGGTGTCCAAATGCTACGTTCCTGAAATCGGGGCCGAAGCTAGGAAACTAGCGTGGCACACTTTGGGCAAGAACTGATAACAGACCTTTTATCTGTGGTGGCTACCCCTTAGGGGCAGGGCCATGAGGAAGATAGTTGTCTTAAGTTCATTCAGTGTCATACTCGCCGCCTGTGGAATGCCAGAGCAGAGCCAGGCGGTCCCAACCCCGATGACGACTGCCAAAATACAGACCGTCGCCAGTGGCCCCGAATCTCCGCCACTGCCACCGATTCCGCTGCCGAACCCCATCGCTGTTGAACCTGGCGGCACGGAGCCAGGGTCCGACAAGCACCAAGCGCCGGAATACATGGTGGAACGTTGTCAATCCAAGCGCATCGCTGCCGAAACTGGTCGCTCCGAGCATGAAGCCCAGCTGAGCTACTGTGATGGCGCGTGGGCCAAATACGGAGCCCCAGCAACAGAGCAGGTGCTCTACGCCCAGTTCGTTGATGACCATTGGGTGGAACTCAAGCCCGACGGCCGCCAATTCCTCGGACTGCAGGGGACTTGCTGGCTGCCAGAGACCATCGCTGAGCTGAGCCCGCCGGAGCCGATCAACCTCACCGAATGCGTCCCTGGTGGGTATGATCCAAGCGCGAAATAGCGCTGTCGGGAATGCCTACGACCTGCAGAAATCCCCAAGATCATAAAGATTAAAAAGATTGTAAGGGATTAAAAAGCGCAGTATGATCGTGGCATGAATCCTTTCCGCGCAACTCTCGGTTCTTCACCGCCGTATCTAGCTGGTCGGCGCGATGAGATTTTCGATTTTGCTGAGGCGCTAGACGATGGTCCTGGCTCTCATGAGCGTGTCTCGTTGATAACCGGATTACGTGGTGTGGGAAAAACGGTTTTGCTCAATGCGTTCGAGGATGAGGCAAAGTCTCGCTCATGGTGGGTCATTTCAGAAACTGCAACAGCGGGATTCACTGAGCGCATCATTGATGCACTTTTTAGAACTGCGAGCGATGTACTGCACACGCACAAGAAGCAGCTCACCGGAATTAGCCTTCCGGCAATTGGTGGGGTTCAGGTCACAGAGGCAGTTCTTCACCAGCCGAAAATGACCCTGCGCTCGGTGCTGACTGAGTTGCTGATGTGGCAGGAAGAAGTCGATAGTAAGTTAAACCAGCAGTCTGTCGGCATCCTTATCACCCTCGATGAGTTGCATTATCACCGGTGTGACGAAGTGATCGAGTTTGGTGCCACCATCCAGCATTTGGTTCGAGAAGATCGCAATATTGCCGTCGCATTGGCTGGCATTCCGCAATCGATTAAACCCTTGCTGGCCAGCCAGGAAGGCACCAACCCGGTCACATTTCTGCGTAGGGCCAACCGAATTGATCTTGGCATGATCGGTGATGATGAGGTGCGTAAAGCACTTGCGGAGCCTGTCATAGGAACGGGCGTTTCGTGGGATAACGAAGCGCTTGATGAAGCTGTTGCATCCTGTGGTGGTTATCCTTTTATGATCCAACTCATTGGTCAGCAGTGTTTTAAACGTCGGGAAAATGGTGTCATTACTGTGAAAGCAGTGAACGAAGGCATGTCAGTGGCAAAGCGAAAGCTGGGGCAGCTTGTTCATGAACCCGCCCTGGCTGATCTGTCTGAAGTTGATAGGACATTCTTGGTTGCTATGGCGGTTGATGACGGCCCGTCTGCCATGTCGGACATCGCCCAGCGTTTGGAGGTTAATTCTCAATATGCCGGGACTTACCGGCGTCGCCTCATAGACGCGGAAATGATTGGTAGTGCCGGGTACGGTTTGGTTGACTTTGAGCTGCCTTACATGCGGGAATATCTACGTGAACATGCCGCTATTACGCTGTTTCGTACCCAAGATCATAAAGATTAAAACGATTGTAAGGGGTTAAAAAGCGCAGGTCCCTGCCAGGTGGCCCTGGCAGGGGGTTCGTTATTCCTTTTCCACTAGCGTTAGCACGTCGTAGGTGGCGACGATCTCGTCATTCTGGTTGTAGATGACGGTGTCCCAGGCGACCTCGCCGTATTCGTCAGTGACGCGCGGGGTGATGCGCTTGGCGGTGAGTTCGACGCGGATGGAGTCGTCGTAGGTCACCGGGGTGATAAAGCGGAGGTTTTCCAGGCCGTAATTCGCGAGCACTGGTCCCGGCTCCGGGGAGACGAACAGGCCTGCCGCCCAAGAAACCAGCAGGTAGCCGTGGGCGACGCGGCGTGGGAAGAACGGGTTGGCCATGGCGGCTTCTTCGTCCGTGTGGGCGTAGAAGGTATCGCCGGTCTTCTCTGCGAACTCGAGGATGTCCTCTAGGGTCACTTTGCGCAGCTCGGAGGCGTACTGGTCGCCGAGTTTCAGGGTGGCTAGTGACTTGCGGAATGGGTGTTTGCCACGTTGGACGTCGGCCCCGCGCTGCCATTCGCCCGTGACGGCGGTGAGGTGATTCGGGGTGCCCTGCAGGGTGGTGCGCTGCATGTAGTGCTTCACGCCGCGCACGCCACCGAGTTCTTCGCCGCCACCCGCGCGACCTGGGCCGCCGTGGATGAGCATCGGTAGGGGAGAGCCGTGGCCGGTGGTGGTCTTCGCGTCATCGCGGTCGAGGAAGTGTAGTCGGCCGTGGTGGGCGGCCATTCCCGCAGCATAATCGGCTGCCTTGGTGCGGGTGCAGACCGTGGCCACCAAGGAGCCCTTGCCACGCTGCGCGAGCGCGATAGCTTCGGCGTCGGTGTCGTAGCCGAGGATGGAGACGACCGGGCCGAACGCCTCGATGTCGTGGACCTCATCGGAGTCGTTGTCCCAGGTCAGGATGGTGGGTAGTACGTAGGCGCCTTGTTCGGGCAGCGTGCCGACGCGCGTCGCCACGCCTCCAGCTGCCTCCAGCTTTGCGACGGCCTGTTCCACATCTTGCTGCTGCTCAAAGGAGGCCAATGGACCCATTGTCTTACCCAGGTCAACCTTCTCGGACACTTTGGTTTCGAGGGCTTGCTTGACGGCGTCGATAAGCGGGCGTGGCACAATTGCTCGGCGGACGGCGGTGCACTTTTGGCCGGCCTTCGCGGTCATTTCGGTGAAAAGTACCCTGATGTAGGCGTCGAATTCGGGATCTTCTGGGGTGATGTCGGAGGCGAGGATCGCGGCGTTGAGGGAGTCGGCCTCGGAGGTGAAGCGGAAGCCGCCCTCGATGATGTTCTTGTGGCCCTTGAGCTGCGCGGCGGTGGCGGCGGAGCCAGTGAAGGCGACGTGATCGCGGTAGTCGAGGTGGTCGAGGAGGGTGCGGGCGGAGCCGGATATTAGCTGGATAGACCCCTCGGGGAGGATGCCGGAACCAACCATGAGCTCGACGCACTTCTGGGTGACGTAGCCGGTCGGGGTGGCGGGCTTCACCAGGGTGGGGACGCCCGCGATGAACGCAGGGGCGAACTTCTCCAGCATGCCCCAGACTGGGAAGTTGAACGCGTTGATCTGCACCGCGACGCCCGGGATGCGGGTGTAGATGTGCGTGCCGATGAAGGAGCCGTCTTTAGAAAGTGGCTCGGTGGGGCCGTCCACGATGACCTGGGAGTTGGGAAGTTCGCGGCGGCCCTTGGAGGAAAAGGTGAACAGGGTGCCGATGCCGCCGTCGATGTCGATGTAGTGGTCGCGCTGCGTTGCGCCGGTGGAATCAGAAATGCGATACAGCTCTTCCTTGTACTCGCCGAGGAAAAGTGCGAGTTCCTTGAGTTTGAGGGCTCGCTCGTGGATGGTGAGCTCGCCGAGGCCCTCCTGGCCCGTGGTGCGGGCGTAGTCGATGGCGCCGGCGATGTCCAGGCCTTCGGTGCTGACCTGGGCGATTACTTCGCCGGTGCGGGCGTCCAGTACGTCGGTGACTTTGCTAGGGGATTTCGGGGTGGTCCACTGGCCGGAGAGGTAGCTAGGAACAAGCATTTTCCATCCTTTACTGAACGTTCGGTCGGGAATGTTCTAGAGTATAACGTAGATCACAAAGGCTTTGGGAGGTTTACATGGATCCAGTTAATATTTCGCTCGGTGAGCTGGACATTCGGATGGGCGTTGAAGTCGTTTCCGAGTCGGTCGATCGTGTCGAGGTGCGCATGCCGGTCGAGCGCAACCGTCAGTCCCTAGGAGCCTTGCATGGGGGAGCGATGGCCTGCCTCGGTGAGATGGCCGGCTCGTGGGCTGCGCTGAAATACGCCTCCACCCTTGGCAAAGCCTGCGTGGGCGTGGATATCAACGCTACCCACCACCGGGGCGCGCGCTCTGGCTATGTTCGTGCGGTCGCCACTCCCATCAAGCTCGGGCGCACGCTGACCTCGCACGAAGTGGTCATCACGGCCGAGGAAACGGGGGAGCGGCTCTGTACCGTGCGCATCACCAACGCCATCGTGGAACCGCTGGGTGATCTGTCAGCTGCGCTCGAGGCGGCGCGTGCCGACGCTATAGTGGATCGGGTGTAGGGGTTGTGGCGTGGCAAGGACGCAAAGAAACTCTATATGGAGCGGGGCTTGCCAAAGATTGAAATTCCTGAGGGCTATGGCGAATTATTGATTGGAGTCAGAAGACTTCTCTGAGAGAATATCGGCTGCGAGGTAGCGAAGTACTCCCCAAGTCATAGGTGCGTGATCTTCATCTGTGGCGACGTTGTCTCTCCAGCTATCCAATTCGGTGGGTACCAATTGTCGGTATAGACCCATGTTAAAGGGGCTCTTCAGGATTTAAAGTGCGTTGATCTTGGTGTGCAGCTGTCCGGAGTGGATCAAGGATCGCAAGATGTAGTGCCCGAGGTTCTTGAACCCCAGAGCGATGCCGCGCAGATGCTCCAGGCGCCCGTTGATCGCCTCGACGGGCCCGTTGGACGCCCCGATATCGAAATACGCCAGCACGTCCTTCTGGCGCCGGTACAGCGTGTTTCCCAGCTGCTTAATCTCCTCTAACCCCTTCGGCATCGTCGATGAACGCAGCGTGCTGATCACCTTCCGCATCAGCTTCTTGCCCTCGGCTTTCTTCGGGTGCTGATAGGCGGCGATGATCTGCTGATACACCGACCACGTCACCTCCAAAGCCACGTAGTCTTCGTCGGTGGCCCACAGTTGCTCGAGTCGCCGATGCTGTCGATCAGTGAGGAAGTCAATCCTGGTCAACAGGGTTTTCCGGTTCTTATACAACGGATCGTTTTTCTTGCCCCGCCGCCCGGTGGTCATCCGCTGCAGGCGCTGCCGGCACACGGTCAACTTGTCGGCGGCCAGGTGCACCACGTGAAAGGGATCCATCACCGCCTGCGCCCGCGGCAGGGCCTGTTTGGTGGCGGTGGCGTAGCCGGCAAACCCATCCATCGTGACAACCTCGACCCGGTCGCGAAAGCCCTGCCCACGCTGGCTGAGCCAATCGCTCAGTACCGCGGCGCTACGACCCGGGACCATGTCCAGCAACCGGGCCGGTCCGGCGCCGTCGATGACGGGGGTGATGTCGACGAGCACGGTGACGAACGAGTCCGGCTCACCGGCCCGGTGGGTGTGCTTCCACACGTGCTCGTCCACGCCCAGCACGCGTACCCCGGCAAGGTGGCCGGGGTCGTCGTAGACCAGGTGCCGACAGGCATCCAGGGCGAGGTCGTTGACCAGGTCCCAGCCCAAGCCCAGGGCTTTGGCGGTGGCGGAGATACTCATTTTGTCGATCGCCAACCGTTGCAGAATCCAGCGGGTCACCCGGCGAGTGACGGTGCGCCCGCGTTCGGCGCAGGCCAGTTCGCCCTGGTAGATCCGCTGGGCACAGGACTGATTCAGGCACAGGAACCGCGGCACGCGTACCTGCAGTCTGGTGGGGAAGCCGACGACGGGAAGATCGGTCAGCCGGCGCACGACGTGATCACGCAGCCGCCCTGTGTGTCCGCAGCCCGGGCACTTGTCGCAGGAGTCGATGGGACGAGCACTGATGACCGTGAACTCGCCGGCATCCGCGGCATCGGTGATCGTTAATCCCAGTTCCGCGGTGCGGCAAATGGTGTCGGCGACGAGGTTGAACGTAGGCTGCATTGTAGGGTCCTGGTTCGGTCAGATGGTTGTGTGGTAACTCTCATCTTGTACCGGCCAGGGCCCCTATATGTTGTGCCACCCCGACATATCACTTCCCGCTAATTACGCACTCCAGATCCGGATGAGCCGTTAAAGGCTAATCTGTTGGTTTGATAGCTGTTGGAAGTCGCCTTCCAAATCTGATAGCAGCGTGATGCGACGTCACCGCCGTCGATATTTCCAAGCTCAATATCGTTGATGATGGAGACTTTTAGTTGGGAGAATACACCGTAAAGACCGATGTATTCAAGAACTCGATTTTGGCTAGGATGTGCTTTGTGATCGCGGTCTTCCCTTAACCCGTCGAGGAATTGACTGCAAAGTTGTGAATTCACTATTGGAATGGCTTCCATCATCCATGCAACATCCTCTCTCTTGATGTTATCCATTTCCCAGGAGGTCTCTAGTCTTTGGAAAATCGCAGCAAGAAGTTTTCCGTTTGAAATTCGATCGAGTGCACTGATTGCCTCGGGAATTTTTATATCTTTGCGGAGGCTCGCCAAGTACGGATAAATCCAATCAATCAGCATTTGTTCTGGCAATTCAACGGATTGAGAGACCCAGCAATTTGTTGCTATTGGGATCACATGCATCAAGAATGCTAGCTTCTGATCGGTATTCATGCTCAGATTTGAAAAGTGGCTTAATTTAATCAAGATAGATTTGATTTGATGCTGATTCGAGGTTTGAAGCAATTCCAGCAAGACTTCTGGTTTTTTGGAAATCGCACGCTCAGCTGCAGTGGAAATAGTTGTATCGCTAACGTCGAATCCTGTTATTCCGAATTGGAAGTAGCGATCAAAGTATTCAGGTAAGACGATGCCCTTGTCTGCAGGCATAGGGCCGAGAAACAGCCAATTCAAGACCTCTTCAACTGCTGATTGTCGTTGACTAGGAGCAATGGTGGCTATTGCAGATACGGAATTGATCACCCGTTTGCGGTGTTCTTCTTTGTAGCTCTTATGGCAAAGAGTTTCCTTATTTCGACCAATTTCAGCATGAACTTGTGGTGCAATGACGCGAAGAAACGCAAGTGCAATGCAGTCTCCGACATTGATTTCACCTGGATCGTTAAAATCGACATTGATTCGAGCATTAGCTAGGAATCTATTTATTGCGCGCGGAGTTCTTAGAGCTCTGCAAAATGTCCCAAGAAGAGAATCGATATTGTGCCAGGGGGGTTCGGTTCCTGACCTAGTTAGAGGAATTTCATTTTTGTTGTACTCTCCACGGATGGTTTCGAGCTTTTTGGATATTGTGTCCAATATTTGGACTTCAGAAAGAGGGGGGATAGCAATAGGGAATTGCACAATTTTCTCCAGAAAGCGTTCAGCGATATCCTGGCTGTTCTGGTCAAGTGATGAACCAGAAAATATTTCGGAAAGAGACGCTTCGTCGTATGCCATCAAATAGTGGATATTTGGAAATCGTCCGAGCAGGCGAATGGTCTTTAAGAGTGAGGACAGCTCGTCTTTTTGAAGGCGATCGACGTCATCGACAACAATGAGAATTTTCTTATGTGAACGAGCAATAAGCTTAGAGGCACTATCAAAGGAAGTTCGCCAAGATTGAAACTCTTCCAATTCTGATTTGTTGTTTGAAGGTAACCCTGGAGGCCTAAGTGACAAACTTCCCAGGTGAGAATTTGTTCCGAGCTGGATTGCCTCAGCAGCAATGGAATACAGGCTGCTGAGGGATTTGGCCAGCGTTTTCCTGTCGACTTCAGGAACAGCTTCGCCCAAAGCTGCAAAGAAGTCTTCCATCACGCCATTGGGCGAGGATGCTGCCCAGGGGGAGAATTCGGAAATTCTCCAGTTATCTGAGCATGCGGATAGTTCTTGAATAACCATCGAGATTATCGATGTTTTTCCTGCACCCCATTCGCCAGTGAGCCCGAAAACTATTGAGTCATCGGAGGCGGTGCATCGATTGATGAACAGAGCTACTTTCTCAGCGAAAGCAGCTCTACCCAATGTGTCCTCGGATGCGTTTGTGATTGGGCGATCGTTCCAGGTTGTCTCCCCAAGTGTGTGATCCTGAGGTTCATTACTTCTAAAAGGGTGGCTTTGGGAAGGATACGTGAATAGTCCCACTAGGAAATCTCCTCCACAGACTGCTCAATCCGTTGCAATCGATCCCGCAGGTCATACACCATGGCTGTATTACCGCCGAAGACATCGAGCGGATCTCCGTAGTCGTTGTAAGGGGCCTCCCACAGATCGCCCATAGTTACGATGCCATTTTGTACGAGGCCACCGACTACCCGATTGAGGAATGCGAGCTGAGTGGCATTGAGTCGACTGCCTGAAATCCAGTCGGCAAAGACCTCCCGGGCTACATTTTCTTCGAGGCCCACCATCGTGCGGACGAAACGTGGAAGCGACATTCCGAGCTCTTCGCGTAGACCGGCGACATCTGAAATGCCAGCCGATGCAACAAGCTGCTCCAATGAGATGATGTCTACTCCTGTGAGAGGTTTTGCTCGCCGAATCTTTTGCAGTACCAGAGCGTCGCCGTGTTTATCCAAAACAGCTTGAATCTTCTGTTCAACGGTACTTTCGACGACTGTTCCGGCTGCTCCTTCGAGCGGTAGGGACATGAGGTTGAGTTCGCCGAGCTCGTCCTTGATGTCCATGACGACTGCGTTGCGCTGGCCTCTATCTACATTGTGGACGAGTGAGCGCATTCCCCGACGGAGCACTTCCAGTTCCATTTCGGTGACACCGTCCCACCACTCATCGGACGCGGCTTGTTCAAGGAGCTTCGCTTGAGCGGCGATTGACTTAACGTTGAGCTTCGTGAGCAGGTTGGTAGCGAGTCGTTGGACGCGTAAACGAAAGCCATCGGGCACGGGCTGTTCCTCGGCCACTGCCGTCTGGCAGCCAAGGACAACTAGGTCAAAGCGTTTGGCATGCTCATTTTCCGCGGCAGATGCGAACGGAAGATTGGCAAGGTGTTCTTCCATATCAGCGTAGTCCGCAGCACTGAGGCTTTCCCACGAAGCTGGCTCACGATAGCGGTCTAAAATGGGCCGGGCCTTGGGGCTGACCAGCGGGCTAGACTCTGGCACGCCTCCCAGCTGCTGCTGAAGGTGGGTTCTAATGGACGCCCGCAATTCGGCATCCTTTGATCTGTCCAACAGCTCGAGGCGGCGGAGGAACAGTCGCTCGGACAGCGAACGCTGTTTAGAACCTTCGGTGGCAGGCTTGTCCGCACCAGCGAAGTGGCGCAGATTGTCGCAATAGTCAAAGACGAAGAACTCTTCTTTGTCTAGGCCTTCGCCGAAAAGTTCTTTACGTGTGCGAGTGCCGCGTCCTATCATCTGCCAGAACTTGGTTTGGGAGTGGACAGGCTTGAAGAAAACAAGGTTGACGATCTCCGGGACATCAATGCCGGTGTCGAGCATGTCGACGCTGATAGCAACATCGATTCCACGAGGTGACGGGTCTTCAAACCGCTCAATGAGTTCGTCTGGATTGTCTACGCCGGAGGTAATCACTTCAGCGTTCACCTTCGGGTCAACCACTGCGAACCGCTTGTAGATCAAATCTGCATGATATTGGTTTCGCGCAAAGACGATCGTCTTGCCGATGCGGTCTGCTCCGTCAACCTTGATACCGTGGGTGAGTACCTGCTTTAGGACCAAGTCGATGGTGCTCAGATTGTAGAGCTTGGCGTTGATTTCAGAAGCGTCGGCACCTTCTGGGGATTCGAGTTTGTTTCCATCTTCGTCGGTACCCCATTCCGCGAGATCCCATTTGACCTTGTCTTCTTCTGACAAGTCTTCGTAACAGACGCCAGTCTGCAGGATGATCGATTCCGCCGCGTACGGACGGTAGTGAACTAGGTAGCCTTCGGACACTGCTTGTTCGAGTGAGTATTCCGTGGTCGGTTGGCCGTCCTGGAGGTCGAACATCGAGTATGTATTGTGGTCGATTTCGTCACGTGGCGTGGCAGTAAGGCCAATCAGGTAGGAGTCGAAATAATCGAAGATACGCCGGTAGCGTCGGTAGATACTGCGGTGAGCTTCGTCCACGATAATCAAGTCGAAAGCGTAGGGGGTGAACTTCTCCCCAAGTTGCTTGATCATGGATTGGTAGGTGGAGAGATAAACCGTGCCATCGGTTTTGGATTCCTTCAGTAGGTTTACGATTCCCGCATCCGGGTATAGGGCGGAGAAGTTTTTCGCAGCTTGGTTCACCAGTGCTTTGCGGTCGGCAAGGAACAGCACGTTTTTCACCCAGCCAGCATCCTTCAGCATTTTCACCAAAGCAATGGCAGTACGAGTCTTGCCAGTTCCGGTAGCCATGACTAGCAGGGCCTTACGGTACCCATCGCTCAGGTGCTCCGCGACGGCCCGGATCGCGATTGCTTGGTAGGGGCGTCCCGCAATTTCGGAATCATGCGTCACTTTGGTCAGATCTTGGCGAAGCGTGCGGAACCTAATCAGTTGGTACAGCTCGCGTGCGGTCGCGTAGCCATCTACTTCGCGTGGTTTAGGTTCGACGCCACTAGGGAGGGCTACGTCATCCCACATTTCGACCAGGTAGCCCGTGGTGTAGTAGATGATTGGTCGCTGGCCGAATTGGGCTTCTAGTTCGCGTGCGTACCGTGCCGCTTGCTGTCGACCCGCTGAGATGCTTACCGACGGCTTCTTCGCCTCAACTACGGCCAAGGCCTTGCCGTCTTCACCGTAGAGAACATAATCTGCGCGTCCCGAAGGCAACTGCACTTCCTCGCGTACATTCCCTTTTTCAACGGAGAAGCCGGCGGCAGCGAGCATTGGATTGATGATGTCGCGGCGGGTATCGGCCTCGCTGATGGCAAAGTTCGCAGTGGTGTCTACTGCTCCTGCCTCGGCCTGAGCTTCAACTAGCTCCGCGCGAGTCTTTTCTTCGAGTTCGGCGCGAAGACGTGCAATTTCGGCTGCTTGTTCGGCGGATTCCTTCCGGAAGCGTTCCTGCTGGCGCAGGTGTTCTTCGCGTTCAGCGCGCAGCCGTTCGCGTTCCTCCGAGAGCTGGAGGGCATGCTGTTGCTCACGCTGATCAAGTTCAAACTGTAGCTTTCGCAACTGAGCTGCGGTCTTTGCCTGCTGTTTTGGTGCGTCAAAGAGGATTTGCGGATCGAATGCCTCGTTAGGAATCGCCGCGCGGCCGCGGTCGGCCACGTTGGCGGCTGCCCACACCATGAGGTCATACAGGTGGGCGATGGCGTGGATAGCTACTTGTTGCTCGATATGCTTATCCTCGTGAGCCGCAACATTGCCGATCTTGCGCAGCGCATGAATCTTATTTTGGATGCTCGGTGGTACAACCTGGCGGAACTTAGGCGCTCTGGCAAGGTCCAGCATCGCTCCACCTGTCTCGAGTCCATAGAACGCACTGATGTGTTTGATCATTGCTTCTGTGACGAAACGTGCATGAATTGCCGACGCACGTGGGTTGCTGACGGCCGCGGCTTCCGCCCCACGGCAATCACTCAGCAGGCGTGGGAAGACAGGTCCGACAAATGCAAAGTTGGAGCGTGAAGGAGTGGTCAATCAAAGTCCTCAGGTGGGGTGGCGCTTTTCGACGCCTAAAGTGACAGTTTCTTTACCTAATAGATTATCTGTTTTGCTACTCGTCAGATGCTTTACGAGGCTCGAGTCGCTTTCGATCCGCGAGAATCCGACGATCCATTTCTTTCAGTCGCTCCAGGAGTTCAATCTCCACAACCGAATCTTCCTTTTCTCGGCGTCGACTGTCGAAGATTTCATACCGCTCGATGGCCAACTTTTCGACTTCCTTCCTCGTGATACGGCCACGATCCTTGAGAGGTTCGTACTCGTTGAACTCGATGAAGGAATCGGTCTTTTCGATCCAATCCGCCATGTGGATGACCTTACGGCGACGGGCCTGTTGCTCGGCGTAATCGAGGTACTGAGACACCAAGAAGTTGAGCATCTCGAGCTCGTCTTTGGTCAGATAGTTCTTGGCGCTAGTGATATCTCTTTTACGCACGACGTTGCCCTTGAACGAAGTTAAGCCAAGGTTGTCGGCTTGTGGATCGCACCGAGTCGCAATGATTTCCGACGAGGTCAATCCAGTGATCGCGTAGTGCAATTTGTCTTGAATGCGCTGGAAAAAATGTCTTGTCGACGGCGCTTTCGCGTCGTAGTCATCAGCCAAACTAAAAATGTCGCGTAACTTTGCGTAGAACCGGTATTCCGAAGATCGAATATCTCGGATCCGTGCGAGCAGCTCATCAAAGTAATCCTGTCCGCGAGGGTCTTTGAGCTTTTCGTCATTCATCACAAAGCCCTTGACCAAATACTCAGTGAGTATGCTAGAAGCCCAGGTGCGGAACTGGACGCCCCGCGGTCCGCGGACACGATAACCCACTGCCATGATGGCGTCGAGATTGTAATGGTTGAGGCTGCGGACGATGTCCCGGTCGCCTTCATTCTGAACTCTTTGAAATTCTTTAAGAGTTCGATCCCTGGTCAGCTCGTTTTCTGCGTAGATATTCTTGAGGTGAATGCTGACAGTTGCGCTAGTGATGCCGAAAAGTTCGGCAATCTCGGCTTGCGTCATCCACACGCTGCCATCGATCAAACGGAGGTGTACCTCGGTGAGGTCGTCGAGGGTGCGGTAGATGACAAACTCGCCGAGCTGATCGACGCCCTTCTCAATTGGCTGATCTGGTGTGGACATTGCTTACCTCCTGGCTGAAATCCTACAGTTGACCAGCTAAAGCGCGAGCGGAAAGGGATTGGTGGAGCTCTTCAAGTAGGCGGATCCGCGTTCGGATTTTGCCCCGCAACTCTTCAATTTTCAGCAGCTGGGACTCAAATCGTTCTTGGTCGATCGTTGGAAGGTCGGGAATGAGTAAGTCACGGGCTTGATTGATTGTCATTGTATTCAGTCCCGAAGTTGTTTTGACACAACGAATAAGTTGAAGTCGAACGGAAGGAGCAGACAAGAGTGCGTTCAGAACGATCGGCGAAGTGGCAATGGATCGGACACGGAATAGATGATTTTGGAATACAAATCGGTGATCTCCTGGAGAAATGATTGCGGCTCTGCCAACTTCCCGAGGGTTTGCATTTGCTTCGAGCATCAGTATGTCTCCGTCGGCGACCAAGCATCGATCAAACTCTCGTTCAGTAACACGAATGGTCTTCACTTCGCCGAGATCAATTGAATTTCGTTGAACGTTTGCGACTCTGAGATAGTTTGCCTCAATCGGGTTTTTCGCGCGTTTGGAACTCAGAGAGAGGCCACCTGAAACTGCAGCAATCTCCTCAAGTCGACAGGTAGACGCAGTAAGGTCATCGATCTCACGAATCAAACTGTTGCGAATCGCGTCAAGTTCCTCAAGTTGTTTTTGAGTCGCATTGAGCCTTTGATTCGTAACCTCAAGAATCTCCGCGATCCTCCGCTGCTCGGCAAGGGGAGGGAGGGGGATCTTGATATCCAGAATTTTGGTAGCAGTTGTAGCAGGATAGGAAATCCCAGTTGCCGTCTTTACACACTGCTCAATAAAATAGTTCGTTTGCACGAATGAGAAGAGAAATGTCGAGTTCAAAATTGTTTTATCGGGTCGAAGCACGCAGAATCCCGTGCTGGTAACGTGTCCATCCAATGATGAGCTCACCAAAGCTACTGCATTCAGGTTTGGCCGCACAGTTGAAACGAGAACGTCTCCTTCTTGAACGACCTGCCTCGCCCGGCTAGGAGCTTCTTCCGGATCGACATATCTAGCATCGATTATTTTTTTCGATATTGAATCCACGGAAGAAATATCTACATATTTCTTACGAGTCCCAAGATCCCACTTTCCGATTTTTCGATCACAAACATCCCCCAACCGCACCATCGGCCAAGTTTCACGTGAAACCGTCACTTCGCGTCACCGCCCAGCAGCCTCTTGAGCTGCGCCATTCCAGTCGCGAGTTCCGCATCGAGGGCTTCAATCTCCGCAATAATCTCCATTGGATCGCGAGTTTCCACGTCCTCGAAGACTATTTCCTTGTAGCGGTTCATGGAAAGGTCGTAGTCGTTGTCGGCGATCTCGGAAACAGGTACGCAGAAGCTCTGCTCGGTGCGGGCACGCTCAAGCTCAGTGGTATCGCGAAGCGCGAAGCGTTTCACCACGTCGGGGAGGTTATTCTTCTCGTGTTGCTCGTCCGTGAGCTCGACTGCCTTAGGCTTGTCGAGGGGATTGTCAGGATCAGGCAGCCGGTCGAGAGGCGTAGGGCCGAGCAGATGTTCGTCGAGAAGCGGGGTGCGCTTGTCGTCGAGGGAGCGGCCGTCGGCACGCACCTCGTAGAACCAGACATGGTCTGTGTCAGGAGCGTCGGTGCGGGTGAAACAGAGGATTGCAGTGGAAACGCCAGTGTACGGCTTGAACGCACCGGAAGGGAGCTTGATGACGGCATCGAGCTTTTGGTTCTCGATAAGTTCCTTGCG
This sequence comes from Corynebacterium hindlerae, assembly GCF_014117265.1. NCBI lineage: Bacteria > Bacillati > Actinomycetota > Actinomycetes > Mycobacteriales > Corynebacteriaceae > Corynebacterium > Corynebacterium hindlerae. Next base: position 1,497,102 of record NZ_CP059833.1, on the reverse strand, counting down.
GATCGCTTTGTGGGCCTTGGTAGAACCGAAAAGTACGCCTTCAGGGACGATAACGGCTGCGCGGCCGCCGATTTTGAGCAAACTCAGGAAACGGTTGATGAACAGCAGCTCAGTCTTCTTGGTTGAAGCAAGGCGATTGAGCTTCTTGTCCATGCCGGCGGCATCGATGGTGCCGGAAAATGGTGGGTTGGCAAGAACGATATCGAAAGCATCTTCGTCCTGCGGATCGATTGGCCCCAGCGAATCTTTGTATTTGATGTTCGGCTCCTGGAAGCCGTGCATGAACAAATTCATTGCGGACAATCGGACCATCGTTGAGTCGTTGTCGTAGCCAGTAAGACCGTTGGTTTGAAAGCTATCGCGGGTGCTCTTCTTGAGCAGTTCTGCTTCGTGGTTGTGCTGCATCCACTCCCAAGCGTTGACCAAGAATCCTGCCGTGCCACAAGCTGGATCAATGATTCGTTCATTGGGAGCCGGTCTCATGAGTTCCACCATGAGGTCAATGACGTGCTGCGTGGTGCGGAACTGACCATTCGTGCCTGAACTGCTGAGCTTAGAGAGCATGTACTCGTAGAGATCACCGAGTAGGTCCTGCTTGGTCAGCGGTAGCTCATCGATCTGGCTGATAACCGTGCGTAGCGTATTGGGGTTATCGATGCCGAAATTGGCATTCTTCATGTGAGCAGCCATGCCAGAGCTGCCGAGATTTCGCATGTGAGGGAATGCGTGGTCCTCGACGAGTTCCTTCAGACGAGTCGGGCTGGTCTCGGTGACCAGGTTCTTCCATCGGAAATCTTGTTGATTTGGTTGGAAAATATCGGCGCGAGCCGGGGCCTCTTTGCCGAAAGCTCGTTGCGCGTCAAGGCTGTCTTGCTGCTTGTCGAGCTGGCGGAGGAAGAGCAAGTAGGTGAATTGTTCGATGACATTCATCGGGTTGGCAATACCGCCAGACCAGAAAACATCCCAAATCTTGTCGATGCGGCTCTTGAACTCAGAGTGATTCATGAATTTTCCTTGGTTTGTGCCCGCCCTAACCGGGCCGGGAGTAAGACAATGTTTTGATGTTACTTCAAAAGCGTGGCTGCGATGAGAGCATCGTTGGCCTCAGCCGCGAGGTTGCCTAGCTTGTCTGCTAGTTGTTTACGCTCGTCGAGTTCTCGCAGGATAGAGTCCAATTCTGCCAATTGCTCGTCCGTAAGCAATGGGATCTCAATGTCTAGGAATCCACGCAAGACCGTTCCGGGAGTGAGCACACCTGGAGCCGCTGTGCGCCGTTCGCGCATCTTGTGGTCGATGCAGGCTTTTACGATTCGCGGAGAAAGCTTTGAATCAAGCACACGAATGACCTTGGCAAAGTTGGGTACAGCCCATTCCTCGGAAGTGCCGGGCACAAGAGCGGAATCTCTCATACCCAGTGCAACAATGTCGCCTGAACGTGCGCATTCCTCATCTGCCGGTACCTCGACAAGCTCTGGCTCTGGGAGATTGATTGATGCAATCTTGGGAACTTTCTTGGTCTCGCCATTTGCTTTGTCTTTTGGTCGCAAATCGAGGATCTTGATCAGCTTCCGTTCAATCGCTTCTCGGAGCGAAATGAGAATCGGATTTTCAAAGCTTCCATGCTCGAAGGTCAGTCGGATTGGTTGGTCCAGCTTCTTCGAAATGGCATTGATTTCCGACTCAAGTTCCTTCAGTCGGTTCGCAACTTCCTGCTCAGATAGAGCTTCAAACAGCCACTCAGATGGGAGCAAGGAGCCTTCGCTCGTCACAAATTCAGCGAGGGAAACCGAAACATGTGGCACGTCAATGTGCTCACCTTTGCGGAGCGAGGTAATCCAACTGCCAATTTGTTCCAATCGGTTGTCCGCTTGGGATGCATCGATCAACGTTGTTGGGGTTTCACCTACAGCGTTTGGAGAACGCAAAACCCACAAAAGCGTCGGGATCGAGGTATTGGTCAACAGTCGTGGTGGCAATTGGAAAATGAACTCCACGCACCCATGTGCAATCAAATTCGATCGGAATTTCCTAAGTGGCCCTTGGAAGGCAGGGGCCAAAGGCGTCAAAGCGTAACCCCGGCCTTCGTCGGCAAGAACGTCGACAATTCTGGCAAGAAAAGCCGCATCCCCATTGGATGAAGAAGCGTTGGCGCCAACTTTTGTCCGTTCCATGGCTCGGCGCTGTTCCTTGTCGATGCGCATGCCAAATGGAAGTTCTGCAACGATGACATCAGGACGATCGCCCCCGAAAGTATCGGTGGTGAGGAAGTCTCCAGCTTTTACCGAAAGACGTGGTTCACCGATGGACTTTCGGAGAGAGACGATTTCGGTGGCAAAAGGATCGGTGTCTTGAGCTCGCAACTTTTTGCCGCCGGCACGACCGGCTTGAATAAGGGTCTCGCCAATGCCGCATGTCGGATCGAAAATGATGGAACTGTCCGTTACAGAAGTGCTCGCAGCAGAGGCAAGGATCGATGATGCCCGGGAGCTGCTTGTGCTGAACATTCCAAATGAACCGCGACCTTGATTGCCGAAACAATGCTCCAAAACAAGGGAAGCAAGGACCGACTTCTTTTCAGTAGAAAGCCCATCAAAGATTGCCACTAGCTCGGAACTTTCCGAACTTTCTCCAGCGAGATGTTGCAAGGCAAATTTTGCCAATTCGCCCGGGTTCAACCCTTCATTGGCCAAGGTATTGAGAATTGCTCTAAGGCGGAGTGAGGTCTTCTTGTCTTCGATTCCTGCTGGCAAGAGGTCATGTTCGGTCAGCCAAGTGAGGACTTCTTGGGCGTCGAAAAGCGGCCGGCGAGGAGTAGAGAGGGGGACAGGCTCGGGGAAGCTGTCTGCGTAGCGAGCGCGCCAGTTACTGACAGCAGCTCGGCTGACCTCTGCAAGGTCAGCAATATCCTTGAGCGCGAGAGTGCCCTGTGGGTTAGGCGAAAGCATAAGAATCCTTTGCGTTGTTGGAGTCGTATTCGAAAGTTGTCCATGTAGTTGCGGCCAACTTGAGTCGGTTGTTGAGAGCAGTCAATTCTGAGAACACGTGTACTTGGAAACCTCGGGCTACCAAAGCGTCGATCTGGTCGGTAAAGATTCCATCGCCAGATACCTCCACGACGTCGTCGCCTTCAGCGAGGATGACGTTCGACATTGCTTCGATGAGGGCCAAGTCGGCACCGTTCTCTCCCCATCCCTGGAGGATGCGAAATGGATTCCAACTTTGGTGGAGGTTTGTAATAGTGGTGATGTCCGCGGCGATTGTGATCTGCGCCGTCTTGTCGAAGCCAAGCATGCTAGACAATTCGTCGTAGCAGCGGTTCGACTCGTCAATAGTGTGAACGGGGCCTCCATTGAAATTCTCGATGTCGATGAAGTAGTGGGTGCGTGACTTCCGATTGGTATTAATGCTATCAGGAGTTTGAGTGGTCGTGTATGTCATTTTCAATCCTTTATCTAGCTGCTCTTGACGGGGTTATTTTCACTCGATGTCTTCATGGTAGGGCATACACGCACACTAGGCGAGTGAATGACATACACAGCTATCTGTAAAGAGGTCGTGATTCACGTTTGTAGGTGGAAATTTTGATCAAATGTCCAGCTAGATGGTTGAAAATAGCGAAAACTGGCGAGCTGATCGTGGGTGAATAAAATTAATTAAGCGAGCTGTGTACGTCATTCGGAGCGTGAAAGACGCAATATTCGAACGACCGTCCACGTTGGAATCTATACTTCTTTTGTAGAGAAGGGACTACTTAGAGGGGCAACAAAAGTCTCTCTAGTTCAAGCAGAAATGATGAAAAGATGACAGTTGTTGACAATGATGCACTGCAAAGGCCGGTTCATCCTGGTGAAGTTCTATTGGACGACTTCCTCCGGCCTAACCGAATGACTGCCAAGGATCTAGCAATTGAAATTGATATTGGACTTGGTGTGGTTCAGAAGATTATCCAGGGTAGGCAGTCAATAACCCCAGTTCTGGCTCGTTTGCTAGCGAATTGTTTTGGAACTTCTGAACAGCTTTGGATGAATCTGCAAGCTGAGTACGACCGCCGCATGGCACAAGACGGCGGTGCGTCGCCAAACCCCTAAATCTCCACCACCATCTTTCCGCGGTTTCCGCCGGTGAACAGCTCAAGGAATGCGTTCGGCATGTTCTCGATGCCGTGGCGGACTGTGGTGTCGGTGCGAATGGAGCCGTCGAGAAGCAAAGGCGCTACTTTTTCGCGGAATTCGCCGCCGAACTGGGCGTATTGCCCCACAACGAAGCCTCGCAGCGTGAGGCACTTGCCGATCGCAAGCCCCAGATTACGTGGCCCCGGCGTCGGTTCGGTGGCGTTGTACTGGGCGATGGCACCGCACATCGCGACGCGGCCGAAGGCGTTCAGCGTGGCGATCGCGGCCTCGAGGTGATCGCCGCCCACATTGTCGAAGTACACGTCGATCCCCTCCGGAGCCGCCGCCTTCAGCTGCTCAGCCACCGCGCCGTCCTTGTAGTTGAACGCTGCATCAAAGCCCAGGTCAAGCAGGTGCTGCACCTTCTCAGGCGACCCGGCCGAGCCGATGACTCGGGACGCGCCGAACTGCTTTGCCAGCTGCCCGACCATCTGCCCCACGGCACCCGCAGCGCCGGAGACAAACACCGCGTCGCCCTCCTTGAATTCCGCGACCTTCATCAGCCCGACGTACGCCGTCAGCCCCGGCATGCCCAGCGCACCCAGGTAGGTTGCGGGCGCGATCGCACGCGTATCGACGACCGTCGCCTCGCCTTCACCCAGCACAGCGTGCGTCCGCCAGCCCAGGAAATGGGAAACCATCGTGCCGACCGGGAGCGCGGCGGAACGCGATTCGATCACTTCGCCGATGGCACCGCCAGTCAGCGGCTCATCGATCTGGAACGCTGGGATGTAGGATTTCACGTCATTCATGCGGCCGCGCATGTACGGATCCACCGAGGTCACGATGTTTTTCACCAGCACCTGGCCGTCCTGCAGGGAAGGCAACTCTGCTGTTTCCAAGCGGAAGTTCTCCGCGGTGGGCGTGCCGGTTGGGCGGAACGCGAGGGCCCAGTGGGAAGCTTGTCGAATTTCCTTATCCATAGGTACAAAATACCGGGGATATATCCCAATTGAATAAGGAAATCCGGCCAGCTTAATAGGAATAGAACCCCTTCCCGGTCTTCCTACCGAGCTCGCCCCGAGCCACCATCTCGCGCATGAGCGCTGGTGGTTCGAAGCGTTCGCCCAGGGTGGAGGCGAGGTATTCGGAGATGCCGAGGCGCACGTCGAGCCCAACAATGTCCGTCAAAGCGAGCGGGCCAACCGGGAACTTGTATCCAAGGACCATGGCATTGTCGATATCCTCTGGGGACGCGACGCCCTCCTCGACCATGCGGATCGCTTCAAGGGCGATGACGACGCCGAGGCGGGAAGAGGCGAAGCCAGGGGAGTCCTTGACCACGATGGGGGTCTTGCCCAACGCTGCGACCCATTTCTTAGCCTGCTCAACCAGATCCGAAGAGGTCGTCTCGGCCACCACGATCTCTACGAGCTTCGAGGCTGGCACCGGGTTGAAGAAGTGCAGGCCGATGACCTGGGATGATGGCACCACCGAGGCGAGATCGGTCACCGAAAGAGACGAGGTATTGGACGCGATCACAGCCTCCGGTGCCGCCGTCGCGATGTCGGCGAAAGCCTTAGCCTTCAGGGAGAAGTCTTCCGGAATCGCTTCCACGACCAGCTCGCAACCGGCGAAGTCAGACACAGCGGTGGTGCAGGTCAAGCGGTCCAGGTAATCGGAGGCCGAACCGGAAGCGCCACGTTCGATGGATTTTTCCACGTCGCGCGTGATGCGCCCCAGCGGGCCCGCCGGATCAATATCGACCACGGTCACGGCAGCTCCGGTCATGAGAAATGCGTGCGCGATTCCGGCGCCCATGCGGCCGCCACCTAGTACTCCTACGCGTGAAAGTGTCATTTCTTCTTCCTATCTAGAAAAGCCTGCATGCGGTCGAATTTCGCTTCGGATTCGAAGCAGATTGCCTGGGCGATGTTGTCCACGTACGGGTGCGCGGCGGCGGGCATGGCGAACAGCTGCTTGGAGAGGCGCACAGCCAGCGGGTCTTGCTTGCCGACGCGGTCCGCCAACTCATGCGCCGCTGCCAGCACATCCTCATGCAATCCCGTCACATAACCGCAGGCCAGGGCCTCTTCCGCATTCAAGATGCGTCCCGCCAGCAGGATTTCCTTAGCGATCGGCTCGCCGACTACCTCCCGGAGTCGCCACAAGGCACCTGCTGCCGCGGTGATCCCGAGTCCGGTTTCCGGCTGGCCGACCTTGATGCGTGGGGTGCCGAGCCGGAAATCCGCTGCTAGCGCTAGTTCCGACCCGCCGCCGAGGGCGTAGCCGTCGATCGCTGCGATGACGGGCATCGGTAGGCGAGCGATGCGGGTAAAAAGGGTGGAGTTGACACCGCGGAGGGCGTCGTCACGCCTGCGTTCCCGCAGCTGGCCGATGTCCGCGCCGGAGGCGAAAATCCCTTCGGCGCCGGTGATGATGAGGATCTTTGGGTCGTTTTCCAGCGTTGCGCAGAGCTCGTGGAATTCGGCGATCATCTGCGCGTCGATGGCGTTGCGGACCTCGGGGCGCGCCATCGTCGCAACGACGCGATCGTCCAAGTAGTCAATGGTCAGAGCAGACATTTATACCCTTTCGATAGCGATAGCAGTGCCCTGGCCGACGCCGACGCACATGGTGGCTACGCCGCGAGAAGCACCGGTCTGCTCGAGGCGGTTCAGCAGAGTGACGGTGATGCGAGAACCGGAGGAACCGAGCGGGTGGCCAAGGGCGATGGCGCCGCCCCACGCGTTCACTTTCTCGGGATCAAGGTCCAGCTCACGGACGGTGGCAAGCGACTGGGTGGCGAAGGCTTCGTTGATCTCGAAGGCGTCGACATCCGAGGTGGACCAACCAGCGCGATCAAGGACAGAACGGGTCGCTGGGATCGGGCCCAGGCCCATCACTGCAGGTTCCAGGCCCACGGCCGCATTTGCGATGACGCGGGCACGCGGCTTGAGACCGTACTTGGACAGGGCTGCTTCGGAGGCCACGATGATGGCGGATGAGCCGTCGTTAAGCGAGCTCGAATTGCCGGCGGTGACCACCTCGCCGCCCTTAACGACGGGCCGCAGGCGGGCCAACACCTCCGGGGTGGTGCCGGCGCGCGGCCCCTCGTCTTCGGACACGAGCGTGACGTTGCCCTTGCGGTCCTTCACCGGTACCGGGGTGATCTCGGCAGCCATAAAGCCACGCGAGGCCAACGCCCGTTCCTGGGACTGGACGGCAAAGGCGTCGGCGTCCTCGCGGGAGATGTTGCTGCGGCGTGCGACCTCTTCGGCGGTCTCCGGCATGGAGTAGGTCATCTTGTCCTGAGCTGCGAAAACCGGGTTGACGAAGCGCCAACCAATCGAGGTATCGAAGATCTCGCCGGGCTTGGCAAACGCGGTTGAGGGCTTTTCCATAACCCATGGCGCACGGGACATGGACTCTACGCCACCTGCGACAATGATGTCGGCCTGGCCGGATTCCACCATGGCGGTGGCCAGGGCAATCGCGGACATGCCGGAGGCACAGAGGCGGTTGACGGTGATGCCCGGTACGGAATCAGGGAAACCGGCGAGCAGCCAGGCCATGCGGGCCACATTGCGGTTCTCTTCACCAGCGCCGTTGGCATTACCGAGGATCACTTCATCCACGGCCTCGGGCGGGATCCCAGAGTCCTCGACCACAGCCTTGACCACCAAAGCAGCCAGGTCATCGGGGCGGACGGAGGACAGCGCGCCACCATAGCGGCCCACCGGGGTGCGGGTTCCGGATACGAGATATGCAGTCACGTTATTTCCCCTTAAACTCTGGACGGCGCTTTTCCTGGAAGGCGGCGAAGCCCTCGAAGTAGTCTTCGGAGCTGCACAGTTCGCCCTGGGCTACATTCTCGGCTTCCAGAGACTCCCAGAGTCCGATGCGCTCATCGCGGATCTGGTGCACCAGGGCACGGGACTTCATGAAGGCGAGCGTTGCCCCCTGGGCTGCCTTAACCGCCTTTGCACGGGTGAATTCCAACAGTTCAGCGGCAGGCACCGCGCGGGAGAACAAGCCAGCGTTCACAGCATCCGCGCCGGTCATCAGATCGGCGGTGACGATAAGGTCCATGGCGCGATGCGCGCCGAGCCGCTCGACAAACAGGGCGTGCCCACCGGAATCGAGGGTGGCACCCAGGTTGGCGAACGGGGAACCGATCTTGGCGTCCTCGGCCACGTACACAATGTCAGTGGCGACCGCCAGGCCCAGGCCAACGCCCAGGCAGGCGCCCTGCACAGCAGCGAAAGTAGGCGCTGGGAAGGTAGCCATCTGGCGTAGCACCGGGGTGACCTTGTTGGCCAGGTAGTCGTAGGCGTCGTCCTCCCTCGGGTTCACGCCAGCGATGTTGCGGCCCGCGCAGAATCCCCGGCCTTCGCCGCGCAGGACCAGAGCGCGGACCCCGGCAGCTGCAGCCTCGGTGTAGGCCCCGGCCAGGTCAACTAAGTCCTGCTCAGCTAGGGCGTTCATCGCCTTCGGGTTGTTCAGGGTGACTTCGGCGACGTTGTCAGTGATATCCAGTTCGATCATCTAAAAAGCTCCTAGGAGTCAAAGTCAACGGTGAGACAGGAAGAAGTGGGGCGGGTTTGGCAGGTCAGCACGTAACCGCGCTCTACTTCATCCGGTTCGAGGGCGTAGTTTTCATCCATTTCGTATTCGCCCTCCACCACGCGGGCGCGGCAGGTGCCGCAGACCCCGCCGGCGCAGGCGAACGGGACGTCGGAACGCTTGCGCAATGCGGCGTTGAGCACGGTTTCGTGCGCGGAGACCGGGGATTCAACTTCGCCTGTGAGCCCATCGAGAGTGAACTTGATTTTGAAAATGTCTTCACCCTCCTTAATCTCCACCTCGCGCCCCTGTTGACCGGCTGGCGCATCGCCTGGTTTTCCGGTGGTGAACAGTTCAAAACGGACGCGGTCTTCAGGCACGCCGCGGGCAGATAGCGTGTCGCGGCACAGCTGAACCAGCTCAAAGGGACCACAGAGGAACCATTCGTCGGCGCCGGAATCAAGGACGTTATCCAGCAAGGATTCCAGGCGCTCGCTGTCGATACGGCCGGTGAACAGCGGGTTCACGCGGTTTTCTCGGGAGAGCACGTGGTGCACTGCGAAGCGGGACGGGTACTTATCCTTGAGGTCGCCGATCTCCTCCGCGAACATCACGTCTCCCGCGCCTTTGTTGGCGTAAACCAGCTCAAAGGTGTGGTCGTCGGCGGCCTCGAGGAAAGCGACCGCGATTGCCATGATGGGGGTGACGCCGGAGCCAGCTGCGACGGCTACCAGGTGTTTCTTTCCTTTGCCAGCAGCGGACGGGTCGTTGAGGAAGGTGACGTGGGTGCGTGAGGTGAATGCCCCTTGTGGGTTCATCACGTCGATGGTGTCGCCAACCTGCAACTCGGTGTTGGCCCAGGTAGAGAATACGCCACCGAGATTCCTCTTGATGCCCACCTTGATCACAGACGCGCCCGTCGGTAAGCGCTCGGGCACTGCACAGATGGAGTACGAGCGGCGCACTTCCTGGCCGTCGATGTCTTTGCGGAGCGCTACGTACTGGCCGGGGATGTAGTTGTAGTCGTCGGCGAGCTCAGCTGGGACCTCGAAGGATACCTCCACGGCGTCGTCGGTGAGGCGGCGAATCCCGGAGACCGGTAGCGGGTTGAATGACACCTTCTTGTTCATTAGTGCACCTTAAAGTAGTCGAATGGCTCGTGGCAGTCCCGGCAGCTGTAGAGCGCTTTGCAGGACGTGGAGCCGAAGTGGCTGAGTTTGTAGGTATTGCGCGACTTGCAGCGTGGGCAGGTCACCGGGGCGCTGAGGGTAAGGGGGATAGGGCCGCTACTGCGTGCTTCACGACGCGGTGGTGCGATGCCATATTCCTCTAGCTGTTGCTTGCCGGTTTCCGTCATCCAATCGGTCGTCCACGCGGGGTGGAGCACGAGATCAATGCTGGGGCGAGGAAACCCTGCTTGCTCCACTGCGGTTTTGACATCTGTGGAGATAGTTTCCATAGCGGGGCATCCGGAATAGGTTGGGGTGATTGTGATGACCGGTTGTTCCCCGTCAAACCGCACCCCACGCAAAATCCCAAGGTCAGCGATCGAAATAACCGGGATTTCCGGGTCGGGTACTGTGGCGGCAGCATCCCACAGCTGCGCTTCACGTTCCGTGGTGGGCCTGAGCTCGTGCATGATGACCTCGCTACCAGGTGGCGCCTGGGTGCTGGCGGGCGAGCACCTGCATTTCGGCGAGAATATAGCCGCGTTCTTCGGAGAACATTCCCGTGCGGTGCCCGGAGCGGGCCTGCTTGGCCTGCGGGAGTTCCAGGCCTGCCTTGTCGATGATCCACGCGATCCGTTCGTCAAACTCGGCCTTCAGGGTGGATGGCTTCACCGCGATGCCCTCGAGTTCTGAGTGGATCGGCTGGTCTTCAAAAAGTTCCGCCAGGTAGGGCCACATGTGGTCCAGACCTTTTTGCATGCGAGTGTGGGATTCCTCAGTACCTAGCCCCAGCCGCAGCAACCATTGGGAGGCGTGGTCCACGTGGTACTCAATTTCCTTGAGGGCCTTCGCCGCGATCGCCTTGAGGGTGTCATCCTGGGATTCCAGCAGAGCGGTGTACAGCCCGTGGGCGTAGTAGGAAAACAGCAGCTGGCGGGCGATAGTGTGCGCAAAGTCGCCATTTTCCTGCTCTACCAAGCGGCAGGAACGGAACTCTTCCTCGTTACGGAAGTAGGCGAGGTCGTCTTCGGTCTTGCCCCAGGCGGTGCCAGCGTAGGACAGGAGGAAGCGGGCGTGCCCCAGCAGGTCGAGGGCAATGTTTGCTAGGGCGATATCTTCTTCCATTTCTGGGGCGCGGGAGACCCACCAGCCGAGGCGCTGGGCCAGGATGAGGGCGTCGTCACCCAAGGTGAGTGCGTACTCGGCGACCTTCTCGGGGGCGGTCACACCAGAGTTTTGAATGTCCTCCGCGGTGATGGCGTCGCCCATGGACTGGCGGGTGGCGGAGTCGGTCGTCGTGATGCTCACAGGTGCTTCACCCCTTCAGACTTGGTGTAGTAGGTGGCGTGGCGGAAGCTCTTGCCCTGTGCGGATTCGAAAAATCCGCCCTTGGAATCCGGGTCAGACGCGGTGATAGCCTCGGCAGGAACAACCCACACGGAGGTGCCTTCATTGCGACGTGTGTACAGGTCACGCGCGTTGCGCAGCGCCATCGTGGCATCTGGGGCGTGCAACGACCCAGCGTGGACGTGAGAAAGACCGCGGTTGGTGCGGACAAAAACTTCCCACAGTGGCCAGTTGTTAGACATGTGCTTTTCCTTTACGCAATCAGAGAGGTGTCGTTGGACTCGTACTTTTCGGCGTAGGCGGCCGCGGCTTCCCGCACCCAAGCGCCCTGCTCAAAGGCTTCTCGACGCCGCTGCATCCGCTGCTCATTGCACGGGCCATCGCCCTTGATGACGCCGAAAAACTCGTCCCAGTCCAGCGCGCCGAAGTCGTAGTGACCGCGTTCTTCGTTCCACTTCAAGTCGGGATCTTCGAAGTGCAGACCCAAGGCCTCGGCCTGTGGCACGATCATGTCCACGAAGCGTTGTCGCAGTTCATCATTGGAAAAACGCTTGATGTTCCACGCCATGGACTGCTTGGAGTTCGGCGAATCGTCATCCGGTGGGCCGAACATCTGTAGGGCCGGGCCATAGAATCGGTTGATCGCCTCCTGTGCCATCTGCTTCTGCTCCGGGGTGCCGTGGGCGAGCTCGTACAGGATCTCCCAGCCTTGGCGCTGGTGGAAGGATTCCTCCTTGCACACGCGCACCATGGCACGGCCATAAGGTCCGTAGGAGCAGCGACACAGCGGGACCTGATTGCAGATCGCTGCGCCGTCGACAAGCCAGCCGATGGCGCCGACATCTGCCCAGGTGCGCGCCGGGTAGTTGAAGATCGAGGAGTACTTGGCTTTGCCTTCGAGCAGTTGATCCACGAGGGTGTCGCGGTCGGTGCCGAGTGTCTCCGCAGCAGAGTACAGGTAAAGACCATGGCCGGCTTCATCCTGGACCTTTGCCATGAGGATCGCCTTGCGCTTGAGGCTTGGGGCGCGGGTGATCCAGTTGGCTTCTGGCTGCATACCGATGATTTCGGAGTGGGCGTGTTGGCTGATCTGGCGGGTCAGCGTTTTTCGGTAGCCCTCCGGCATCCAGTCGGTGGGTTCGATCCGGGAATCTTCTGCGATGAGGTTATCGAAGTGTTCTTCAGGGGTCATGGCATCTCCTCAGTTAATTACTGATCGTTCGGTCAGTATATGGGGAGATGTGACTTGGATCAAGTAGAAATGTGATCGGGGTTACTGGAATTGTGGGTTATCGCTTCTCTGGCCGGCCCGGTAACACCCGGAATGTCCCTCGAAATTCCGCGACCGGCTTCCCCTCGCAGGTGAGTGTGACATCCACGAAGCCATTGCGACCCCACGACTGCACGGTACGGGCATGGCCGTCGATGCGCTGCCCTTCAAAGGCGGGGGCGATGTAGTGGATTGAATTGTGGGTCGCCACAGCAGTCTCACCTGCGGCATTGCAGGCGCCAGCGAACAGGGAATCGGCGAAAGTGAAGAGAATGCCGCCTTGGACAGTGCCATGGCCGTTGCAGTGTTTGTGCTGGACTGTGAAGTGTCCATCGCATTCGCCGACCGCTAGATGTGTGATGGCCGCGCCAAGATCGGTGGTGGCCGGATCGTCAGCGAACATCGTTCGAACATGCTCAAATTCGGGGCCCGTCGCAACTCCGGGGGCAAGGATTGGATGATTCATGGCCACCAGCTAAGCACAAAATGTGGTGCGCGTCACCAAGTTTCTGAACGATCGTTCGGAATGGGTATCGTTGACGGTTGTGGGAAGTCAAGTACGGCGTCAAGTAAAGCAAGGTCGGCCCGGTTATAGTCGCGATGATGTTATGCGTATTGCGGTGCAGGAATTCAATGCGCGTGGCTACGAAGCAACCAGTATGGGCGACCTGGCCAAGGTCCTCGGCCTCTCCAAGTCTGCGATCTATCATCACATTTCCTCGAAGGAAGAATTGTTGAAGTATGCCACCGACCGGGCGCTCAGCCTGCTTGATGACCTGGTCGCGGAGGTAGAAGAACTGCCAGGTCCGGCACTGGAGAGGCTTCGGCTGTTGGTGCGTGGCACCACGCTGGCGCTGTGCCGGGAGCCGGAATATGTCACGCTGCTGCTCCGGTTGCGGGGCAACTCCGAGGTGGAATTGGAGGCGTTGGCACGACGGCGTGAATTTACCAACTATCTGGTCGGCCTCGTTTCCGCTGCGCAGGAGGAGGGGGCGCTCGATCCGGATGTGGCGCCCAATGTGGCTGGACGCTTGTTGTTTGGCATGATTAATTCGCTGGTTGAGTGGTACTCGCCTGAGGGTGCCTTGGATCAAGATGAGGTTGCCGACATCGTGGAAACGATGGCGTTCTTAGGTTTGCAGCTTTAGCGCCTGAAACATCACTAACAAAAATCCGGCAAAGTTTTGCAAAAAAGGTGGCGTAGGTCACCTGCTTTGTTGTAGTGTGAGTCACACATTAGCTGAACGATCGGTCAGTAAAGTCCGGTTCGATAAGAAAGTTGGATTCACACGTGACTTCTGTATACGACATCATGTCCACTCATCACGGTCCTGAAACAGGGATCGAATTTGCCTCCCGCGATGAGATCACCGCACTGCAAACCGCCCGTGCGAAGAACACTATCCGTCACGCCTACTTCAACGTTCCGCACTACCGCCGCGTGTTCGACGAAATGGGCGTGCACCCGGACGACTTCAAAGAGCTGTCCGACTTGGCTAAGTTCCCCTTCACTGAGAAAAAGGACCTGCGCGCCGAATACCCCTTCGGAATGTTTGCGGTGGGGGATCACCAGATCGCCCGCATCCACGCATCGTCCGGCACCACGGGCCTGCCGACCGTCGTGGGATACACGCGCAATGACATCGAAATTTGGGCCGACTTGGTGGCTCGATCCCTGCGTGCAGGAGGCGTTCGGCCAGGGGACAAGGTCCAGGTGGCCTTCGGGTACGGGCTTTTCACGGGCGGTTTGGGTGCGCACTACGGCGTCGAGAAGCTTGGCGCTACCGCCATCCCTACCTCCGGCGGCATGACCGAACGCCAGGTGCAGATCATCCGCGATTTCAAACCGGACGCTATCCTGGCCACCCCGTCCTACATGCTCAATGTGGTTGACCGCATGCGTGAGGAAGGCATGGACCCGGCAGAAACCTCGCTGCGCACCGGAATTTTCGGCGCCGAGCCTTGGACCGAAGGCATGCGCGGTGAGCTGGAACAAGCCCTCGGAATCGATGCCACAGACATCTACGGGCTCTCCGAAGTCATGGGCCCAGGCGTCGCGCAGGAGTGTGTCGAGACCAAGGATGGCCTCACCATCTGGGAAGACCACTTCTACCCAGAGATCGTGGATCCGGAAACCTTGCAGCCAGTTCCCGACGGGGAGTTCGGCGAACTTGTCATCACCCCGCTCACAAAGGAAGCGTTCCCGGTCATCCGCTACCGCACCCACGACCTCACCCGCCTGCTTCCCGGCACCGCACGCTCCATGCGACGACTCGAACGCATCAGCGCGCGTAACGACGACATGATCATCCTGCGCGGGGTGAACTGCTTCCCATCGCAGTTTGAGGAACTGATCGTCGAAGAAGCTGCACTGAAAACCAAATACCAGTGTGTGCTCGACCGTAAGGGGCGCATGGACACCCTGACGATCCTGGTGGAAGGCCACCCAGATTTCTCCCAGAGCGAGCGCGACAATGCAGGACACCACCTGCAGAAACAGATCAAAAACCGCATCGGCATCACCGTTGGCGTTGAGGTTCGCGATCACGTTGACACCGGTGAAGGCAAGGCCAAGCGCCTTGTTGATAACCGGCCTAAGAGCTAAGAGAGCCTCCCATGACCACTGCAACCACGGAAACGACGCCTGCCCCATTAACCACGGAACACCGCCGTGTGCTCGCAGGCTCGATGGTCGGCACCACCATCGAATGGTTCGACTTCTTCATCTACGCGCAGGCAGCTGGCCTGGTGTTCGCTGCCCAATACTTCAACCCGGCATCGAACTCCTCCCCAGCACTGGCACAAATTGTGTCCTGGGCATCGATTGGAATTTCCTTCCTCTTCCGCCCACTCGGCGCCATCATCGCCGGTCACCTCGGAGACCGCTTTGGTCGTAAACTAGTGCTGGTCTTGACACTATTCGGTATGGGTGGGGCAACCGTCGCAATGGGCCTGCTCCCGAACTACGCCACCATCGGCATCGCAGCTCCGCTCATCCTCGTGCTGCTCCGCATTATTCAGGGCCTTTCTGCAGGCGGCGAATGGGGCGGCGCCGCGCTGCTCGCCGTGGAACACGCGCCGGTCAATCGTCGCTCCTACTTCGGTTCCTACCCGCAAATCGGCGTGCCAGCAGGTATGTTCCTTGCCACCGTGTTCATGCTGGCTCTCACCCGACTCACCACCGACGAACAATTCAACGCCTGGGGCTGGCGCATTCCGTTCCTCTCCTCACTCGTCCTGATTGCAGTCGGCTACTTCATCCGCAAAATGGTCGAGGAGTCCCCAGTTTTCGCTGAACTTCAGCAGCTGCAAAAGGAATCCAGCGCCCCAGTGGGAGTGCTGTTCAAGAACCACACCAAAGACGTATTCATCGCGGCCTTCATCTTCGCAGGCTGCAACGCTGCCGGATACCTCGCCATCGCGTTCTTCAACTCCTACGGCACCAAAGTCCTCGGACTACCAAAATCCCAAGTTCTCCTCGTATCACTGCTGGGATCCGTCACCTGGCTCATCGGCACCATCTGGTCCGGACTCTGGGGCGATCAATTCGGCAAAGTCCGCACCTTTGCCTGGGCCTACGTCGCCATGATTGTGTACGCCATCCCCATGTGGCTGCTCATCGACACCCGCAACATCTACCTCTTCGGTGTCGCCGCCCTCATCCTCGGCCTCCTACTGGGTGCAACCTACGGGCCACAATCCGCACTCTACGCCGAGATGTTCCCAGCCCGAATCCGACTGTCCGGCGTATCAATCTCCTACGCCATCGGCTCCATCTTCGGCGGTGCCTTCGCCCCGATGATCGCGCAAATGCTGCTCAACAAAACCGGATCATCCCTGGCAATTGGCGGTTACATCGCCTTCATCTCCCTGCTATCCCTCATAGCTGTGCTCATGGTGCCGAAAGGTATCGAAGGAAAAAGCCTGCACTAGAAAGCGGGGTTCGCGTTGGCTTGATGGGCCCAGCAAACCCGAGGTTGGTGGGTTGGAGCGTTGGCCCCGACATTACGCCCCCGAGGTTGGTCTAAAAATGCTCTCACCAGCCCGAACTTCGGGAGGGTAATGTCGGGGAGAACGCGAACACTGACTCTTCTACCGATATGTGCGAGCGCAATAGTCACGTAAATCCCTCGTGACGCTTCAACCTCACACGTGCCCCAGCAAACTCGAGGCTGTGTGCTCAGCGCACTTGACCCCGACATTACGCCCCCGAGGTTGGTCTGAAAATGCTCTCACCAGCCCGAACTTCGGGAGAGTAATGTCGGGGAGAACGCGAACACTGCCCCTAATCTTGGGGGCATCGCAAAACCCCGCCCCTACAACTCCCGCCGCAGGCTATAGAACCATTCGATGTGGTGGCGGAGTGCTTCGCTGGCACGTTCTCCGTCGCGGTCTTCGACTGCTGCGAGGATGTCGCGGTGTTGGATTTGTAGTTGGTCGCGAGTGTCGGCCCAGCTGGGCAGGTGTGCGACCATTTCTGCGACGTATCCGATGGTTGCTTGGCGTAGCGAGTCCATGATGGTTTCTACGACGATGTTTCCTGCTAGGGAGGTGAGCAGGATGTGGAAGTGGGCGTCGTGTTCGTGGAAGGTGTCGCTTGGTAGGTCGGGGTCGTCCATGAGGTCGAGGAGCTGACGGGCTTCTGCGAGGGTGTGGGCGCGTTCTGGGGTTTCTGGGCCGTGTGCGGCTTCGAGTGCTGCTTGGGATTCGAGGAGGACACGGGTGTGGACGATGTCTTTGACCGGTAGCGAGCGGGTCGCCACGTGCATGCGCAGGGCCCAGGCCAGCGCGGAGGAAGGCTCGGAGATGACGAGGGCGCCCGCGTTGGGGCCGGAGCCGGTGCCTGATCGGACGAGGCCCATGGCGTCGAGGACGCGGATTGCCTCGCGTACCGACGCCCGGGAGATCCCAAAGTCTTCCGCGAGCTGGCGCTCGGCGGGGAGTTTGTCGCCGATGCTGATGTCGCCGGAGCGGAGTTTTTCTTCCAACCATTCGAGAATGACGGTGTAGACCCGGGGCTGGACCGGCGACATATGAAGCTCCTTAACATGGGAAATGTGCAGCAGTTCATTCTATAACTACTGCACATTTAGTTAAGGCGAAACTGGAACCTTTTCCGGCTGCTCTTGTGGTTGTCGAGCTGGAGCGTGCCAGAGCTTTCTGGCAACGATCATGAGCCCAATGACGATAAGTGTGGCCATGATGGTGCCCAGGTTGAGGCCCCAGCCTGTGACGAAGAGGCAGGCAATTGCGCCACCTGCCAGGCAGTAGTAAATGGTAACCCAGATGGTTTGACGGAGCAGTGCACCTTCGCGTCCGAGCAGGCCGACCGTGGCGGAGGCTGCGACAATGTTGTGGATCGCGATGGGGTTTCCACCCGCGCCACCAACGGCTTGCGCTGCCACGATCAGTTCTGGGCGGTCGAGGCCGATGGCGACGCCGGTTGAGAACTGGAACTGGGAGAACGTCAGGTTGGAGACGGTGTTGGATCCTGCAATGAAGGCTCCGAGCGCACCGATCCACGGGGCGATCGCTGGCCAGGACATGCCGGAGATGGCGGCTGCTGCTTGCGCCATGGTCACTGGCATGGAGGCGAGGCCGGATTCGTTGAGCGATGGGCCGGATTGGATGAGCACGCGCACGAGTGGGACGGCGAACATCAGGGAGGCTGCGGTGCCGGCGATCTGCTTGCCGGACAGGGAGAACGCTTCCTTGATCTGGGCTTTGTTCATTCCTTGCAGGTAGAAGGCCACCACGGAGGTGAGGATGAGGACGAAGCCTGGGAGATAGAACGGCTGGATGGAGGTGGAGATGCCGGTACCGAGGATGTCCTTGAATGGGATGGCTAGGCCGACCAGCCATTCCTTCAGAGGCCCGATGACGCGGGACGCTACCAGCAACGTTGCCATCAGGATGTAGGGGGCCCAGGCGCGGGCGCGGGTGATGCGTGGCGCTTCTTCGGATACTTCTGCTGGTTCGATGGTTCCCATCCAGTGTGCTTCCCAGCCGGAGCGGGGACCAAAGCGGAAGGTGGTTTTGGGGACGAGGAAACCGCGCTTGGTGGTGTACATGACCAGTGTCATGCCGAAGATGCCACCGAACAGTGCTGGGAATTCAGGTCCGAGGAAGCGGGCTACCAGGACGTATGGAATGGTCATGGCCAGTGATGCGTAGATGGCGAACGGCCAGACTTCCAGGCCGTCGCGGAACCTGCGCTCCGGTCCGAAGAATCCGGTGAGCATGGTGACGATGAACAGCGGAATGAGGATGCCAACAATAGTGTGGATGGCGGCAACGTGGAAACCGATGTGGGCGAGGAAGTCGGGCATGGTGAGTCCCAGTGCCGCGGCGCGTTCTGCCACTGCGGAGTCTCCGCCGAGGCCACCGCTGACGCCGACCAGGATGGGGGTACCCACGGCGCCGAAGCTCACCGGGGTGGATTGGACGACGAGGCCGACCATAACGGCAGCCATTGCCGGGAATCCAATGGCCAGCAGCAGTGGGGCCACAACGGCTGCGGTGGTGCCGTAGCCGGAGACGCCTTCGATGAAGGAGCCGAAGAGCCAGCCGATGATGATCGCTTGGATGCGACGGTCTTCCGAGATGCCGTTGAAGCCGGCGCGGATGGTGGTCATTGCGCCGCCGATGGTGAGGGTGGAGAGCAGCAGCAGGGCGCCGAACACCACATAAAGCATGGTGATGGCGACGATGATGCCTTCAATGGTGGCGCCGATAATGCCGATCGGCGTCATTTTCCACACGCTCATTGCGACGATGACGGCAGCCACGTACCCGACGGGCATCGCGCGTTTAGCCGACCAATGGAGGCCGGCGAGGAGCACACCGACGAGCACCAGTGGCAGCAATGCCAGGCTGCTCAGGACAGCGAGATTGTCCATAAAAGTCCTTTCCGATAGGCGTTCACCTGCTGTTTTGGATGGCAGGAGAAGGCAAGTGGGGGCAACGAGCGACTAGGGGATGGTCGTCGATAAGGCGCTCGCGCTTACAACTCACAGCCAACCTGTGTGGTCAGTCCACAGGAGAATATGTGTTGCGGGTCACGTTCGTCAAGTGGTGTCAGGAATATTTTTGCCATTTGCGTGATTTACCTCACCGTTCTACTATGGTCTGACCACAAAGGTTGTTGAAAAAATAACCGCACTCACCCCCGGAGGACCCATTGAAAATCGCACTCTTTTCCACGTGCATCGTTGACGCGATGTATCCGAGAGTCGCCTTAGCCACCGTCCGCATCCTGGAACGCCTCGGGCACCAGGTGGTGTACCCAGCGGGCCAAGGATGTTGCTCCCAAATGCACGTCAACAGCGGATATCTGGACGAGGCACTCCCGGTGGTTCGCAATCATGTGCAGGCGTTTTCGTCGGAAAGCTTCGACTACGCCGTTGCCCCGTCCGGTTCCTGCGTCGCCTCGCTCGGCCACCAGCAACCGATGGTCGCCCGCGCCGCTGGTGAGGAACAGCTCGCGCGGGAAGCGGAGGACGTCGCCGCACGCACCTACGAGCTATCGCAGCTGCTTATCGACGTCCTCGGTGTCACCAACGCCACGTCCCAACTTGGGTCCTACTTCCCACACACCGTCACCTACCACCCGTCTTGTCACGGCAAGCGGCTTCTGCGGTTGGACGATCGCCAGCCCAGCCTGCTACGCACGGTCGAGGGGATTGACTTCCGTGAGCTGCCGGATTCCGATGAATGCTGCGGTTTCGGCGGCACGTTCTCGTTGAAGAACTCGGACGTTTCGGGCGCCATGGTGGAACAAAAGCTCGGCAACATCGCTGCCTCCGGCGCGAAACTATGCACCGGCGGTGACGCCGCCTGCCTGCTCCACATCGGGGGCGCGGCCCACAAACGAGGCGAGGACATCCAGACCGTGCACTTTGCCGAAATTCTGGCCGCCACCCGCACGAACCCACTGGATATCACCGGCGACGTGCAACTTTCTATTCCAGTAGGAGCGAAGTGATGACAACGAACCTTGGAATGCCACGCCCCCGCCCAGCCTATGGGCAGGGAAATGTGCACGCGGATATCCCGTTCCCGAAGGCAGCGAAAGAGCAGCTGCGTAACGAGCAGATGCGTGCGAACATTCACCACGCCACGCACACCATCCGTGCCAAGCGATCGGCGGTAACGGCGGAACTGCCGGACTGGGAGGAACTGCGCAACGCTGGTGAGGCGATCAAACGGCGGGTGGCCGCGCAGCTACCTGCACTGTTGGAGGAGTTCGAGCGTAACTTCACGGCTCGTGGCGGTAAGGTGCACTGGGCGCGTGACGCTGCGGAGGCGAACCGGATTGTCACTGAGCTGATTCAGGAGACTGGGTCGACGGAGGTTATCAAGGTTAAGTCCATGGCCACCCAGGAGATCGGCCTGGATGCACACCTGGAGACGCAGGGGATCCACGCGACGGAAACGGACCTTGCGGAGCTGATTGTGCAGCTAGGCAAGGATAAACCGTCGCACATTTTGGTGCCTGCTATCCACCGGAACCGGCATGAGATCCGGGATATTTTCTTGCAGGAAATGCCAGAGACGGATGAGTCGTTGACCTCGGATCCAAGCGATCTGGCGGATGCTGCCCGCACGCATCTGCGGGAGAAGTTCCTCAAGACCACCGTTGCCGTATCTGGCGCGAACTTCGGGGTGGCGGAAACCGGGACTTTGAGCGTGGTGGAGTCGGAGGGCAATGGCCGGATGTGTCTGACGCTTCCGGAGACACTGATTACGGTGATGGGCATCGAAAAACTCATCCCCACCTTTGAGGATCTTGAGGTGTTCTTGCAGTTGCTGCCACGGTCATCGACAGGCGAGCGCATGAACCCATACACCTCCATGTGGACTGGGGTAACCCCAGGTGACGGCCCGCAGAATGTGCACATTGTGCTGCTGGATAATGGCCGCACCGCGGTGCTCAGTGACGAGGTTGGCCGCGACGCGCTGCGCTGTATCCGCTGTTCAGCGTGTCTGAATGTGTGTCCGGTGTACGAGCACGCCGGCGGGCACGCGTATGGTTCGACGTACCCCGGCCCAATTGGGGCGATTTTGTCTCCGCAGCTCACCGGCATTACGTCGGCGGAGAATGCGTCGTTGCCGTTTGCGTCGAGTTTGTGCGGTGCGTGTTACGACGTGTGCCCGGTGAAGATCAACATTCCGGATATTTTGGTGCACCTGCGTTCTGAGGCGGTAAAAGCGCAGGACAACAAGGTGCCGACCCAGATGGATCTGCTGATGAAGGCGGCGTCGGTGGCGATGTCTTCGGGCAGGCGGATGTCGCTGCTGGAGCAGGCGTTACCGCTGGGGCGTGCGGTGGCGTTGCCGGGGAAGAAGATTAGTTGGCTGCCGGGCATAGCGGGTGGTTGGACTGATCAGCGTGACATTCCCGTGCCACCGAAGCAGTCATTCCGGAACTGGTGGAAGCAGCACAGTGCGGAAACAGCCGAGCGTCTATCCCAAGACGGTTTCACCCCTGAGGAGGGCAACAATGAGCGCTAAGCAAGAGATTCTGCGACGTATTGCGGGCGCCCTCGCCGACGTGCCTCAGGCCCCAGAGGTGCCGCGCGCTTATCGACGCACCTCGTCCCTCAATCACGCCGCCACCCTGGAGATGCTGGAAGATCGGCTCCTGGACTACAAGGCGAACGTGTACCACGAGACTGCCGAGTCTCTCCCAGCCCGAATGGCGGAGCTGCTTGGCGAGGCGACCCGCATCGTGGCACCGGATGGGCTGGATCGCGCCTGGTTGGCTGCGCGGGAGGCAAACCGTACCTTCTTCGAGTCGAGCTCAGAGGTCCTGCCAACCCGCGAGCTCAATGACACTGTGTCTGCCGTGGTCACGTCTTCCACAGTGTCCTGCGCCGAAACGGGAACCATCTTCCTCACCGGCCGCGCCAACGAGGGACGCCGCGCTATCAGCCTGGTACCGGACCATCATGTGTGCGTGGTGCCGGTAGATACTGTGGTCGAACTGATCCCGGAAGCACTCGCCCGGGTGGAGCGCACCGCACCGATCACGATGATCTCGGGTCCTTCCGCAACATCGGACATTGAGCTTGAGCGTGTGGAGGGAGTGCATGGGCCTCGCCGCCTGGATGTGATCTTGCTGGGGTAGCGGTGAGAATAAATTTCCCCGGACTAGTACCGCGGTGTTTTTGATCGTTGATAGACTTAGCGGGCGTACCTGATCGTTACTGCACTAAGGACGCACGCTGCATGACTGCACAGAAAGTCGGATTTGACCGCGACAAATACATCGCGATGCAATCGCACCACATTAAAGAGCGGCGCGACCAAATCGGTGGGAAGCTGTACCTGGAAATGGGTGGCAAGCTATTTGATGATATGCACGCCTCCCGCGTTCTCCCCGGGTTCACCCCTGATAACAAGATCGTCATGCTGGAACAGCTCAAAGATGAGCTGGAAATCCTCGTCTGCCTCAATGCCAAAGATCTGCAGCGCCACAAGGTGCGCGCGGACTTTGGCATCACTTATGAAGAGGATGTGCTCCGCCTGATCGATGGCTTCCGGGAACAGGGCTTTCTGGTCGAACATGTGGTGATGACGCAGATGGAGGACGACAACATCCAGGCCACCACGTTCCGGGAGCGTCTGGAGCGCCTCGGCCTTAAAGTGGCCATCCACCGCACGATCGCGGGCTATCCTTCCAACACCAAACTGGTGGTCTCCGAGGAGGGGCTGGGCCGCAACGAATACTCCGAAACCACGCGTGACCTGGTGGTTGTTACCGCGCCGGGCCCTGGCTCCGGCAAGCTGGCCACGTGTCTTTCGCAGATGTACCACGAGCACCAGCGGGGTATCCAGACCGGATACGCCAAGTTCGAGACCTTCCCGATCTGGAACATCCCGCTGAACCACCCGGTGAACGAGGCCTACGAGGCTGCGACGGTGGACCTGGACGATAAGAACATCATCGACCCCTTCCACCTCACTGCCTACGGCGAAACTACGGTCAACTACAACCGCGACGTAGAAGTGTTCCCGCTGCTCAAGGTGCTGTTGGAGAAGATCGCCGGATCCTCCCCGTACCAGTCCCCAACCGACATGGGCGTGAACATGGCCGGCCACTGCATCTCCGACGACGAGGTGTGCCAAGAAGCCGGCCGCCAAGAAATCATCCGCCGCTACTATAAGGAACTCGTTGCCGAGGCCCGCGCGGAGCTCGATCCGATCGGTTCCGAGCGCGTCGCCATGATCATGGGCCGCCTGGGCATCGAAACCTCTGAGCGCTCCGTCATCGCCCCAGCTCTCGAGCTTGCTGCCCAGACCGAAGCGCCGGCCGCCGCCCTGCAGCTTCACGACGGCCGCATCGTGGTAGGCAAGACCTCTCCTCTGCTGGGCTGCTCCGCCGCCGTCGTGCTGAACGCGCTGAAGCTGCTCGCCGGAATCGACTCCGAAGTGCACCTGCTGTCCCCTGAGTCCATCGAACCAATCCAGACGCTCAAGACCAAGCATCTCGGCTCCCGCAACCCGCGTCTGCACACCGACGAAGTGCTCATCGCGCTGTCCACCTCGGCATCCACCGACGACAACGCGCGCTTGGCTTTGGAGAGACTGCAGGAGCTGCGCGGCTGCGACATCCACACCACCACGATCCTCGGATCCGTGGACGAAGGCATCTTCCGTAACCTCGGAGTGCTGGTGACCTCGGAGCCGAAGTTCGCGAAGAAGAGCCTGTTTAGGAAGTAGGGTTTGGGCGGCCGGATTTAGCGTACCGATGGGATTTTCAAGGCTTGGATCGTCCCATCCGTACGCTGGATTTGGGGAAGCCACCTCTTGGCGGGCTCACCCGGGTATCGAACTGTGTGGAAGCCAGTCTGCGCTCGGCGAAGGTGATGAGGTCAAGGATTTCATCGGCGAGGTAGCCGGTGGTTCCTGACTTGTGCACGGACTTTCGGCGCAGGATTCCCGCATCAGCAAGTGACTCCAGGGCACGCCTAGCAGCAGTGTCTGACAGGTCAAAGATTCGTGCTGCGGAATTGGCGGTGAGAACCGGATACTCGGCTAGTTGGGTGAGAATGCGGGCTCCGGCAGAATCGGACCGGGGAGCCCGTTTGGCCCCACTGTTTGTGTGGTGCGTATTAAAACGCTGGTGCCACTCGGCTGTGAGTTCGGCGATGTCCTCAGAAATTCGGGCACATTGTTTGATGGCTTCCTCTGTGGCTGTGAAGAAGAAGTCCAGCCACCCGTCAATGTTGGATTCTCGGAATGCGGTAAGTCCAGCTACGTAGCGGTTCGGCCATGTACCTAAGATCATGCTCACTGGCAGCATTGGGGAGTTGGTGAGGCCTCGTCGCTGCAGTACCGCATGAATGAGGGCGCGCCCGACGCGTCCGTGGCCGTCGGCGAATGGGTGAATGGTTTCGAATTGGGCATGGACAATTGCGGCCTGGATCAATGCGCCGTGCTCTGCGCCGGAGAGATAGATGCATAGGTCGTCGATAAGCCCTGCAACGTATTCGGGTGGTGGTGGTGGGACGAACTCGGCCTCAAGGGGGTTCCAATTCGAGCCGCCGATCCAGTTCTGCTCAGTGCGCAGTCCTGCGATCTTTGGGGTTTCGATGAGGCGGGATTGCAGTTCGCAGAGGTCGTTGGGAGTGATGGCGTCGGCCGTGGCGATGCGACTTTCCACCATTTTGAGGATGGCGATATTGTTTGCCACTAGCTCGGCGCTTCGACTAAAACCGGTGATGCTTTCAGAGTCGGCTAGTTCGGCGAGTGCCACTTTGTCGGCGGCTGGGGCAATGCCTTCGATCCGGGAAGAGGAAATTGCCTCGGAGCGCAGCAAGAAACGGGAAATTCCTTCGAGACCGAATGCGGTGTCTTTGCGAGTCAACGAGAGCAGTTGGCGCTCTAGGATGCCGGCGCGGGAGGCTATTTCTGGAGAAATAGAGATGCCCTCCGAGAGTGGATCTGGCAGGTAAGCACGATACTTTCCGCCTGCCTGGGCGCGGCGACTTAAGCCGGTGCCGTCAGCAGGCAGCCACGTCTTTTCCAGCCACTCGCCCATCGATCACTCCTAACTTTAAGCTTTATCCTTCGGTGAATCTCGACTCTACCTAACTTTAAGCCTTATCTTTCGGTGGGTGGCGGGTTCGCCGCCAGTTAAGGCTTAAGGGGTTGGGAAATTTAGCGTACCGATGGGATTTTTAAGGCCTGGATCGTCCCATCCGTACGCTGGATTTGCGGGCGCTTACACTGCACTATCCCAATCCAACTCGTAAAAATCCGCAGTCGGCAATGGGCTGATATCCGTGACCCACGCTAGATCGAGGTAGGGCAGTGTTGCCTGGAGTTGCTGGCCTGGTGTCGGTGGTAGGGGGTCTGGGGTCCATGGGGTGTAGGGGAAGAGGGTGTCATTCCATTCGCCATAGTCGCTGAGGAAAACCAGTTTGGATGGGGCGTTGAAAGTGATGGTGGCGAAGCCTTGCGGTAGGTCGTGCTCGAGGTCGTACAGCAGGAATGCGTCGCCAAGGGTGAGCGGTCCCCACCATGCCCAGATGGGAGGGTTGCCTGCGCAATCGATGCCGTGGGTGGCCATGTTTGACACCATGCCTCGGTACGCTTCGGTCCAGCTGCATGAGCAAATCCGATCCCAATCGCCTGTGAGTGTTCCGGTTTCTTTTAACCGGGCCACCTGGGGGAGGGGTTGGAATGTTTTGAGCTGAAGCGTGGTCATTGGTTTCAAGGGTAGATGACGGGTGTGTTGCCATTTGAGCTCCAGGGCATGAAACCTGAGGAGTTTCGCGCCCGACGCCCTATCGCCCAGCGTCTGGTGCCTGCGTTCAAGCTGGTCACGCCCCTCGACGCTGCTCGCTGGATGCTTGCAACCCAGGCGCAACAGTACGATTCAGGTGTTAAGGCCCTGCAGGCGCGCGCTAACGCCGACAATTTCGATGGTATCGTCCGCTGCTGGTCGCAGCGCGGCACGCACCACTTCCTGGCCGCCGAGGACGCGCCGTGGATGATGCGGTCGTGCGCGCCCCGCGCGGAGGCAGCCGCCGCTAAACGACGCCCAGGCCTCGGCATCACTTCCTCTGATTATGCGCGCGCAAAGGCTGCTTTTCATGAGGCGCTGTCTTCCGGCCCGGTACCGCGTAAATTGGCCTATGAAATCATGGGGTTTGATGGTGCGCAGGGCTCTCATCTGCTGCGATCTTTCGGTTCTACGGGGGATGTGGTGCAGATCGACAAGGATGTGTTTGCATTTTCGGGGCCGGGCCTCGACTTGGAAGGCGATGATGCTCTGGCTGAACTCGGCACCCGGTATTTCCACTCCCGTGGTCCTGCGACAGTCCAGGATTTGGCCTGGTGGAGTGGGCTCACGGTGCGTGATGCGAAACGGGCAGCGAGCTTGGCGCGCGACGTGATCCAGGTGGGAGAGCATTGCATGGGAGCCTATCAGGAAAATGTGTCCTTGGATGGCGTCCTTGGAAACCAGCTTGACCTCCCGGCTTTCGACGAATACCTGCTCGGATACAAGGACCGCTCGGTGGTTTGTCCAGCAGAATTAGTACCCATTGTGGGGCCAACAAAGAACGGAATGTGCAGGCCGTTTCGGGTGGTCGATGGAGAGGTAGCGGTGGTGGGGTAATCGCTCACCCGATCTGGGAAACCAGAGTTCAGTTATCCCTCAAATGGCTGAATCCACGTCAAGAGCTTTTCGAATTCAGCCGGCGTCACGATCCGGGTGCCCAGCTCGGTGGCTTTATCCAACTTTTTGCCACTAAAAGATCCGTCGGTCACCAGCATGACCGTCTTCTTGCTAACGCCTGAAGCGAGGTACACGCCCGCTTTCTTAAGCTGATTCTCCAATTGTGATCGCAGGGCATCGTCTACTCCCGTGAAAACTACGTTATCGCCGACATGCAACGGCTCGCCCACATTCCAGTCGTCGGGCAAGGGAGGAAGTCCCTGGGACAGAGCGACATACCTGCGCTTTTGTGCCTCACGGAAAAACCTTGTTGCCAGCTTCTCGGGAATCCCAAGCATCATCAGGGCGGTCTTAATCTCCGTGCGTTCGTGCTTGCTAAAAATGTCATCAGCAACTGCATTATCGGCAAGTGAGGCTGCAACAGCGCGATGAATCTCTGTCACCTCTTCATCTGACAGTTGGCTCATTTGTTGTAGTTCTGCCAGTGCTTGAGATTCGCTTTCAGTAAGTTCATGGTCAGCCAAGGCCAAAAGAAGTACTTCCACGTAGTTGGCTGCGTTGTCATTGGAGACATGCTCAAGTACGGAGGAAGCACTGATCTGAGAAATGAGCGGGGCTGCTTCAGTCTTCCTGGAGTTCTGCTTCCTGATCGGTGGCTTTGGGAGCGATTTCCGTTCGGGTGTGCGTTGAGGGGAACGAGAGGGCAATGTCGGCCATTGAACTCGTCGAGCTTCATTAGGCAGCCGGTGGAATTGGTGGACGGATTTACTTTTAGAGTCGAGAGCCAGCATCGTCTGGAGTAGGCGAGTTGTTGCTCTCGCATCGCCAAGTGCATTGTGCTGATCAACATGTGCAAAACCGGCGGCGTGACAACACGCTTCCAATGTGTAACGGTGCAGCTGGGGAAGTAGCGAGCGTGAGGCCTGCAGAGTGCACAAATGTGGGGTCTGAGGCCAATCCCAGCCTGCACGCCGAAATTCGTTCTGAAGAAACGCAAGGTCAAACTTGGCGTTGTGACAGACCAAAGCATGACCTGCAAGTTGTGAAGCAATGAAGGGAGCCAGGTGTGCAAAGGTTGGGGCGTTGCGCACGTCGTCATCGGTAATGCCGTGAATGTGAGTAGCACCGACGGGCCCCTCCGGGTTCATACGCGAACTCCACTCCGCCAGCGGCCGACCGAAGTGATCCGTTCTGACCAGAGCTAATTCCAGAATTCGGTCGTTCTTTGGAGAAAGGCCGGTGGTTTCAATATCGATCACCATGAATGCAGGACCGGTGCTTGCCGACGGCCTTGGCGCTAGTTTCGGTGAAGAGAACAGGCTGCGCAGCCACTCAAATAATCCCATACGGCAATTGTGACACAGTTTTCACTAGCCATGAACGGATCTAATAAATCGGCACAATCGTGCCGATTTTGGGAAATTTGGCACTGTGTCCACATCAATAACTATCTAATCGGCACGATCGTACCTAAAGGGGGTTGCAGATACGTTGAGCGAGGCCTATTCTGACCGATATAGGCACGATCGTGCCTGAAATGGCGGAGCGGAAATGGAACTAATCCACGAAACAATCAGAACAAGACGCAAAGAACTCGACCTCACCCAAGAAGATCTTGCGGACCTGGCACAGGTGAGTGAGCGACTAGTTAGGTCGATCGAAGCCGGTAAAGAAACGGTGCGCGTGGACAAGCTGCGCGCCGTGCTGGCGGTTCTTGGACTAGAGCTAACCACCGTCATTCACGTGCCTGAGGCGCTGCGATGATCGCCGGGGTGTGGATCGGAGAGCAGCAGGTTGCCGAGTTGGAGCGGACGCGAGAATACGTAGAATTTCGCTACCTTCCTGAGACAACCATCCCGGTTGCAACCACCCTGCCGATGAAGCAAAGCCCAGTGCGGACCCAACCCGGCGCTCTCCCACCATTCTTCGCCGGATTGCTTCCCGAAGGTCGACGCCTTTCTGCGTTGAAGCGCTCTGTCAAGACCTCAGCCGATGACGATCTCGGGCTGTTGCTCGCCGTGGGTGGGAACACTGTTGGCCGAGTGGTGGTGCTGCCTGAGGGGGAGCGCCCGAAAAAGCCCGAAGCGAGCATCGATTTGGACGCGCCTGACCTCGACTTCGAAAACGTACTGGCAGACGCAGGCGTGCCCGATCCCAATGCGATTGCTGGGGTGCAGGAGAAGGCCTCGGCGCGGACCATTGCCTTTCCTATGGGGGAGGAGGCGATCGTAAAGATCTCGCCGCCAGAGCATCCCTGGCTTGTCGAAAACGAATACGCCTGCATACAGGCGTTCCGGGGTATGAAGGGGCAGAAGAACAAGATTGTTGACGCCAAGGTAATCCGTGACCAGCATGGTCGATCTGGACTGGTCATTAAGAGATTCGATGGCCAATTCCCCCACAAACATGCTGTCGAAGACGCCGGCCAGCTCCTGAATATCTATCCGGCAGACAAATACAACGTCAGTTTCGAAGAGGTAACCGAAGCGGTGCTCGGTGTAGTCAGCTCGCCCATACTCGCAGCTCAAGGACTCGCTACCCAGCTTGCATTCTCTTGGCTAAGCGGTAATGGAGACCTCCACGCCAAGAATGTTTCCGTCATTAATAAAGGACAGGGGTTCGAGCTCTCCCCGGTCTACGACATCCCCAGCACCGCCCCCTATGGTGACACCTCGATGGCACTCAGCGTTGCGGGCAACAGAAATGGCCTTAGCCGCAAGAGATTCCTGAAGTATTGCGAAGACTACGGCCTAAGCGAAAAGAAAGCGAACAGCATCGCGGACGAAGCAGTAAAGGCCACCGACAACCTCGCACGGGCGCTTATCGACGCCTGTCCCTGGGATTCCCGTCGCCAAAGGGATCTAGTGAGGATTCTGCGGAGTCGCAGGCGGCATTGGTAGAGGTAATCAGGCAAAATATTACTTATGTCTTCTTTCCGTGATGCCATCGCTGAACTCCGTACGCTCCCATCGGCTGCTGAGCAGGGACTCAGCTTTGAAAAGCTCATGGTGAACTACTTCAAGGCTGATCCGGTGCTCAAGGAACGCTATGACGAGGTCTATCGTTGGGGCGATTGGAAGTACAACGGAGGCAAAGCGGATACCGGAATCGACTTGGTCGCCCGTCGACGTGATGACCAACGCTGGACGGCAATCCAGTGCAAGTTCTACCTGCCGCAGACCTATCTGCAGAAGCGGCACTTGGATTCGTTCTTCGAGGCGTCAGGACGTAGTTTCCAGACCGAGAACGGCGTCGAGACTTTTGCCAACCGCATCATTATTTCCACCACCGATAATTGGTCGAGTAATGCGGAATCCGCGTTGGAAAACCAGATCATTAAGACCAACCGCATCGGGGTGAGCGACATTGCGGAATCGCCGATCAACTGGGACATTGTGTTCCCTGGTTCGGAGATTCAGATCAACCTGACGAGAAAAGAGTTCTTCGAACCGCGTCCACACCAGGAAGAAGCCATCAAGAATGTCCTGCAAGGTTTCAAAACGCATGATCGAGGCAAGCTCATCATGGCTTGCGGTACGGGCAAGACTTTTACTTCGTTGCGGTTGGCGGAACGTTTTGCAGCTGAGCTGAATCCGACTAATCCTAAGGCCCGGGTGTTGTTCCTAGTGCCGTCGATTAGCTTGCTTTCTCAGAGCTTGAAGGAGTGGTCGGCCCAGGCGCAGCTGGATCTGCGCACCTACGCGGTGTGCTCGGATACCAAGGTAGGCAAGGAAGCGGAGGACATCGCCAGTTACGATCTGGAGATCCCCGTCAGTACGAATGGCGCGGAAATCAGTGAGGAACTGAGCAAGGGCAAACGCAAAGCTGGGCTAACAGTTGTTTTCTCCACTTACCAGTCCATTCCTGCGATCCATGACGCGCAAGAAAAGGGCCTTGACCCATTCGACTTGGTCATTTGCGATGAAGCGCACCGCACCACGGGCGCGACGCTGCATGGCGACGACCCATCAAACTTCAACCGGGTCCACGACGCGAAGTACATCAAAGCCGGAAAGCGCCTGTACATGACGGCCACACCACGCCTGTTCGATGACACTGTCAAAGGCAAGGCCGTTGAGCACTCCGCCGAGCTGTTCTCCATGGACGATGAGGCGGTCTATGGTCCTGAAATGCACCGCCTCGGATTCGGTGAGGCGGTGTCGAAGGACCTGCTCACGGACTACAAAGTCCTGGTCATGACAGTGGACGAGTCGGTGGCAGCCGACGCGATGGCGCGTATGGCGCCTACCGAGGAGCTGACCCTCACCCAGGCATCCGCAATGATCGGCGCGTGGAATGCCTTTGCCAAGCGCTCGGGAACCGAACAAGGCAAGAAAGGTGGCTTTGAAGAGGGCGCACTCCCAATGGAGCGCGCGGTCGCGTTTGCCAAGGACATCAAGACCTCTAAGAATATCGCCGCTTCGTTCCCGCAGCTCATTGCGAGCCACACCGATTTCCTTCGGGAGAAAGCCGTGCTCAACGACGTCTCCCTCCACAACGTGGACCTGCGAGTGACCGCCGATCATGTGGACGGAGGGATGAATGCACTGACTCGCAAAGAAAAGTTGACGTGGCTCAAGGCCGCGAAAGAACAGGACGAAATTCGTGTCTTGACCAACGCCCGCTGCCTTTCTGAGGGCGTGGATGTGCCGGCGCTGGATTCGGTGGTGTTCTTCAACCCCCGCAATTCGATTGTGGACGTAGTGCAGTCCGTCGGCCGGGTGATGCGTAAGTCGGAGGGCAAGGAGTATGGCTACATTATCCTTCCGGTGGCTGTCCCCCCAGGTAAGAGCCCCGCTGAGGTGCTGAATGACAACAAGCGCTTCAAGGTTGTCTGGCAGGTGCTGAACGCCCTCCGTGCCCACGATGAGCGGTTCAATGCCCGAGTCAGCTCCGTCAATCTCAACGAAGGCGATCACGAAAAGCTCCCCGTCGAGCACGACCACGTGGGCGACACCAAGAAGCCGGATAACTTTGACACGGGCAAGGACGAAGTCACCCAGTTGGTGTTGTTCTCGCTGGAGGAATGGCAGGAAGCGATCTACACCAAAATCGTGGACAAGGTCGGCACCCGCACGTATTGGGAGGATTGGGCCGAGGACGTCGCGGGCATCGCGCAGGCACAGATGGAGCGCATTAGGGCGCTTATCGACGCCGCCGACCCCACAATCCGCAAAGAATTCGACATCTTCGTCGAGGGCTTACGGGGCAACCTGAACGACTCGATTACCGAAGACGATGCGATCAGCATGTTGTCCCAGCACCTGATCACCGCGCCGGTGTTCAACGCGCTGTTTAACTCGGAGAACTTCGGGAAAATGAACCCGGTTGCCCGCGTGATGCAACGCATGGTCGACGCGCTTGATGACAAGAAACTGGAGACCGAAACCCAGCCACTGGAAAAGTTCTACGCGGACGTGCGCCTGCGCGCCGAAGCCTTGACCAGCGCCTCCGGCAAACAGCAGGTAATTAAGGAACTGTACGAGAAGTTCTTCCGCAAGGCTTTCAAAAAGCAGTCCGAAGCCCTCGGCATCGTCTACACCCCGGTCGAAATCGTGGACTTCATCCTCCGCGCCGCCAACGACCTGTCTATCAAACACTTCGGCCGCGGGCTTACCGACGAAGGCGTCCACATCCTCGACCCATTCACCGGCACCGGTACCTTCATGGTGCGCCTCCTGCAGTCCGGTTACATCACACCAGAAGACCTAGCGCGCAAGTATGCCTCCGAGCTGCACGCCACCGAAATCATGCTGCTCGCATACTACGTGGCCACCGCGAACATCGAAATGACCTACAACGCGCTACGGGAAGAGGCTGCGCTTCGCGACGGCACCGAGGCTCCAGAATACGAGCCGTTCCAGGGCATCGCGCTTGCCGATACGTTCCAGGTTTATGAGGATGGCGACGTTCTTGACCTTGACGTATTCCGAGAGAACAACGCCGCGATCACCCGGCAGATTGAGGCACCGATCAACGTGATTGTTAGCAACCCACCGTACTCGGTAGGTCAAAACAGTGCTAACGATCTGAATGCGAATCTCAAGTATCCGACCTTGGATAAGCGAATTGAAGAGACCTACGCGGCTAAGTCGACCGCGACGAACAAGAACTCGCTTTATGACTCCTACCTGCGCGCATTCCGCTGGGCGACGGACCGCATTGGTGATCGGGGCGTAGTCGCGTTTGTAACCAACAACGGCTGGATTGACGGAAATACCGGGGGGGGGGGTACGCCTTTCAATGGCAGAGGACTTCTCGGACATTTACATTTTCAATCTGCGCGGCAATTCCCGAACAACAGGCGATTTGGCGAAACGAGAAGGCGGAAACGTCTTCAATATTCGTGTAGGTGTGGCAGTCACCGTAGGAATCAAAGACAGTAGCAAGAAAGGCTGCAGTATTCACTACTACGAATCGCCTGACTACGCCACGCCGGAAATGAAAACAAAATACGCCACCCAAGCGACTGTCACGGAAATTGACTGGCGAATGATTCAACCAAACGAATATGGCGATTGGTTGAGCCAGCGGTCTGTTGACTTTGAGAAGTGGCCGGTAATTGGGGACAAGAAGACTGACACGAATAATTTCTTTGAACGATTTTCCCGAGGGCTTTCCACTGCTCGCGATTCCTGGGCGTATTCGTTTGGCAAGATGAATCTGCAAGGGAATATGAGCACATTGGTTTCGGCTTATAACGATGCTCGTTTGCAGTTCCGAGCGTGGGCAGAGGCCGAAGGGTTGGTTTCCCCGAAAGAAGCTGATTTCAACCAGTTCCTCATCGCTTTTCCTGCTTTAGCGGATACCACAAAGATCTCGTGGAACCGCACTCTCAAGAACCACGCAGTGAGAAATCGAGAGATTGAATTGGACGGGAATCGGACTTACACGTCAGCGTATCGTCCATTCACAAAGCTGCAGGGGCTTTTCGATCCTCCGTTGAACGACATGACGTACCAACTCCCATCGATGTTCCCGACTCCGGAGCATCGAAATATTGGATTTGAAGTAATGGCGCCACGCGATGCAGCGCAGTTTGCAGTGCTAGCTGTCGATCAGATTCCAGACCTTTCGTTTTTTACCTTCACAGGCCAGTTCTTCCCCCGTTTCACGTGGGAAAAGGTTGAGGCTCCTGAAGGGGAATTGGATCTTGCGGCTGTGGACGTCGATAAGCCTGGCGAGGCGAGCAAGTACGGTGAGGTCGGTGAGGTCGTGGCGGGGTACCGGCGCGTCGATAATGTGACCGACGAGGTCAAGAAGCTGTACCGGGATGAGCTGGGCACGGATATTTCCGGCGATGACATCTTCCACTTTGTGTACGGAAAGCTGCACGATCCGGAGTATCGGGAGAAATATGCGGCGGATTTGAAGAAGATGCTGCCGCATATTGAAACGCCTCCGACGCGGGATGAGTTCGACAAGTTTGCCGTGGCCGGCGAGAAGCTCATGTCGCTGCACGTCGGGTATGAGGATGTGGAGCCGTACCCGGTTACGGTCGAATTGAAGGCGGGCGCGGATCCGGAGGACCGGGAGACGTGGCGCGTTAGCGCGAAGAAAATGAAGTGGGCGAAGAAGGGCGACTTCACGCGGATCAAGTACAACAATGTGGTGACCATCTCCAACGTCCCGGCGGACGCCGAGGAATACATGTTGGGATCGCGATCGGCGTTGGCATGGATCTTTGACCGCTATTACCTCAAAAAGGACACGGCTTCGGGCATTGTGAATGACCCGAACGACTGGGCCGATGAAGTGGGTAATCCGCGGTACATCGTGGACCTCATTGCCAAAGTTGCACGCGTGGCCGTGGAGACGAATGACATTGTGAAGGGGTTGTAGATCTGCAACGCATTGACCCCTGAAGAGCAAAAATCCTCAGGGGGTCAATGGATAAAATGCACAAGCGCGTGGCTAGTGCTCCTTGGATCCTCTAGGGTAGTCAAGGAGTCACGAGTGCTGCATGTTGAAAACGTCAAGTTCATTAAACCATCGAAAATATGAGATTGGTGTATGGCTAACTCTATTTGACATGGGTTGTTGTCTGTCCGCCCCGGGCGCTGTCTCCAATATTGAATTCGCCACATGATGTTTCGCTTGTTTGTTCTAACATGGGGTTTAATGTTACATAGCTGAGGTATGATCTTTTGGTGGCTAAATCAAAAAATTTTTCGCTCCCAAATCGAGTACCTGTCTCTACGATCTACCTTGACGAGTCAGGTGCTCGAAACTCTAGTGGTGGATTCTTTGTTGTTGGATTCGTAAAAGTTCGAAATGCTCCTAGTCTTGAGCGAGAAATCCGCCACCTAAGACAAAAGCATGGATTCTATAGAGAGATCCATTTTGCCGACATTAAGGCGGACAAAGTGGCCTTCTACTTCGAGGTTGTGGAAGTGCTTGCAGCAGCCGACGTTAGGGTTGGCGGGTCAGTATATGACTCAAAGACATTGTTCGATGATGACCGCGAAACTTGGGAGCAGCAAGCGCTCATGGCCGCCCGTTTGATCCAAGGTAATATTAATCGGGGAGAATTGGTTAATGTTTTCATGGATCTGGTGCAAACCCCGCAGGGATTCACCGTTGCGGAGACGGTGAAGCACGAGGTGAACCGGAAACTGGGAAGCCGCTGCATTGTTGAAGCATACGATGTTGATTCGCAAGTAATGGACTTTGTGCAACTCGCCGACCTTGTTGCTAGTTCTATTGCATATGAACGGCGTCGCGATCGGAAACCGGACAATGCGAAACGTCAAACCCCCAAGGCTCGGGTGGCATCGCGACTACGCCGAGCTCTGGAATTAGACAGTTTTGAGGACGTACAGGAAGGAAAAGTCAATATAATGACCGTGCGTCAATTGAAGTGATCGACGCTGTTGACAACAGCGGTTAGGGCCGTATAATCATTGGTGCTCGAGGAATTGGACTAACCCTCCACCACCCGAGAGCCCGGCTGCGACTAGAATCGCTTTCCCGGAATCACGCATATTGGTTTGCGTCAACATACTTTGATGGCCTTCTAGTTTCCTAACAGGAGATTAGGGGGCTATCTTCATAACTCCTAGGTTGCCCAGGTTTGGCGTGGTTGCTCCAAACAGTGACTGTCCCACCTACCGGGAACCATTGTGACCTCAACGTAGGCGTCGTTCAGTGATCACCACCCAAGCCGGTATAGCCGATCGGACAGTTAATGATAAGTTCAATTCGGTACCTATTAGGCTGCAATCCCCCGCCAATACGACATTGAGAAAGGGCTCTCTGTCACGTGAGTGAGCTTTCCGCCAGGCAAGACTTCGATCTTTTTATCGAAGCTGCTCCACTGCCCAGCATCCAGCATGCACTGGGAAGTAACCATGACGTTTACTCTGGATTAGACGAGCTTATCGACAACAGTATCGACGCCGGAGCGTCGAAAATTGCCATCGTATTCCACCTGGTAGAAGGTTTGGTTGATGAGGTTCACATCCATGATGATGGACATGGAATGAGCCAAGAGACCTTGGAAAACATCCTCCGGCTCGGCGCACACAATCCCCAAAAATCGAACGGTATCGGGCGTTACGGAGTAGGACTGAAAGAAGCCTCCCTTTCTAACTCGACCCAAACCTCTGTCATTTCTGCTGAAGAGCACGCCCAACCAGTAGGGCGCACAATGTTCTCGGGAAGCTTCCAAGTCGGAGTGCTCTCTGCGCCCCAGGTGGATAGGCTTTGGGCTGAGCGTCGCAAAGCAATTGGCGGAGGGTCAGGAACCACCGTCATCTGGCACAACCTCATCGACTCATACCAGGGCAGCGACCCCGATCAGGCGCGCGCGTACCTGTCCCTGCTGACGGTGAAAATCAGTCAGCATATTGGATTGCGTTACCATCGTTTCCTCGCCGACCAACCAGAATTGGTGTCGCTGTATGTCCAACAAGGTCCCACTGCGACACCATTCAAGACCGGACGCGTCCAACCCATCAACCCGTTTGGCTATCCCCGTCCTGGCGCGCCGGGATACCCGAAGAAGCTTACCGTTGGAGGGGAGGAAAATGCGCCGGGCATTACCGTGCACCTTTGGCCAGAATCGAAATCGGTGAACTTCGTGCTGGACCGCGCGGGGAACTATTCTCACCAGGGGTTCTATCTGTACCTTAACGGTCGACTGATCACAGAAGGCGACTGGCTTAACTTGATCAAACCCGCCCGCAATCTGCGACTTGCCAGGGTCGAAATCGACGACCCGAGAGTGATCGATGAGTACTTCACTATTAGTCCACAAAAAGGAGCGGTGCGAACACGCAATAGTTTTCATGAGTTCGTAGAAAGCTTGCGTGATCCTGCAAACAGATCCTTTGGCTTCGAGGAATTTATTGATTATGCAGTTGAAATAGCTCAAGAGAATAACAAGCGTGATTCCAAGCTAAAGCCAATTGTCCCACCGGGGAAAGGCATGGCGGAACCGGTGGTTGAGGTCATTGAAGAAACCGCCGCATTTGCGCCGCGTGATCCCATCAACGTGGTGTGGACTAGCAGAATCTCCGATGAAGGTTTCGCCAACATTGACTTTCGTTCCAACACCATCCGACTTAATGAGGCACTGCGACCAGCTCTGGGACTAACCGGTAGCGAGGCGGAGGATGCGCCCTTGCTCCGAACATTGGCGTACCTGCTTTTTAACGAGTTTTTTGACATGGCGCGAAAATCCCAGCGAGCCATGGACAAACTGGCGCTTTACCAAGCTGCCTTGGATGCCGCCGTTGCGGAAGAAATTGAAGCACACGAACGTCGCCTTCTCACCCCCAAACGGAAATCGACATCACCTGCTTACCCGGAGCTGCAGTGGAAGTTGGGTAAGAATAAGGCTGAGCAATGCAGTAGTGCACCTGCGGACCGACTAGAAGTGGAGAGCGTCGATGAGCCTGGAACACCGCGAAGGCGCCGTTACCGGACCGATGACAGCCGGTCTTGGGCAGAAATATTTGCCGATTTCCTGGATTGAGAACCGCTGGGCAACCGGCGAATTGACCGATATCTCCTTGCAACAGGGAACTGACGTCAGTCTCATTATCAATCCTCGTGAGCGTTACCTTGGTTTACGCGTCGAAGCTAGCGGCTTCGACTTTGAAAAAGACCAGACCGGCATCGGCGATCTGAGGAATCTCCGATTGCGCAAGGAAGAGCGCTTCGATGACGCCGAGAAAGCGATCGTCGAAGTTCTCGTTGACGGATCCAATCTCACCGCGCCTTATTACTTCCTCCGCAACATCGCCACGCTGATCCAGCAATACGGAGTCTCCCCTGTGGTCGCAATTCGAGACTCCGTCTCAGGCTTTCGTGAATTGCTGCAAGGCTTCAAAATGGTTTCCCAGGCAACTGAAATTGGCCTGCTAGGTGAGGTTATGGTTCTCCGTCACCTTGTCCGCAGTGGGCTCAAAACCGTCGACGAAGCCGTCGCTGCATGGCTGGGGCCACTCGCAGAAGAACACGACTTTACCTTCGCTACCTGCGATATTGAAGTGAAAACAACTTCTAGTGAAGAACGATCTCACATAATCTCCTCGTTATCACAACTGCAAGCAACTCTGGGCAAAAACTTACTCTTCGCGTCCCTCCAGGTAACAAAAACCGCCGAAGGGGGCGAGACCCTCATGGAGGCAATTGACGGGCTCCGCTCGCAGCTTCACGACGCCCATGCGGCGGAATTACTGGAGACCAAGCTCGCTCGGGTTGGCATCATCGCTGAAAATCAACACCTTTACACAACTCGTTGGTTGCTGCGTACACCTATTGCCTTTTACAACGTTGACACGAATTTCCCGCGGCTCAGCGGAGACTTCGATGAACGTATTAGCAACATTTCTTACCGCATTTCCCTAGGCGGTCTCCCTGAATTGGGTTCCGCAGTGGGAAGCTATTTCGAAGAGACGAAAGGTTAAGCCATGTCCAATGACGATCTTTACAACCGTTTGAACAGCGACATTGGCTTCTACTTTGGAAATCCCCTAGTAATCGCGATGCCGCTGCTCCAGCGTTTGCAGGTCAACGTGCCTCAGGTCGGTTACGCTGAGGATCTTCTGCGCGAGTATTTTTCCGAGGCCAATGATGCGCAACTCGCGAACTTCCTTGAGCATCTGTACACGATGCTGGAGGCCGCTCCAGAAACCCTCTATCCGGCTACCGAAACCGCTCCGAATTCAACGGAGCGGCTAAGTTTTGTGTTTTCTGAGCTGGGGATCAGCGAATTCACCGAGAAGTTCTCCCGGATAGTAAATGGATTGTCCAAGCCAGTAATCGTTGACGAAGAATTCTACGATTGGTACACCCCAGAGCGACAGAAGCAACACCCTTACTACTGGAAAGCCTACCGAGGGGTGTTGCAGAAGAATGGTTGGACAGCTGACGCTATTGCGAGTGTTAACCAGCAGGCCATCGATGTGATCCGTCGCCTCGAGGATCCACTCAACCCGGGCACACACCCGCGCCGGGGGCTAGTGGTCGGTTATGTGCAATCAGGAAAAACCGCCAATTTCACTGCTGTGATGGCTAAAGCGATCGATGCCGGATATCGGATGATTATCGTTTTGGCGGGCACGCTAGATAACTTGCGTAATCAAACTCAGAGACGCTTGGATTTGGAATTATTCGGCACTGAGGCCGTCCTGGATGGCCGTGATATCAGTCAGTTGGCTGGGCCAGAACTTAAGGCAGAGACTTATTTCTCCGGTGATCCGGATTGGGATAACGGTCTCTTCCTCAGCCACGGTGATCGGCCAGGTAAGATCCACGGATATCCTCGAATTAAACGATTGACCAGCTCTGCGGCAGATTTTGATGTTGCTAAAACTGGTACAGCCAACATTGAACTTGGCGATGACATCGATGATAACTTCCTCACCGAAGAAAGACTGATGCGGACGCCGTGCTATGTCGCGGTGGTGAAGAAGAATTCTCGAGTTCTTCAAAAGTTGAATACACAGCTTGGGCGGCTGTCCAGCAACCGTAACCTACAGAAACTTCCGGCGCTAATCATCGACGATGAGTC
The DNA here is from genome assembly GCF_014117265.1 of Corynebacterium hindlerae. Taxonomy (NCBI): domain Bacteria; kingdom Bacillati; phylum Actinomycetota; class Actinomycetes; order Mycobacteriales; family Corynebacteriaceae; genus Corynebacterium; species Corynebacterium hindlerae. The sequence continues at coordinate 1,456,928 of NZ_CP059833.1, read as the reverse complement.
TGACCAAGCATCAGTCAACACTTCGAAAAACAAGAATCCCGAGAAGGAAACCGAGCGAACTGCGGTGAACCGGGAGGTTGTGGCGCTGCTTCGCAACCTTCCCCGGGCTCAATACGTCGGTTACACTGCGACTCCGTTTGCCAACGTCTTCATCAACCCTGAAGATCCTGAGGATCTTTATCCAAAGGACTTCGTGCTCATGCTTGCAAAGCCGAAACCTTATCGTGGAGCAGATTGGTTCCATGATCGGTGGAAGTTTTCGGCCGATGACAATCCGACACTTGAGCAATCCAACAGTCTTGCGTTTGTTCGTGATCTCGCAGAGCCGGGTATCGCAGAGGAAGAAGGAACTGACTACTTCCAAGACTTAAAGCTGGAGGAGTTTGAAACCGCTCTGGACATGTTCGTCCTCACTGGTGCGATCAAGAAGTTCCGTGAGGCGCGAGATCCGAACCTCCGGTTCAAACATCACACAATGCTTGTCCACGAATCTGTAAAGAACGAGCACCATGGCGCTTCCGTAGAGATGCTCAGTGACATATGGAATAAGCGAGGGTATGCCATCGGCGCTGCTACTGAACACTTGCGGTCGCTGTACGAGAAAGACGTTTACCCAGTCCTGCAAGTCCCGGAGTATGTTGGCGGCAACCCAGTTCCGGGATCTTTTGACGAGCTCATTCCTTATATTTCTGAAGCTGTTAATGAGATCATTGGCGACTTGCCAATGGACAAGCAGGTTCCAATTTTGCAGGTAGATTCCGAAGGTGGCGAGGAAGCTGACTTCGAACGTGGCAAGGTGTGGAAAATCCTGGTCGGTGGCGCGAAGTTGTCACGCGGGTACACGGTGGAAGGTCTGACAGTCAGCTATTTCCGTCGCAAAGCTGGTACCGCCGATACACTCATGCAAACCGGACGTTGGTTCGGTTTCCGTAAGGGATACCAAGACCTGGTGCGACTTTACGCACCACCAAGTCTGGTTGAGATGTTCGAAGCCTCGATGCGTGACGAGGAACAATTCCGCGAAGAGGTCGCCTACTACGCAGATTTGCACGATGACGGACGGCCGGTCATCACCCCAGCTCAGTTGGCGCCGCTTGTTCAGCAAACTCTTCCAGGGCTCTTGCCAACAGCGCGCAACAAGATGTTTAACGCTTATGTGAAGTCGATGGCTTCTTCACCAATCGCGAAGGAATTCAATGGTGCCACTACGAATCCGGGAGCAAGGCGGGACAACTTCGAGCACTTTGGCAGATTCTTGCTCGAGCGCATGGGTGAGGAGCATAAGGTCGCCTACTACCGTCGTGAAGGTCAACTGACTGGTGGCAAGCCAATAATCTCCGCAGACTACTTCAATGTCAGGCTGGCAAGAATCAGTGGAAACGAGTTCCTGGAATACTTCTCCAGCGGAGTCCAGTTCTATGGGGACACAAGCGTCGACGAACCGCGTGCAGAGTATTTCCAGGTGAATGTCATTCCGCGACTTTGCTATGTTCAAGATCTGATCGAAAAGGGCGAGCTGGATGACGTCATTGTCATGATGCCAATCCCAGGTAAACAGGGGACCGAATCACTCATTGATGTCGATGGAATCCAATTTCCTGTTCCTGTAGTCAGTCGTATGCGCCGTGGAAAGAAGAAGGGCGAACGTCATGATATTGCCGGCGCTGACCGTAAGCATGTCTATGCATTGACATCTATTTCGATGGGCTGTGATCTAAGGGTTCCTCGCAAAGAAGAATTGGCTGAGCTCAAAGAATTTCAGCCACGACTTGCTGGCAAGTTTGATGCCTATCGTCAGCTACCTGTGCCTCTGGAACCTTCGCGGAAGCTTGCCGGACTTTTGATTTACTTCTTCGATGAACGCGACAAAGATGCGCGAAAAGTGGAGCCGTTTTCGGAAGTTTGGAAGAAAGCAGGAAAGCGGGGTTCCGAACACATCGGAATACAGTTTGTCCTAAGCACTCCATTCGAAGCTCTGAAATCTGCCGGCCCGGTCAAGTGGGGCGTCCGAGTCGAATCGGAGAAGGATGATGTCATAGTCGATGCAACCGAAACTGACGACGGCTAGAGAACCTCTTGAATCATTTGAAATGTGTTGGTTCTCCGAGAAACAGACCAGCGGCGCTGCTCGGGAGATTGTTCGCAAGCGCTTGCCGTGGAGCCTATTCGCTCAGCATGTGGTGCAACATCCGGTGTGGAAACCTCGGTAATCTAGAACGCCCACTTGCAGAAGGTTCAATAGACGGCTTTGGCGGACAGAGAAAGCTCGGCGGGGTTAACGGCATTTTTGAGAGGCTTAGCGGTTGGCATCTGAGTTGCACTCAGTGTTAGGATAAGCTCACGTAGTCCAGCCGTTGACCCTCCACCTATAAGGAGAGTGCCGATGACTGGGCTCAAACTCTATGGGGGAGTGGAAATTGGGGAAGCATCATTTAGGTAGGTCGGCAACGAATTTTCCACGGCGACCTATCATAACTGCCATCATGGTGGATGGCGGATTCTATCGAAAGCGAGCCAAGAAACTATTCGGAGAAAAAACTCCGCGTGAGCGGGCGGATGAACTCTTGGTTTACTGTCGGCGGCACATCCGTGAGTCCGAGAGCAGTCTTTATCGGATCTTTTACTATGATTGTCCTCCTTCAAACAAAGTACTGTACCATCCGCTAACTCAAAGCCAGCAGAATTTGGGCAAGTCGGAAGAGTATGCATGGATGACGGCATTTCTTGAAGAGATCGTCAAGAAGCGAAAAGTAGCGTTGAGGCGCGGAGAAGAGTTAGAAACTCAGAACGGATACACACTCAAACCCGGGCCTTTGAAGAAGCTCTGCCGAGGTGACATTTCAGTTACTGATCTCTGTGAGACGGACTTTTCTCTGGATATCACGCAAAAGGGTGTCGACATGCGCATCGGCCTCGATATTGCATCGCTAGCGGAACGAGGTCTAGTCAACCAAATCGTCATGATTTCCGGTGACAGTGACTTTGTACCTGCAGCCAAGCACGCTCGACGATCTGGAATCGATTTCATTTTGGATCCTATGTGGGCCAATGTCTCAAATAGCCTCAACGAACACGTGGACGGCGTTCGGGAATGCGTTTCCAAGCCGCCAAGAAACCTAGAAGATCCACTTTACGGGGCTACGCCTACGCCACTCATGGAAGAGGGGGATGAACTCTAGCTCTGCCCACCTGCCAGGAAACAAATGTGCCAAAACTTAAGTTCGATTCGGCGTCGAGAACGGCCTCCCAGTCACGCCGTCCCTGCTGCTACGCTGGACAAATAGTGCCAAAACCGCACATGCGTGCGACTTTCCATAAAAGCGTGTCCGCCCTGCTTGTTAGCGTGAGGGGTGTTCCAGTGAGAGAGCAGGAGGGCATCATGGAATTCGACCGAATTTTGTCGGACAACGACGTCGCACCGGTGACGATGACGCGGCTGATGGGCGCGATGACTGACCTTGGCATCCGGTACCGGGTGGACGAGGAGGACGACAATGAGATGTGGGCCAGCTGGCCGGGCTACATTGTGCACGTCATCTGGGATGGGCCGTTTGAACCAACGCTGCTGTTCAAGGCCCGACTGTGGGGCGATATGCACATTCGGCAACTGCCAGAGCTGATGTCGTGGATAGCTGCTTACAACAGTGAGTGCCACCAGCCGACGTTGAGCTTCTTCAAGCGCGATGAGCGGTTGACCGTGCATGTTGGTGCTTTCGTCTCCCTCAAGGGCGGTATGTCTGATGCGCAGCTCCGCGAGAACATCGACACCATGTTTAGTGGCATCAACAGGGCGGCACGTGCTGTGGCGATCGAGTTCCCCGAGCTCACCCACACCGAACCGGGATTCCTCGCCAACTTCGATGCCGACGAACTTGACCTCACGTTGCCGGTCACGAATGGGCGCATCGAAAAGACTCTCGAGATCCTTGAGGCTGAAGATATCTTTGAGCACCCCAGTGGGGACGTCACCTTCCGTAGCAACGATGTTTACCACTGTTGCAGGATTCTCGACGGCGGTACCTGGCTCCAAGTGGCCACCACTATCGGAGAAACCACTCACTTGAACGGCCTCCTCCTTGATCTTGCCAACGAACTCAACATTGAGGAACAGAGCTCCCGCTTTTGCGTGCTTCCCGACGGTGACGGCCACCAGCTTCGCTGCGAATCCAACACCTTCATTTCCATTGGCATGACCGCCGCACAGTTGGGTGAGGCGCTGCGCGACGCCGTCTGGGGCCACAACCATCTGCACTGGCGCTGCCTTCAGCGGCTTCAAGCCATGGAAAAAACTGCCTCCAACTAGCGCCGCTCCCAGTGAAACCCGGGAAACAAAACCCGGGTTTCGCCACAAAATAAGGCTGCACACTTGCTATTTTGCTGTTTTTCTTCCGAGACCCGGGTTTCACTTCCCGGGTTTCTCCGTGAAGTGGCTCTAAAACCTAAACCACTAGCAAGCCCGGTACATCTCCAGTGCCATGGCGCGAGATTCTTTCAGATCTACGATCGGTGGCGGGTAGGCCGGGCTGTGGCGGTCTGGGATCCATTTGTCCCGGTAGTGGCCGTCGGGATCGAACTTTTTGGCTTGGGTGTCCGGGTTGAAGATGCGGAAGTAGGGGGCGGCGTCGTCCCCGCAGCCGGCGACCCACTGCCAATTGAAGGCGTTGCTGGCTGGGTCGGCGTCCACGAGGGTGTCCCAGAACCATTCTTCGCCGTGGCGCCAGTGAATCCCGAGGTTCTTCGTCAGCAGGGAGCCCACCACCATGCGTACCCGGTTGTGCATGTATCCGGTGTGGATGAGTTCGCGCAGGCCGGCGTCGGCAAGCTCAATGCCTGTTTCGCCGCGCTGCCAGGCGGTGAGGTCGGCTGCGGCGGGGTGGCTGGCGCCGTCGCGGGGCATCCAATACCAGGGGAAATTCTGGAAGCGGGGCCGGATGGTGTCCTGCGTCATGGTGGGCACGTGGTAGAGGCGGTGCCAGGCGAACTCGCGCCAGCCGAGCTCCTTGCGGAAGGTCTCGGAGCTGCTGGCTTGCCAGGCGGCGCGCGGGCTGATCTCCCCGAACCTCAGGTGCGGGGAGAGGTTGCTGGTGGCGTCGATGGCGGGAAAATCCCGGTTGCGGGCGTAGTCCGGCTTAGCGAGGAAATCCTCGAGCCGCTCGGTGGCGCCACGCTCACCTGGGGTCCAGCGCTCGGCCAGCCCACGGGTCCAGTCGGGTTCGCGCCAGGCCGGGTGCGTGGGCAGCAGCGCGAGGTCATCGATCATCCGCGCGGTGGCAGCCACACCCGCCCCAGGCCCCAGCTTGCCGACGGCCAGTTCACACCCCTCCCACTGCTGCGCGGCAAGGAACTTATCCAACGCGGCAAAGTACGGGGTGAACACCTTATAGCCCGCGCCTTGTTGCGTGCGAACCTCCCACGGCTCGGCCAGGAGGAAACCGGGATAGCTGTGCGCTTCGAGGCCTGCGCTGCGGAGGTTGTCCTTGACAGTGGCATCGATATCTCGTTGTGGCTGGTGGTAGCGGCGAGTCCAGGACACAAACCGGGCCCCCACCTGGGACGCTACCTGTGGCACCACTGCCCGCGGATCCCCTGCCATCACCAGCAGGGGAATGTCATGTTCTGCCAGCTCAGTGGCGAGAGCGCGGAGGCTGTGGTGCAACCACCACTTCGTTGCCCCGCCGAGTGACCGGACCCCAGTGCCCGGGGTTTCCAGCACATAAAGCCCGATTGTGGTTCCGTGGGAGGTGGCGGCGCTGAGGGCTGGGTTGTCCTCGAGGCGGAGGTCGTCACGGAACCAGTGCAAGGCATCAGCGGTGTACATCCCAGAGATACTACCTGGGCCCAGCTACCTTATGGCAGTGGATCCGGAGACTTGGCGGGATACCTCGTCGTACATGAACTGCACCTGGGGGCCGATGATGACCTGGATGCTGCGCGCACCTGGGCGGATGATGCCGGCGACACCGGCATTCTTGATGGTGGATTCATCAATCAGGTCATCATCTTTCACAGTGACACGCAGCCGCGTAGCGCAGTAGTCCAGCGCATCAATGTTCTCTGCACCGCCGAGACCAGTGATGATGTGGCTAGCGGCCTTGGAGGTTTCCATATCCCCGGCCTCTTCTGCTGCAGCGATCTCTTCGTCATCCTCGCGGCCTGGAGTCTTGAGGTTGAGCGCGCCGATGAGGACGTAGAAGATCGCGAAGTAGAGGGCGAAGTAGATCGCGCCGAGGACCAGCAGCATCCACCACTTGTTGGACAGTGGGTTCTGGGCGGACAGCAGCATGTCGATGAAACCGGCGGAGAAACCGAAGCCCGCGGTCCAGTGGAAGAAGGTTGCGATCGCCAAAGACAGGCCCGTTAGCAGCGCGTGGACCAGGTAGAGTGCCGGTGCGAGGAACATGAAGGAGAACTCCAGCGGTTCGGTCACACCGGTGAAGAAGGCAGCCAGTGCGCCTGCCAGCATGAGCGAGCCCACAGCCTTACGACGCTCTGGCTTGGAACGCAGGTAGATAGCGAGCGCACCGCCTGGGAGGCCGAACATCATGATCGGGAAGAATCCGCCCTGGTACTGACCGATAACGCCAACCACTTCGCAGGTGTTGTTGACCCAGTTGCCAGGGCAGGATGCGGCGTCGGTAGCGGCCTGGGCAGCGGCGATGGTTTTACCGCCGTCGAGGAACTTGCCAATGTCATTAATGCCGATGACGTCAAACCAGAAGATCGAGTTCACTGCGTGGTGCAGGCCCGTCGGGATCAGGAGTCGGTTGATGAAGCCATAAAGGCCAGCGCCCAGTGGGCCCATGCCCTGGATAGCGGTACCGAAGTTGAACAGTGCGGTGTAAATCAGTGGCCACAGGACGTAGAGGATTCCCGAGAGCACAATGGAGAACAGAGAGGTCAGGATGGGGACCAGCCGACGGCCGGAGAAGAACGCCAGGAAGTCCGGTAGTTTCACGTTATGGAATCTGTTGTAGACCCACGCCGCGAGGATACCGACCAGAATGCCGAATAGCACGTTTTTCCCGCCGATGGCATCCCAGCCTTGGGAAGCCCAATGCAAGGCTTCATCGCCGGTGAGCGCTTTCGGATCTTCAATCCCCTTGTAGCTGGCCACCGCTTTCGGGCCGATCAGCGCAGTGACGGTGGCGAAACCGACGAACGCCGACAGAGCAGAGGCACCGTTGGAGTCCTTGGCCAGCCCGAAGGCGATGGCGATGGCGAAGATCCACCCGAGGTTGTGCAGCACAGCCGAACCCGACTGGATGAACACGGCTGCTAGGACGTTATCGGAGCCCCATCCCTTGGGGTCAATCCAGTAGCCAATGCCCATGAGGAGGGCTGCCACCGGCATGACGGCCACCGCGCCCATCAGGGCTTTGCCGAGGCGTTGTAATGACTGCATTACAGTTCCCATGACTTTTCCTTTCTAAATATCCTGCGTCCAGCCATGCAAGAACATGGCGAGAAATGCTGCTTCGCCCCGCGCTTCCGGAGCGGTCGTGGGTTGATTCAATAAGTTCGCGATAATCCGATTGGCAACATCAAATTCTTTGGGCAGTCGCTTTTCGACGTCCCGCTGCAGCGCATTCGCGCGCAATCGCCCCTGTTTGAGGCGCCTGAGGAGCATCGCCAACTCCATAGACAGTGCGTCCTGGTCCCCCGCATCCCCGAGTAACTGCCTAACCGTAGCGGTGGCCTGCCCGAGAGTATTGGCCACGGCCAACGGTTGTTTCACACTGGCACCTGAGCGGGCGGCGTGAAGATGAAGTGCGATGTAGGCCGCTTCATCGAGGGGTAGGTCTAGCTGGTCGAGGTGGGTATTGAGGTAGTGCACGATCAGTTCGGCAGTATGAAACTCTTCTGGGATGACGGCCCTGGTTTCTGCGATGAGAGAATTATGGATCACTTCGCCCCGGGTGGTCCGCTCCACAGCGAATGCGATGTGTTCCACCAGAATCACGTAGACGCTGGGATGGAGGTCTCCGAGCATGTCACTGGCCAAATCAATGCTGGCGCTGATGACGGTGAGCAAATGATCGTCCAGTTCGCGGAGCGAATCCAGCACGGCGCGTTGCTGCTCACTAATCTCGACGTATTCGCGACCGTCGAGTGGCGATTCAATGAGATCACCGGGTTTCTTAGCAAACCCAATTCCTTTACCTACCCGCACGCTTTCAATGGCGTTTTCCCCTGCGGTAGACACAATCAGAGCGTTGTTGCTCAAGACTCGTCTTACTCTAAATTCGGGCATGGGGGCTCCTCGGGGCAGGGAAGCGTAAACATCCGGTCATGCCTGCACACGGGCAGTAACACCCAGAAGGAAGCTAAAAATTAATTTAGTCCGTAGGGACTCTGAACGGAATAGAAAACATAACTTTTTTCATATATGCCCTTCTTGTCACATTCAACTTCCCCCATTTGGGTTTCAACGTGCCTTAAGGAAGTTCGAAAAGTAACCACAGCGGATCACTTCCGAAGAAGCAGAACCAATACGCCCAACGCTATTACTCTGGTGCCTATGCCAGTGGAGTTAATACTCGAAGAAATCAAACAGTGGATTGTTGCCCATGGCATTTTCCTTGCCATGCTGGTGATCATCGGCTTCCTCATCCCCCGAGTCGGACGTCGCATCATCGCCGGAGCAGGCAAAGCCGTTGACGAAGGCAGCGAAGCTGCAAAGGGGCGAAAAGCCCTGGTAGGTGCGATGGTCTACATCGCTGAAGCCATCGCCTACACGTTCCTGATTATTTTCGGAATGCGGAACCTCGGGATCAACCTGGCTGCAGCTGCCATCCCCGCGACTGTCGTTTCCGCCGCGGTTGGTTTCGGTTCGCAGAAAATCATTGGCGACCTCCTGGGTGGTTTCTTCATCATCACGGAAAAGCAATACGGTATCGGCGACTGGGTGAAGTTCTACGGAACGGCAGCCACCGTCGAAGGCGACGTCGTGGACATGACGCTGCGCGCCACCACGATCCGCACCATCAATGGCGACGAAATCACCGTCCCCAACGGCGAAGCCCGCATGTGCGTCAACTCTTCGGCACGCTGGGCCCGCGCCGTGGTCAACATTCCAGTGCCGATCACGGCCGGTAGCTCAATGGATGAAATCAACGCGCGATCGCTGGCGGCGGCAGAAGATGCGCTGCTTGAGCCGTCGATAAGCGAGCATATCCGCAGCGAAATCACCTTCCACCCCGCCACCGCCGTCACCCCACCGACCGCCATGGGCCTGCCATGGACGGCCACGATGCGCCTCATGATCGACGTCGCGCCGGGCAAACAATGGCTCGTCGAACGCGCCGTCCGCGCCGCCGTGCTGGACGAATGGTGGGAGGACTACGGCAAGCGCGCCAGCGAAACGACGCTGCTTGACGACGACGTCAACAATTCCCTCCGGCACCTGCTTGATACGGAAGAGTTTCGTCCCATCCCAGCAGCGGCCATCAAACCGGCCCCGCCTAAGGCAACGGATACCGGGGAGCTCGAAGCGCTCGCCAACGCCGCAGAAAACGCTGACGTGCCACGCGAACAGGTGATGAAGGAAATTGTGGAACGCTCCGATGCGCCGGAGAAACCACGGAAAGTCTCCGGAATCCTTTCGCTCGGTGGGCGAGTGCGCCCCTCTACGACGCTGCTGATGATCGGCCTGCTCATCGTCGGAATGTTGGGATCGATGACACTTTCTGACGGGCAGCAAGGAGGCCAAGCCGGATGGCTAGCTCCCGACCCCGTAGTGACGCAGACACCCGAGGCTCCCGCGCCGGCACCAGCGCCTCCCGTGTACTCGGAAGTGCCACAAACCTACATTCCGACGCCTGAGGAAACCTTTGAGCCCACCGTTGAGCCGACCGTCCCGGCGACGCCGGAAGCTACGTCAGAACCGGTAGCGACAGAACCCGTGGCCCCGGAGGTTGGAGAAACCCCAGTTCAGGAGACCCCCTAAAGGTAATATGTACATTTGGGTACTAAAAATCGACACGTTTCGGGGAAATGTTTAAGGTGTGTACATGAGCAATTTCAATCCCGAAGTGCCCTATAACGATCTCCCTCCGTTGCCCCCTTCAGACGTTGTGGAAACAGTGAGGGTGCTCAAGGCCGTCATCGACGCGCAATCTGCCATATCCGCGCTCAATATGGCATGTCGGCTGATTCCAAATCCTGCGATCATTACGTCGACTATCCCGCTTCGGGAGGCGCAGGCTTCCACCGAAATTGAAAACATCGTCACCACAAACGATGAGCTGTTCCGAGCAGCTTGGCGCGCAGATGCCACGCCAACACCTGCCACAAAGGAGGCACTCCGCTATAACGATGCGCTCCATTTTGCGGTTTCCGGACTGGGGACACTTCCGGTCTCGGAAAAGTTAGCTAAAGAGGTGTGCGGGGTGTTGCAAGACGGGCGGAATGAGGTGCGATCAACTCCCGGCACCTACATTGGAGACCCATCTACTCAACAGAGGGCATACACCCCTCCGGAAGGGAGAGAGGTCATTGAGCGACACCTGTCTGCCTGGGAGCGATTCATCTACAGTGACCATGGCCTGAATCCGCTGGTGCTCATGGCATTGACTCACTACCAATTTGAAGCCATTCACCCTTTTTATGATGGCAATGGTCGCACAGGGCGAATTCTGAATGTGGCGCTGTTGGTACAGGAAGAAATGCTAGCTCTCCCCGTGCTATATCTTTCCGGACAGATCGTTGCCCACAAGTCTGAGTACTACCGATTGTTGAGGGCCGTCACGGTAGAAGGGGCCTGGGAAGAGTGGATCCTGTTCATGGTTAGGGCTGTGGAACGTGCTGCGCAAGAAGCAATACGTCTCATTGAAGCGGTAACCAAAGTCCAGGAGCAGCTAGCTGATCGGATTCGTGACCTCGGGATACAACCGGCAAAAGAGTTGGCTGAAGTCCTGGTGAAGAACCCATATGTGCGTATTGGCGACGTTACGGAAGCTGATATAGCCCAGCGCCAAACCGCCTCGAAGTGGCTTGCTCTGCTGGCTGAGAACGGTGTGCTGAGTGAACAAACGATCGGTCGAGAAAAAATCTTTAAGAACCTGGCTGTGCTCGAGGTATTGACCCAATAAAAGGTAATATGTACATTTGGAGCCTAAAAATCGACACGTTTCGGGGAAATGTTTAAGGCGTGTACATGTCCTAGCACTGGCAGGCGGGACACCAGAACAAGTTCCGGCCCTCTAACACCTGGTGGCTAATCGGAGTCCCGCACACATGGCAGGGCAGGCCCGCCCGGCGGTAGACATAAACCTCCCCGCCGTGGTCGTCCTTACGAGGCTCGCGCCCCATCGCCTCCGGGGTGTGCTCGGGCCGAACCGTATCGATCCTGCCAGCTGTTACCCCAGCCTTCATGAGCGTCACGAGGTCGCGCCACAGCGCATCGAACTGGCCCCGACTCAGTTCCCGCCCCGGAGTAAACGGGCTTAACCCCAAGCGAAACAACGGCTCAGCCCGGTAGATATTGCCCACGCCGGCAAACAACTTCTGGTCCATGAGCAGCGAAGCGATCGTGCGTCCGGAGTGGCTCACCCGCGACCACAGCCACTCGGGATCCGCATCTGCGCGCAAGGGGTCGGCGCCGAGCTTCGCCACGGCAGTCGCCATCTCGGACTCTGTGATCAGACGGCACCACTGCGGTCCAATCAGATCAGCCGCGGTGTTCGAGTTGGCGATGCGCAGTCGCACCGTGGGGCCGGGGTCCGCCAAGGGCTGGATCCTCAACTTGCCGATCAAACCAAGATGGATGCTCACCACATGAGGCCCAGCGAAATGAACAAACAACTGTTTGCCGTAGGCGTCTGCGTGGGTGAGGACGTGGGTGTCGATAAGCGCGGCGGAGGCAGCGAACCGACCCTGCGGCGACGAAACACGAACGCGCTGGCCTGCGAATTTCTCGGTGAGGTCGCGGGCGAGTCGGTGGATTACGTGGCCTTCGGGCATGGAGCTAGTGTAGTCAGCTCCTGCTGCACCGGGCGCCAATACCCGGCCCGAACAGCGAGCAATTGGGTGGGAGGTCGCAGCTCGTCGAGTGCTGCCACGTAGTCGGGCACGATCGCACGAGGAAGCCGCAGTCCAACCGTGAGGTGCGGGGTCCAGCGATCACCGCGGCCATCCGGGTTCAAAGCGCTGAGTTCCCGGGCGGCGCGCTCCAGCTCATCGGTGGTTTCCAGCAGCAACGCCACGGTTTGCTTGGACTTAGTGCCAAAGACAACGGTGCCGACCCTCCGAAACTCAGCCGGAACCAACCCGGGTAGCAGTTCGGCGGCGCGCTCCACCACGCGCGGCGACATCGCGGGAGAAAACGTGAGCGTAATGTGCGGGGTTTGCTGCTGCCTCGGGAAACCGCGCTCCGCTAGCTGGTCAAAAAGCTGCCGGATCGCGGCATCGTGCTCGGGAGACAAGTAGAGCAAAAGGTTTTCTGGAGAAGACACGTAAAATTCCACATTTTCGGTCGGAAAACGGCCATTTTTGAGGCCCAGATGCAGAATTTTACTTACCTGTCCCGAGCGCACAAGGGCGAACCCTGCAATAGGCTGTTGAAGTATGACAATCACTGCGCTGGCCACCGTCCGCGATATCATCCCGGGGACGTGGTCAACGGCGACAACCTTCCAGGACATCGCCGACATCACCAAATTCCAGTCCTTTATCGGCCCGATCGAACAGGTCAAACACCTGGTCACCACAAAAGGATTGCAGCGCGCGGGCAGACAAATGAATGCAGGTTTGTTTGCCACCTTTGAGCATGCGCGCGCAACACAAGTGGTTTACGAGTTCGCGCAGCTGCCTGATGAGAAATGGGCCGAGGACGCCAACGCAATCTTCCTGGATGAGCATAAGCTGCACAATATCGATGGTGAGGACCTGCTGGACCCTGCTAACCAATACTCTGTCCCTTACCATCCAGACGCCCGCATGCGCGCCAGCCGCATCCGCGCCGAACTCGGGGTGCTCGGCATCAACGTGCTGGATGATCTGCCACCGGTTCGTAGCGAACACGAAATACAGCTGCGCGACGCGCGGGACGTTGCCTGCCGTGCCTGCGCACTGATCGTTGTTTCAGAAATCGCGGTGGCGTGGCACCACAACGAGAACATCATCGCACCTATTAACCAACGGATGCCCGATGCATTCGCCGCTTTCTCCCCGCGGGAACGCGCGTTTGTGGAGGCGGTTACTCTCGGGGATCGCAGCACGGAAATCATGGAAGAAGCGACGCAGCTCAGCTGGTGTGATAAGGCAGCGCAGCCGCTCATGCACCTGCTCGGTGCGGTGTCGCTTCCGGACCACTTGACTGGTCGTGCTCCAGCCCATGCGGATGACCTCGCAGGCGTGTCAAGCAGCGATGTTGTTGGCGTTGCCGCTGAATGGGGCTCCACGGAGTTCATCAGGAATTTCACTACGCTGCCGGATAGTCGACAGATCTGTGATTTCTATGAGTATGTGCGCTCGCTTCGGTGGGTCGCGGTGGATGAGACGCTACGCCCCGAGGATCCGCATTACGTTGATGAACACACGGACGAAATCCTCATGGAATGGCACAAAGCTCTGGCCTGGCTCACTGACCCGGGTGTGGAGTGGGATGAAACTCCGACACACACCTAGGTATTGTGCACGTATGCTCAATTTCGTTCTCCTTCTCACCCGGGGGTTACGTTTCGGGAGTAACCATTGAAAACTCTCCTCTATTATTTCCCAGTCATCGTCTTGTTGACCCTGCTTAAGGGATACTTTGTGATTGGTCACCTGTGGCGAAAGGAAGCGCACCACCTGCGTGAAATCCAACTAGTCCCCTTCAATGACCTCATCGCCCCCAGTAGCTGGTTCGGCCCATTATTTAACGTGGTAGGCAACGTGGTGCTGTTTGTGCCACTGGGGTTGATCGCCTACCAGCTGCTTCGCGACGTCCGTCGCACGGTCGCCCTTGGCCTGGGGATATCGCTTACGATTGAGGTCCTGCAATTTGTCTTTGCGCTTGGCATTTCGGATACGGATGATTTGATCCTCAATACTTTCGGCGCTTTGGTCGGCGCCGTGGTGGCGAAATGGCTGCCGTGGGATAGGTTCTGGCGCTGGTGCACTATTGCGTTCGCCACATTCATTTACGTGTTGTACCTGCTAGGGCCACGTTTAGGGTCCGAGGAGGCGATGGTGGAAGCTTTAGGGTTTTCCGCGGCCTACCACTAAACTCGAATACATGCAGCGCATCAGCAAGATCCTCCTGTATTACAAGTTCCTTCCCCTGTCCGATCCCAAGGCCGTGATGATGTGGCAGCGCGAACTCTGCGAACGCCTCGGCCTGCGCGGGCGCATCCTGATTTCCGAGCACGGCATCAACGGCACCGTCGGTGGCGACATGGCTGCCTGTAAAGAGTACGTAAAGAAGTGCAAAGAGTACTTCGGCAAGATGGAATTCAAGTGGTCCGAGGGCGGCGCGGAGGACTTCCCACGTCTGTCCGTCAAGGTCCGCGATGAGATTGTGGCGTTCGGCGCGCCGGGGGAACTCAAGGTGGATGAAAACGGTGTCGTCGGTGGTGGCGTGCACCTCAAGCCAGCGCAGGTGAACAAGCTGGTGGAAGAACGTGGCGACGAAGTCGTGTTCTTCGATGGCCGCAACGCCATGGAGGCGCAGATCGGTAAGTTCAAGAACGCCGTGGTGCCGGATGTTAACACCACGCATGACTTCATTAGGGAGCTGGAATCCGGCAAGTATGACTGGATGAAGGACAAGCCAGTCATTTCCTATTGCACCGGTGGTATTCGCTGCGAAATCCTGTCGGCGCTTATGAAGAACCGCGGTTTCAAAGAGGTCTACCAGATCGACGGTGGCATTGTCCGCTATGGCGAAAAGTATGGCAATGATGGGCTGTGGGAAGGCTCGCTATATGTTTTTGACAAGCGGATGCACACAGAGTTCGGCATGGGCACCGAGGACCCGGGATTTGTGCAGCTTGGGCACTGTGTGCACTGCGGTACCCCAACGAACAAGTTCGAGAACTGTGGCAACTTGGAGTGCCGCACCCAGACCCTGATGTGTCCTTCGTGTGCAGCGGATCCGGCGAAGCGCACCTGCGGCAGGGATGAGTGTGCCGAGGTGGTGCGGAAGCAGGCTCACGCCGCCGGGTAGTTGCAGCGCGGGCAGGTGACGGATCTGGGTCGCTGGAATGGGGGAACCGGCCTTGAATCATGTAGCCCGAAACGTATCATCTGCCCTGGGTTAAACCAGGTCATGGGGTTGAAATTGGCCTGGGGTCTTCGTTTCGGGTCGATGCTTTCAGGTGGGATCCACAGCATTTGCCCGGTCTCCGAGCATAGTGTCCACCATTTTTTCGGATTTTCTTGCGCATCATCCACGTTTCGGTGTGTGTTGTGGCCGATCAGGCTCATGTTTCCCGCTGTCGAGCGGCCGCTGAAGCGCCAGGCCAGCAGATGGTGAATTTCGCACAGCGCCGCGGGCAGCGAGGACCCCGGCGTCATATCGCCGCCTTGGGAGGCCACTAGGCCGAGGTAGGCGTAAAGATTAGCGGCCCGGCTGGTTTTACCCAGCTCGATTAGGTTGCCGGTGTCTGGATCCAAGATCGCCAGGAAAGCGTTTTTGTCCGCGCCGAGGCGGATCAAATCCTGCACGGACAGCAGCGTGCCGACGTCCGTCGGTACCACTCCAGCGGCCGTCGCCAGCTGCTCAATTGTCATTGTGGCAACCACGGTGGAGCAGCCGCGCGTCGGGCGCATAGGCCCGCTAAGCGCGTATTTCAGTGCTTTCACCAGTGCGTCGTGGTTGCGCTGGTCCTGGGTACGGCTGTCGTTTTCCTTCTCGACCTCCGGTAGGAGGTCGCCTGGGCCCGCGTAGTCAGCAAATAACCGCGATAACAAAGCGTGAAGTTCCGGGGTGA
Organism: Corynebacterium hindlerae; assembly: GCF_014117265.1. Taxonomy (NCBI): domain Bacteria; kingdom Bacillati; phylum Actinomycetota; class Actinomycetes; order Mycobacteriales; family Corynebacteriaceae; genus Corynebacterium; species Corynebacterium hindlerae. The sequence continues at coordinate 1,441,014 of NZ_CP059833.1, read as the reverse complement.
CGGTGCCGGCAAGCTTGCCCATCAGCTCACTGTCCTGGGCGGAGAGCTTCACGCTGCGCTTGTGCTGACGTTCCTCGTCGCTGGGTTCGCTATCGGCGTTGAGCCCTTGCAGGATCTTCTGCCCGGCCCGAACGAGATCGTCTGGGGCCAACTGGTGAGCCATGCTCGCCATGACTTCCTCTACCCACGCAACAGTGTCCGGGGGAGTGCCCTTGGGGATCGCATCCAGTGTCTTCGAGATTACCGTGGCAGATTCCGCGCCAAATGCTGCTTTGGCCATGCCTGCTGCGGTGTGAGGCAACCGGGCAGGGATACCGTCGGTGTGTCCGACCGAAGGCGGGGAGTCAAACAATTCAGTTGACAGTCGGGAAAGATCCTTAAGCTGCTTTCTGCTAAACCTGCCTTCGTGCATCAGCTTGTTGAAGCTCGCGCGCGAGTTCGGTTCGAAGCCTTGGGAGTGCTGCAACTCTGACAGCAATCGAGTTGTTAGTAGATCCGCTAGTCGGTCAACTTCGCGCACACTAGCTAATAATTCCCTGGTTTGTTCCGCACTGAATCCCGGTTGGCCAAGAGCATGCAGCAGCTCGTGCTGGCTGGATAATATGCCAGCTAGCAGCCCCTGTGCGCGCTCTAATGTGTTCATGGTTCGAATTGTAAAACATGCGGAAGACAGCTTGGAAAATGAAATCGAACACACGTGCTAATAAAAATAACTATAGTGGAGGGGGATCTACTCAGATATGATCAAATAGTTACACTAACAACCGAAGGGATCTATATGCGCTCTTTACTTTCTAGCCTCGCTACCTGTGCACTCGTTGGGGCGCTCAGCCTCCCAACTGCTGCCGCAGCCGACATCTTCGACGGGGGACGCCTCGCCGGCGGATCCTCCCAGGTCGTTCCAGTAGGGTCGTCCGTCATTCCTGGTGAACTCCCAGAACTCGGGCGCCCCGTCGACCTGGAGCGCTACATGGGTACCTGGTACCAGGTAGCCGCCATTCCGCAGCCGTACACCCTGCAATGTGCTAACAACACCACTGCCGAGTACCGCCTGCTTGACGACGGCACCGTAGCAGTCCATAACTCTTGTGGCACACTTCTCGGCTCCCGCTCCGACATTGAGGGGGTAGCAACGCCACTGTCGGAGTCCTCCCTGCGGGTCAATTTCCCTGGTGTTCCATTCCAGGATCCTAATGGTCCCGCGAACTATCGGGTGACTTGGCTAGCTGAGGACTACTCCCTCGCAGTCGTTGGTAGCCCGAATCGCCTCTCTGGCTTCGTGCTGTCGCGCACGCCCAATCTGAGTGCAGAGCAGTGGGGCCAGGTAAAGAGCGCCATCCGAACAGCGGGATGGAACGAATGTGTTTTCCTCTCCGTCCCTATGGCGGGTGGGGGAGCGGATGCTACACCGCTGTGCTTAAAGTAGCTGGCTATTGCCCGACGATGGCCATCGTGCCGAACCCCGTCATGATGGTCATCGCCCACGGGATGAGGAACCAGATCACGCCGAACCACGGTTGCCACAGTTCGTAGCGCTTCCACTTCCGGTACAGGATCACCATCGCGCCGATCACGGTGAGCATGGAAAACCCGCCGGTCACGGTGGGGAAGAGGATTTCGTAGCGGCGTGAACAGATCAGAGTCCGGGACCCTTCGAAGCACATCGGCCCGCCCTGGGCTTTTGAGAACCCGATGATGATGAGGGCGATCACGATGGATCCAACGCAGGCGAAGATGGTGTACCAAATTGCCTGCTTGATAGATAGGCGCGCCCGGGAACGGCGTAGCTCCGGGCTTGCCATGAGATCGAGCTCAGTGACGCGATGGCGTTTACCTTCCGGGACGCGATCGAGTTCCGGGTCAATGCGGTATCCGTTGTCCTCGGTCATTTGTGCTCCTCCCACAATGTGCTAGGTATTCACTTTAGCCCCGGGGACGCAAAATAACCTCATGCTGGTGACCGTCTTCGGGGGTGTTTAGTGCGTGCAGCACAGCTGCCGCAACAGTACTTGCCGATAGATACGCTGCAGGACAGTACTCCCCACCTTCTGCCGCGACCACCGCCTCCTGCATTGGAGTGTCAATCCTACCCGGGTAAACGCTAGTTACCCGAATGTCGGGTTCTTCTAGCCGCAACGCATCACACCAGGCGCGCGCCGCAAACTTCGAGGCCGCGTAGGAGCCCCACCCCGGATTAGCGCGCAACCCAGCACCGGAATTCAGGTACACCACATCACCACGAGCAGCCCGCAATAGTGGCAGGTAGTGGGCGGTCAGCTCCACGGGGGCCAGGACGTTCACAGCAACTGTATCGGACCATTCGGCCATGTCAGGATTAGACACTGATCCCAATGAACACACGCCTGCGCAATGAATCAGCGCGTCCAGAGAATCCAACGATGGTGCGCCGCTGGTGTCGGGGAATGACGCCTGCCACCAGTGGGCATCCAAGGGGCCGGGTGCGGTGCGGTACTGGGCGTGGACTGACCAGCCGTCGTTAAGCAGCATGCGGGTGACCTCCAGGCCGACGCCCCCGCTGGCGCCAGTGACCACAGCAGTTTTCATCGCAGCACCGGCCTAATAATCGACGGCACCGGCGAATACTGCAGAATGTGGCTGGTCGCGGAGCCCACAAACACCCGCTCCAGGGGATTCATCGGGGAGCTGGACAGGCAAAGCAGGTCCCCCTTCTTCCATTTCACGGCATCGATAGCACCGGCCCAATTGCCACCACTACCCACCTCAGTTTCCACGGTCACGCCAGGGAACTCCGCGGCGACCAGGTCCTTTGCCCGGTCAAGGACGGCGAACAGGTGCTCGCGCCACTGGATCGAAATCTCAGTTTGGAGCTTCGTGGAATCAAGGAGGACCGAATCATCCAAAATGTCCGGGGCAAAGGCAACGATGCGCAGCGGAATGCCCCACGCCTCGGCGCGCTCTGCGGTCTCACGCAGCGCATCGTCGTTCTGCTCGCCGTCGATGAACCCATAGGTCAACCGAGTGACGCCCCGCTTGGACAGCTTGGTGCTGTCAGGCATCAGCCCCACCAGCTTCGGTGTCGAATGCAACAGCGTTTCCATGGTCGACCCGGCCAGGAACCGGCCCTTAACCGTCACATCAGACGAATTCATGAGGATAATCGTCGCTTCAAAATCCGCGGCGGCCTTCGCCAGCAACGCCGTCTCCGACGTCCCATCAAGAAACAGCGCGACCGGATCGCTCCAGCTTTCCTCCGGAATCCCCGCCGCCAACAAACTCTTCCGCGCCCACGACACACACGCCGCAGTCTCCTTGGCATGCCACTTCTTGTACTTGCCACCAAGTTTGGCAAAGCTTGTCGACGGCCACGGCCGCACAAACGTGGACACAATCTGAATTCGGATAGGGGAAGTCCGGGCCAGCCACGCCGCATAATCAAGTGCAGCATTGCCCTTAGATTTGTCGCCGTGATGAGGCTTACCAGCGACAAGAATCCGGATCTCCGAAGAGTTCTGGGGGGAAATTTTCGCCATTTAGAGTTGTTCTACAGTTGCGGAAAACGGACGCCCCTGTGCCGAAAAACTATGAACACAAGGTTAACTACTTGGAGTCTAACAGCCCATACCGAAACCGAGGTAAATCAGTTGGTGTACAGATTCGACATCTTGGTAATCAGCGGCACAATCTTCGCTATCTGCTCCAACTCCTCAGGATCCAACGTGCCCAGCATCTCCGCGAAATAGCGAGTACGCTCCTCACCCACCTTCGCCAACTCCCGACGACCCGTCTCAGTAATCTGCACCAACACACCACGCCGATCAGCCTTGTCGCGGACACGCTCCACTAACTCCCGCTGCTCCAACTGGTGCAACGTATTGGAAGCAGTCGGCATCCGGATGCCTTCTTTCTTAGCGATCTCACTGATCCGCTCCGCCTCAACCTCAGCAAGATGAGTGAGGATAGTCAGTTGAGGTCCAGTAAGGGAAGACTGGGCCGCCCGTCGGAAATAAGTCACATAAAGCTTCGTCATCGCTGGACGAAGTTGCTCCGAAACCGCCTCTGGCGAAAAATTTTCGTAGGAATCAGCTGTGCTCATGGATCAATAGAACCACAAAACACATTAGTGTTTCCATATTCGAAAATGTTTTGTCGCAAAAAGGGTGTAGCTGGTCACTGAGACATGGGTTTGGGGATCCCCTCAGCGTAAAAAACCCGGGAAGCGTTTCCCGGGTTTCGGAGCAAAAATATGGTTCGTATTTGCTATTTCTGCTTATTTCTTCCAAGATCCGGGAAACGCTTCCCGGAGATTAGGGGATGAAAAGAAATTCCCACAAACCAGCGCTAGCCCTTGATGAAGTCTTCGAGCTGAGCACGGGCTTCGTCGTCAGGGAGCTGACGAGGAGGGGACTTCATCAGGTAGGAAGACGCTGGGTGGATCGGGCCGGAGAGGCCACGGTCCAGGGCGATCTTGGCGGCGCGGACGGCGTCGATGATGATGCCCGCAGAGTTAGGGGAGTCCCACACCTCCAGCTTGTACTCCAGGTTCAGTGGCACCTCGCCGAAGGCCTTGCCCTCCAGACGGACGTAGGCCCATTTGCGGTCGTCGAGCCATTCAACGTAGTCGGATGGGCCGATGTGGACGTTGCGGTCTTCGATCTTCCCGGCGATTGGAGAAGATTTCAGATTGGAGGTCACGGCCTGGGTCTTGGAGATCTTCTTGGACTCCAGGCGCTCGCGCTCGAGCATATTCTTGAAGTCCATGTTGCCACCCACGTTGAGCTGCATGGTGCGCTCTAGGCGCACGCCGCGCTCCTCGAACAGACGGGCCATGACACGGTGGGTGATGGTAGCGCCAACCTGGGACTTGATGTCGTCGCCGACGATTGGCAGGCCAGCAGCCTCAAACTTGGCAGCCCACTCCGGGTCGGAGGCGATGAAGACTGGGAGTGCGTTGACAAAGGCACAGCCTGCGTCGATAGCGGCTTGCGCGTAGAACTTGTCTGCCTGCTCCGAGCCGACCGGCAGGTAGGACACGACTACGTCCACCTTGGCGTCGCGAAGCGCCTGCGCTACGTCGACGGCTTCTGCCTCGGACTCGGTGACGGTTGCCTGGTAGTACTTGCCCAGGCCGTCGAGGGTTGGGCCACGCTGCACTTCGACGCCGAGGTGTGGAATCTCGGCGATCTGGATCGTGCAGTTTTGGCTGGAGCGCAGGGCGGTGGAGAGATCCTTGCCTACCTTGTCGGCATCGACGTCGAATGCTGCGACAAATTCAACGTCGGAGATGTGGTAGTCGCCGAATTGGACGTGCATGAGGCCTGGCACGGTTTCGGAGGCTGGGGTGTCGCGGTAGAACTGGACGCCTTCTACGAGGGAGGTTGCGCAGTTGCCGCAACCGACGATGGCGACCCGAACTTTAGATTCGCTCAACTTAGATTCTCACTTCCTAAATGGGATGTAACCTCTACCAACCTAGTGTGGTTGGTGCATCTTGAAAGGGGCTTGATCGATAAAGAAGCGAGGTTAATCGATTCAGAACCGCCCGCTAGAGTGGTGTTGACAGACGCAATATACTGTCCCGGTGGTCGTCTTTAGTGCAGTTGTCAGCCATCAGCTTCCCCGGAAGCGGGTCCTGAGGCAGTGGCGAGCAGGATTAAAGCGGAAAGAAGAGTTGTGTGACGCAGATTTCCTTCTTGTTACGGCCGCAAAGTTCCACGGCCAACCTGCACAAACGCCGTGTCCAGTGTGTGAAAGCGAAAATCTTCGCGTGGTGCTTTGGATATTTGGCGAGCACTTAGGGAAAATGGCAGGTACTGCACGTGATCTCTCAGAGATCGAACGGATTGCGCTGACTCACAAGCCGTTCACGGTACACACTGTAGAGGTGTGTCCGGACTGCCGATGGAACCATCTGCTGCAGACCGCAACAGCTGCAGCCTGAGGGATCCGCTCAATAGATAGAGGAATGGACAAAAGTACAGTGACCAGTAACACCCGGACTACGAAGGGCAAACGGCGCCGGAAGCGTAGCAAAAAGAGCCTGTGGGGCACGATCGCCGCGATCATCGCCGTCGCTATTGCTATTCCGGCCTTCATCTTGGGCAGCATGTACGTGGCGGCCGATGTTCCAGAACCAGAGGAGCTTGCTAACAAGCAGATTTCCCTGATTTTGGCGTCGGACGGCTCGTCGGAGTTGGCGCGTGTGGTGCCAGCCGAAGGTAACCGCACCACCGTCGGCATTGACCAGATTCCACAGCCAGTGATCCATGCTGTGCTGGCGGCTGAGGACCGTGAGTTTTATACCAACCGTGGTTACTCCCTGACCGGTTTTGCCCGCGCCGCGCTGGGCCAGCTCCGTGGCGACGCCTCTGCCGGCGGTGGCTCGACCATTACCCAGCAGTACGTCAAGAATACGGTGGTGGGTAACGAGCACTCTATTAAGCGCAAGATCCATGAGCTGATCTATTCCGCGAAGATGACGAAGGAATGGTCGAAGGACGAGATCCTGGCCGCCTACCTGAACACCATTTACTTTGGTCGTAATTCTTACGGTGTCGCCGCGGCGTCGAAGGCGTACTTTGGTAAGGATCTTTCGGAACTTGGCCCTGCGGAAGCGGCAGTGCTAGCGGCTTCCATTCAGCGTCCGAGCCAGCTAGATCCGTGGACTAACCGGGCTGGGGCTGAGGATCGTTGGAACTACGTGCTGGACGGCATGGTCAGCACCGGCACTTTGTCCCAGGCAGAACGTGACTCTTTGGTGTACCCAGAGACCACTGATCCTGCTCAGAACCGTGCGTACACGGAGGCAACCGGCACCAATGGTCTGATTAAGAACCAAGTGATGTGGGAGCTCGCAGATTTGGGCATCACGGAGGATGTTGTCCAGACCCGCGGCCTCCGCGTGACTACCACGATCGATCCGCGTGTCCAGGAAAACACTGTGAATTCCGTGCAGACGTTGCTGCAGGGCGAGGACGAGAAAATTCGTACCGCTACCGTCAGCATTGATCCGAAGACGGGCGCAGTGCGTGGTTACTACGGTGGTGAGGAAGCCAGCGGCTGGGATTTTGCCAACTCGGCGATGCAAACTGGTTCTACGTTCAAGATTTTCGGTTTCGCAGCCGCTATGCAGCAGGGTATTTCCCCGAATGCCTACTACAGTTCTGCCCCGGTAAAGACGGGTAACGTCACGGTGAACAACTCCGACGGTGGTAACTGCGGTACCTGCACCATCAGCCAGGCGTTGAAGGAGTCCCTGAACACGTCCTTCATCCGACTGCAGAAGGACTTGGCGCATGGCCCGAAGGATACCGCGGATATGGCGCATGCTCTTGGCGTGGCGCGTTCCGTTCCTGGCATTGACAAGACCTTGTCTGAAAATGGTGGGGACCCGTACGAGGGCGTCATTCTTGGCCAGTACCAGACTCGTCCGCTGGACATGGCAGTGGGCCTGAGCACCTTGGCTAACGAAGGTATTTGGCACAAGCCACACTTCGTGGAGAAGGTGGAGACCGCTGACGGTGAGGTGCTGTACCAGCATGAGGTTGGCAACGGTGAGCGTCGCATCAGCAAGGTTGCCGCGGATAACACGATCAAGGCGATGGGGCCGATCGCGGGCTGGTCAAATGGTACCCTCGCTGGTGGTAGGCCTTCCGCTGCAAAGACTGGTACGGTGCAGCTCGGCGACACGGGCTACAACAAGGACGCGTGGATGATCGGCGCAACCCCGCAGCTGGCCACCGCAGTGTGGGTGGGCACGGTGGACAATTCGCCACTGCGCAACGCGTGGGGCGGCAACATGTATGGCGCTGGCTTGCCGACGCAAATCTGGAAGTCCGTGATGGACAAGTCGCTCGCGGGCCAGAACTTTGCCTACTTCCCAGAGGCAGGCCCGATCATCCCCGACCCGAACAAGTTCTACCGCAACCAAGCGCCGGCACCGGCCGCGCCAAGCAAGAAGGATACGGAGTCCACTGAGGATCCATCCGCATCAGAGGAAACGGACGTTCCTGGCGTGGAACCAGTGGCTCCAGCTCCAGCCCCGGGGCCGCAGGGACCACCGCCACCTCCTAGCCTCAACGACTTGCTGAACAGCTTGTTGTAGTTTTTCCCGACGAACTGCCCTTGTGCCCTGCACTGGGCAGTTTGTGTATGTACTAAGGAGCGAATAACCATTGGTAGTATCCACGGTGTGAGTCCGGACGAATACACATTGGGTACGGTGCCTGAGCACGCGAAGCAGTCGGTAAGCCAGCGGGTGAGCCCCGCGGCGACGGAGTCGATGGCGCGCGGGTTCATTGAGTTCCTGGGCGGCCCGCTGGGGCGTCACGCTGCTGTGGGGACCCAGCGGTGGTGGACACCGCTGCGGGTTTTTGTGCTGACGTCGTTGGTGTTCTTGGCGTTTGGGTTTTTGTCTAAAACGAACTGCCTGATGGGCAAGCGTGGCGATGCCGGGGTGACGCTGGACTGGTCCGGGAATCGTCAGTATGTCTCAGCGTGCTACAACGACATTGTCCCGTTGTTTGGAGTGTATGACTACGCGCATGGAACCTTCCCCTACGCGCACTCCTGGCTTGAAGGCGGTACTACTCGCTACATGGAATACCCGGTGCTCACCGGCCTGTTTCAGTGGGTCTGCGCGCTAGTGGGCAATGCGGTGTACCGGGTGGTGGATGCTTTTCCTGGGCACGCGATACCTCAGGTCACTGTCTATTTCATGGTCACGGCTCTGGTGCTGGCGGCCTGTTGGACCATCGCGGTGAAAATGGTTGCGGAGCTGGCGGGGAACCGGGTGTGGGATACGGTCCTGATGGCGGCGTCTCCCGTCGTGGCTGTTCATGCGTTTTCTAACTGGGATATCCTTCCGGTGCTGTGCGTCGTTGCAGCATTGGTGGCGGTGAAGCGGTCGCGTCCTGGCGTGGCTGGCGTGTGGATCGGGCTAGGGACGGCGTTTAAGCTCTGGCCGCTGTTCATCTTGGGTGCGTATCTAGTGCTCGCGCTTCGAGGGCGGAACTTTGTCCCATGGGTGAAGATGACGCTGATGGCTGCGATGTCGTGGTTGGTGGTGAACCTTCCCGTGTTGGCGCTGTATCCGCAGGCGTGGAACGAGTTTTTCCGTCTGAATCGGGAGCGAGGCGCAGAGTGGACCACCGTGTACGCGGTGCTTACTCGGATGGGTGTGCCGAGCCTGACCCCTGGACAACTCAATTTTGTGAGTTTTGCCCTGTTTGGGCTGTTCTGCCTGGCGGTGTTGTGGATTGGGCTTCGCGCACCTCACACACCACGGGTGGCGCAGTTGGGTTTCCTAATCGTCGCCGGGTTTTTGCTGTGTAACAAGGTGTGGAGCCCGCAGTATTCCTTGTGGCTGGTACCACTCGCGGTGTTGGCGTTGCCGCAGTGGCGGTTGTTGCTGTCGTGGATGCTGTCCGAGGCGATACTGTGGCCGATTCTGACGTGGCACATGATGGGGGAGGATAAGTTGGGTGCGCCGGCGGAACTGCTGAATGCTGCGGTGTTGGTTCGCGATGGATTTGTCGTCGTCATGTGCGTGCTCATTATTCGGACGATGCTCGGACTGCGCGCTGATAAGGTCACAGATGTGCACGAAGGGCGCGACCCGCTGGCTGGCCCATTTCGCCTTTCGCCGCGCTTAACGACGTCCACTGCCACCACAACTCGTGAGGAAACCCATGTCTAATACCGCAATGTTCATCATGGTCGGGGAGATTTTCATCGGCTTTTTGTTCATGATGAGCGCGTTTGCATGTTTCATGTATAAAAAGCCGCTCAAGTTGGTGTGGGCGTTGGTGGCGTGCGCCGTTGTGTTCCTCACGATCCTCCCGGTGAGCCAGGCGATCGGATGGGGAACGACTTGGATTCAGTAGTTGCCCTGGTGTACCTTAAATAGGTTGCTGACGCAACGACCCTCCTGCCATGCCTACCGATGGGTGTGGCCGATTCAAATTACTAGACCATAGGAGGTGATGAGGTCCGTGCGTCAATACGAACTCATGATCATTCTTGATCCATCTCAGGATGAGCGCACCGTAGCCCCGTCCCTGGATAAGTTCCTCGAAGTCGTCCGCAAGGAAAACGGCACCGTGGAAAAGGTAAACATCTGGGGTAAGCGCCGTTTGGCTTACCCAATCAACAAGAAGGATGAGGGCATCTACGCCGTCATCGATCTCAAGTGCGAGTCCGCAACCGTTCTCGAGCTTGACCGTCTGCTGAACCTCAGCGACGACGTTCTGCGTACCAAGGTACTGCGCGTAGACGCTTAATCAGCGCTCGCCTACACTCGAATTCACACTGAACTAAAACGCAGAAAGGTAAGGACATGGCCGGAGATACCGTAATCACCGTGGTCGGCAACATCGTTGCCGATCCAGAACTCCGTTTCACCCCATCCGGTGCAGCGGTGGCGAATTTCCGAATCGCTTCCACCCCCCGCACGTTCGACCGTAACTCGAACCAGTGGGTAGATGGTGAAGCGCTATTCCTCACCTGCAATGTGTGGCGCCAGGCTGCTGAAAACGTAGCCGAGTCGTTGAAGAAGGGTATGCGAGTCATCGTCCAAGGACGCCTCAAGCAGCGTTCTTACGAGACCCGCGAGGGTGAGAAGCGTACCATTTTCGAAATCGAAGTGGACGAAGTCGGCCCATCCCTCAAGTACGCAACCGCACAAGTTACCCGCACCCCTTCTCAGGGTGGCGGCAACTACGGCGGTGGCCAGCAGTTCAACAACAACCAGCAGGGTTCCGCACAACCACAGCCACAGCAGCAACAGCGAGGTGGCTTTGGCGGCGGCCAGCAGCAGGGCGGTTTTGGTGGAAACCAAAACTCCCAGCAGGTTCCGGACAATGATCCATGGAACAGCGCACCTCCTGCCGGTGGTGGATTCGGTGGAGCAGACGACGAGCCACCGTTCTAAACGCGGCTCACACTCCAGATAATTGCTGAATTTCACTTTAGAAACTTTGAAAGGCAGGGATCATGAAGCTGATCCTCACCGCCGACGTTGACAAGCTCGGTGTCGCAGGCGACATCGTAGAGGTCAAGGACGGCTACGGACGTAACTACCTGCTGCCACGCGGCCTGGCAATCGTTGCCACCCGCGGCGCTGAGAAGCAGGTTGAGGGCATCAAGCGTGCCCAGCAGGAACGCGCAATTCGCGACATCGACCACGCTCGCGAGGTTCGCACCCAGCTCGACAACCTGGAAGGTGTCGAGGTTAAGGTTCGCACCGCCGATTCCGGCAAGCTCTTCGGTTCTGTCACCACGCAGGACATCGTCGATGCAGTTAAGGCTGCCGGCGGCCCATCTCTCGTGAAGCACAACATTGACCTGCCAAAGGGCCACATCAAGGCTCTGGGTTCCTACCAGGTACTGGTCAAGCTGCACGACGATATTAACGGCAAGATCAACTTTAAGGTCGTTGCAGCCTAAGCCCTTAGGCACATGCAACGGCGGCTAATTCCATAGCCCAACGACAACAGCGCACTAACCGGGTTTCACCTTGTATCGAGGTGGGGCCCGGTTAGTGTTTTCTCGGGTGAAGTCGTGGGTTATGTCGGGGTTATGTAGCGAAATTGGCGGTTGAAGCGGCACTACACCGGTGTAGGCGGTTGGTAGAGAACGGTTGGTAGAGAGTTCGAGAGGAAGTCGCGTCACACAGGGGGTAGAGGTTAATTTCTACTCGAACTCTCTACCAACCGTTCTCCACCAACTGTGTTAGATAGCGCTCACCTGTGAAGGAAACCCTCGATGTACCAGTCCTGCCCTGGCCTCGCCACGGAATCTCGACGTAGATTTTGCGACTTAACCTGTTTTCTCGGGTTCTTGGACAGGGATTCGTTGCGCAGGACAAATCGCTATCAACTATAAGTTATCCACAACATCCTGTGGATAACCATCGTCAAGGTGAGAGCGGCGGAGGCGAGAAGGAACGCAAAAAGACGTTTTGTCAAATCCCCTGGTCATGAAAAATGCCAAAGTAAAAACATGCTCTGACCAGCTAAAATGTCAGCAAACAGCTGTGAATAACGGGTAATAAACCTCTCACCTGCAACGATGCTACTACTCCACATGGTTGTCCACACATAGTTGTGGATAACTATGTGAGTTGAATGGTAATTGTGGGCTCATTGGGGCTGACGATGTGGGCGACGGGCTCAGGTTCAAGCTCAATAGTGGCGTCCACATATTCCCCGTTTGGGCCGGTACTGCGGTAGCTCATGCGGGTGTTTTCCAGTGACGTGGATGTGGTGCGGGCAGTGGTGAGCCATGGGTGGCGGCGTCGGAAAGCAATGAGCTCCTGGTGGAGGGCCAACATAGGGGAATCGCCCAAATGGAACATGGGGCGCACCGCGTCGTCCCCGCCGAGGCGCTCCTCCTTCAGTCCTTCGTAGCCGAACTCGTCGCCATAGTAGATCGAAGGCACGCCCCCAACCGTCATGAGGATGGTGAGGGCTAGCGCTGCTTTGGGAAGACCCACCTGGGTGGCGATGCGGGTGACGTCATGGTTCCCGATGAATGTGTACGGCGTGAAGGAATCCAGGAACGTGTTGTGGCGTTGCAGGTTCCAGTCGAGCTCGAAGAGATTGTTGTCCTTGAGGGAGGACCAGATAGCCTTCCACAGTTCGTACTGGGTCACCGAATTCATGGCGTCAGCGAAAGCGGCGTAGTCGCCGTGGATGACTTCACCCATGATCCAGGCGTCGGGGTGCTTCTCGTACACTTTGGGTAGGGTCGCCCGCCAGAACTCGAGTGGCACGGAATAGGCGGCGTCGAGACGCCAGGCGTCAATGCCATGGTCGAGCCAAAAATTCATCACCTCAGCCACCAGGTCGGACGTCTCCTCGCGCGAGTGGTCCAGGGTGTGTAGGTCGGCGTGGCCTTCGAAAACCGTGTCGGGCCGGACGAGGTGCTCGTAATGCGAGCCCGCGCCCACGTGATTGAAAACGCCGTCCAGCATGATCCGGATTCCCCGCTGCTTGCAGGCGCTTACTAGTTTCTGGAAATCCGCCATGGTTCCCAGGCGCGGATCAATGTCGAAGTAGTTGGTCGTGTCGTAGCCGTGCGTGTGGGAAGTGAAAATGGGGCCGAGTGCGAGGCCGTTGCAGCCGAGGGTAATGAGGTGGTCGAGGGCGTCGGTGAGGTAATCAAGCCGATGCGTGAGAGCGCGTTCCTCTGGCGTGGGGCGCACGGGCGCGCCGGTGAACCCCAACGGGTAAGCGTGCCACCAAATTGTGTGTTCTGACCAGTGTGACATGTAAAAACTTCCTTAGTATATGCAACTCACTTACGTTAGTGAGTATCTTGCACTAACTCGCGCTATGCTGTCAACATGTCCCAGCGAACCCGAATGAACCCAGCGCAGCGCAAGGCTCTCATCCTGGACACCGCGCGGTCGGCCTTCGCCACGCACTCTTACCAAAACGTATCGGTCGCCGCCGTGGCAGAAACCGCCGGAGTGTCCGTGGCGTTGGTGCACAAGTACTTCGACTCAAAATCCGGACTCTTCGCCGCAGTGCTGGAGCAGCACTTCCAGCAGCTCAGGGAGTTGCAACGCCACGCAGTCACCGGAAAAGCATCCACCAGAGACCGGGTCGTGGCACTGGTAGAAGCGCAACTGGATTACGTCGTTAAGCTGCAGCGTCCCCACGAAACCCAACACGTGCTGTTTGGGCACGACGACGCCCGCGCCAGCGAAGTCCGACGCCTCGATGAACACGGATTCGCGCAGACCCTGCGGGACATCGTGCGCCCCAATGACAGCGCCCGTGACTTCTATGCGGTAGCAGCCTTCCACGGAATACTGCAGGCAGCCACACGGACGTGGGTGCAACGCGGGTGTCCTGAGGAGGAAAAATGGCCCATAATAGAGGCCGTCGTTGGCGGTCTGGAAGGCAGTCTGGGAGACTGGAAACGCTAACAAAAACCGGATAGGGGAGAGGCAATTGACCACACCACACTTTGACGATTCGTCCGTTCCGCTCCCCCCGGAACCAGCCGAGGACAACACCTACCGGCGCAACAGGAAATATGACCGCGACATCCCGGAAGGTCGCGAGTTCGGGCGGCAGCCACCGCACGATTCCGACTCCGAAAAGGGCGTGTTGGGCGCCATGCTGATGTCCGTCACCGCCATCGAAGACGTCGTGGAAGTCCTCTCCCCGGAGGACTTCTACCACCCGCGCCACCAGATCATTTACAGCGCGATCCTGGAGCTCTTCACCGAAGGCGCCGAAGTTGACGCACTCATGGTGCGTGGCCGACTGGATCGAAGCAATGACCTCGAGCGCGTGGGCGGCGCCCCCTACCTCTATGACCTGGTCTCCAGCGTCCCGACGGCAGCGAATGCGCGGTTCTACGCCGAAATCGTGGCTGAGAAAGCGATCCTGCGCCGCCTTGTCGACGCCGGGACGCGCGTCGTCCAGCTGGGCTACGAGGGAACCGAAGGTGCAGAGATCGACGCGGTGCTTGACCTGGCCCAACAGGAAGTGTTCGCCATCGCGCAACGCCAGGCCACCGAAGACTACCAAGTGCTCGCTGACATCCTGGATTCCACTATGGACGAGCTCAGTCAGATTGCCGAAAATGGTGGCCTGGCCAAGGGTGTGCCCACGGGCTTCGTGGACCTGGATAACCTCACCAATGGCCTGCACGGTGGCCAAATGATCATCATCGCGGCCCGTCCCGGCGTGGGTAAGTCGACCCTTGCACTGGACTTTATGCGCTCCTGTTCTATCAAGCACGGCAAAACCTCCGTGATCTTCTCGCTGGAAATGTCCAAGTCCGAGATCTTGATGCGTATGCTGTCGGCGGAGACGGACATCAAGCTCACCGACATGCGCTCGGGCAGGATGACGGACGAGCAGTGGGCGAAGCTCGCGAACCGGGTCGGCCAGATCGAGGACGCCCCCATCTTCATCGACGACTCCGCCAACCTCACCATGATGGAAATCCGCTCCAAGGCCCGAAAACTCAAGCAGAAGCACGACCTACAGATGATCGTGGTGGACTACCTCCAGCTGATGAGCTCCGGCAAGCGCGTCGAATCCCGCCAGCAGGAAGTGTCCGAATTCTCCCGCTCCCTGAAGCTGCTCGCCAAGGAACTCGACGTCCCATTGATCGCGATTTCCCAGCTGAACCGTGGCCCCGAATCCCGCACGGACAAGCGCCCGCAGATTGCTGACCTGCGTGAATCGGGCTCGCTGGAGCAGGATGCCGACATGGTCATGCTGCTGTACCGCCCGGATTCTCAGGATAAAGACGACGAACGCGCCGGCGAGGCCGATATTATCTTGGCTAAGCACCGTGGCGGCCCGATCGATACGATCCCGGTCGCCCACCAGCTGCACTACTCCCGTTTCGTCGATCTTGCTAGGGGTTAACATGCGCATCGCCACGCTCCGGACCACCGACGGCACCTGTGCCGCCCGCATGGAGTCCGACACCACCGCCACGCTTTACGACGGCCTTCCCGACGTCACCGCCCTGCTCACGCAACCCGGCTGGGAACACATCGGGCCCACCGGTCCCGTGGTGAACGTGTCCCGGGAGGATTTCGCCCCCGTCATACCGCGCCCAGGCAAAATCATTTGCGTCGGCTTGAATTACGCTAAGCATATTCGGGAAATGGGGCATGACTTCCCCGAGGTGCCCACGCTGTTCATCAAGTTCCCCGAGGCGCTCATCGGTGCGTATGACAGCTCGCAGGTGCCGGCTTTTGCCAACACGGCAGCGGACTTCGAGGGGGAACTGGCCGTCATCATCGGATCACCCGCTCGAAACGTCGCGGCAGCGGACGCTGACGATTACATCGCCGGTTACTCCATCATCAATGACTTCACCATGCGGGACTTTCAAAATCAGACCAAGCAGTGGCACCAAGGAAAGTCCTTCGAACACACCGCGGGCTTTGGCCCGTGGCTGGACACTACCTTTGAGCCGGGTGGGCAGCTGACCACCACCGTCTCCGGAGACGTCATGCAGCAGGACTCCACCGGGGACCTCATCTTCAGCCCAGCGCAGCTCATCGAGTTCATCTCCCGGATCTACACCCTGCAGCCGGGCGACGTCATAGCCACCGGTACCCCAGAGGGCGTCGGCCATGCCCGGGACCCCAAGCGCTACCTGCGCGACGGGGACGTGGTTCGAGTGGAGATCGAGGGGCTGGGAGAGATTGAGAACCCTGTCGATTTTTGCTGATTGTTGAGGCGCCCTATCGCGGCTCGTACTTCTTGATCACGTGCGTCACGGGCCATACCGAGGCGGCGATGACGACCATGCCGATGATAAAGACGGTGTCGTATCCGTAGGCGGGCCCGATGAAGGACACCACGAAAGGAACACAGAACCCGAGGTACGTCATCGAATAGAAGATGCCGATGAGGGAGCCCAGCTCCGATGGTGGCGCCATCATCTGCGCCTCGCGCAGCCCGGACACCATCATGATGCCGTAGGCGGACCCGAGTGCGAGGGCCGCTGGCCAGATCCAGTGTGGCTGGTTTGTGCGGGCGATGATGTAGCTGAAGATCATCCCAAGGAAAGCGAAAGCGAGGCCGACGACGGCGGGCGGCACGAATCCACTACCCAGCCGGGGCACGAGTGGCTGAACAGCCACACCCACCAGCATGGTGATTCCCGCGACAACCCCAGCAAACACGAACTTGTGCTCAAAGTGCGAGCTGGTGAGGGACACGAGGATCGCGAACGCGGTGGATGCGCAGCCGAACACCCACGGCGCCCAGGCCGCGACGCTCCACAAGAACCGGGAACTCAGCGCCGTCTTGGGGAAGAATCGGCCCTGAACCGTGCCGGAGACTGGGACTTCCGGAAGACGCCACACCACCAGGGCAAGGAGCACGGTGGCGACGGCGTGGAACAGCCAAGGCAGGATCAGCGGGTTGGGGCCAAATTCAGCTAACACGCCGGCGACGATGGGGCCACCACCGAAGCCTGCGGTGGAGGCGATGGTGGCGCGCCGGGCACTGACGGCAACGGGGGCGTCGGACACCTCGCGGAGCCAGGCTGCCCCGGAGGCCATGACAAAGCCGACGGCGATGCCACAGATCCACCTGCCGAGCGTGAGTGCCCAGACCTGACCGAGGCCACCGTAGAGGATGATCAGCGACGACACCGCGGAGATGACCAGCGCGGGGCGCATGAGGGCGCGTCGTCCGACCCTGTCCGATAGGCGACCGCCGATGAGGAGCGCGGGAATGAGCCCGAAAATGTAGGCGGCGAGCAGGAATGTGACTGTTGCTTCGCTGAGCCCAGCCTCGTAACGATAGGTCAACAGCATCGGGGCGAAGCTGTTTGCGCCGAAGGCAATGATGAACATGCCCAGGGCGACTCGAAACCACTGCATGTGACCTCCCTAACTAATGTCTGTGAGACACATTACTTAATTAGCAGAGGTGGGAAGGTGGTTTACCGGAAAGTGCTCCGGAATTTTCTCAGGCGCAGCGAGTTACTCACCACGAACACTGAGCTGAGCGCCATCGCTGCGCCAGCGAACATGGGGTTGAGCAAGCCGATGGCGGCCACCGGGATGAGCAGCACGTTGTAGGCAAAGGCCCAAAACAGGTTGCCGTGGATGATTCGCAATGTTGACCGCGACAGCCGTATCGCATCGACTGCTGAGCGAGGGTCGTCATTCATGATCGTGATGTCGCTAGCTTCGATCGCGACGTCAGTGCCGGCGCCCATTGCCAGGCCTAGGTCGGCTTGCGCTAGGGCTGCGGCGTCGTTAATGCCGTCGCCCACCATAGCCACGCGTCGGCCCTGCTGTTGCAGCTGGGCAACGTGCGCCACCTTCTCGGCAGGCAAAACATCGGCGACGACGTGGTCGATGCCAAGCTGCTTCGCGACGTCCCGTGCCGCGCCCTCGTTGTCGCCGGTGAGTAACCATGGTTGGATTCCCAACTCCTTCACCTGAGCGATCGCCTCGCGAGCTGCGGGTTTCGGAGTATCGGTGACCACGATAATGCCGTAGCAGGTGTCGTTGACGTACACCGCGACGGGAGTAGCGCCCTGCGCGCGAGCCGCCTCGACGTGCTCCCCGCCGGATTCGGGGCGCCCCACTCTGACCCGCTGGCCTGCCACCACAGCAGAGACACCCTGGCCTGGCTCGGATTGGAAATCCTTAGCTTCAGGAAAGTTTGAGGCTGCCGCCACAATCGCAAGCGCAATGGGGTGCTGGGAGCCATGTTCCACAGCCGCAGCGAGCGCAAGCGTATTCTTCGGGCCGTGTACCTGAGTTACCTGCATGTGACCGGTGGTGAGGGTGCCGGTCTTGTCAAAGACGATCGCGTCAACGCGGCGCGTCGCCTCAAGTACCTCGGGTCCCTTAATTAGCAGCCCCAGCTGCGCGCCGCGTCCTGTTCCCACAAGCAGCGCGGTCGGGGTGGCCAGGCCCAACGCACACGGGCAGGCGATAATGAGCACCGCGACTGCGGCGCCGAAGGAATCGGTGGTGGTGGATCCGAGTAGCAGATGGAGGGCCAGCGTGACCAGGGACGCGATGATGACCACCGGCACAAACACCTGTGACACCTTATCCACGGTCCGCTGGATCGGCGCCTTCTTGGCCTGGGCATCGCTGACCAACCGGCCCATTGCCGCCAGGGTAGTATCAGGGCCGACGCGGGTGGCTTCCACCACCACGTGCCCGGAAAGGTTCATGGTTGCGCCGGTTACCTGGCTGCCGGGAGCAATCTCCACCGGTACCGACTCGCCTGTGAGCATCGACTCGTCCACCGCCGAGGAGCCAGAGACCACAACGCCATCGGTAGCGATTTTCTCCCCGGGGCGCACGGAAAACTGCTGGCCAGGACGTAGCTGGGCGATGGGGATGCGACGCTCTGCGCCGTCGATAAGCACGGCGACGTCCTTCGCGCCAAGGTCCAGCAGCGCCTTGAGTGCGGCGGAGCTGCGCCCCTTCGCCCGCTCCTCAAACCACCGGCCGAGCAGGAGAAATACGATCACCATCGACGCGGTCTCGAGGTAAATCCCGTGCGAGGAATGCGCCGTGACACTCATGTGCATGGTCATGCCAGGACGGCCGGCGTCACCAAACACCAGGGCTATCAGTGACCAGGCGAATGCCGCGGTGGTGCCCAGCGAAATGAGCGTATCCATGGTGAACGCGCCGTGGCGCAGATTGATCACAGCCGCACGGTGAAACGGCCACCCGCTCCACAGGTACACCGGCGTGGCAAGCGCCAACACCACCCACTGCCAGTAGGGAAACTGCCAGGCAGGAAGCATTGACAGCACCATGACGGGTACGGCAAACACACACGCAAACGCTAACCGACGCGATAAGTCACCCGCCGGTTCCGGCTCATCATCCTGCACCTCGGACGCCCCATAGCCGGTCTTTTCGATCACGGCGATGAGCTGTGGCACGTCCACCTTGGTGGGGTCGAACGATACCGAGGCGGTCTCCGTGGCGAAATTGACAGTAGCCTCAACACCATCGACTTTGTTCAGCTTCCGCTCGACGCGCGACGAACACGACGTGCATGTCATTCCGGTCACGCCTAAGTCAACATGCTGCACGGTCATGGGGCCTCCTTGATCGAGATGGCAGCCATCATACCCCTAGGGGGTATATGGGTGGGAGAGAAAAAGGGCCCCACAGGGCCCTGCGGCAACTAGCGCTCAACCACCTTGTAGCCAGCCTCAATGACGGCTTCAATGATGGCGTCGTCAGAAAAATCCTCACCATGAACGGCCATGAGACCACTCGCAAGAT
Source organism: Corynebacterium hindlerae (assembly GCF_014117265.1). Classification (NCBI taxonomy): domain Bacteria; kingdom Bacillati; phylum Actinomycetota; class Actinomycetes; order Mycobacteriales; family Corynebacteriaceae; genus Corynebacterium; species Corynebacterium hindlerae. Next base: position 1,421,270 of record NZ_CP059833.1, on the reverse strand, counting down.
CGATGTCCACGCCCTGGGTGCCAGGAACCTCGTTCACCTCGGCCTCAACAGCCTTCACGCAGTGCTCGCAGGTCATGCCCTCGATCTGGTAATTCTTAGTCACTGAAAATCAAGCCCTTTCGAACTGGCAGGATAATACTCATATTCTTCTACGAATTATTATCTACCAGTCAATCCCAAAAGTAGTAAACGTGTGGCTGGTCACAACAAGGTCCGCGGGAATAAGTGACAGATAGGTAAGGTTGTACGAGTTAATAAAAACTCGAAACATCAAGGAGAAACCATGGCAACCGTAAACATCACCGAAGCTGACTTTGAAAAAACCATCATGGACGGCGGGATCGTCCTCGTCGATTTCTGGGCATCCTGGTGCGGTCCATGCCGTCAGTTCGCCCCGGTATTTGAAAAGGTCTCCGATAACCACACCGACGCCGTTTTCGCCAAGGTAGACACCGACGCCAACCAGCAGCTCTCCGCCGCGCTGCAGATTCAGTCCATCCCAACCCTGATGGCATTCCGCGACGGCATCATGGTATTCCGCCAGGCTGGCGTCCTCCCAGCCCCAGCCCTCGAAGACCTCATCACCCAGATCAAGGGACTGGATATGGATGACGTGCGCCGACAGGTAGCAGAGCAGGAGTAGGGTTCCGCGCGAGATTTAGCGTACCGATGGGATTTTCAAAGCCTGGATCGTCCCATCCGTACGCTCGATTTTTCTTCCCCCGCGTAACTTCAACACTGCGCTAAACGATGTCTGCCGAAGGTAACAGAACGTTGATAGATATTCATTTGCCCTGAATTTGTGCTGGATTCGCCCTACACTGAGGGGAAACCGATTTGAAATTAGTGAAGGAAGTTGACTCTTATGACGAATCCATTCAGCAAGGGTTGGAAGTATCTGACTGCGTCGCTTGACGCGAAGATTGATGAGAATGCTGACCCGAAGGTGCAGATCCAGCAGGCGGTTGACGCTGCGAAGGAGCAGCACCGGAAGGTTACTGAGCAGGCCGCTGCGGTGATTGGTAACCAGCGGCAACTGGAGATGCGCCTGGATCGGCTGGTGAAGGAGCAAGCCAGCCTGCAGGATAAGGCCCGCCAGGCAATTATGGCGGCTGATAAGGCCAGCGCGGATGGAGATGACGCGAAAGCTGCCGAGTTTACGAACACTGCCGAGATCTTCGCATCTCAGCTGGTGGCTGTGGAGCAGCAGCTGGAGCAGACGAAGGCGATGCATTCCCAGGGCGCGGCCGCCGCTGAGCAGGCGAAGAAGCAGCAGAAGGAATCTGAGATGCGCCTCAAGGAGCAGATGTCTCAGATTGATGAGCTCACTGCGCAAGCCGATCAGGCTGTGATGCAGGAGAAGGTGGCTAGGTCTATGGACACCATCAATCAGTTCGGCAAGGACGATGACGCCGTTCCGACTCTCGATGAGGTGCGTGAGAAGATCGAGCGTCGTTACGCCAATGCGTTGGGTGCTCAGGAACTGACCGAGTCCACGATCGGTGACCGCATGGCAGAGATCCAGTCCGAGGGGGTGGACCTGAAGGCGAACGCGCGCCTGGAAGAGATCCGGGCGGCGATGAACGCCGAAAACCAGGAGCTCACTGCGGGTGAGTCTCCGGCCGATGCTCCCGGCGAGGATGCGGAGCCCGCAGAAGAGCAGTAACGAAAAATGCTCCCCTTGGGGGAGCATTTTTGGTTAGGAATCGCGCCGGTTCAAGTTGATGAGCACGCCGCGGATTCCGGAGTGGAAACCGTCGCGCAGATTGACGCGCTGTGACTCAGTCAGCGTGTATTCGTGCAGCGTTTCGCAGGCGAACTGCAGCAGCGGCCGGTCGATTTCGGGTGGGAGTCCGCCACCGGAGAACAGGTGCGCGGAGTCGCGCTGCTCTGGGGAGGCAGCGTTGTCATACCACCAGGAAGCGTACTGTTGTCCCACGTCAAACGGGGTTTGGAATCCTGCCGACGCCCACACCTCATTGGGGAGTGGTACGTAGCGGGAGCGCAGCTTCCGGCGGGGCGCCATCATGGATGGGTTAGGAGCTGGGCGGGTCGCCGTCTCCTCCTCGTCATCAGACTCGGGTTCGGCCTGGGCTTTCGCGGCCTGCTGGGCGAGGAGTGCCGGCGAGGGAGCGACGGGCTTGGCGTCGGCAAGCTGGTTGCGTTCGCCTTCGGTGAGGCAGTCTGCCTCTGTTTCGCCGGGCTTTTCGACGGCCGGTTCCCCCGGTCGCGCTGGGAAATGAGGTTCGGCGTCGTCGAAACTCGTCGTGCCGTCCTCGTCGATCGGTTCCGCATCGCCGATCGGTTTTGTGCGCACCACCGGAGGCAGTGGGCCCTCGAGAACCTGCAGCTGCATGCACTCGGAGAAGTCTTCCCGAGGGTCCAAAATGGTGGTGGAATCGCAGGCGTGGCGCAGCGCCGAGGACATGGAATCCCAGCCGAAGCCGTACAGATGCACGCGCACGCCGGCGTTGACGGCTTCCTGGACGCCGGGAATCATGTCGGCATCGCCAGAAACCAGCACGATGTCAGAGCAAGTTCCGCGCACCCCAGCGAGCACGAGATCGGCAACGAGTCGCGTATCCACGGCCTTTTGCGTGCGACGCTCGCCCCACTCGATCAGCTGCCCAGCGCGCAGTTGCACGCCATCGCACGTGCGTAGTGCCCGCTGATAGCGGTGCGGGCCGGTGTCGGGGATACCGTCGTACCAGAACTGGCGGTGAATTGGCTGCTTAATTTGGTTTTCGATCATGTTGCCGAGGACGGCAACTACTTCCGGAAGGTCAATTTCTAATTGGGCTCGTGCCCCAGTTTCCCAAGAGTTGTAAAAGCTTGCAAGCAGGTAAGACGTGTCCACATAGACAAGTGTTCGTTCAAGCATGGCTCCTAATTTCCGTTCATTTGTTGTAACTAAGTTGTGTATAACCAGCATGCCTTATAACGGGTGCCTACGTCGAAAAATTCCCACAAGTTGACGGTGTCCTGCGGGTTTAAGAGCAAAAATTTTTTAGTACCCATTGTCAACGTCGTGGTGCGGTGTTATGGTTGGCTACGCAAGTAACCAACCAAGTAACTGGGGGCGGTATGGACGAGTCAACGGTGCCACTGTTCCGGCAGATAGCTGACCTTATTGAAGATTCGATCGTTGAGGGATCACTTAGGGTCGGGCAGCAAGCGCCGTCAACGAATGAGCTTGCAGCCTTCCATCGGATCAATCCGGCTACCGCCCGGAAAGGTCTGGCCCTACTCGTAGACAGTGGGGTTTTGGAAAAACGAAGGGGAATCGGCATGTTCGTCACCGCCGAAGCACCCGTGTTGATTGTGAACCGGCGTCGTGAAGCCTTCGCTGCCGACTACCTTGCTCCCCTCATCGACGAAGCCGTCAAACTTGGCGTCGCCCGCAGCCACCTGCACGAACTCATCGACCAGGTAGCCGAAAGCCGTGGCCTATACAAGGAGTAACCATGATTACCGCCCGTAACCTCACCGCGAAATACAAAGAGCCAGTGCTACAAGATCTATCTCTTGAGCTGGCGCCGACCATGATTCACGGACTCATCGGCCCCAACGGCTCCGGAAAGACCACCTTGATGCGTGTACTGGCTGCCCAACTGCCCCACGATGGCGAGCTATCAGTCTTCGGCGCGGATCCCTTCGACAACGAGCGGGCGATGGATGGCATCGTCTTCTCCGGCGCGGACATGGCGTTCCCGATGAACTGGAAAGCGAAAAAGATCTTCGGTCTCGGGGCCAAGCGCTGGCACACCTTCGACCTCGACCGGGCATACGAGCTGCTCCAACGCTTCGACGTCCCCGCCGACAAAGCCTACGGAAAGCTCTCGCTCGGCCAAAAATCCGCCGTCGCTGTGGTATTTGCGCTCGCGGCCGGCTGCCCCTTCACGCTTCTCGACGAACCCTACCTCGGCATCGACGCGCAGCGGCGCGAATTGCTCTACCGCATCCTCCTGGAAGAACAGGAAAAACACCCGCGCACGATCCTGCTCTCTACCCACCACATCAACGAAAGTGCGCGCGTTCTTGATGCGGTGCACCTCATCCGAGACGGGCATGTGCATCTGTCCTCCGATGTAGGAACGCTAACAAGTGAAATTTTCTCGGTCGCAGGACCTGCTGAAGTTCTTGGCCACTGGGATCAGCGGGTGCTCGTGAAGGAAACCGTCGGGGGAGTAACCAAACTTATCGTCGATGCGCGTGGCGGGACCGAGCTGCCGAACGGCGCTCACGTGCGCACAAGCCCAGTAGATTTGGAAACTGCAGTACTGGCCCTCCAGGAGGCGCAACGATGAAATGGACCTCAATAGTGCAGCTCTACATCGATCCGAAAGTGCTGCTGTGGTACGTATTCTTCATCTGTTATCTGCCGCTGTTGAACATCGTCAACGGCGCATTCATTGAAGTGGCAGTATTCCTCGGTTCCGCATTGATCGTCGGGTTCATAAGTGTAGACCCCGGAAGGGCAAGGTTGTACGGGCTCTCGCAGAACCGGATCCGCCGAAATCGCCTCACCCACGCCGGAGTTGTGGCTCTCATTATCACTCTCGGACTGCTCCCAGGCTGGCTCATCAGCGGCAACAATAGCTTCTGGGGTGCAGTCGCAGGCAGTGTCGTAGGGATCGGAGTGCAGCTGCGTCGCGCACCGGAAAAATCATTCGAAGCGCGACAGCCATGGACGTTCTACACAGACACTGTAAGGGGCATTCGTTACGACATCATCTATCGGCCGATGATTTTTTGGCTCATTATCCCGGCGGCCATCATCGCTATGTACCTGATAACAGGAATAGGGAAAGTTGATGCCGTAAGCGAGATTATTCCCACGAGTATGGGATACGGCGCCGCAGTAATCACGGGATGCGCAGTGATGTTGAAAAACCAAACCTCAGTATCAAAGCTCTATGGGCGAGCACCAACGAACATCTACCGAGATGTTGCGATCAGCACCGGAGGTTTGGTCACCGCAATGTTCCTGGCAAACGTGATCGTAGGGCTGGTTCGGAGCGCGTCCTATGAATGGTGGCATTTCCTGCCCTTGTTTGCGCTCAGTCTTTACTTGCACATGGCGATTCTGCTTGCCGCATACCGAAAAATTGGTGTGGCGACGCCGCTGTTGCTCTTCATCGCGCTATTTGGTCTATCCATAGTCTTTGGTCTCTATGGAGAAGAACAACGCCCCACCATCGCCGTGACCGTCGTGGTAGCGCTCGCGTGGCTAATTGCTTTGGTTGGGTACCTGCCAAAAAGAGCGCGCAGTGGATACTTCGGATCCTCAGGCCTACGAGAGATGATGGGGCAAGGACAAAAGATAAACCTCTAAAAACCCTGTTTTACCTGCGGGTTTGTATTGTTGGTTGGGTGTGTGTAACTTTATGTGAGTCAGCGCGACCGACAACGCCCCGCTTGAGTGTGTGTGGCGGTAGGAAAACGAGTCGCTGATGGACAAGCCTTCTTTCTTTCGCTGGTTTTGCTGGTGTGGGTTGGTTGTGCGTGTGTTGTTTGAGAACTCAATAGTGTGCCAAGTACTTTTATTTTTTGTTTTTTGGTTGTGTGTTGGTGCCGGCAGGCCAGGAGTGGTCTGTGTAAGCGCTTTAATACTCAATTTTTTGTGGTTTTTGGTGTCTTCCTCGTCGGATGTACCAGGAACTGTTTTTTGGACAATCATCATTATGTTTGTGCTGGTTGTTTGTTTTGCTAGGTTTTTGGCTTTTCATATGGCTGATTATCGAATGGTTTTTATGGAGAGTTTGATCCTGGCTCAGGACGAACGCTGGCGGCGTGCTTAACACATGCAAGTCGAACGGAAAGGCCCTGCTTGCAGGGTACTCGAGTGGCGAACGGGTGAGTAACACGTGGGTGATCTGCCCTGCACTTTGGGATAAGCCTGGGAAACTGGGTCTAATACCGAATATGACTCTTCTTTAGTGTGGAGAGTGGAAAGCTTTTGCGGTGTGGGATGAGCCCGCGGCCTATCAGCTTGTTGGTGGGGTAATGGCCTACCAAGGCGTCGACGGGTAGCCGGACTGAGAGGTCGATCGGCCACATTGGGACTGAGACACGGCCCAGACTCCTACGGGAGGCAGCAGTGGGGAATATTGCACAATGGGCGCAAGCCTGATGCAGCGACGCCGCGTGGGGGATGACGGCCTTCGGGTTGTAAACCTCTTTCGCTAGGGACGAAGCGTAAGTGACGGTACCTAGATAAGAAGCACCGGCTAACTACGTGCCAGCAGCCGCGGTAATACGTAGGGTGCGAGCGTTGTCCGGAATTACTGGGCGTAAAGAGCTCGTAGGTGGTTTGTCGCGTCGTCTGTGAAATACCGGGGCTTAACTTCGGAGCTGCAGGCGATACGGGCATAACTTGAGTGCTGTAGGGGAGACTGGAATTCCTGGTGTAGCGGTGAAATGCGCAGATATCAGGAGGAACACCGATGGCGAAGGCAGGTCTCTGGGCAGTAACTGACGCTGAGGAGCGAAAGCATGGGTAGCGAACAGGATTAGATACCCTGGTAGTCCATGCTGTAAACGGTGGGCGCTAGGTGTAGGGGTCTTCCACGACTTCTGTGCCGTAGCTAACGCATTAAGCGCCCCGCCTGGGGAGTACGGCCGCAAGGCTAAAACTCAAAGGAATTGACGGGGGCCCGCACAAGCGGCGGAGCATGTGGATTAATTCGATGCAACGCGAAGAACCTTACCTGGGCTTGACATATACAGGACCGGGCCAGAGATGGTCTTTCCCTTGTGGCTTGTATACAGGTGGTGCATGGTTGTCGTCAGCTCGTGTCGTGAGATGTTGGGTTAAGTCCCGCAACGAGCGCAACCCTTGTCTTATGTTGCCAGCAATTCGGTTGGGGACTCATGAGAGACTGCCGGGGTTAACTCGGAGGAAGGTGGGGATGACGTCAAATCATCATGCCCCTTATGTCCAGGGCTTCACACATGCTACAATGGTCGGTACAACGCGTCGCGAGCCTGTGAGGGTGAGCTAATCGCTGAAAGCCGGCCTCAGTTCGGATTGGGGTCTGCAACTCGACCCCATGAAGTCGGAGTCGCTAGTAATCGCAGATCAGCAACGCTGCGGTGAATACGTTCCCGGGCCTTGTACACACCGCCCGTCACGTCATGAAAGTCGGTAACACCCGAAGCCAGTGGCCCAACCTTTGTGGGGGGAGCTGTCGAAGGTGGGATCGGTGATTGGGACGAAGTCGTAACAAGGTAGCCGTACCGGAAGGTGCGGCTGGATCACCTCCTTTCTAAGGAGCTTATTTTTGTGACACGCAGTTGCGTGTTTGTGCCAGCTGAGTCGCCGTGTGTGTGGCTGTTGGTTTTATTTATCGGGTGGACGCCAGCTAGCCATCGATATGGTGGTGGTCGGCATGATCGAAAAACAGATAATTAGTGTTGGGTGTTTGGTGCGCTGTTGGGTGTCTGGGGCAGCATGTGTTGTTCCTTTTTCTGGCCTGGTGTGCTGCCACTGTTGTGGTGGTGGCTGGTGGGTTGGGTGTGTTGTGTGAGAACTGTATAGTGGACGCGAGCAATTTTTTTCATCTTTATTTTTTGTTTAGTGTTTTAGTATTGTGTGCCTTGTTTATGGTGTTTTTGTTACTTAAGGGCGCACGGTGGATGCCTTGGCAATCCAAGCCGATGAAGGACGTGTAAGGCTGCGATAAGCCTCGGGGAGTTGCCAATAGAGCGTTGATCCGAGGGTGTCCGAATGGGGAAACCTGGCTACAGTGATGTGTAGTTACCTGCCCATGAATTCATAGTGGGTTTGGGGGTTACGCGGGGAAGTGAAACATCTCAGTACCCGTAGGAGAAGAAAACAAGAGTGATTCTGCTAGTAGCGGCGAGCGAACGTGGATTTTTGGCTAAACTGCATGCGTGTGATACTCGGCAGGGGTTGCGTGTGTGGGGTTGTGGGGATGAACTTTTTCCAATACTGCCGTGTTGGTCGTGTGTTTGTGTGTGTTAGGGGAAGTGGTGTGGAAATGCCTGCCGTAGACGGTGATAGCCCGGTACCTGAAAATGCATGCTGCGTGCGTGTTTGTTTCCCGAGTAGCAGCGGGCTCGTGGAATCTGCTGTGAATCTGCCGGGACCACCCGGTAAGCCTGAATACTTGGATTGACCGATAGCGGATGAGTACCGTGAGGGAATGGTGAAAAGTACCCCGGGAGGGGAGTGAAATAGTACCTGAAACCGTGTGCTTACAATCCGTCAGAGCCTTTTTTAAGGTGATGGCGTGCCTTTTGAAGAATGAGCCTGCGAGTCAGCGGCATGTCGCGAGGTTAACCCGTGTGGGGTAGTCGTAGCGAAAGCGAATACTAACGAGTGTGTTTAGTGGCATGTCTTGGACCCGAAGCGGGGTGATCTACCCATGGCCAGTGTGAAGCAGCTGTAAGAGGTTGTGGAGGCGCGAACCCACTTAGGTTGAAAACTGAGGGGATGAGTTGTGGGTAGGGGTGAAAGGCCAATCAAACTCCGTGATAGCTGGTTCTCCCCGAAATGCATTTAGGTGCAGCGTTGTGTGTTGCTTGCTGGAGGTAGAGCTACTGGTTGGTTTAGCGGGACTATCATCTTAGCGACGTCAGCCAAACTCCGAATGCCGGTTTAAGTTAGCGCAGCAGTGAGACTGCGGGGGATAAGCTTCGTAGTCGAGAGGGAAACAGCCCAGATCGCCGGTTAAGGTCCCTAAGAGTGTACTAAGTGGAAAAGGATGTGGGATCGCTTAGACAGCCAGGAGGTTGGCTTAGAAGCAGCCATCCTTGAAAGAGTGCGTAATAGCTCACTGGTCGAGTGGTTCTGCGCCGACAATGTAGTGGGGCTCAAGTACACCACCGAAGCCGCGGCAAGCAATGTTTGTTGTTTGGGTAGGGGAGCGTCGTGCACGTGTGGAAGCGCCCGGGTGACCGTGGTGTGGAGTGTGTGCGAGTGAGAATGCAGGCATGAGTAACGATTGATAAGTGAGAATCTTATCCGCCGGATGACTAAGGGTTCCTGGGTCAAGTTCGTCTTCCCAGGGTGAGTCGGGGCCTAAGGCGAGGCCGACAGGCGTAGTCGATGGATAACGGGTTGATATTCCCGTACCCGAGTGTGTGCGACCATGGTGAATCAGTGATACTAACCGCCCTGATCGTCGTCTGCGTCCTTTGGGATGTGGTTGGTGTGATGCGTGGGGCCTGATCTGGTAGTAGCTAAGTGATGGGGTGACGCAGTGAGGTAGCCGAGCCACTTATTGGATTGTGGTGTAAGCGTGTAGCCTGTGGCCTAGGTAAATCCGGGACCACGTTTTGGGTGAGGCGTGATGCGTAGACCTTTGTTGGTTGATGTTGGTGATCCTGTGCTGTCGAGAAAAGCCTCTAGCGATGTGCATATTCGGCCCGTACCCGAAACCGACACAGGTAGTCAGGTAGAGAATACTAAGGCGTTCGGGTGAACTGTGGTTAAGGAACTCGGCAAAATGCCCCCGTAACTTCGGGAGAAGGGGGGCCATGGCTGGTGATCGTCTTTTCGGTGTGAGCTGGTTGTGGTCGCAGAGAATAGAGGGAAGCGACTGTTTATTAAAAACACAGGTCCGTGCGAAGACGGTGAAGTCGATGTATACGGACTGACGCCTGCCCGGTGCTGGAAGGTTAAGAGGACCTGTTAGGTAGTAATACCGAAGCGGAGAATTTAAGCCCCAGTAAACGGCGGTGGTAACTATAACCATCCTAAGGTAGCGAAATTCCTTGTCGGGTAAGTTCCGACCTGCACGAATGGCGTAACGACTTCCCTGCTGTCTCAACCACAGGCCCGGTGAAATTGCAGTACGAGTAAAGATGCTCGTTACGCGCGGCAGGACGAAAAGACCCCGGGACCTTCACTATAGCTTGGTATTGGTGTTTGGTGCGGTTTGTGTAGGATAGGTGGGAGACTGTGATGCAGCGTCGCTAGGTGTTGTTGAGTCGTTGTTGAAATACCACTCTGATCGTAGTAGATACCTTGAACCTCGGCCCATGATCTGGGTTAGGGACAGTGCCTGGTGGGTAGTTTAACTGGGGCGGTTGCCTCCTAAAGAGTAACGGAGGCGCCCAAAGGTTCCCTCAGCCTGGTTGGCAATCAGGTGGTGAGTGTAAGTGCACAAGGGAGCTTGACTGTGAGACTGACAGGTCGAGCAGGGACGAAAGTCGGGACTAGTGATCCGGCACCTACTTGTGGATGTGGTGTCGCTCAACGGATAAAAGGTACCCCGGGGATAACAGGCTGATCTTCCCCAAGAGTCCATATCGACGGGATGGTTTGGCACCTCGATGTCGGCTCGTCGCATCCTGGGGCTGGAGTAGGTCCCAAGGGTTGGGCTGTTCGCCCATTAAAGCGGCACGCGAGCTGGGTTTAGAACGTCGTGAGACAGTTCGGTCTCTATCCGCCGCGCGCGTGGAAACTTGAGAAAGGCTGTCCCTAGTACGAGAGGACCGGGACGGACGTACCTCTGGTGTGCCAGTTGTACCGCCAGGTGCATGGCTGGTTGGCTACGTACGGAAGGGATAACCGCTGAAAGCATCTAAGCGGGAAGCCTGTTTTGAGATAAGGTTTCTTTTGAGGTTCCCTCTAGATTAGGGGGTTGATAGGCCAGATCTGGAAGCGCTGTAAGGTGTGGAGGTGACTGGTACTAATTGGCCGATAATGAAAACACCTGCCTTTGGGTGCACATGTAGTGCTAAACGTTGGGTGGAAATTAAGTGTTGTTCGTGTTCATTGTGCAGTGTCTGACGCAGCACACGGTGTGTGTGTTTGTGTTGTTGGTTGTGTCGGTGGTTGTTAGCGTGAGGGAAACGCCCGGTCCCATTCCGAACCCGGAAGCTAAGCCTTGCTGCGCCGATGGTACTGCACCTGGGAGGGTGTGGGAGAGTAGGTCACTGCCGGCCTAAAAACTTCAAACATGAAAAGCGGTGTGTGTAGGATGTGAAGTCCTAGACACACCGCTTTTCGTCATCTAGTTAAAAGATGGGGTGTGTGGAACAGGTTGTGTTCCGCACACGCCTCTTTTTGTGTTTTGGTGTGGGGTGAGCTGTCATGATTCTTGTTGACGGTGAAACCCTCAACGACAAGGATGTGTGATTATGCCGAAGGCTTATCCAAAAGAATTTCAACAGCAGTGCGTGGATGCGGTTCTCGTGTTGGGCAAGACACGCGAGGAAGTCGCTGCCGAGTACGGGATCTCCTCCTCAGCTCTGGGCCGGTGGGTGGCCAAAGCCAAAGGCACCCAAGGCACCGGCCGCGGCTCTCACCTGCGCAAAGCAGACCCCAACTCCCAAGACCCAGCTGAAATGACCAAACGAATCCGGGAGCTGGAGCTTGAAAACGAGTTCTTAAAAAAAGTCAGCGCCTTCTTTGCCAAGGAGCAGTAGAAGACGACTTCTTCCGCGTCATCTACCACTTCGACAAAGAAGGCACGACCAAGCCCAGATACTCGGTCACCATGATGGCACGCGTCCTTAACGTCAGCAGAGCCGGCTACTACGCCTGGAAGAAACGCCACCACACCCCTGTGGCTGCATCTTCTCCCAGGGGGCGCAGGCTTGCCATCAGTGCCCGCGTCACAGAGCTTTTCACGACCAAGCACAAAGGGTTTGCCGGTGCTCGCACCATTTTTGCTGACCTGGTCGCTGAAGGTATTGACACCACGTTGTACGCGGTGCGCACCATCATGGCGCAGAACAATTTAGTCACGAAGTACCGACGCAAGAAGGTACGCACCACCATTGCGGATCCTGACGCTGACCTGCGCAAAGACTACCTGCGGCGGATGTTTTATCCCCCAGTGCCCACCACGGTCTTGTGCGGAGATATTACGTACCTGCGCACCCGTGAAGGCTGGATGTACCTGGCCACAGTCATGGATCTGGGCACCCGGATGGTGGTGGGCTGGTCGATGGCCGATTCCATGCGCTCGAAGCTTGTGGTGGATGCCTTGACCATGGCCCATGATCGAGGCTTCGTTGCTGGTGATGCGATATTCCACTCGGATAGAGGCAGTCAGTACACCTCAAAGGTGTTCGCTGACTGCGCCGAAGAACTCGACGTTCGCTTGTCTGTCGGCTCTGTTGGCGTGTGCTGGGACAATGCGGTGGCGGAATCCTTCTTTTCCACGCTGAAACTTCACCTGCTGCATGAGCGCAAACAATTCGATTCCAAGCAGCACGCCCGCCTAGAGACACTGTCGTGGATTGAGACGTATTACAACCGACAGCGCCGCCATAGTGCGACCGGCCTCATTCCCGCTGAGGCGATGGCCGATTTCCTGACCCCCAGCCCCGAATTACTCCCCGAGGCCCTTGCAGCCTAACCAAAACAAACGGGTCTAACCGTCAACAAAACTTGACACAGCCCAGGGGTTAAAGGACAAAATGTGTGTCCGGTGGGCGTGTTGTCGGTTGTTACCTCACCCCTGGGTCTTTGGCCACGGCCCCTGAAGTTTCTTACTAAAACCCGGGAAGCATTCCCCGGATCTCGGACCAAAAACAGCGAAATAGCAAGTGTAAAGCCTAAAAAATCACCGAAACCCGGGGAATACTTCCCGGGTTTTACAGGGTTAAGCAACAAAATATGTGTCCGGCCAGGAACTGATGTGTTAACAGTCGACTGGCATAGCCGTTGACGCAACAGAGCAGATCGGACTGTTACCCGATTGGCGTGCTCCATCGGGAGATACCCAACGAGCCTGCAGTATCGGTCATTGCGGTTGAGCCGACAGCATAAGCATAGAAGGCCCGAAAAGATCGCCGCGTGTGTGATCATCTTTGGTTTTGGTGGTCCAAGTGTCACCTGGTAGTGCCGTTGTTTTTGCTTTTGTCCCAGGCAGACGGGGCATCGGGTCGTTTTTTCATCACTGGAGTTGGGTAACCGCACCTGCTAGCAGGAACAATATACAGCACCTGTTTACGTGCCCTGACCTGGCTTTACTGTGGAATTCAGGCACACATTTTGCCTCTTAACCCTGGGTAGCTGTGTGCCCGACCGAAACAACCCAGGTGATAATGCACCGGGCTTGGAAATAGTTTTCTTCCTGCGAGAAGCCCCATTGTGGTTCAGTCCCCATTCCTCCGCTGCGTCGCGGACGCTACGACTGTCGCGGACCAACGAGCACAGCTGCTCAACAACCTCCGCTTTAGGATCCCACCGAGGGGACCCCACACACCTGCAATCACGGTCAGGTGTTTCCACGATCCTAAGGATCCGCCTTGTATCCCAGGAATGCTTAAGGCCCGAGCCCACAAGGGCGTCGGGCCTTAAGCAGCATTAGAGGTTAAGTGGTGAAAATTGGCGTGAGGAAGTCATTAAGAGTGGCAGTATCATCCAGCGCGAAAATTCCCGCAACATATTGGTCTGGACGTACTACTACCACCGCACCGGTGTCTGCAATACCGCGCTCGGGGAAGATACTGTTACCCGGAATAATTCCGTAGATCTTCTCCCAGTACTCAATTCCGAAGCTGCCTACGCGGGGTTTAAATGCCGCAGGAGCACTTGGGATATCGATTTCTGGGTGCTCACTGTTGTAAATCACACGGATGTCGAAAAGCGCGTCCGTGTCACCGTCGACCGGAGTGAAACGCTGCGGTGACTCCGCAGAACCCCACCACGCAGCCCAGTCGTTCACCGTGGTGCCCGCGGCGTCACCAAACACGTAGATTCGCCAGCGACCATCAGCAACGGCCTGGTGCCCGAGGTGGATCGGGTTGCCGTCGGATACCCGGGCGACCTCAGCGGAGCGGAACCGCTTACCCAGCGGGTATCCGGTTGCCAAGGACTGATCGCTGGCACCGTAAGTGATCAGGGAGTCCTCGTACTGTGTCATAAAGCCGGCCGGGAATTCGGCAGTCTTAACGTAGAACTCTTCCAGGAACTTTGGATCCTCAAACTCCTCGGCAGGCTTCGCCATGAGCGTAGACCATTCCTTGTCGAAGTCGATGAGGTTTTGCGCGACCACCTGGCGCTCTGCGGAGTAGGTACTCAGCAAGGACGCAGGGGACAGCCCAGAGATGACTGCGCCCAGCTTCCAGGCAATATTGAAACCGTCCTGCATGGACACGTTCATTCCCTGACCTGCTTTTGCCGAGTGGGTATGGCACGCATCGCCGGTGATGAAGACTCGCGGCGTGCCACCCTTGTCGGAGCAGTCGTCGAAGTGGTCCGTGACGCGGTGCCCCACTTCATACACTGAGCTCCAGGCAACGTTTTTCACGTCCACCATGTAAGGAGCCATGATTTCGTTCGCCTTCTTAATCACAGCTTCGATTGGGGTCTTTCGGATCGCCCCATTGTCACCTTCCGGCACCACGCCGAGATCGACGTACATGCGGAACAAATGACCACCTTCGCGCGGAATGTGAAGAATCGAACCTTGCGATGACTGAATGGCACATTTGGTACGGATATCTGGGAAATCGGTATCCGCCAGCACATCCATCACGCCCCAGGCATGGTTGGCGGCGTCACCAGCAAGCGTTCTGCCGATTGCCTTGCGAACACCAGAACGCGCGCCATCGCAGCCTACGACATATTTGGCTCGGACGGTGCGCTCAACGCCCTCGTTGCTCGGGCCGGTACCACGCAGCGATACGACAACCGGGTAGTCCTCCGCTTTGGTGATTTCGAGGCCGAGGAACTCCCAACCAAAATCAGGCTCCATCCGGGAAGGAGATCGCTTCATAAACGTTGCAAAATGGTCGAGCACGCGCGCCTGATTCACAATGAGGTGCGGGAACTCAGAGATGTTGTTCGGATCGTCCGGGGTGCGTGCGGTACGAATAATCTCGGCCGGATTGTCTGGGTTAGGCTTCCAGAAACACATTTCGGTAATCCGGTAAGCCTCGTCGATGATTTCGTTTGCAAATCCAAAAGCCTGGAACGTTTCGACGCTACGGGCCTGAATACCGTCAGCTTGGCCGATTTCCAACCGGTGTGGGCGGCGATCGATGATTCGGGTGTGTACGTTGGGAAACATGGAGAGCTGCGCCGCTGCGATCATTCCGGCTGGGCCGGTGCCGACAATCAGCACATCCATTTCGTCGGGAAGCTCGGCCGGCCGATTCAGACCGATGCCAGCAGCGGGGAGCGTGCGGGGGTCTTCGGAAACGTACCCGTGGTGGTGGAAATGCATGGAATTACTCCTTAAATGAAACTTCTCGGTCACATGTCGTTGCACGCGCTTGCCGACGCGCTGTGCTGCAGCTCTCAGTTATTGCACACAATCGTATATCATCAATCGCGTTTTGTGTCGCGGATTACAAAACTGCTTATACCTTCGCAAATCCCCGAATAGGGCTCTGTGCTTGTTCTGCTTCGTGATTTGGACCCAGCGGGATTCCTTTGCGCTCCCGAAGTGAGAACACGGCAAACAGGCCAAGAATTGTCATCCCAGCGAGGTATAGCGTGACAGAGGTGGTGGTTCCGGTGCGCTGAACGAGGGCAGCTGCGATGGTCGGGGCGAAAGCGCCTCCCACGATCGAGCCAATCGCGTAGGAAATAGAAACGCCGGAGAAGCGAATTGAGGCTGGGAAAAGCTCTGCGTACAGCGCGGCTTGCTGGCCGTAGGTGAAGCCAAGCCCGATGGTGAGGAAGCAAAGCGCAATGGTGATGTTGGCGATGGAACCGGTGTTGACCATAGGAAATAGCGCGGCTACGCCAGCGAGCTGCAGGAGGAAGCCAACAATATAGGTGTTGCGACGTCCGATAAGGTCAGACACCCAGCCTGCCAAGAGAGTGAACAGTAGCCAGCTTGAAGCTGAGATGGTGACGGCGGTCAGCACCTCTCCGCGCGGCAGACCAATGGGGCCATTAGGGTCAGTGGCGTAGTTCTGAATGTAGCCACCGGTGGTCATGTAGCCAACGGCGCCGTTACCAGCGAAAATGAGGGCGGCAATGCACACCAGAACCGGGTGCTCGCGCAGGAGTTTGGGGATCGGCGCGCTTGCATGTTCGGCGCGTTCTGCAATTTCGGCGAAAACAGGAGATTCCTCGACGCCGTGGCGAATGACAAAACCGATGAGGATGAGCACAAAGCTCAGCAGGAAGGGGACGCGCCAACCCCAGTCGAGGAAGGCATCACCAGGGGCGACTTTTGCCATGATGGCGAGCATTCCGGACGCCATCAGTAGGCCCATGGGAACACCGATCTGCGGGAAGGCGCCGAACAGTCCGCGTTTGTTCACGGGGGCATGTTCCACAGCCATCAGTACCGCGCCACCCCATTCACCACCTGCGGAAATGCCCTGAATAATGCGAAGGAGGACGAGGAGGAGCGGGGAGGCAATGCCGATGGTTGCGTAGGTCGGCAGTACGCCGATGAGGGTGGTGGCGACGCCCATCATGATGAGCGTGATCATGAGGATTTTTCGGCGTCCGATTTTGTCACCGAAATGGCCTGCAAGGAAGGCTCCCAGTGGTCGGAACAGGAAGCTGAGTCCGACCGTGAGGAAGGAGACAATGGTCGCGGCGGCCGGGCCCATGGGACTGAACATGAGCTGCTTAAACACTAGGCCGGCGGCGGCAGCGTACAGGAAGAAGTCGTACCACTCGATGGCGGTGCCGACAACGGTAGCAGCAGCTACGCGTCGCTGCTCGCTGGGGGAGGACGCTGCCTCAGTAGCTGTAGATGTCGTGGGGTGCGCTGTGGTTTGGTCTGTCATGTTGGATCTTTCAATGCGGTTTTGCCGAGCGGTAATTGGGTGATCTGCAACTCAGCCGGTGATTGACGTGATGTAGGTTACTTGCGCAACTACAGGGAATCATATACGATCTTGGCAACGAGTCAAGAAGCAATGTTCAGGAGAGGTTATGTCCCCTACCCCCCAACTTCCGAGCAAACCGGGAAAAATCATTGCCGTACATGTGGCTTTTGAGTCCAGAGCGGCGCAACGTGGCCGTCGCCCTAAGCAGCCCTCGTACTTCATGAAGGCGACCAGTTCGCTCGCGGCTTCAGGTGGTGAAGCAGTGCTCCCCGCCGGGTGTGAACTCATGGCATTCGAGGGTGAAATTGCACTGGTCGTCGGTAAGCAAGCGCGACGGGTGCCGCTCGCTGATGCGTGGTCGTACGTTTCCCACGTCACCGCCTCGAACGACCTCGGCATTTACGACTACCGCGCACAGGACAAAGGCTCCAACACTCGCTCGAAGAGCCGTGACGGCTACACTCCGCTTGGGCCGCAGCTTATCGACGCCCGTACCGTCACCCCGGAAGAGCTCCGCATTCGCACTTGGGTGAATGGCGAATTGGCCCAAGAAGGCGGTACTTCCCAGGAGGATTTGATCTTCCCGTTGGCGCAGTTCGTGGCTGACCTATCGCAGCATATGACGCTAGAGCCTGGGGACATTATTTTGACCGGTACGCCAGCGGGTTCCACGGTGATTAAGCCTGGTGACGTCGTTGAAATCGAGGTCGATGCCCCGAACGCGCCAGGCGCCCCGACCTCCGGGAAATTGACTACCACGGTAGTGGCGGGAACCGAAAGCTTTGATGAAGCACTCGGCATGCTTCCGTACATTGACGACAAGCAACGCGAAGAAGCGTGGGGCTCTCGGGCCGAGGCAGGTCTGCCGGAAGACTCCAATGCGATTCCAGCTCGCCTGCGCGAAATGCTCATGGCCGCACCAACCGCCGGGCTATCTGCCCAACTGCGCAACCGTGGCCTGAACCAGGTCGTGATTGAAGGGGTACACCCACAGACCCCGGGGACCAAGATGGTTGGCGTAGCAAAGACGCTGCGTTTTCTTCCCGGTCGCGAGGACCTGTTTAAGAAGTACGGTGGCGGGTTTAATGCTCAAAAGCAAGCATTTGATTCCGTAAAGCCTGGAGAAGTTCTGGTAGTTGAGGCGCGCTCCGAATCCGGCTCCGGCACCCTCGGCGACGTGTTGGCGTTACGCGCTAAGCACCTGGGCGCAGCAGGAGTAGTCACTGACGGTGGAATCCGTGACTACGCAGCGGTCAAGGAGATCGGGCTGCCGGTGTTTGGTCAGGTAGCCCACCCGGCCGTGCTAGGGCGCAAGCATGTCCCTTGGGAAATGGATGTCGCCATTGGATGTGGCAACGCCACGGTTATCCCCGGCGACGTGATTGTTGGCGATGACGACGGAGTGATTGTCATTCCGCGTGAGATAGCCGAAGAGGTAGCAATCGCCGCGCTGAAGAAAGAACACGAAGATGAGTGGGTTGCTGCACGAGTAGCGGAAGGCAATCCGGTGGACGGGCTATTCCCGCCAGTGGGGAAGTGGAAAGAAGAATTCACCGCCTGGCTGCAGGACAACCCCTACCCGGTGCCCGGGGTGATGAACAATAGAACACATGACTAGCCACGTTGAAGAACTCCTGGAGTCCGGCCTCAGCAAGACCCAAATGGCGTATGAACTCGTCCGACGCAACATCGTCAGCGGTGAATACGCCCCGGGGCACCGCTTGGTGCTCGCTGCCATCGCAGATCTACTACATATCAGTGTGGTTCCGGTGCGGGAAGCGATCCGCCAGCTTGAGGCCGAAGGCCTGGTGGATTTCGAACGCAACGTAGGGGCCCGCGTCGCGATGATCGACCGCAGCGCATACGTAGATTGCATGCATACCCTCGGGGTCCTCGAAGGACATGCCACCGCGCTCGCTGCCGAACACCTCGACGGTGCCACCTTGGCAAAAGCTAGGGAACTCAACGAAAAAATGGAAGCCTCGTTGACAGACCTGCAGCCGACGGAATTCACCACACTCAACCGGAAGTTTCATGAAACCCTCTACACCAGATGCCCTAACAAGCACTTGGTGGAACTAATCGCAACAGAATGGGATCGCCTGAACTACCTGCGGGAATCCACCTTCGCCTTCGTCCCTGATCGGGCTCCGGCCTCGGTCGAGGAGCACTATCAGCTCCTAGGGCTGATCGAGCTGAAGGCGGATCGAGAATACATCGAAAAGCTCGCACGTAACCACCGACTTACGACCATTAATCGATATCTCAACTTAACCTAGAAGGAACACACCATGACCTCACAGCCACAGCACCTCCCAGAGAAGATTCAGCACTACATTGGCGGCAAGTTTGTCGATTCCATTGATGGCGACACCTTCGATGTCCTGAATCCAGTCACCAACGAGGCATACATTCAGGCTGCCTCGGGTAAAAAAGAAGACATCGACGCCGCTGTCGCAGCTGCTACCAAGGCCTTCAAAGAAGGTCCATGGCCAAAAATGCTGCCACGCGAACGCTCCCGCGTGTTGCACAAGATCGCGGACATCGTGGAATCGCGCGAACAGATCCTGGCAGAAATGGAATCCTATGACTCCGGCCTGCCAATCACCCAGGCTCTCGGGCAGGCGCGTCGTGCCGCGGAGAACTTCCGCTTCTTCGCTGACCTCATCGTCGCGCAAAGCGATGACACTTACAAGGTTCCTGGTCGCCAGGTGAACTACGTCAACCGCAAGCCGATTGGTGTTGCGGGCCTGATTACCCCGTGGAACACCCCGTTCATGCTCGAGTCCTGGAAGCTCGCCCCGGCTATCGCTACCGGTAACTGCGTTGTGCTCAAGCCTGCCGAGTTCACCCCGCTGTCGGCTTCCCTGTGGGCCGGAATCTTCGAGGAAGCAGGCCTGCCAGAAGGCGTGTTCAACCTGGTCAACGGCTTTGGTGAGACCGCTGGTGACGCACTGGTAAAGCACCCGAACGTCCCACTGATCTCCTTCACCGGCGAGTCCCGCACGGGCCAAATCATCTTCGGCAATGCCGCGCCGTACCTCAAGGGTCTGTCGATGGAGCTCGGCGGTAAGTCCCCAGCCATCGTCTTCGAGGACGCTGACCTGGAAGAAGCGGTCAACGCCTGCATCTTCGGTGTATTCTCCCTCAATGGTGAGCGCTGCACCGCCGGCTCCCGCATCTTGGTCCAGCGCGGAATTTACGACGAGTTCGTGGAGAAATACGCAGCGCAGGCCAAGCGCGTCAAGGTCGGCCTGCCTTCTGATCCAAAGACCGAGGTTGGCGCGCTGGTTCACCCAGAGCACTTTGAAAAGGTCATGTCCTACGTGGAGATCGGCAAGTCCGAAGGCCGCCTTGTTGCAGGTGGCGGTCGCCCAGAAGGCTTCCCAGAGGGTAACTTTGTCCAGCCGACCGTCTTCGTTGATGTCCCACCAACCGCCCGTATCTTCCAGGAAGAGATCTTCGGCCCAGTTGTTGCCATCACCCCATTCGACACTGAGGAAGAAGCACTCGAACTGGCTAACAACACCAAGTACGGCCTCGCCGCATACGTCTGGACTTCTGATCTCAAGCGTGCCCACAACTTCGCACAAAACGTTGAAGCCGGCATGGTGTGGTTGAACTCCAACAACGTTCGTGACCTGCGCACTCCATTCGGTGGCGTAAAGGCTTCCGGCCTGGGCCACGAGGGTGGTTACCGCTCCATCGACTTCTACACCGACCAGCAGGCAGTTCACATCAACCTCGGTGCGGTTCACAACCCAGTCTTCGGCAAACAGGACTAGCCCTGATCGATGATCACACACCCGACAAAGGACCCCCAAATGACTAACACCATCCCAACCCCCACCTCACCAGCGCCAGACGTCATCCGCTGCGCTTACATGGAAATCGTTGTCACTGACCTGCAGAAGTCCCGAGAGTTCTACGTAGACGTGCTTGGACTCACCGTCACCACCGAGGACGATAACGCTATCTACCTCCGTACCTCCGAGGAATTCATCCATCACAACCTCGTGCTACGCCAAGGCCCAGAAGCCGCTGTTGCAGCGTTTTCCTACCGCGTGCGTACGCCGGAAGACGTCGATAAGGCAGAGGCGTTTTACAAGGAGCTTGGGTGTCGCGTGGAGCGTCGCAAGGAAGGCTTTGTTAAGGGGATCGGCGATTCTGTCCGTGTACAGGACCCACTGGGATTCCCCTACGAATTCTTCTACGACGTTGACCACGTCGAGCGCCTCGCCTGGCACTACCACCTCACCACACCCGGCCAGTTGGTGCGCCTCGACCACTTCAACCAGGTCACCCCAGACGTTCCGAAGGCCGTAAAATACATGGAAGACCTCGGTTTCCGTGTTACCGAGGACATTCAGGACGAAGAAGGCACCCAATACGCAGCATGGATGCGCCGCAAGCCAACCGTGCACGACACCGCCATGACCGGTGGCGACGGCCCGCGGATGCACCACATTGCCTTCGCAACACACGAAAAGCACAACATCCTCGCGATCTGCGACAAACTAGGTGCACTGCGAATCTCCGACCACATTGAACGCGGACCGGGTCGCCATGGCGTCTCCAACGCCTTCTACCTGTACCTTCGCGACCCAGATGGCCACCGTGTCGAAATCTACACCCAGGACTACTGGACCGGAGATCCAGACAATCCCCGCGTCACCTGGGACGTTCACGACAACCAGCGTCGCGACTGGTGGGGCACCCCCGTCGTGCCATCTTGGTACACCGATGCCTCCCGTGTCTTGGACCTCGACGGCAACCTGGTACCACTGGTCGCCCGCACTGATGCGTCCGAACTGGAAGAAACCATTGGCGCAGATGGCTTCTCCTACACTCGCAAAGACGATACGGAAGAGATGCCAAATTGGAAGAAGGGCGAATACAAGCTGGGCCACCAGCTGTAAGCTTCCCTGACACTGCAAGGACAAAACGATGCTGAGTAAAGACCAGATCATTAAGATCGCCGACGACTTAGCCGCGGCGGAACGAAACCGAACCATGATCCCCCGACTGACTGCACAGTACCCGGACATGACGGTGGAGGATTCCTACGCGGTGCAAAACGAATGGCGTCGGCGAGGCATTGAAGCTGGTCGGCGCCCAGTAGGCCGTAAAATCGGCCTGACCTCCAAGGTGATGCAGGAAGCCACCGGCATCACCGAGCCCGACTACGGTGCCATTTTCGAGGACATGGTTTTTGAAAACGGCTCCGAGATCGAGCATGCGCAGTTTTCTAACGTCCGTATCGAAGTCGAGCTTGCCTTCGTGCTGAAATACCAGCTCACTGGCCCAAACTGCACAATTTTCGATGTGCTGCGGGCCACCGAATACGTGGTGCCAGCATTGGAGATTCTTTCTTCCCGAATTGAGATGGAAGGACGCACCATCGTGGACACCATCTCAGACAACGCCGCCATGGGAGGTATGGTCTACGGCGGTAACCCGGTGGCACCGACAGAGGTGGATCTGCGTTGGGTATCCGCACTGCTCTACCGCAATGAAACTATCGAGGACACCGGCGTCGCCGCAGCCGTCCTCAACCATCCTGCTATGGGCGTGGCGTGGTTAGCGAACAAACTGTCCGCCCACGGCGACACCTTACAGCCCGGCGAGATCATTCTTGCGGGTTCCTTCACCAAGCCAATGTGGGTGCAGCCGGGCGACACTGTCCATGCTGATTACGGCACTTTAGGAGCGATCACATGTCGATTCGTCTAGCACCACCATTTCATTCCGGACTCGGGGAAGTCGCTAAAACAGGCCTTTGGGTCTGCTCAGGCTCACCTGTTGCTGCGGAGATCCTCGCAGGCAGTGGGGCAGATTGGCTGCTTATCGACGGCGAGCACTCCCCAATCGGGCTAGAGACCATTGCCTCATTGCTGCGGGCCGTGCAGGGCTATGATGTTGATCCGGTAGTGCGCGTGCCTGTAAACGACACCGCGTTGATCAAACAATACCTTGACCTGGGCGTACAAAACCTGATGATCCCGATGGTGGATTCCGCCCAGGAAGCCGAAGCAGCAGTGCAAGCAATGCACTACCCGCCGCGGGGCGTGCGTGGCGTCGGGTCCGCGCTGGCGCGGTCTGCGCGTTGGAACCGAGTCCCTTCCTATCTCGCGACTGCTTCGGACACTCTGACCTGCATTGTGCAGATTGAAAGCGCGGCAGCGGTGGATCAGGTAGCTGACATTGTGGCGGTCGATGGCGTGGACGCTATTTTCATCGGACCCTCAGACTTGGCAGCGTCAATGGGGTACCTTGGGCAACAAAGCCATCCGGAGGTGGTGGCGGCGGTACACACTGCGATCTCCGCTGCCAAAGCTGTTGGCAAATATGTAGGCGTCAACGCGTTCGATGATGCTCAAGCCCGCGTCTACCTAGACGCAGGTGTTGACTTCATCGCGGTTGGCGCGGATGTTCAGTTGTTAGTGAAGGCCAGTGACGCGCTGGTGGAAAGGTTTAACTGATGAAGGATCTGCTCGCAAAAGTACCTACTGGCCTGCTCATTAACGGTGAGTGGGTGACTGCGACTACGGGTGAAACCTATGATGTGGAAAACCCAGCCACTGGAGAGGTTATCGCAACATTGCAGTCTGCCGGCTCCGAGGATGCAATGAAGGCCCTGGATGCCGCGTGCGCCGTGCAGAAGGACTGGGCGCGTACCCCAGCCCGGGAGCGTTCCGAAATTCTGCGCCGTGCTTTTGAGCTGGTAACGGAGCGTGCGGAGGAGTTCGCAACGCTGATGACGCTCGAGATGGGCAAGCCCCTGGCGGAGGCCCATGGCGAAGTGAAATACGGTGCGGAATACTTGCGGTGGTTCGCGGAAGAGGCGGTACGAGACTACGGCCGCTTCACGTCTGCTCCCGAAGCTGGATTCCCGATGATTACGAAGCGCAAGCCGGTGGGGCCGTGCCTTCTCATCACCCCGTGGAACTTCCCGTTGGCGATGGCAACCCGCAAGGTCGCTCCTGCGGTGGCGGCGGGATGCACGATGGTGCTGAAGTCCGCTCGATTGACCCCATTGACCGCGCAATACTTCGCGCAAACCATGCTCGATGCTGGCCTGCCTGCCGGCGTGTTGAACGTGGTATCCGGTAAGTCTGCTTCCGCGATCTCTAATCCGCTCATGGAGGACTCCCGACTGCGCAAGGTGTCCTTCACCGGCTCCACCCCGGTGGGGCAAAAGCTCCTCGCCAAGGCATCGGAGAACGTGCTGCGTACGTCCATGGAGCTCGGCGGAAACGCGCCGTTCATCGTGTTCGAGGACGCTGATATGGACAAGGCGGTCAAGGGGGCGATGGGCGCTAAGATGCGCAATATCGGTGAAGCGTGCACTGCGGCGAACCGCTTCATTGTGCATGAGAGCGTCGTGGAGGAATTCTCCGAGAAGTTCGCCGCAGCGATCCGTGTGCTAAAGGTCGGAAACGGTCTCGAGGAAGGTGTCACGTGTGGCCCGCTGGTGGAGCAGGCAGCCGTCGATAACGTGGCGGAGTTGGTGGACGACGCGGTGCAGCGCGGCGCCCGCGTCCTGGTCGGTGGCGAGCGGGTTGAGGGCGAGGGCTACTTCTACCAGCCGACCGTGCTTGTCGACGTCCCGAAGGATGCACGCGTGATCCGCGAAGAAATCTTTGGACCTGTCGCCCCGATCATTACCTTCAGCACTGAAGACGAAGCAATCGATCTAGCGAACGACACCGAATACGGGCTGGCTTCCTATGTATTCACTGAGGACTCCAGTCGAATGTACCGGCTGTCCGATGGCCTCGAATTCGGGCTCATGGGCTTTAACTCCGGCGTCATCTCCAACGCCGCCGCCCCGTTCGGTGGTGTGAAGCACTCCGGTATGGGGCGCGAAGGTGCCGCTGAGGGCATCGAGGAGTACACCTCCCTGCAATACATCGGTGTTGAAAACCCATATAGTTAGGGCATGCGCTTTACCCTGCAGATTTTCGCACTGCTCGTTGGGGTGTGCTTCGGGCCGTCGCTGCTACTACTCGGGTGTGTGCTACTTGCCCATCCGAGCCCAGACACTGCGGTTCCCGCCCTCTTCCTCACTTTGTTCATCGCGCCGTTAGTTACGCTCGTGGCAGTGCTCGCTCACATCCGAAAAAGTGAGGTGTCGTGGCAGGAAATCGGAATCTGCAAGGGTAAACGAAGTCTCTGGCATCTGTTGTGGCAGTTGCCGATCGTCATCGCTATCCCGCCGATTGTGCAGATGTTGGTGACGCAAGCCTTCGATCCCAATGCCTCCCCGCCGGAGTCTTCGTTAGATAAAGCTGCCACCTCCGGCGAAGTGCCACTGGGATTGTTGTTCCTCGCTGTCATCTCGTACACCATCGTGACGCCGATCCTGGAAGAAATCGTGTTCCGCGGCGTTTTGATGCGTCAGCTAGGCACCCGGTTCGGGCCGGTGCTCACTGTGGGTATCTCAGCTGCCATATTCATGGCGGTTCACCTAGCCTTCCCCCTGTTCCCAGCCTTGCTAGCCTGCGGGCTGTTGTGGGGATTGTTGCGCCTGTGGCACGGCAACCTGTGGGCGTCGATGATCGCTCACATCGTGAATAACACCCTCGCTACAGCAACTGTGATTAGTCTGCTTTTTCTAACGGTGTAACGGCCAGACGCCTTCGTGTTGTGGCTACTCCGCAATAGCCTCCAGCGGTTTAGTTTTTGCAGCGCCATGCGCTGGCAGGAAGGCGGCAACCAGTCCGACTAAGCCGGACGCCACAACAACGATGCCCACTTGGAGCCACGGCACGGAAATGGTGGAGAGGCCCAGTTCGGAGAGGGTTTTAATGAATGCCCAGCCCAGACCGAGTCCGATAAGGGAACCGATGACCGCGCCATAAAGGGCAATGACGATCGCCTCGAGGTGAATCATTCGAGACACCTGGTGGCGCTGCATACCTACGGCGCGGAGCATGCCAATCTCCTGGCGTCGCTCCGAGACGGACAGCGCAAGGGTATTCATGATGCCCAGCACCGCGATGATCACGGACAGTGCGAGCAGCGCGTACAGGATGTTGAGCATCACCGTGATTTGCTGGCCGACTGTGCCCTTGAGATCCTCATGGTCCTGCACTACGGCGACCAGGTCATCAGCCGTGGCATTTTCCAGATCTGTGCGAAGCTGATCGAGGTCTGTGCCTGCCTTCGCATCGATGAGGACATTGATGAGCTGCAACTGTTGCTCAGGCACAAGGGTGAGCGCACTCTGCGTGGAGATTACTCCGTTGCCCACTGCGACGTTGGGCTTAAAAATTCCGGTCACTGGCACGTCTGTGGAGTCTCCGTTATTGGAGAAGACGGTGATACTATCTCCGACGGCTACCTGGTGCTTCTTCGCGGTGGTTTCGTCCAGCAAAATCCCGTCGCGGTTGGCTAGGTTGGCGTCGCCAGACAGAATCTGGACATTGACGGAGTCTGTGAGTTCGCCATCGAAGGTACCGAAAAAGTCCACTCTGATGGGGTTCTCGGGCGGGGCACCCACCGAGATTGGGGTCAAGTAGAGAGGCTTGGCGTGTTCGACGCCGGAGACGTGGGACACCCGATCAACGATGTCCAAGGGTAAAGAAATGGGTAGTCCTTGTGGCTTGTTCACCACAAAGTCAGCAGAGAAGTTGTTATCGACTAGTTCGTTGACGTTACTTTTCATCGTCGAACCCATCATGCCGATGGCGGAGACCAGCATCAGGCCCAACATCAGGGCAAAGGCGGTGGCTGCGGTGCGACGCGGATTGCGCCGGGAATTGGTAGCAGCAAGCTTGCCGACGTTCCCAAATGGCACTCCGACTATTCGCCCAATAGATCCGACAAAGGGAATCGATAGGGCCGGACCGGCAAGCCACAGGCCAAGGACCAGCGCGAATGTGCCAATGCCAACGATAATGGCACGACTCTGGGTGCTTCCGACGCTTTCGAATGCGGCGCCTATGGCCGCGGCCAAAGCACCGGCCAGGAGAAACACAGCGCCAACAACGGTACGGGCCTTGAGGGAATCGGCCGACGTTTGGTCGCCGGAGCGCATAGCTTGGACTGGATGTACTTGGCCGGCACGTCGGGCAGGCGCCCAGGCAGCAAACACTGTGACCACGATGCCGACTGCTAGTGGGGCAATGATCGAGGCGGCATCGATCGTGAGACCGGCGTCGGGAACACCGAGTCCCTGCGAATCCATCACAGCATAAATCGCTTTGGTGATTCCTACACCGGCGAAAATTCCCAGCACAGAGCCGATGAGTCCGACCACGATTGCTTCGAAAACCACGGTGCGGGTGATCTGCCCTCGGCTGGCCCCGAGGCTTCGTAGCAGCGCGAACTCTCGAAGCCGCTGATTGATAATCATGCTGAAAGTGTTGGAGATGATGAAGGACCCTACGAGCAACGCGATGGCGGCGAAAGCCCAGAGGAAATAGTTCATGAATGCGAGGGAGTCCTTGATGTCGCGGTTCATGTCGTCGGCAAGCTGCTGCCCTGTTTTGAACATGAGTTCTGGGTACTGGGACTCCAGTGTGGACCGGCTATCGGAGACATCTCCCGTAACAGCGAGGGAGATGGCTGATACGTGCTCGCCGTCGGTGAAGTTCGCGAGGTAGTCGGCTTCTGGGATGAGCAGCCCGACGAAGCCGCCGACCGCCATGTCGGTGTCGTAAATCCCGACGATCCGATAAGTATTGCGTTGCGTGGCGGAGACCATGGTGACCTCATCGCCAATCGTGATCTGCGCTTTCTCCGCAGCGGTGGCGTTGATGGCAGCTTGGCCTGGTTCGGTGGGGAGGGAACCTTCCTTCACCGTGGCCACATCGCCGACGAATGTGCCGTCCGCAGCCTGTGGCATGGCAATAGAAGGGGCCCCTCCGCTCGAGATCATTTTCTTATCGGGGCCAGCGACCACCACGTTGGGGTTTTGAGCCTCGACGTCCGCAGCTGAGATCAGCGGGCTGGAGCGGAAATCCTCGAGCACTGTGAGCGGAATCCTCGCGGAGGCCGGATCCTTAGGGGAAGCCTGAAGATCGATCGAACCGTAAGTGGACTTCGTGATCTCCTCGAAGCTATTGGACATACTCGCCGAGAGCATATTCGAGCCCGCAATGAAAGCAGTTCCCAGCACGACTGCTAACAAGGTTAGGCCCAGGCGGAGTTTATGGGCTGCGAGGTTGCGCAGCGATATCGTTCTCATCGCATTCTTCATGGCTCATCGTTCCATTTCGCCCATGACGTGGAGAATGTCTTCGGTGGTTGGTTGGTGAAGCTCGCGAACCAGTTTGCCGTCGGCAAGGAAGATTACGCGGTCCGCATAGGAGGCCGCCTTCGCATCATGAGTCACGATCACCACGGTCTGCCCCATGTCATCGACAGCTGCGCGCAGGATTTCGAGCACTTCCTTGGACGCATTGGAATCGAGATTGCCCGTCGGCTCATCACCGAAGATGAGATCCGGGCGGGAGATCAGCGCACGCGCAATCGCGACACGTTGCTGTTGGCCGCCGGAAAGCTCGGCAGGGCGGTGCCTCAGGCGGGGAGTGAGCCCCAGGCGCTCCGTGACTTCATCAAACCACGCCTTATCGACGTCCTTCCCCGCGATACTCAGCGGCAAAATTACATTTTCTTCCGCATTCAACGTGGGCACCAGATTGAAATACTGAAACACAAAACCGAGCCGATCGCGCCTGAGCGTGGTCAGCTCCTTGTCTTTCAAATGCGCAAGGTTCGTCTCTCCGACGAGAGCCTCACCACTAGTCATGGCATCAAGACCTGCCATGCAGTGCATAAGGGTGGATTTTCCGGAGCCCGAAGGGCCCATGATGGCAGTGAACTGGCCTTGGCCAAACTCGACGGAGACGTCGTCGAGCGCCTTCACGAGGTTCGTGCCTGCGCCGTATTCCTTCACTAAATTGACTGCTCGTGCTGCGACCTGCATGATGTGCTCCTTACCGGGCGCGGTAGGTGGGTGGGGTCACCTTCAGTATCAGTCGGCCTCCAGGAACCTGCCATCCTAACAGCAGGGAATAGGGGATTTTTCAGGGTAAACCCTGAGTGTGCTATTTCGATGCCAGCCAGCGTGGCACGCTTTCAACCTGTGGGGTGCGGGTCGATGCAGCGGGCCGATACAAAAGAAAAGGCCTGTGGGAATCCCACAGGCCCTGTTGCTACCGCACTAATCGGTGATTGCTTCGAGCGGTTTGGTCCGTGCGGCTTGGTGCCCAGGCCATACTGCGGCGATGATACCGACCAGGATGGAGGCGGCGAGCATGATGCCGACTTGGCCCCACGGGACGAGGATCTTGTCGATGCCTTCGCCGATGAGGGCATGGATGAAGGCCCAGCCGAGGCCGAGGCCGACGGCGGCGCCGATGAGCGCGCCGTAGAAGGCGATGACTGCGGATTCGATGTAGATCATGCGACGGATTTGATGGCGTTGGGTGCCCACGGCGCGCAACATACCCACCTCTTGGCGTCGCTCGATGACGGAGAGGGCGAGAGTGTTGACAATGCCGAGGATGGCCACGATCACGGAGAGGGCCAGGAGGCCATACAAGATGGACATCATTTGGGTGATGACGTTGGTTGTCTCACCGATGAATTCGTTCTTGTCCTTCACACCTACCACGAGGTAGGAAGCGGTGGCATCCTCGAGTTTCTTGCGCATGTCCTGCGTTTGGCCGTCGGCGGTGTTGACGAAGATACTGTCGATCTGGATGGAGTTCGGATCGTTCAGCTCGAGGGCGCTGGCATAGGAGACCATTGCCCGGCCGACGGTGGAGTTTTGCTCGTAGATTCCTTTCACTGGGGCAGGGGCGCTGCCACCGGCGAGCGACTTCAGCATGACCTCGTCGCCGACTTTGAGGTTGAAGGAGTCAGCGGTGGACTTGGCTACCAGGACTCCTGGCTCATCTTCGGGCAGGTTGAGGTCGCCGGTAACAGTCGTGATTTTGATGGCTTGCGAGATATCGCCGCGGAGCACGGTCATGCTTGGTGGGCCCATGGAGTCGCTCATGACCTTTTCATTGAGCAA
Source organism: Corynebacterium hindlerae (assembly GCF_014117265.1). Taxonomy (NCBI): domain Bacteria; kingdom Bacillati; phylum Actinomycetota; class Actinomycetes; order Mycobacteriales; family Corynebacteriaceae; genus Corynebacterium; species Corynebacterium hindlerae. Next base: position 1,391,515 of record NZ_CP059833.1, on the reverse strand, counting down.
CATAGGCGCCTTGAGCGTAGTGGCAACAGAGGTGACGCCGTCGACTCGCGAGACCTCGTCGGGAACTTCTTTAGGAACGCCGAGCGAGGAGCCGGCCGATCCGGAGAGGACGAAGTCAGCGTTGATGGAGTCGTCGATCATGTCAGACATGGATTCGCGCATGGTGGTGCCGAGCATGCCGATGGAGGAGACCATCATGAGGCCGAGGGTGAGCGCGAATGCGGTGGCGGCGGTTCGGCGCGGGTTACGACGCGAATTGGTTGCAGCCAAATTGCCGATGGCGCCGAATGGTTTGCCTGCGATTCGGCCCAGCCCGCCGACGAGTGGGCCCGCTAGCGAAGGCCCCGCTAGCCACAGGCCAACGATGATGAGGACCGCGCCGGTGCCGATGACACTAGAACGGAAGCCCAGGCCACCAACTGTGTTGATGAGCGTTCCCAGCAGGGTGGTCATGACACCCAGCACGATCAGGATGGAGCCACCCAGGGAACGACCCACGAGGGAGTTGGAACTGCTTTGATCACCGGAACGCATTGCTTGCACAGGGTGCGTAGCGCCGGCCCGCTGAGCTGGCGCCCAGGCGGAAAGCACAGTGATGATCACGCCGACGGCCAACGGCACGACGATCGATTTCACATCCAGGCTCAACGAAGTGTTCGGCAGAGGCATGCCGGTGAGCTTCAGGATCTCGAAGAGCACCTTCACGAGGCCCATGCCTGCGAAAATGCCCAGCACGGAGCCAATCAGGCCCACGACGATGGCTTCAAAAACAACGGAGTTAGTGATCTGCTTGCGGGACGCGCCGACGGCACGCAGCAGCGCAAGTTCCCGGCTTCGCTGCGCCACGATCATGGCGAACGTATTTGAAATGATGAAGGTGCCCACCAGCAGGGCGATGCCGGCGAACGCCCACAAAACGTAGGTGAGGAAAGACAAACCGGTTTTGATGGCCTCGGTGGTTTGCTTGGCTAGGGCGTCGCCCGTCTGGAAGTTGTAGTTCGGGAAGTCCTTCGCCAGCTTTTCTTTCACGGATTCCGGGCTCTGGCCGTCGGCAACTGCCATGGTGACTACCTGGGCGTGCTTGCCGTCAGTGAAGTGTGTGAGGAAGTCCGGTTCGGTGAAGGCGACACCGACGCTCATGTCCGTGATGTTCTTGGACGTGAACGTGCCGGTGACGGTCATTTCGTTCTTGCCGACCGGGGTGACCACGGTGGTCTTATCTCCCGGGTTCAGTCCGGCGCGTTTCATTGCGCCTTCGTTCAAGGCGATCTCATTCTGCTTGGTTGGCTTGGTGCCTTCGGCTAGCTCGGCGCTGGTTGCGAACCCGTCGCCAGGGGCGAGCGCGAATGCTTGGGCCGGTGACGCGCCGGTCTGCAGTGGCTTGCCGTCTTTGTCAGTGATGACCACGGAGGATTTCTTGGCGGAAATATCGACCGTGGTGGTGTCCGGGCGGTCACGGAACTTCGCCACATCATCGATCGAGACGCCAAGCGGGACGGTCTCGCTCGGCATGACTACCACGCCCACCTCATCAAATGCGGTGCTCAGGAGGTCGTCCAGACTGTTTTGCAGACTCGTCGTCATGATGGACGAGCCTGAAATGAACGCGGTACCCAGCACCACGGACAGGATCGTGAGCGCCAGACGTATCTTGTGACTTGCGATATTGCGCAGCGAAATGGTGCGCATTGCGTTTTTAGCCATGCGCTTAGATGTCCTCGATTCGAGCCATGACGTTCAGGATCGACTCGGTGGTCGGCCCGTGTAGCTCATCCACGAGCCTGCCGTCCGCCAGGAACACCACCCGATCCGCGTAGGAGGCGGCCTTCGGGTCGTGGGTGACGATCACCACGGTCTGCCCCAGCTCGTCCACGGAGGTGCGCAGGATATTGAGCACCTCGGCCGAGGAATTGGAGTCCAAGTTACCGGTCGGCTCATCACCGAAAATGATCTCTGGGCGGGAGATCAAGGCGCGCGCGACAGCCACGCGCTGCTGCTGACCACCAGAGAGCTCTGCAGGGCGGTGATCCAAACGGCGATCCAAGCCAAGACGCTCGGTCACCTCCTTAAACCACGCTTCATCTACTTTGCGGCCGGCGATGTCGACGGGCAGCGTAATGTTCTCGCGGGCGTTGAGCGTGGGAACCAGGTTGAAGGACTGGAACACGAACCCGAGCCGGTCGCGTCGCAAAGCGGTCAGCTCTTTGTCCTTCATCTGAGACAGCTCCGTATCGCCGATGTAGGTACGGCCGACGCTGGGGGCGTCGAGGCCCGCCATGCAGTGCATCAGCGTGGATTTACCAGAACCGGACGGGCCCATGATGGCCGTGAACTTGCCCTTCTCAAACTGGATAGACACCCCATCGAGGGCGCGGACGGCCGCTTCACCCGTGCCGTATTGTTTGACAAGTTCTTCCGCGTAAGCGGCAATCTGATTCATGGAAAGATCCTAACTTACTGAATTTTTGAGGCAGTTGTTACTTTAGTTAACTACACCGGATTAAGCAGAGTTCCCAAAATTGGTGACAAATGGGATACGAACTCCCTGGGGGTTCCTGTCAGCGGGTCGACAAAACTCAGCCGGCGGGACAGCAGGTGCATGGGAATATCAAAGTCTTCGGCGTCCACAGGCAGCACGTCGGGGTAGACCGGATCGCCGAGGATCGGGGAGCCAGCGGTAAACATATGCAAGCGTAGCTGGTGCGTGCGCCCCGTCAGAGGGTGCAGCTCGTAGCGGGCTTGTGGCGGTAGCGGTCCGTGCATTTCCTCCAGGCGGGCCTGTTCGGAGTCAGTCACCGGGATGACCTTATTTACTTCAGTGCGTGCGTTGATGGGGCCGTCGACAAGCCGCGTTTTGAACTCGCCGCGCTCCTTCTCCATGCGGTGCTCCCACACGGTGCCCGTGGCGATCTGCGGGTTGGCGTCCGCGATCGCCTCGTAGACCTTGTCTACCTCGCGCCGGGCGAACAACTCCTGGTACACGCCCCTGATCTCGCGCTTCTTGGTCAGGACGAGTACCCCAGAAGTGAGCCGGTCCAGGCGGTGCGCCGGCGACAGCTCCTGATTACCGGTTTGCCGTCGCATCCGCACCAGCACCGATTCGGTGATGTGGCTGCCACGCGGGAAGGTCGCCAAAAACGCCGGCTTATCGACGACCAGTAGCTCGGCGTCCTCATGGATAATCCCAATCTGGTGCGGCACCACTTTTTCCGGCGCTGGGATACGGTAGAACCAGATGTCCATGCCCGCTTTCATCATGTCGGATGGCTGGAAGGGGTTCCCGCGCTGATCCACAACCTCCTGGTCGGCGAAGCGTTTGTCCAGGGCGGCAGCGTCATCATCGGGGTGGACGTAACGCTGGGTGGCAATGAGGTGCTCGACAAACTCGTATGCAGTCATTGGGGGCGCGTCATCGGGGAATCGGACCCGTGACGGATTGAGCCCGTCGCGCACCGGCAGTGGCTGTACTATTCTCTTCCCCATGGATATCAATTCAATCATGGGCCCGATCGTGGATTTCTTCACCCACGGTATTGGCCAAATCATCGCAAATGTCATGCGCGTCATTTACAGCATTTTCTACCCCTCGAACGCAGAAGCTGCACATCCCATCGAACTGCCAGCTTAGAAACAGTGGAAGTGGTTAGTACCACTGTCCAGACCGGTTCTGACAGCGTAGAATGAATGTAGATTCATTATTTGTCAGACCGCGCGCTCATTGCGTGCAAAGGAGAGACGCCACATGTCGAGAGAAAACATTGTCGTTGTCGCTGTCGACGGCTCTGATGCTTCCAAGGTAGCCGTCCGCTGGGCAGCCAACACCGCCATGAAGCGGGATATTCCACTGCAGCTTGCGTCCTCCTACGCAATGCCGCAATTCCTCTACGCAGAAGGCATGGTTCCGCCACAGGAGATTTACGATGACCTGCAGGCAGAAACCATGGTCAAGATCGACGAAGCCCGCGCCATCGCTTCGGAAGTAGCGCCGGACATCAAGATCGGCCACACCGTCGCCGAAGGCAGCCCGATCGACATGCTGCTGGAAATGTCCAAGAACTGCACCATGATCGTCATGGGCTCCCGTGGCCTCGGTGGTCTATCCGGCATGGTGATGGGCTCCGTATCCGCAGCAGTGGTTTCCCACGCCGAATGCCCAGTGGTGGTTGTTCGTGAAGATAACCCTGTGGATGACACCACCAAGTACGGGCCAATCGTCGTCGGCATCGACGGCTCCGCAGTCTCCGAGAAGGCTACCGAGTACGCTTTCGCCGAAGCTGCCGCGCGTGGCGCCGAACTCCACGCCGTTCACACCTGGATGGATATGCAGGTCCAGGCCTCGCTCGCAGGTCTTGCCGCCGCCCAGCAGCAGTGGCAGGTCGTGGAAGAAGAACAGCACGCGCTGCTCTCCGAGCGTCTCGCAGGTTTCCAGTCCGAGTATCCAAATGTCGTGGTGAAGAAGATCGTGACCCGCGACCGCCCAGTCCGCGCCCTTTGCGACGCCGCTGAAGGGGCACAGCTCCTGGTGGTCGGTTCCCACGGTCGCGGTGGCTTCAAGGGCATGCTCTTGGGCTCCACCTCCCGCGCGCTCCTGCAGTCCGCGCCATGCCCGATGATGGTGGTGCGTCCGACCGCTGACGACTCCGTCTAAACTCACTGCCTCAGGTCGCCTGGCTGGGAACGATCCCGGCTGGGCGGTTTTGCTGTGCCAGAATTTTAATGCTGGGTTTTGGTGCTGGGGACCCGGTTTTGCCGGGAAGTCGAGGTCTCGCAATTGTGGGATGTAAGCCCACGTCACGTAAAAAAGATCACGGAAATGTAACGGGTGAGCTACATTCCGGGTAGCAATCCTGCTTATCTCTCGCAATGTTGTAGCAAAGGGTCTAACCTGGAGCGTGCACATTGATACATAAACAATTTTAGGAGAGAAAATGATCAACTTTATTGGCTGGATTATCCTTGGTGGCCTCGCGGGCTGGATTGCATCCAAGATTATGGGCCGGGATGCCCAGATGGGCGTGTTCCTCAACATCGTCGTCGGTATTATCGGCAGCTTCATTGGCGGTTGGGTCCTGGGACTGTTCGGAGTGGGTACCCCGGACGGCTTCAATATCGCTAGCTTCCTGACAGCGCTATTGGGCGCCGTCATCCTGCTCTTCCTGGTAGGCCTCGTCACCAAGAAGAGGTAACAATTCGTTTGTGAAGGCCGGTTCCGCGACTAATGCGTGAACCGGCCTTCATTTTTGGCTAAAATGTATACCAACTAGTCTGTTTTTGAGAGGGGTTTGTTGGTGGCTGAGACTAAGGCTAAAAGCGCTGGGCGCAGGAAGGGGCGTCCAAGTCCGCGCGAGCGGTTGCTGGCCAGCGCCACCAACCTTTTCACCACCGAGGGCATTCGCGTAATCGGTATTGACCGCATCCTGCGCGAGGCTGACGTGGCCAAAGCATCGCTGTATTCACTGTTTGGTTCAAAGGATGCGCTCGTAGTGGCCTATGTTGAACAGACTGATGAGAAGTGGCGAGCAGACTGGGCAGAACGAACAAAGGGCCTAAGCAGTCTGAAGGACAAGATTTTGGCCTTCTTTGATCAGTGCATCGAGGAAGAGCCTGCAAAGAATTTCCGTGGCTCGCACTTTCTGAATGCCGCCACCGAATACCCGTGTGCGCAGACGGATCAAGAAAAGAAAATTGTGGCGGCCGCGATGGAGCATCGTCGCTGGTGCCACGCGACGATGACCTCACTGCTCACCGAGCTCAATGGCTTCCCCGGCGATTCGATCGCCGACCAGATCCTCGTATTCCTGGAGGGCGGGCTGGCGGGCAGCACCCTCACTAAGTCACTCGCTCCGCTCGAAACCGCACGTAGCCTGGCCGATGAGCTGATCTCAGCTCCACCGGCTGACTACTCCATTTGATCTTCTGAAGAGGGGCGTCGTTTAGCTGCGCGACGCTCCGCACGCGCCTCCTGCTTCTCCTTGAGGCGCTGTTGCCGGGCCTCTCGCTCCGCTGCACGGCGCTGCTTCGCCCGCTCCTTTTTCTCCCGCGTGGCCTCCACCTTCTCGGAGCGCTTTGCGTCCTTGGCCTCGCTAATCGTGCGGCGGTGCGTGCCCATCTTGTGGGGCTGCAGCAGCATCAACAGGCGGTGCTTGCGCACCAACCGCTTGTGCTTTTTCAAGTCCGCCTGACGCTCCTTGAAAGCAGCTTTGGCGGTATCGCGGAACTCGATGTACTCCTCCGACAGCGGATACTTTTTCTCCAGCAGCCAGGTGAAGAAGAAGAACTGCGCCATCGTCCACAGGTTGCCACCGAACCAATACAGCATCACCGCGAGCGGCAGGGGCGCCGTGATCGCGGAAAACAGCAGCATGATCGGAACGAGGAAAACCATGCTGATCAGCATGCGGATCATGTGCACACTAAAGCCCACCGACCAGTCCAAAGTGCGGTAGGACCGCCAGGTAGAAAACGCAAGGTTGGTTGAGGTAAACAAGCAGGCAGCGAACACCAACGGCATGATGACGTCAATAGCCGACTGCTTGTCAGTGCCTAGCATGGCGAGCCGTTCATCGGACATCGCAATATACGTCGGCAGTGGCACATCCATAAACCGCACTTGGAGAAACTCCGCCACGTCGGTGGGGGACAGGAAACCAATGGGCTGATGGGAGGAATCCAGCCCTTCCGCGGGACGCGCCATCCGCAGCAACACCTGGTACAAACCCAAGAACACCGGGACTTGAATCAGCACAGGTAAGCAGCCTGCTAACGGGCTGTAGGAATGCTCCTTTTGCAGCTCCTTGCGCTTTTCAAGATGCCACTTGGTGGCGTCCGCATCGGTACGAGACTCGAATTCTTTCTTCAGCTCGGTGAACTTCGGCTTCAGTAACACCCCGACGCGGCCGGCCTTCATCTGCATCCATGATGTTGGAGCGATGATGGAACGCACGGTGATGATCAGACCGAAAATCGACAGCAGCCACGCCATGTCCGGCGCAACGCCAAACACGGAACTCAATAGCCAGTGCCAAAACTTCATCACGGCGGAAACCGGATAAATCATGAACTCAATCATTCGTGAGCGTCATCCCCTACCAGTAGTGCAGATCCTAACTCGCCTAACTGTAGTCGACTACCGTGCGTGCTAGGTTAGTATTACCGCTATGAGCACAGCACGGCACTCGACAACATCGAGTACTTCTCCAGGCAAACCCAAGCTGACATTCACCCAGGTACTCGGCGAACTCCTCATCACAGTGAGCGTGCTCCTCTTCGCCTTTGCCTTTTACGAAGCCTATTGGACCAACGTTGAAGCCGGCAAACGACAGCACGAAGTGTCGGAGGCGATGGAGAACAGCTGGAACAAGGAGCGGGTGAATCCCCGAAGGAAAATCTACCCGGAGCTTGGCGAAGCCTTCGCTCGCATGTACATCCCCGCCTTCGGCTCTGACTTCCAATTCGCCATCGTGGAAGGCACCTCTGACGCGGACCTACTCAAAGGCCCTGGGCGTTATGTGGATTCCCAGTTGCCCGGCGAAGCCGGTAATTTCGCTGTCGCGGGACACCGCGTCGGAAAGGGCGCGCCGTTTAATGATTTAGGTAACCTGCGGGTGTGCGACGCGGTGGTCGTCGAGACGCGCACAGCGTGGGACATCTACCGGGTGCTGCCTATCGACGCCCAGGGCTCGCAGCGCGAAGCCGAAGCAGCCGGATGTTTCACCCCGGAGCAAGTCGAGGAAATTGCTTACGGGCAGTACGCGGAAGTGGAAGGTCGCCACATCACCCTGCCGGGTGACTACAGCGTGGTGCACCCATTACCGGGATTCGATGTCAGCGAACCAACCCCGGAGATGGAAGGACTGATGACCATGACCACTTGCCACCCGCAATTCTCCAACGCGGAACGCATGATCGTTCACGCCATGAAGATCCGTTCGGAACCCAAGACCGCAGACCACCGACCAGTAGAACTCGAGGAAGGCTAACCAATGTATGGACTGTTGTGGCGCGCTCTACCCGGCCCCTGGCCGGTGAAGGCACTGATTACTCTTGCGATACTCATCGGGGTGTTCTTCCTGCTCATGGAGGTAGTGTTCCCTTATATTTCCGCCCTCATGCCCTACCAGGAAGTGGCGGTCTAAAGACCTAGATTCTTGATCACCTCTTTGGCCACCATCTCCGCCTTAAAAGACTGGTCCTGGTTCGTGAACACCACCACCGCCTTGTTGTCTTTCGCTACCGCGTAGACAGCCCGACCTGGGGCGCCGGAGCGTCCCCCCATCCAGCCTTCGGGATCATCAGCCGGTTCGGTGTCATTGATGGGTGCTGCCCAGTTCACAACCGCATCTGATTCCGCCACGTTATTCGTGGTGCGCACGATCACGGTGAGCTGCGGATCTTCTGGGTAGGACCAAAATACGCAGGCCGGTGTTTCAAAGCGCTCGTCAATGCCGGAACCTAGGACGCGCTGTCCGTTAGTGTCCGCCACCCACTGGGTGTCCAGGTAAGGGCACTCCACCAGCTGATCACGCCCGGTAGGTGGTTCGGGAAGGGCATCGATCGGCAGCCCCTGATCGTGCACGGCCTGTGGGGAGGCCGCCTCGGACGTTGGTCCGGCGGGTTGTTTCTCGCCGGAACACGCTGTCAGGGCGACGGCGACGCACAGGAGGGCAGCACTGGTGAGTATTCGCTTCATAGCTTCTAAGCCTAAAGTAGGGAGGTGATGGACACAGAATTAATCCCACGGGGCGCCATGCCGGGCGCTGACACGTTGCGACGAAGCGTCGATATTCTCTTTGCGGTGCTGCTCATAATCGTGGGAGGAACGTCGCTCGCAGACCCGGACCAAAAGCTCCTCATTTTAGGACTGTTGTTCGGTTTTGCTTCGGTTTATTACTGGGGTTCTTTCTTCTTGGAAAACGCGGCATCCTGGCTAGCAGCCGGGTGGCTTTTTGCCCTCACTGTGCTCTGGGTAATTTTGCTACCGATTCAGCCCTTGACGGTCTACCTAGTTTTCCCGCTGTTCTTTTTGTATTTGAACGCGTTTCCAGATTATCGCGGGATTACGGCCGTTATTGGTGCCACTGTGGTGGCGATTTTTGCGAACTATCCTCGGTTGTCGGCGGCGACTGTGGTGGGGCCCGTGCTGGCAGCGTTGGTGATTCTGGCGATCTTCTTCGCGTTCCAGCGACTGTGGTTGGCGCATTTGGAGCGTGAGGAGCTGCTGCGGGAGCTGCTTGATACGCGTCATCAGCTAGCGGCAACGGAACGTGAAGCAGGTATGGTGGCGGAACGCCAGCGCATCGCTCACGAGATTCATGACACGTTGGCCCAGGGCCTGTCCAGCATTCAGATGCTGCTACACGTGGCTGAACAGGAAGTTCGGGGGGATCGCCCTGAGCAGGCCGTCACTCATATTGGTCTGGCCCGGTCGACCGCGGCGGAGAACCTGAGCGAGGCCCGAGCGATGATCGCCGCCTTGCAGCCTGCCGCGTTGGAGCAAGCGTCGCTGGAGAACGCGTTGCATCGGGTGGCTGAGTCCAGCGCGGTACCGGAAGTGGTAGTCACGCTGGACGGTACGCCCCGCCCCCTGCCGATGCGTGTGGAAGCAACGCTGCTGCGTATTGCGCAAGGCGCGATGGGGAATGTGGAGAAGCACTCGGGGGCGCAGCGTGCGAAGATGACGCTCACCTTTGAGCCGGACGAGGTGCGCCTGGACGTGGTGGACCACGGCGTAGGTTTTAACGTGGCTGAGGTGCGGGAACGCCCGGCGGGCCTCGGTCACATTGGGTTGGCTGCGATGCAGTCGCGCGCGGCAGAGGTGGGCGGCGAGCTGTCCGTGGAGTCCGAGCCGGGGCTGGGTACGGCGGTAAGTGTGGCGATCCCGACCGGCTCGGTAGACTCATGAGTCGAGCTGTAACAGAAGGAAGGCGAAAAATGATCCGCATTGTGCTTGCCGACGACCATGAGATCGTCCGCTTGGGCCTCCGCGCAGTCCTGGAAGCTGAGCCGGATATCACCATCGTTGGGGAAGCCTCGACAGCGGAGGAAGCGATTGCTGCTGCTCAGGCCGGTGGGGTGGATCTGATCCTCATGGATTTGCGGTTCGGCGCTGGGGAAGCGGGCCGCAAGGTGGCTACTGGCGCTGATGCGACAGCAGCGATCCGCAAGACCGTGGTGAACCCACCGCACGTGTTGATGGTGACGAACTACGACACGGACGCTGACATCCTCGGTGCGATCGAAGCTGGTGCGGTGGGGTACTTGCTCAAGGATGCGCCACCTAAAGAGCTGATTGCTGCGGTGCGCTCTGCGTCGTGTGGCGATACTGCGATGTCGCCAGTGGTTGCCGACCGGCTAATGACCAGAGAAGAAACCCCTCAAGCTGCGCTCACGCCACGTGAATTGCAGGTGCTCACCTTGGTGGCGGAAGGTAACTCGAACCGGGTTATCGGATTTACGTTGGAGCTGTCCGAGGCGACGGTGAAATCTCACCTGGTGCACATCTACGACAAACTCGGGGTGCGTTCCCGCACGTCGGCGGTAGCGTCGGCGAGGGAACTTGGGTATCTCTAGTGAGAATCCAGGTACTTCTGGATAATTTCCTGTGAAATCTTGCCGCGGGCAGCCACGGCAATTCCGTGAGTGGCAGCCCATTCGCGGACCAGTTTTGGATCAGGGGAATTGTTGGACCGTCGGGAAGTGGCGGTGTCTTTCCGAGCAGCCTTGATGAAAGGCGCGAGGGTCTCGTGGAATTTATCTGCGTTCTTTTCGGAAAGGTCAATGATGTAGTTAGTGCCATTGACAGCAAATTTGATGATGGTGACTTCTTCCTGGGTGAGTGGCGTGTTGTCTAGATCATCAAAGAATTGGATTACTTCGCGACGTGCCATAGAAAATCTCCTTGTTAAACGAGTGGTTAATTATTTCCGATAATAAACGCTGTATTTGGCAGATTCAACTGCTTGTTTAAAATAATTTCGCTCACGGTAACGGTGAGTTAACAAGCAATGAAATCTTGCTGTAGCGGTCGCGTTTGATCCGGCCAGGGGCCATGATCAGTTGATATGGGGCCACTATTTACTCAGTCGACGCGACGGACTTTCCTCCGCGGTTCACTGGGCATCGGCGCATTAGCGATGCTCCCCGGTTCTCTTAATCAGGCAAACGCGGGCAATTTCTCCGAACTCATTAATCAGGAATTGTACGAGCGTCACGAGCCAAACCCGCTGAATCCAGCAGAATTTCGTCCCTTTATGCACGGCGTGGCTTCCGGGGATCCGCTGTCCCACTCGGTGGTGCTTTGGACTCGGGTTACTCCCAGCCCAGAGGCTGTGCCTGGTTCAGACAAGGGGCCGGCGGTGCGCCTGCGCTGGGAAGTAGCTAAGGACGTGGATTTTGAAAACATCGTCGTCGACGGACTGGTCACCGCCACAGCAGAACACGACCACACGGTGCACGTGGAGCCGTGGGGCTTGGAACCATACACCGAGTACTTCTACCGGTTCATGATCGCCGACGGGGAACATTCCGGCGCGATGTCCGCCATCGGGCGGACGAAAACGGCCCCGGCCCCGGCCGAAACACCTGGGCAACTCAACTGGGCAGTGTGCTCCTGTGCCAATTTTGAAAGTGGCTATTTTTCGGCCTATTCGGATATCGCCCGAAAAGCGGCGAATAATGAGCTGGATATGGTGATTCACCTCGGCGATTACATTTACGAGTATGCCTCCGGCTCGCACGCCGGCAAGCACGGGGTGGTGCGCAGCCACGAGCCCACGTGGGAGATCGTGACGCTGGCGGATTATCGCACGAGGTACGGTCGGTATCGGCGGGACTTCGAGCTTCAAGCAGCCCACGCGGCGGTGCCCTGGGTGGTGATGTGGGACGATCATGAGATTGCTAACAACACGGGGGAAAATGGCGCGCCGGGGCATACCGGCTGGCACGGGGATTGGGAGCAGCGGCGGGCGTCGGCAATGCAGGCGTATCTGGAGTGGCTTCCGGTGCGCGGGCAGGCGCCGTCGCAAGGCGGGCATATCTACCGGCGCTTGCAGTTCGGAACGCTGGCGGAACTGACGATGCTTGACCTGCGCAGCTACCGTGACCAGCCGGAACGCCTCAATGTGAAGCGGGCGCTTTCGGAGCAGCGCACGATCATGGGCGCGGAACAGTCCGATTGGTTGCAGCGCACGCTGGAACAGCCACAGGCGCGGTGGAACATCGTGGGGACGTCCGTGATGCTCACCCCGGTGAGCTTGGTGAATGTTGATTCCCGGATGGGGAAGGCAGTGCAGCGGCTAATTGGCGACGGCTGCGAGGGGCTGCCCTACAACCTGGATCAGTGGGATGGCTACGTGGCGGATCGCGCCCGGCTCATGCGGCACCTGGCTGCCCGTAAGCAGCAACACCCGGACGTGGGGACGGTGTTCCTAGCCGGAGATATTCATTCCGAGTGGGCCGCTGACCTGTACCACGAAGGAGATGTGGTGGCGGCAGAGCTGGTGTGTACCTCGGTGTCTGCGGCGAACATTGATGACGCGTTGGGGCTGCCGGTGGATTCGCCGCCGAGTGTAGAGACGGAACGGCATATCCTGCGCAGCAACCCGCACGTGCAGCACGTTGATATGGATGCGCACGGTTACAGCGTGGTGACTGTGACCTCGGCGGGGGTGAGTATGACGTACCATCGGGTGGCCGAGGTGACCGAAGCTGGCTCGCCGATAGCGCCCGCAAGCACTGCGCGTTACGACGGCTATGCTGTCACAATCGCATAGCCAGGAAATGTCGATGTGCTGCCAATTTTGCTAAAACGGGGCACAATACGAAGTTGTTAGCTAAAAACTGAAACTTTTAGTTGGAGAGTACCAATGGGCCAGAACCAGCTCGTGCCAGAAATCGATGCGCTGCTGAAAGGCATCGCGGATTATGCCGATGAGCGGCGAGGGGACATCGACCGGGTGGCTCCTACGCATTTTGCGGGCGCTCTCAACCTGGTGCACTACAAGTATCTTCGTTCCCAGGATCTGCGTCGCCTGCAGTCCCGCCTTTCTGACCTTGGCGTCACGCGCATGTCGACTATCGAGACTGGCGTGAAGTCCAAGCTGGAGGCAGCCCGAAACGTGGTGGGCATGCTGGAGGGCTACGGGGCGCCCTATGACTTCGCGGACATTGCCTCTCACTTCGCCAATGCGGACGAGATCCTTGAAGAACACACGTTCCGCCTGTTGGGTGCGACTGATGAGAATACGCCCTCTCGGATCATGGTGACGCTGCCTTCGGAAGCGGCCGACAATATTGATCTGGTGCGATCCTTCGTTGCGGCTGGCATGGACGTAGCCCGCATCAATTGTGCGCATGACGGCCCCGCTGCGTGGCAGCGGATGATTGATAATGTGCACCGCGCCGCTGCAGAGGCTGGCCGGGAGGTGCTGGTCAACATGGATTTGGCTGGGCCGAAGATCCGCGCTGGTGAGATCGCTTTAGGTCCGGCGGTGGGGCGGGCCCGCGTCACCCGCGATGATGCCGGTAAGGTGATGACTAAATCGAAGCTGTGGATCACCGCGGTAGGGGAAGCCGCTGTGCCTATGCCGGAGTTTGAGGGGCGCCCAGCGCTGCCGATTCAGGTGAATAAGCAGTGGCTGACTGATCTGGATATCGGTGGCATTATTTCGCTGCACGATACGCGTGGTTCTAAGCGTGAGTTTGTTGTCGTCGAGAAGCATGGTGACGCAGTCCTGGCCGAGGGCGACCGCAACGCCTACATCGCGGAAGGCACCCTCCTGGAGTGCGATTATGAGCGTGCCCGCGCCCACGGCATCCCTCATGTCGTGCAGGCGTTGCGCCTCTACGTCGGCGATACCCTTGTGCTGACCTCTGACACGGACGTCGTGTGCCACGTCGAGCAGGGGCTCATCCCCACCATTGCGTGTTCGCTGCCAGAGGCGGTGACCGCTCTCGAGGTGGGGCATAACGTGCTTTTCGACGACGGGTCCATCGCAGCCGTGGTCCGCGAAAAGCGAACCGCTCCCAATGGTGCCTCGGAAGCGGTGTTGGAGGTGACGCGGGCGAAGGAAAACGGCGTGAAGCTCGCTGCCCACAAGGGCATCAACCTGCCGGATACTTTCCTCCCACTCGATAGTTTGACCCCGGAGGACGAGGAGCACCTAGAGTTTGTCGCCCGCCACGCGGACATCGCTGCGATTTCCTTCATTCGGACTGTCGCGGACGTCACGCATGTGCTCACGGTGCTGGACCGAATTGCTGCTAAGTTCTCTGCGGAATCCCCAGCGCTTGGCCAGCGAGTCCGAGAGCTTGGGCTGGTCTTGAAAATTGAGACGGTGCCGACCTTTGAAAACATTAGCGAAATCCTGCTGGAAGGCATGCGTCACCCGAACCTGGGACTCATGATCGCCCGCGGTGACCTGGCCGTCGAACTCGGCTTTGACCGTATGACTGAGGTCCCTGGACAGATCATGGTGGTCGCAGAATCCGCACACATCCCCGTGATCGTTGGTACCCAGATCTTGGAGAACATGGCGAAAAATGGGTTGCCGTCGCGCGCAGAAATGACGGATGCTGCCTTTGCGCTCCGCGCCGAGGCGGTGATGCTCAATAAGGGGCCGCACATTACCGACGCCATCGAGATCCTCAACATGCTGTCCCGTCGGCTTGGCCGTTCTCAGCGCAAGAACCGCATGTTGTTGCGCCACATCCACTCTTGGGACAGCTAATGCAGATCATCGCGCACCGTGGCGACTCTGCCGCCCATCCGGAACTTACCCATATCGCATTTGCCTCCGCCCTCGAGCTTGGCTCCCCGGCCGTTGAATGCGACGTTCGGCTCACCCGCGACGGGAAAGTCGTCTGCCTTCACGACGCCAGCATCATCCGGGTTTCCGATGGCCATGGCATCGTCGAAAAAATGACGTACGAAGAGCTGGCTGCCTTCAACTTCGGAACCCCGGACGAGCCCCAGCGACCACTATTGCTCGATGAGCTGCTGGAGTTGATGAAGCAATATCCCGACCGGCACCTGTACATCGAAACCAAACACCCCACTCGCTACGGGAAAATGATTGAAGAACAAGTGGTCATGCGGCTGCGCTACGCGCATCTCCTCGGGGATCCGCGTTTCCACCTCATTTCTTTTAGCCCCCTAGCGATCCGCGCCATCGCACGCCTGGTCCCAGACATGGACCGAATCCTACTGCGTGAAGACATCCCCCCGATCGGTTGGCGGATCCTCGCACCCCACTGTGAGCCGCATGCGCTCGGAATGTCCATCGAAGCTGCCCGTGCCAACCCGAGAGCCCTCGATGAATACGAACGCACCTACCTGTGGACCGTGGACGATCCCGAAGAC
This sequence comes from Corynebacterium hindlerae, assembly GCF_014117265.1. Classification (NCBI taxonomy): domain Bacteria; kingdom Bacillati; phylum Actinomycetota; class Actinomycetes; order Mycobacteriales; family Corynebacteriaceae; genus Corynebacterium; species Corynebacterium hindlerae. Next base: position 1,376,157 of record NZ_CP059833.1, on the reverse strand, counting down.
ATGCGCTGGGCACGCGACCACGGCGTGGACATGATGGCCACCAATTACCCAGCGTTAGCGCTGGACACGGTATCTTAAAGGACATGGCTAAAAAGAAAAAGAAGGACGAGCAACTGCCGGAGGGCATGAGCCGTCGTCAAGCAAAGCTTGCTGCCCGCGCCGCTGAGCGCGCCGCACTGGAACGCGACCCACGCCCATACGGCGAACTGGCGATGGAAGCCGACCTCGTGGCGCTCCAGGAATTCGTGCCTTCCGCATTCGCGAAGCTCCCAGTCAAGGGATTCGACCGGGACGTCTACGTCGCCACCGTCCTCCCAGGCGCCGCTGGTGGCATGGTGCAAGAAGACGGCACCGCCTATGTCGCCCTGCAAACCCAGTCGCACACCCACAACCCGGGCCGTGACCTCGCCTACGCCCTCGCATGGGCCCGCGACGCCAAGCCGGGCGCCACCCTGGCCTCCACCGCCAACGACGGCTCCCAGCCCCCACTCACCGAACTTCTCGACGCCTCCGGCACCCTCGACGTCCAAGCCCGCGAAGACTTCAACTGGTGGCTCCCATCCGATGCCCAGCTCGACGCCGCCACCGCCCAGTCCCTGCAGGCAGCCAACGACACCATCATGCCGTCCTACCAGGTCACTGGTTTTTTTGACGGTGTTGCATGGTGGATCGACCCAGGCGAAAAAGCCCACATCCGCTGGGTTCGTCGCGACGACGAAGACAAACTCATGCGCGCCCTCGCCCGCATCTCCGCAGCCGGCGCACTTGATCTTGGCGAAGACACCAAGTTCGCCGGAGTCTTCCGCACCCACGGCATCGCCGTCCCCGTCTGGGACCTGCCAGTAGACGTCGCATACGAAACCTACGGCCCGCTCCTGGAAAAACTGGACAAGAAGATCGCCGCTTCCATCGAAGCCGACGAAGACCTCTCCCCAGAAGCGCGCCGCGCCCTGGAGAACATCAAGTCCCGCCAGGTGACAATTCGTTAGCACTTCGGAAGCACTTCAGGGCCGTTTTGGCAATTCCCACTCCGGCCCTGTAAGATTGCCTAAGGTTTTCGTACACAAGCGATAACTGGCTGGAGATGTGCCAGAGTGGCCGAATGGGGCTCCCTGCTAAGGAGTTGTCCCTTCTGGGGACCGCAGGTTCAAATCCTGTCATCTCCGCAAACCTGGTTTAGGCCAGGGATTTCACCGGGCCTGGTGAAATTAGCGCCCGTAGCTCAACGGATAGAGCATCTGACTACGGATCAGAAGGTTGGGGGTTCGAATCCCTCCGGGCGCACCAAGTGAAATGCCGTCCCACCTCGTGCTTAGTTGATTTTATCAACTGGTTGATGTGGGGCGGTTTTTGTTGGTGGGGCACAAAGTGTCGCATAGTGGGGTACTCCCCGAACCGCATGGGGTAGGGGTGTTAATTGTCGCGGCTTGAGGAAGAGCCTTCTGTGGGTATTGTCGGGTTAAATAGCAAAATGTGTGTCCGGTCGGCGTGTTGTCGGTTGTTACTTCACTTCTGGGGCCTTTGATCACGGCCCCTGAAGTTTCTTACTAAAACCCGGGAAGCATTCCCCGGATCTCGGGCCGAAATCAGTGAAATAGCAGGTGTGAAGCCTAAAAGATCACCGAGACCCGGGGAACGCTTCCCGGGTTTTGTGGAGTTAAGCAGCAAAATATATGTCCGGCCAGGCACTGTTGTGTTAGTGCTCGGCTGGGATAGCGTTGTCGCAACAGGGCTGGTCGACCTGTTTCCCAGCTTGTTTTATTCCCTTTTGTCCCAGTGTGAGCACACTACGTGGTCGAGGATGGGTGTGATGAGTAGGCAGCCTGCTGCAGTGTAGGTCGCCTTCGATAAAGACCTGATCGTATACGCGGTAGGGGTCGGCGGTGCAGAGGGCATCAATAAGTCACAAGGGGTGCGAACCCGCGGTCCAGACTTCTTCGGGAGATGCCTCACGAGCCTGCAGTATCGGCTTTTGCGGTTGAGCCGACAGCATAAGCATGGAAGGCTCGAAAAGTTTGCCGCGTGTGTGTGATCAGCTTTGGTGTTGGTGGTGCCGTTGTTTTTGCTTTTGTCCCAGGCAGACGGGGCATCGGGGTCGGTTTTTGGTCACCGGAGTTAGGTGACCGCACCTGTTAGTGCAGGTGCGGTATCACTCGCGGTATTGAACAAGGATTGTGCGTTTATAAGACCTCAAGCTATATAACACATGCATTTGCATACCTTGACCAGGACCTATCGCGGACAACAGACACACTTTCTGCTACTTAACCCGTATTGTCCATGCTGTCGATTCTGGTGGGGCGGAGATGTTTTCTTGGGGTAACCCCGGGGGGCCAATGAAGGTGAGGGTGGTATTGCTACTGTTCTGGCCGGGACGGCGCCGAAAAAAGGAGTCTGAGCAGTCAGTTTGTTAAAAGTTAACCGTAGTGTGTAGAGTAATCATTCGTTGCTAGCGAGCAACGTAAAGCTGCGCCCGTAGCTCAACGGATAGAGCATCTGACTACGGATCAGAAGGTTGGGGGTTCGAATCCCTCCGGGCGCACCAAGTGAAAATACCGCTTCACCTCGTGCTTAGCTGATTTTATCAGCTGGCCGGCGTGGGGTGGTTTTTGTGTTGGTGGGGCACAAAGTGCAGCACAGTGGTTTTAGTGGTGGTGCGGTTTGGTGTCGCACTGGTGGGGCACAAAAAATGGCCCCCTAGCCTGTCATGGCTAGGGGGTGTTAGTTGTCCAGATCGGTTGAGGCGCCTTTCACGAGGGCTGTCCATGCGGCGGAGTCCGGCGGGGCTGGGGGTGTGGTTGTGTGGTCGGAGTTGATCCATTCGACGGCGTCGGCGATCCAGACGAGGGCGCTGGACAACGCGTGGCGGAGTGCGTTGGTGTGGGTTTGGAACCGCCACAGCTCTGCCTTGAGTGAGTCGATGCGCTGCTCCGCGTGGTCCAACCTTTTTTCGTAGCCTTGTAGGCGGGCTTCCATGGATGCGACCAGCGAGGATGTGCGGGTGGCTGCGACTTCGTCTTTTTTGCCGAGTCGGGTGAGGATTCCTCCGGCGAGGGTGACGGCTCCGGCGATGATTGCTGCGATGATCGCCGAGTCCATGTCAGCTCACCTCGTCTTTTCCGATTGTCCAGGCGTTCAGTAGGCCTAGGATTGAGAGCATCAGGTAGTTTTTGCCTGATACCCAGTACCGCCCGTCCCCGTCGAAATATGTGAGCGACCAGAGCATGAGGAGGCCTGCTGCGAGGGCGATTCCGGCGCTGCGCATGTAGCGGGCGATGTCGTGCTGGCGGGTGTGCGGGCGGGTGGGGGCTATCCCGCCGAGGATGAGTAGCACACTGGCGGTGGCCCAAAGCCCCCATAGGGGTATGGGGGTGAGGGCTTCGATGTCGTGCAGCTGTGCTGGAATCTTGCCGTGGTAGGCCCATGCGGTGCTGGTGGTGAACCCCGCCCACACCAGGGCGGTGATCCTAGGCACCCACCTGTGGAGGTGGGTGAGTGCGGCCCGGCTCATGGGGCGCGGTAGTGGTCTGCGAGGCCCCCCGTCGGTGCCTCAGATACGGGGGCTGGCTTGTCTGCTGCCGGGGTGGTTTTGGTGTATGCCAGCAGCATCACAATGGCGGGGATGATCTTATCGGCCTGCTGGGTGACGCTGTTGATGGTGGTTTCGTCCATGATTCCGGCGACGGCTAGGACTGCGAGGATGAATGAGACGAGGCCGTAGATGGCGCGCCTAATGATCCAGGGCTGCTTCAAATTCTCTAGCATTTTACTTGCGTCCTTCCAGGGTTCGGGTCAAATAGTCAACGAGGGGTAGGCCTCGGGTGCCGGGGAACGCGCCGTTTGGTTTCCAGCCGGTGAACGCGGGCATGCCGTCCGCTTTGCGTTCTGGGCCGACCAATTGATCCAGGATTAGATCAATTTTGCGCTCGAGGGTGTCGAGGCGGTCGTGTGCGGTTTGTGCTGCGATTTTCGCGTCATGGAGGGCAGCACCTTGTTCTGGGGTCATGTCATTGTCTCCTTCATTTTGCCTGGTGGCGTAGCAGTAGCCTTTGGGTGGGATGAGGGTGGCCATTTGCTCAAAAGAGCACCAGTAGCCGTAGGGGCGGAACCCGCTGTCTGCGACCCAGAACCGGCGGCCCGCGTGGTCTTCGGCGTAGCCTGCGATGACGATGTAGTGGTAGACGGTGCCACCCGCGTAGGCGGGGGACTGCGTGCTCGGTGCCACCGCTTTCGGGTAGTTCGATGGTGGTGCGACGATGTTCGCGACCACACCAAGCCCCGCATCAATCGAGCTGGTCACGTCCCGCCAGAGGCGTTCTTTCTGCTCGCGCGTTGGTGGATCGCTGGGCATCCCCACGCTCACATACCCGGCCCCTGGGATGTGTTTGTTGAGGACGGCTGGGAATTGCCCAATCCAGTCCGTGCCACCCTTGTGTGTGCCCAATTCGCGGGCGAGGTCGCGCTCCGGCGGGTAGTGGCCGGTTTCCTCACCGATGATGGTCTGGCAGGACGCAGGCCCACAAAAATAGTCGGTGTCCTGCGCCACGTACTGCCGACTGTAGTCAAGGACTTTTTCTGTCACGGGCGTTGTCTCCTTTCTGGTCTGTTTTGTGCCCCACAGTGCGGCGAGCTGATCGCGCGTACCCCTAAACGCGTTTGCGTCCATGTTCTGGCCGGCCACGCTCGCACGGTCGGTGAACTGCCACAGGTCAGGGGTGCGTCCGCCGAGGGGTTTCCATCCCCACTCCGGTGCCAGGTCATACAGGGCCTTGGGGGTGTTGGTGCGGGCGTAGGGGTAGTTCGCGACCCACACCCACCCCCACCCTGCGAGGTCAGGGGCACCGAACGCCCGGTAATCGCTGGGGTTGACGTACAAGCCCACCGACGGGACACGCCCGGCGACGTGGTCACGGAACGCCACCACTTCATCCCAGGTGGGCATAGTGCCCGTCTCTGGGTCTTCCTCCACATCCACCGCGCACGGGACGGTCAGGTCAGCGGTGCGCAGGTAGTGCTCTGCTTGGGCTACGGGGTCACCAAGCTCCAGGAAATGATACTGTGCCACCACGCACCCAGCGTCACGCAGGGCGCGTGTTTGCTGCGCCATGTGCGGGTTCACATAGCCGGTGCCCTGGGTAGCTTTCACCACCCCGAAACTGATGCCCTCGCCGGCGAGGCGGCCTGCGTCGAGGTCGCCTTGCCAGCTGGACACGTCAATACCGAAAATAGTCAAATCGTTGCCCTCCTTTGGGCATGAAAAATACCCCCACCATGGTGCGGTGAGGGCATAGTTGGTGAGGGTTTACTCGGCCTTGTAGAGGCTGTGGGCTTGGTCTGGTGGCCAATGCCCCGCTGACGTGTGATCCTGCAACACCTCGTAGGTGGCGCCCTCGAAGGACACGGTGTCGCCTTTCTTGAGTTCTAGGCCTGCCTGCCAGTGTGTGGTGACTGGCCCCTCGAATGGCTCATCCTCCCCCAGGTCGTCCGGCTCCGGTTCTGGCTTGGGGGTGATGTCCTCCCAGATACGGGAGTCCACACCCATAGCCCCTGGCTCCCAGTGGTTCAGGCCGGGGTGATTCGACACCCACACGCGCTGCTTGTGGGCGACAATATCACCCTGCCGGTACATGGCACTGTGGTCAGTGTGGGGGTTGGCCCACGCCGGGATGTCCGAGGTGTCCTCCGGGAGCTTTTCGGGGTCAGTCAAAGCGTCCGGCTTGGGGAGCTTACCCGCGTCCTGGAGCTCTGCCACCACCTGCGCTTGTGCTTGATCGACGAGGGGTTGAGCTTGCCTGCGGGCGTGCTCGGTGGTTCCACACCAGCCGAAAAACTCCGACCACTCACCTGGGGTGAGGGTTTGGACTTGCTGTTTTAGTGTGTCAATACTCATAAAAATACTCCTATTTTGATGTGTTTATACCTGCTCCGCCACGGCTCACCACGCCCACCTGTCTCCGGGGCTGGTGCTGGTACTACCGGGGGGGACCTCCTGCCAATTGAAAGAACTGTCAGGGGGTATGCCTCTCCTCCACGAGCTAAGTCTTGTTATAAGCTGGTAGTAACGCCCGTTGTAGGTGACGATGTCGCCTACAGCGTAGTCGCCACCCTCCGACCACTCAGGATACTTCGGAGCCGGAGGCCAAATCTTTCGCGTCCCGTAGTACACCGCTGTCACAGGGGTGCTACCGTAGAAAATCTTGCTCGGGGTGACTCCCCCAACCTTCAGCTCCGCCATCAGCCGGTCACCACATAAATCGTTGACCGATCAGGGGAATACGGCAGGGACGACACCACCTGAATCTTCGGGGCCGAATTCACCTGCGACTGCAACTCCCGCAGCTCCGACTTCGGTGCCTTATCCATCAGAGCCTCCACTAAACCCACAAAATCACGCAGCTCATGCGAATGGGACTTATCAGCCTTCTCACCCAGCGCCGTCTCAAGCCCCGGCACATCCGAAATGCCCTTGATCTCAGCAAGTGACCCATCCTTACCCGCAGGCCCCGGGGGGCCAGCAGGGCCACGGGCACCGTCCCGACCCGGCTCACCCTGAGGCCCTCGCAAAGACTCACCCACCGGCCGGCCATCCACAGTCAACCGGTCACCCTGCAAAGACACCACAGGGGTGCGCCCATCCTTTCCAGGCGCTCCTTCCTTACCTGGTTGCCCGTCTTTACCCGGCTCACCATCCTTACCCGGCTCACCCGGCCGTCCCGGCTCACCAGGGTCCCCCTTATCACCCTTCAGCTGCGCTTTCTGCTCAGGTGACAACGCCTCAAACGTGACCTGGCCGTCCTTGCCAGGGGCACCAGGCTCACCCTTAGGGCCACGAAGCGACTCAGACGTTTTGCCCCCAACCGTGAGCCGGTCACCATCCCACCGGACAGACTCAGGCAAGGCCTTAAACTCCTGAACAGCTTTAGACGCAGTAGAAGCGTGACCGGAAGCTTCATCACGCGCACTTTCGGCACCACGCCGGGCCTCACCAGCCGTACTGGAATGCCTGCCAGCTTCATCCCGCGCCTGCTCGGCAGCCAACTGCGCCCGAGACGCGGCATCGGCAGACTCACTCGCTGTATCGCGCGCACTTTCAGCAGCAGACTGCGCCTCCCGCGCAGAATCAGCATGCTTACTAGCCTCATCCCGCGCCGACTCAGCAGCCTCCTGGGCGCCCACAGCAGCGTCCCGCGCCTCGCCCGAAGCGGACTCAGCCTGTGACGCTACCCGCTGCGACTCAGTAGCTGCCTCCTGAGCCTCGACCGCCCCGTCCCGCGCGCTTTCAGCCTCCTTCTGCGCCTTGGACGCAGCCTCAGAAGCAGCCTCAGCCCCACGCTGCGCCTGCGTCGCCGAAGACGCATCACGCGACACCTGCGACGCCGACCCCTGCACCTCACCATGAAGCCGCTTCACATCACGCTCCAAGCGCTTATGCTCCGCCGACAACGGCACCGCCACAACACCATTACCTGATGTGACCTCCATCCACGCCCTGCCGGTGCGGACTAGGTCATCATCATCGACGAACACGCCGTGGAATGTGCCGGAGAATTGAGGTTCTTCCGTCATGTGACCCCCTCGATAGCTAAAGTTTTTGTGGGCTTTAGGGGATCACATCACGGGAGTTGGCGCGGTCAGCACTGTCTAGGAAGGCAGGATCAAAATGAACCCCGACGAAAACTTCTCAAACGCACCCACACCGTACGAAAAACTACGCGACGGCCCGACCTGACCAGACAAATGCACCGAAAACGACGACAACGCCGACACCCGGATCGACGCCACAAACACACCCGACCAGCCAGGCTTAGCCGTGACCATCAAATCATTACCCGACTTCGAATACGACAGATATTCGTTACTGCCGTAGTCGCCATTCACGGCCAGTACCGCCGGGACTCGGCGTTGCAGCGTTTCCGTCGCCCCGGTCAGTGTCCGCTGCTGCGCCTGTATCTGAGACAGGGCCTCCGACTGCACCGACGTAATACGTCGGTTCTGATCATTAATAGTGGACTGCTGGCGGTTCACCTGCTCCTGGGCCGCGTTGATCTCAGCCTGCGCCCGGTTGATCTCCTCCTGGGTCTTATTCCACTCCGCCTGCCTCACCCACTGGATCGCATTAAAATCGTTTGTTTGCTGTTGTGCAGCGAACGCCAGAGACGTAGCAAGGTTAAAGCTCTGTTGGTTATCAACCGTCCACTGTTTCGCAGCCTCAGCTGTTTCACGCACACGATCCACCGCCTGGGACATCTCACGCCCCGACGCATCCAAATCCCGCCGGGCCGCCTCCAACTGCGCCGACACCTCCCGCTGCGACTGCATGATCTCACGGCGACGCGCCTCAGCCTCAGACACCACAGCCCGACTAATCGGGGCCTCCACTTCCTCCGCCACCACCGTCGCCACATCCGACCGCTTCGGCAAACGAGGGGGCGCGAGATTAGTGCGCTCCGTGAGTTTCTCAATCCGGCGTATCGTGTCCATCAAAGAATCCACCGGTGTTTGTCGGTCAACCTTCTGCCCCAGAAGCGGCATCACCTCAGGCGTCGGCTTATCCTTCGACCACGACGCACGCCAACCACTGATCACCTCCGACACCTGCGTATCCCCATCCCACAAAGTGACCCTATCGCCGGGTTTCCACCCCGGCAACACGCTCCCATCCGGGCGAGTCTGATCGTCACCGAAAATAGTGGAGTTGTTCAGCCCCAGTTTCGCGGTCATCGCGGTGGACCCCTGCATCTGCGCGAACTGCTCCTCAAACGCTGCCGTGGTGTCGGCCGTGACCTCACCACCCATGGAGTGGAACCGCTCACGGTAGAACACAGGCCCCGTGACTGACATGTCCACCACCGCGGACAGTGAGTCGAACGACACCTCCGTGCCGTCCACGGTTGAGGACGGGCTAATGTTCGCGTTCACGCCCTTGATCGCCCCACCGGATTTTTCCACGGCGGTTTTCGCCACCCGTGACAGGGGTGACCCACCGGCGGTGATCTCCCCAGCCGACGCACCGGCCTGCACCCCATCACGGTTCATGAACCCCGTCATCCACGCATCAAACTGCGTCCCAGCAATGATCGCAGCACCATCCGGGGCGGTGATCTCAGCCTCCCACGACTCCAAACCGCCACCGGGGGCGGTGGAGAACACGATCTGCCTTCGGTCACGCTCACCATGGATACGCAGCATGACACCCGGCCACACCGGTTGAGCTTTGGGGACGTTCCTCGCCTCAGACTCGGCCCGAAAATCACGGTCGTTGGCAATGACCCATTGTCCGGCCTGGAGCCACGCGTGGGCGCCACCAGCACCCATGTAGTCTGCGAGCGCCTCAACGTCCGCCTTGGTCTTCACCTGCTCCCCGTCACCACGCACCAGCAACCCGGTCTCAGCAGCCTTCACCGCCAAGACAGTATCCGTCGCTGTCTTCCACGCGCCCTCAGGCCAGTGCGTCACATGCGCACCAAACCACGGGTTAGCCTCACCGGCCCGCTTTAGCTCTTCCACCGTGCCGACACGCGTCACCCCCTCCAGGACACGCTCCGACCCGTCCCGGTAAAACACATCACCCGCCCCCACATCCGGGGCGACCTCGAACACATTCCAGCACACCCCAGCCGTAGGCTCAATCTTCTTACCAGCAGGGTCAAGGGCCGCGGTGCCGTAAAACCTTGTGGGGGGTTGGGCTGTCTCACCCGCCAGCATCGGCGACGCCTCCACCCGATCATGAGGGGCCAAGTACGCCAGTTTCCCGGACCCCCGAAACTCCTGATACCAGGCGCGTTCCACCGCCCCCATGTACTGCCGGATCACCTCACGACCAGGTAGGCCGCGGGCTACCGTGTCCGGGGTGATCGCCTGCACCCCAAAAAACACCCCAGCCCGCGCCCCGGCCTTACCCAAAACATCCGCCACAGTATCCTCCGTGCGGGCCACAACCTCCACACTCGGCCCCGACACATCCGGCAGAAAATAGGTGGGGAGACCAGTACGCGCCACAGCGTGCTGAATAAGCCAATCCGCCGACTCAGACAGTGTGCCCTTGAATGTGGCCGCACCACCATCAACAGCGGTTTCCGGGGACTTCGACACCAGCCGGTGGAAATGCTTATGATCCGACAACACCGTGATAGTCCACTGCTGTGCCCCTGAGTTGGTGCGGGACATTTTCGCCGTATTCACCCGGCCTGTCCACTCCACACCATTCAAAACCAGGGTGACCGGCAACCCAACCACACGCGCACCGTACAGCAGCTTATCCAGTGGGTGCGGGGCCGGAAGCACAATCGTCATCGTGTCCACATCCATATCCGTGGTGGCCTCAACCTCCACAGACTCAGCCCCACTAATCGGCTTCCACGACGCGTAAAACGGATCCCAAATGCGCAGGTCAGGGGTCAAGAATTGGGCTACCATGCCCGGCTCCTCTCGGGGGTGAAACGAAGTTTAAGGGTGAAGTCCTCGGAAGCTCCGACGGCCTCGACGAACACTTTCCCCTCGCGGACAGTCGGCCCCACAGACTCACCTTTCACGGGGTTAGGCCAGTGGGGAACAAACCCCACAAAATCAGTCTTACCTCCCAGGGTTTGCACCAGCCGGTTCCTTGGGTCAGTATTCACCCGCCAGCCTTGTTTATCGGCCGGGAGTTCCTGCCACAGTGAGGCCTCATCCAGCCGGAGTTTCACCGACTTGAACCCTCCGGTGATCTCAAACTCGGGCCACACCATCTCAGTCCCATCAATCGGGAATCGGATCACCCCACCAGCCACATCGCCCGCACTATAGGTGAACTCGTTGCGGAACCTGCGCCACACCGGGGCGTCCGCCGACACAATCAGCCGCAGCCTAGCCCCCAGCCCCAGGCCAGGGTGCCCGCCCACAAACATTGGCTCCGACACCCCCACCAGGCGCAAAGGTAGCCACCGCCACCCGATAGTGGGGTGCAGGGACACCAGTGTGAACTGCTGCTCACCATCGGCGCACATGGTTTCCACCGCATCCACCCAATACGGTGTCCGAGCACCCCGGATAATAATGTCCAGCTCGAACTGTTTTTCCCGGCGCACCTGGCCCTGCCATGTGGCCCCTACTTGCCCCGCGCCCTGCGAGTAGGAGTGCTGACGGTCGGCCATCCACATAGCGTCAGGCACACCACCCAAAAACACCCCGTCATCACACGGGCGGTCAGGATCACTCAGCGGGATCCTGAACCCGTCCTTCGACATCAGCACCAGCCGCATCGGTGGCCGTAAACCCATCTCCATTGTTTATCCTTTCCTCGCAAGCGCCGCAGCCAACGCCCGATTATCCGCATTCCCCGCGTCATGGTTCACCAACGTCACATCCCCGTTGAACACAGCCCCAACATTGTCCTGAACCCCACCATTGGCGACAACAGCCTCAATCCGCTCCACCAAACCCAGCAGATCATCCATCGTCACCCGCATCGCCTTCGTCTCCCGCAAATTCAGCAGCGACGTGGAAGCGGTCACATTCTCCGGTGACGTGACCGGTGCCGAAGGCAACCCAAGACGCGCTGCCTTCTGTGCCCCGTTCTCAACCACCATCGACGACTCCGGCGACAACCGGGCCTCGCGCAGCCCCCCAAACCCGCCACCCGTGGCCCCCGTAAACTGCTTCGCGCCACCAGCCCAACCAGAACCACCGAACTGGAAAAACGCCGTCGCGTTCAACGAATTACCGTCATCCCACAGGGACGCTAAATCATCCGCCCGACGCTCATCGCGCTTCGCATACTCCAGGTTCTTCTCCGCATTATCAACCAGCTGCTGCAACAAATCATGCTGCTTCGCCGCGTCCTTCTGACGCTGCAACCTGTCCTGCGACATCTGAATCTCAAGCTGCTGCTCCTGCAAATCCAACGCCTCAAGAGACTTACCGTCCAGGCCCGGAATAAGCTTCGGGTCACCCTTCCCCACATTCTGCAACGCCCGCTGTTGTTCCTCAGCGGCCTTCACCTGCGCCCGCCCGGCCCTCATCTGACCGGCACCACTAATGATCCCACCGATAGCAGCCGCGCCAGCAGCCAACGCCCCAAGCGGGTTCACCGCCGCCATACCCAAAGCGCCGATGAGTCCGCCGATACCACCGACGATCCCACCCAGGCCATTAGCCGACGTGGCCATGCCCTGCGCCTTGATCGCTTTGATCTCCAGCGCCTTCATTTCCTCAATGTTCAGGGCGCCCTGAATCCTCGCCAAAGCACCAGCAACCAACGCCAACCTAGAGGTTTGAATCGCAGCCAGCTTGTGGGAGCGCTCCATCTCAAAAGCACTATCAGCCAGCTGCTTATCCCGCAAGAACGCCGTCAAATCACGCTGTGCCTTCTCGAACGCGATCTGGGCCTCCAACACCGCCGTACGACGCTCCGTCTTGGCCTTCATCTCCGTGACATTGATCCCGAACAGCACAGCCTCAGAAAGTTCCTTCTGAGACCGCTTCCGGTGCATCGTCAGCTCCCACTCGGCATCAGACACCGCAAGATCAGACTGCCAGCGGGCCTTCACCTGCTCCCGCATCGCCTCAGTCGAGGCCTCGGTCGCGTCCTGCACCGCTTTCTGCGCGTCAATCTGACGCTGCCAAATACCCAGCGCTTCTTTAGCCTGGTCGAGTTTCCTCCGCTCCGCATCCGCCATCGCCTGATACATTCCACCAACAGCACTAAAAATGCCACCAAAAGCATTAGCCAACGACGCAGCCTGCTCAAACGGAGCCTGAGCAAGCTTCAACCGATACTGGCGCTCAGCAGCAGCCGTCCGATTCGCATTCACCACCGACTGCTCACGAGCATTCCGAAGATTCTCTTCCGCCTGCTCAACATCACGAGCGGCCTTCTTCGCCTTCTCCGGCCCGGCCTCACGTGCTTTCTTCAACTCGCGCTCAGCCTTAGCGATCTTGTCCGCAGCATCCCGCGCTTTCTTCGGCGCAGCATCCCTAGCCTTAGCTAGATCCTCCTCAGCCTTAGCGATCTTGTCCGGGTCGCCCTTCTCCCGCGCTTTAGCTAGAGACTCTTCCTTCTTCGCTATCTCGTCGACAGACTTTTGGTCAACATCCGCCGCTTTTTCACGTGCCTTAGCCAGGGCACGTTCCTTTTCCGCGACCTTTTCCGCCGTGGCATCCCCAGCTTTAGCAGCGTTTTCACGCGCCTCAGCCAGCTTTTCTTCCGCCTCAGCAATCGCCTCAACACTGCTTATTTCATCCTCACGGGCCTTTTCAAGATCATTGAACGCTGCAACAGTGTTTTCATTAACCAGCGCTAACGCACCGAGGCCACCACCGATGCCCATGCGCTGCCCGGCCTGGAACACGCTCATAGACCCGTCGCTGATACTGACCTGCGGGCGAGACACACTGCCACCAACAGAACCACCAGAACCGGATGCGGATGTGGAGGTGCCCGCAAGCTGCGAACCATTCCCCCCAACAGACACACCACCATCACCGGTGCCCATCGGCTTGAAATACCAATCAGTGAAACCCCGGCCCTCCAACGGGCCAGCAGCACCACCAATCGTCAAACCACCACCAGTATTCCCACCGGACTCAATATAGGTGCCATCCGGCAACTGGATAGCAGTATGCCCACCACCCGGCCCACCATTCAGGAACGCGACCCGCATATCACCAGGCCCACCCTTACCACGCTGGTAGCCCTTAGCCTCAAGCCAAGCAGCCTCACCCATCGTCGTAGTACGGGAATCGAACGGGTCCAGCCCCTCAGCAGCATTGACCGCCATCGACACAGCACCGGAACAGTCCGTACCGGCAGTAGACCACCCACCAAAAACATACGGGGTGCCATTCATCCCAGCCAGGGCCTGCTTTACCTTATCGGACACACCACCATCGGCATGACGGGGAAGATCATTCGCAAGAGCCGCAAGGATCTGATTAGGGGTGCCCCGGTTAATCGCAGCCAATGTGCGGTTGTACATGCTGCTGCGTTTCCGGTTGGTGATCCACTCACCCCGGTCAACCCACGACACCGGAATACCCTGAGCATCAACCCCAAGGATACCGTCCGTCCGGTCAGTGCCAGGGCCGGCCAGTGGCAGACGGTAACCACCGTGAGTCCGATCACCAGACGCATTACGGGGCAAACGCCCACCAACACTGTAATGCTGACCCACAGACGTCCCAGACGTTGACGCGGTACGGCCACTGCCATAGTATTCGCGCCACTCCTGGATACGGTTAACGATCGTGTGTTCCTGGGAGGTTTTCTTACCATCGTTTTCGTTAACTTCACGGATTTTCGCTAAAGTCGGATCAAAGTTATCCGAAATCGTCACCGTGCCATTAGCACCATTCTTGACCAGGATCCCAAGCTCAACCATCCGCTGAGTAACCTCAGGATCATTAGAATCAATAACGATCTCACCAGTCGGCAAAGTCGTTGTCTTAAGCCCCAACAGCTCAAGAGACTTCAACACCTCCGGCGCATCAGGATTATCAATCTTGATCCGCCCCTCAGGCAACGTCGAGACCTTAACCCCAAGCTCATCCAACATGGTGTTAATGTCAATGCCGTTAGGGAACTCAATCCGAACCTCACCATTAAACGGCTGAGAGACCTTCGCCCCAAGTTCCTCAAGCTTCTGCCTAGCATCCTCAACCTCAGGCCCCGCCTTAACGACAAGAGTTTTACTATCAGGGACAGCAAGAACACTATCCCTCAGCAAACCCATCGCCTTCGACGTGTCTTTAGCCGCTTTCACCAAATTGTTATCAGCAGCAGCTTTCCTTTTCGCAGCCTGAGTAGCCTCATCCAGATCACCAGACGCAGCCCTCGTAGCCTCAGCAAGACGCAAAGACGCAAGCTCAGATTCTGACAGCTTCGATTTCAAATCCTCAAACGCTGCGACACCAGAAACCCCGGCACCCTTCACCTTGTTCATGGCCTCTTCGTTGCCACCAAGAGCGCGGGCGAGGTCATTGTTAGTGACCCCGAATGCTTCAAAATCTTTTTGGGAAATCCTAGTGGCTTTAGACACCTCATTAAAGGATGCTGTCACCCCGTCGGCTTGCGCTTTAATCTCAGCGAGGGCACCTTTTTGCCCCATCATCGCGTCAACAACGGTGCTGCCTTCAAACCCGGCCTTGGATGCGTCAACCAGTGCGCCTTCTTTTTCAGCACGGTTCAGCATAGAGTCCCGGGTCGCCTGCGTCGTCGCACCAGACTGCGCGTTCAGCGACTCAGTCAACTGGTCAACAGCAGCTTTGTGGTCTTCCTCAGCCTGCTTAGCTTTCATATGCTCTTCGGCAAGTTTGCCTAAAGCAAACGACGCACCCATGATCGCCAACCCCCACGGGCCACCTAAAGCCCCCATGAGGCTACCCATGCCGGATTTCATGAGTGATAATCCGCCACGGGCGAACCCAGTCGCAGCGTTACCCATCTTCGCGGTGGATGCGACGAACGAGTGCGCTGCCTGCGCCCCCATCCGATCAATAACCGTAAACGAGTCCTTCGATGCAGAACCAGACAGTTTCGCAGCAGCAGCAAGTGCCTTGTGCTTCTGGGCCACTAATTGCAGGCCCGGCGCGCCTTTCTGGTAGGCGGTGTGCATCCGCTCAATCGTTGGGGAATGCTGCCCAAGCACCTGCAGTGAAGCGTTGACACTTCCAATGCTTTTGCCTTGTGCGTCGGCAGCTGCTTTCACAGCACGGGTTTCGGCCGCGAACTTAGCCAGGTTCCCGGTGCCGGTGTTCAGCGCGGTGTTAAGCCCGGTGAAACGGGTCACGAGTGCTGCGACCCCGGCGGCGTATGCGGGGAAGGGGACACGATCCATGTTGTCCGAGATAGCGGTGATGCCGGAGGCTAGCTGTTTTAGCCCGGCCTCAGCTGGGCCTTTGCCAAGGTCGTAGAGTTTCAGGCCTAGTTCTTCCGCAGCGTTGGAGACCTGGGAGATAGCGCCCGGTAGTCCTTCTGTTTTTGCTGCTGCTACCTCAGCTGCTGCGCCTTCTTTTTCGACGGCCTCACGCATTTTGTCGAACCCGGCTTGGCCTTGCTGTGCAGCAACACCAGCTAGGCGCATAGCGTCGGAGCCGAATAGGGTGGCGGTGGCTGCCTGGTATTGTTCCTCAGACATGGATTTGGAGGCTTTTTCCAGCTGTCCCATGAGGGAGGACATGCCGACGAACTTGCCGTTCGTGTCGTACACGGTCAGGCCAAGCTCTTGCATGGCCTGTTGTGCTGGTTTGCCTTGGTCGGTGAGGGCAAGGAGAGTGGTTTTCAGCAGGGTGCCTGCGTCGCTGCCTTGGATACCGGCGTTTGCGAGCATGCCCAACGATGCTGCTGTGTCTTCGAGGCTCAGGCCGAATTGGTTGGCGACCGCGCCGGATTGTTGCAGGCCTTGTGCGATGCCGGTGATTTCGGCGGATGATGCGTTTGCTGAGTTTGCGAGAACGTCAGCTGTTTTCGCAGCGTAGGAAGCGTCAAGGCCGAAGGCTTGGAGTGCTTGGGATTGGATTGTTGCTGCTTGGGCTGCTTCGATACCGGATGCTGCTGCGAGCTGTAGTGTGCCTTTCGCGGCCTGCATGGATTGTTCGACCGTGAATCCGCCTTTGGCGAGTTCAGACATTGCTGCTGCTGCGTCGCCAGCGGATGTTGCTGGGAGGTCAACATCGTTGCCTAGTTCGCGGGCGACTTTACCGACTGATTTCAGTTGCTGCTCCGTGGCCCCCGACACGGCTTTCATGATGTTCATTTGGTTGGTGTAGTCGTTACCGGCCGTTACGACTGCACCGAGTGCGTCACTGACACCGGCGATACCGGCCACGCCGAGAGCTACACCAGCCACGCCCTTAATGGAACCGAGGGTGTTTTTCAGGTTCCCGGCGCTACGTTCCGCCTTATCGATATCCCCAGTGTCAACACGGGGTTTGATGTTTTTCTTACCGACTTCATCCAGCGCGGTTTTTGTCTTGTTGCTGGCGGAACTTAGCTTTTCAACCCCGCTGCTGTCCGCCTTGGGTTTGATCTGTTTCTTGGAGACATCATCGACTTTCCGGCCGATCTTATCAAGCCCCTGCTCAACCTTGCTGAGGGTGTTTTCGACCCCATCGGCGCGGACTTCAACGGTAGCGGAGAGTTTACCAAGATCAAGACCCATAGCAGGCTCCTAAAAAGTGGGGAAGCCCCCTGTAGACAAGGCGGGTAATCCGAGGCTGTCCCTTAGTCGGGTGGGGTGCCCAATGAGGTCAAGGATCCGTGCTTCAAGCCACCCCCATGAGCGGTGTTTAAGGATTCCTGATTCAATGTCCACCCCGAATTTTTCGTGCAGATCAAGACTTATTTGCGGGAGATGTTCGAGGATTTGCGCCCACGTCAACGATTCCGAACTGGGTTGTTCTTCGTTGTACCAGTCACGCAGCCCGGTTTCCGGGTCGTATGGGCCACCGCCTGGGTCGTCCGGGCCGTAGGCTTTAGGGCGGGGGTCATACGGGCCGTATGGGCCATCAATGAGCTGTGGTTGCGTGTCCTCTAGTTGTTTTTTCCCAGGCTTTCCCAGTGGGTTTTAGCGGCTTCGGGGCCGTAGGCGAAGAAATAAACGGCGGTAATACCCAGGTGAATTTGTTCAACGAATGGGACGTTGTTTTCCTCCAGCTCTGCCCACAGTCCACCTTTCGGGACACCATCTTTGTTGATCTTCCCCTTAAATAGCCGGTTGATGATTTCGACATCATCAACGGTTTTTAGGAGTTCTTCGTCGTTCATGACCTTTTTGATATAAAGGCCGGTTTCCGCGTCGGGGGATTCAACGGTGTAGGTGTGTCCACCAATGGGGGCGGTGAGGTGTGGGGTGAAAAAGTCGTGCAGGTCGGTGAGCACAGCTTCTATCCTTCAAAGTCTCGTTTTTTTAAAAAATTGTGGTGGGGGATTGGGCGCTCCCCCAGGGCGCTACCGCAGAAAGGGGGTTAGCCACCAATACCGGGGAGACCGTCTTCGTCTTCGGAGTCCTCTTCCTTAGACTCTTCCCACGGCTTGGATTCGCTCTCAGCCTCAGTAGGAACCTGAATACGCTTCGGCTTACCGCGGGACATCAACGTCGCGGTGAAGGTGTCCAGATCCTCGATACCGCCCTCGCCGTCCGCGTACTCGACAGTGAACGCGGCCTCAAAGGCCTCATCCACACCGTCGGTGCGCCACGTGCGGGCCTCAATGACGTTATCGAACCCCATGCCGCGACCAGCGTCACGCAAAATCAGCTGGCCCTCATCCTGGGTGAACTTGCCCTTAGCGGTCTTGCCCTTGCGCTTGCCTTCAACTGCGATGGTGTACTTCAGGCCGGTGGAAATCTGGGAGCCGTAGCCCTCACCATCAATGTCTGTGTCGTCCTGCATGGAGCCTTCGAACTTAGGGGCGATCTTCGACAGGCCCCTAACGAACACCCACGTGCCCTTCTTGTTCTTGACCTGGAGGGCGTTCTCGCGTGCGAGAGTGGAGTTCAGGTCACCGGAATATCCTGGGCGTGCTGGCTTAGTGTCTGCCATGGCGTCTCCTAATTAGGGTTGAGTGTGAATCGATAGCTATCGATGTTGTGGAACCTGCCGTTAGCGTCTGTTTCGCGTGGGGAGGTGACCACACGGCGCGAGAGTAAAATCCGTGGGGCGTTGGCGAGTGCTATACCAGTGTTGTTGTGCAAGAGCTGGAACAGCTCGTCTGCTTTTTCTTCCGAGGTGAAGGGATTACGGTCACCCCGGATCCGGAACTGCAGGTAGACGTGTGGTGATTCATCGTCGTGCATGGTGTCATCGTCTCGACTGTCTGCATACTTGTTCACCAGAATGCAGTGTGTGATCGCCTGGGATGTAGGAAATACTCCGATGAAGATAGGCCACGGGTCAGATGCCCGATAGTTTGCGTTAGGTGACCAGGTGCCAAGGCCGTGTTCTGCCAGCCACGCCCCTAACGCTTTTTCGATGTTTCCTGTGGTGGTCACTTCAATCCCTTTGTTATGGTGTTGGCGATGATCCGGGCGATGGTTGGCGCTTCGTTGATCATCGCGGTTTCTAAGAACTTCGCTTGCCCACCTTCGGGGTGGTTCCAGCCGACTTCTTCATGTTGGCGTGCCGCGTAGGGGGTGCTGTAGGATACGGCTGCTTGGTTTCCGTCGGCGGTGACCTTTGCACTGTTGCGCAGGGTGCCGGTGTCCACGGGTGTGAGTTCCACAGCTTCCTTGCGCAAATGTTGCGCCCCCATGAATGCTGCCTTTTCTGCGTTCTTCTTGATCGCGCCGGTGATCTTGCGTGCGTCGAAGCTGTTAGTGAACGGCATTGGTTATCACTCCAGGAATAGGGTGCAGTGGTCTGGTGTTGGCATACCGCCACCGTCGGCGCGTGAAGTGGCGACAACGGTAAGTTCGCGGTTGCCGTAGGCGGGTGGGAGAGTGACCCTAGAACCAACGGGAACCGGGGCTGTGTTGATGTGGCAGTGCAGGCGGGCAGTGGATGTGATCTCAAGCCCCGTTGTCCCCTTGATTACCTGTTGTTTATCCACGACCCGACACATGATCGTTTCCTCAGTGGGCGCGTTGACACCATCTGGTGCGGTCTCGTCAATGATGGCCCCGTATTCGAGATCAGAGTCCCCAAAAGCGGCGTCACCAACCTTCCTCACCACTTTCACGGGGACACTAAACCACACCCCAATAACGTCACTGTGACGGCTTTCTAGTATGCCCACGGCAAACCACCCACCAAACCAGCATCCGCGAGCACGGCAACAGCCATCGGGCACAACGACGACAACGCCAACCTCACAGACTCACTGTCCTTCGTCGCGAACGACACCGAAGCCCCATCAATCGACGACGAAGCAACCTCACCCTTGGTGCCCAAATACCCAGCCACAGGATCAACCCCCGACTGCACCCACTCACGCACCTGCACAGCCACAGCCTCAGCCATCGCATCAATCACATCAGGATCCGTCGGCATCCCAGCCGGATCCGTATCATACAAAGCAGCCCTCGTCTCCCGAGCAGCCAACAACGACGCTAACTGCAACAACACGTCCGCATCATCCGGGATCTCAGAAACAAACTCAGCAAGCTTTTCCCGCGTGCAAAAAATCCTCATTCAAGTTTCCTTAAAAAGAATGATGGGGCACCCACCACAAAGCGAGCACCCCACAAAACCAACAACTGCCGACTAGCCGCCAATACCAGGCACAACACCAGCAGGCTTATCCGACAACGTCGCCGTCAACACCGCCAGACCCTCAGGGCGGTAAGCCTTCGCCCCATAAATCATCAGGCCCTTCACGATGTCAGAGAAACGCTTCTCTTCACGGTCGGTTTCAATCTTGTTCAGCTGGGACACGAACGCGGTCGCCATGGGGGTGCCAGCGTAAGCCTTCTCAGTCTTAGTACCAGCACCAGTCACATTGTTGGACAACAGAACATCCATACCGAGCACACGGCCAACAATGCCATTACGCAAGCCATCAGTGGTGCCGGAAGCGTCCACACGGGTGAAACGCTTATCCATAAGCAGCGCCGAATACAGGGACGGCCCCACAATCACATAACGACCGGTAGTCGGAACAGACTCAAGATTCAGCTTCTCAGACAAAGCGACCAGAGCAGCAAAAGCAGAATTATCAGTACCGGACTTATCAATATCCGCCTTGACCTTCGCTTTAGCGTCAGTCTCAATCTGCTTCGCGATATACTTATCAACCTTGTCGCGCAAAGCAACAGCAGCTGCCTTAGTCGCAGGATCCTTAAACGGCCCAGCAGCCTGCACCACGTCAAGATCATTCACACGGAACGCGAAATACGCGCCCTGGTCAATCTTCATGGCGTTATCCTTCACCGTGAGATCTTCAATCTCAAGGTCACGCTCAATGTCATAGTCGTTGACCGTCGGGGCGGACAGGGACGACAGGTGAACGGTATCGCCCTTGCGGGAGATTTCGCCGGTGTACTCACCGTTCACAATGGCTGCCTGGCCGAATACCAGGCTCTTTTCAAATGGTGCCGCGATAGCGGCAGACCACAGTTCAGGGACGAATGCATCAAGTCCAGTAGATGCCATGACCATGCTCCTTTATAGGTGGTTGAGTTTCCCCGCCGCTGCCAGCTCGTTGATTCGCGCCCATTGGCCGTTTGCTGCGAGCTGTGCGAGGTCATCGCGGGTGATGTGCTTGTCGGCGCTTGGTGCGCCGGTAGTGTCAACCCCAGAAGCCGTGGGCTGTGCAGACAGCCGGAACTTTGGGTTAGCGTTGACGGTGTCCGCCACAAGCTTCTCCACCTGGGAGGCGTAGTCATCGGCGGTAGTATCGAGGCTGTCCAGCAGCCCCTTGCCCTTAAGGAATGGGATGAGAATGTCAGTGTCAGCACCAGCGCTGGTCGCCGCCTTGGTGATCGCGTTTTCGGTTCGGAGCTGGGTTAGCTCGTTGCGGTAACGGTCACTTTCAGCCTTAGCCTGTTCAATCAATGCGGCTTGGTCTACGGGTTCTTCGTCCTTGACGAATCCGAGTGCTTTGCCGAGCTGTTGGATCAGGTCTTGCTTTTCCGCTTCCACCTTTTCCGCCTCAGCTTTTGCTTTGGTGCGGTATTCGGCGGCTTCTTTGCGGAGCTTTTCGACATAGGCGCGGTCGAAAGTTTCAGGCTGCTCATTGTGAGCTGGTGCAGGATCAGCTGGTGCCGGTTCCGGGGTGGCCTTCGCTGCAAGATCGTTTGGGGTAGGCGCGTCCGCCGGGGCTGCGTCTACGGGTGCCTGGGCTTCCTGAGTCTCAGGCTGGGTGGTGTTCTCCACTTTTTCTCCTAGTTTCGCCATCTTTGTTGGGCGAATGGAGAATTGCAGTTTGTGGGCGTTGGCGAGAACTAGCCCCAGAATAGGGGAGTGACGAAAGTGCTCAAGATTGGCGATTTTCTTGGACAATTGTTCATTCGTCCAGCTATTTTGTCACCAAGTGTCGCTATGGGCCGCTACGGGCCGCAATTTTGAGTCTCTTGTGATCTTGATGATCTTTGCCTGTGTGGATTTGGTAAGAAATACTTTTCGCACGTTTGTTTTTCAACTGCTAAAGTTACATTTAGCGAAAAGTGAACAACAACGTTGTAACTCGACGCTAGTGGAGGTTCTTCGGAGAATCCACGGCCCTCTTGGGAGCGGTGACCTCATGGCCCACCGCTTGCGGTGAGGTTCCTGAGTCATCGCTCAGGGGTCAAGCTCACCGACCTGGGAAGGGAGGTGAAACTGAATATGGGAAAGCATCGTCTAAAGACGTCAAAAGCCCATCGCCAAGGGCAAATGTCCTGGCAACGGGCGATCGACATGCTAGTTGGGAAACTAGCCTTCGATGGACTGTCTGAGAAAGCGGCAACTTTCATAGACTGGGTTCACCAAATGTAATTTCGTGGCACTCTACCTCGCGCCTGCAAGCATGGGGTAGGGTGCTGCTTTCTTTTTGTTTCATCTTGAGTATAACGCGAGTTACGTTAGTAATTAACGTTTCGGTTATGAGCTGTATTTAGCGGTTTGACACTCCATAACCGCCATAACTGACATAATGCACATACGCTGCAAAGCTATCCGCAACTGTTGATACTGCTCATGTTGCATATCTGCAACTTGCAACAATAATCAAGGCGATTATTCGGACGTATATTTTTGTGGATAATCGTGTGGATATTTTTACCCACTTGTGGGGGTGTGCAGGTGCATATGTGACCGCATGTGACCGTAAGTGGATGTAAGTGGCTGTAAGTGGCTGATTGGACTATGGCAGGTTGATGTCATCGTCTGGTAGTGGGTTGCCGTCGGCGTCGTAGTGGTCGCTTGGGTCGTCTGGGATGCTGCAGGCGATGTAGGGGATTGGTTCGCCGTTTTCGTCCTTAATGAGTTCTTCGAAGTCCACTACTTCGAGCGGCTTGGGGAATTGGTATGTGTTGGTGTTCATGCCGGTGAGTCTAGGTTCCATGGTGGACAACACTACCGCAACTTAGAACACTTGTTCTAGTCAAACCATTCAGTCTCTACCGGGTACTTCGGCTCAGGTACTTCGGCTCAGGTTCTTCACCACGTCGCAACGCTTCCTTAGCGCGACGTCGGCATAAGCGCCTGCACTTGCGCGTGTGGTCGGCGTGTCCATCAGCGCTCACCCAATAGGGGCTTGCATGCCCGCCCCGCTGGTCTCTGTGATCGCGACTCATGCTTTCCCGCCTGGATTTGAACCAAGTCTCTGAGAACCAAACTCTCAGGTGCTGCCTGTTACACCACGGGAAATGTGACCACCCCGCCTAAGCCCGGGGGGCTAGTTATTGGCGGGGTGGAATCTTTGGTGGCAGTGTTGAGAGGCTATCTACACCCGCTTGGGATGCAGTGCATCAACAGTGCCGGTCGCTGGCTAGAGGCGGTTAGCGTGTTCCACACTCAGGTGGACTACTAACGGGACGCATAGACCAGCTCGCACAACCACCGCACTAGTAACGGTTTCGTGCTGTGCGCTCCTTGGACTCGAGCCAAGGTGTCTGCCGGTAGCGCTGTCCTGCCGGGCTGCCAGTCTTTTGCGATGCTGGCGCTGACGTTCCTCGATAGAGCTAAAGGGGGCTTGCGCGTCTTACCTTTAGCCTCGTGCGTGCCCGGGCCTTGAACCCGGGTGGGATACCACTCACGCGACCACAGATAGCGTCCTGTTAGTACGGCCCGGCTCTTCGCCTTTTACATGCTGTCCGGGCTTGCATGGTTCGACAGTCTGGCTGGACTGCCTGGTTTTGCCTTGCTTCGGAATCGAACCGGAAACATGTGGGGGTCACCCACACGCGCCTGACCACAGGCCAAGACAGCACACCCTGCAGGACTTGAACCTGCAACCACTGGTTTTGGAGACCAGCGCTCTACCAAATTGAGCTAAGGGCACAAGGTGGGAGGGCGGATTGCTTTTTACCGCCACGGGCTTGTCCACGGTCATCTATGAGTACCGCACCCGGCCAGACCTATCAGGCGGCTAAGCCTCGTTCCCCGCTAAGGGCAGTCTGCACAATCTTCGGCCCCGCGAACACGGCCTTTTGTTCTGTCACTCCCAGCCACCCGCCGTCGCCGGTGGCCTGTTCCCTCGGCAGGATTTGAACCTGCGTGATCTCAACGGATCTACGAGCCAGCTTCGCCCGCAACCTTAAGCCTTACTCAGTCACAAGGGATAGTTGGGTGTTTGCTTTGGGGAAGGTGATCCGCAAACACCCTGACCAGTAAAGTGTAGCATGGAATGTGGCATATGAGACAATTTTTAGCGCAAGGTTTCTCGTTCTTTCTTGCGTCGCAGGCCGTTATCGTCCGCGTTTTGTTGCGCTAGCTGCCGGTAGTGCCGTATTTTCGCGCGTGCTTCGTCCTTGTATTGTTTATCCACAGCGACCGCCTCAGCCCGACGCCACTCACGAATTTTCCGCTCATAGTAGCGCTGCTTCTGTGTGGCCTTGTAGCCCTCATGATCGGGGTCAGGCTCAGGCTGGGGGAGACGCGTGCCGGGGACGTAGGCAGACCACGTGTGCTTACAATTCACGTGACGAAAACCTTTAACAATAGCTTCATCTAGCGAACACTTCACATCAACAATCGCCGTCGTACCATCCACAAGGTTATCCATCTTCGACCTGCCCGAATGCTTGCCTGTCAGGGACAACACCTTGCCCTCAAACGGGGCACACTGAGGCGCAGGGTTACTGTGGCTGGACACGACAATGAGATCAAGGCCGTGGTCGATCATTGCCTGCGAATGCCCCAACATGTGCGCCCGGTTCGTCGCCGTCCTGGTCGCCATTTCCGCGTACGTGTCCAGCTTCCACTTACGGCCCTTATCATCCACAAACCCCGTGAGGCCTTCGCGCGCCATCTGCCTAGCAGCATCACGCCACGCACCGCCAATAGCCTGAGCGCCCGTCACTGTTTTAGCAGCTGCCACCTGCACAGTCCGCCTGTACATATCATCAGCAGCCCTCAGCACCGAATGCCTGAGTTTCGCCAGATCGCCCTGCATCTCCCCAGCGAGCGCGTACATGCCCGCATGATTCACCGCGCTGCTAAGCGACGCTGTTGCGGCGGCTTCCTCACCCAACACGGCCTTAATGTCGGCGTAAGCGTCGGTCGCGCCGATCATCAACGCCTCTTCCAACGCTTTCTCCGTGAGCCTAGGCAGGACACTATCAATCATCCCCGCCGCTTTCATCGCTTCACGACGCAGACGCATAATCTCCAACGTCACCATGCGCTCCCAATCGGGAGCTTCAATCAGACGCTCCACCGACTCGCCCATGCGGCGCAAAAGGGAGTCCTCCACCAGCTGGTAGAGCTGCACCACAGCACGGTGGGTGGAATCGTTACGTTCCAGGTTCAGTGGCACCTAGCCAGCCCCCTCTAATCGATAGGTGGTTGCTCTCCGTCGAGTCCAAGCATGGTCGCAGCAGTCAACGGATCAACGCCCACGCCCTGCTCCTTCAAGATGCGGTCAATCTCAGCGTCCTGCAAAGACTTCTCCCAATCAGCATGCAGCATTTGCACCTTCGTTTGGGTCGACACCGCGCGGGCCGCGTCTAATGCTTGAATTGTCTTAGCAATATCCAGGGCGGTTTCATCAACGACCGGGTGGATGGTGACCGATGGCATATGTTTCATCCACAGGCCTGTGTTATTCAACACGGCATCGATCTCAACCAAGCACTTCGTCAGATATGCGATAGCGGTCGAGAAATACCGGCCCTTCGCCTTTTGAGTGTTCATTGTCGCGCGTGATTTTGCCCTGATCTCCGTCGCGGTTTCAGTCACCCCCACATCATCCATCCCCATCGATAGTGGGGAGTACCCGGCGCGCCTCAGGATACGCTTCGTGAGATCGTCCATCACTGCGAGGTGTTCATCGACGCGGATCGCGAACTGGCTTGCCTGCATCATGGGCTCACCGTCGGGGCCGTCATTCACCGCCGTGTAGATTTCGCGGTCAACGTCAAACCCGAGACCTCCGCCGGGGCCACGTGATTCGAGCAATTGTGCGTTGATGGTGATGCGTGCCCTGCCTAGGCGGATATCCCGCATGAGTGAGGAATACACCATGTTGAGTTTGTCGAACAGTGGGAACAGGTCGGGGGACAGGTCGGGACGACCGAGGTGTTTGAGTTCACCACTGTTCATCCACGCCACGTTTGGTTTAGCGTTCGGCACATACACGGCTGCGAGATGGTCGGCGCCGTGGGTGATCACACTGTCTTCGTTGACTAGTTGTGCAAGCGGTGCGGTCAGGGGGTGGTCGGTGAGTGGGACGGGGCGGCCTAGCTCATTGTCTTTGCCTTCGAAGAGGGTGTGTTCAACACCGCCTGGGATGTAGCGTTCGAGGTGGCGGTAAATTTTCTTTCCGTCATCGGTTGGTAACGCCTGCCAGAATGTGACGGCCTGTAGTTTGCCGTACCGCCATTCTGGGATGGCTTGGTTGGCTTGTACCCATTCGATCCAGGGTTCCGGTTGGAGGGTGGTGTTCCATACGATACGCCCGTAGACCCCGCCGTGGGCTGCGCACATTTCTCCTGCCACGAGGATGTTGGAGGCGAACTCCTGAGTGTTTATCAATTTATCAATGCGTGCTTGGAGGGTCTTGCCCCGCTCATCTTCACCCTCATCCGACGACAGCGCCACCGTTGGGGGTTCGTTAAACAATGTGGTGGCCGACAGGTGGCAAATATCCGCCGGGAGGGGAACATGGATTTTGTCGGCTGATTCACCCACACCTACCGGTTTGCCCATCCACATGCGGGTCGCAGCCCCTACAATGCCGCCCCGGAACTGGTTCGGGTGATTCTTCGGCGGGTTGTAGCCGTAGCGCCCGGATAGGCGCTTGGGGTCGCCTTCCCACCAGTCGTGAGCTTCACCAATTGTTGCGAAAGCCTGGTCGTATGGCTTGGGTGGCCATTCGCCACCATTCGGCATGCTCACATTTACCCCTTTAGGCGGTGCTGCCACAAATGGCGCGACGAGTAGCACACATAGCGCATCGCGTCTGCCTCATCGTCCTCGGTTTTGATGGGCTTTTCTTCGCCACGCTCTGTAGCTTTGTCATCCCAGCGGTAGCCCGGAATTTGTTGGATCAAGTACTTGCAGTCTCTTGATATGAGTAGGTCGCCGTTGGCGAGGATGGAAGCGGTGGTTCGGATGCCGTCGAGCACATCGTTTTTGGCGTTGGCGGTGTGGTGGAACCCGTCGACATAGAGCTGTTGCTTGAAGCTGCCTGCTGCTGGGTCGACGTAGATCCACTCAGGGTATGTGCGTTCCTCAAGCCACTGTTTGAGGTCGTCGGAGAGCTGCTTATCGGTGAGTTTCTTGAGCTTTCCGTCTGATTGGCGGTTGGGTGCCCACTCATCCGTGATGTACAACTTGCCGTCCTTGCCTAACCCCAGTAGGTATCCAGCGGTGGGGTGGGTGGTGCCGTAGTCAATGCCCATTGCCAAATACCGCTCAATTGGTGGGATATCGTCAGGGGAGATGGTGTGAGCATCTGGGTCGAAGAAGTCATAAACAGCCCCGTCCGCTGCCACCCACTGGCCAAGGATGAAGCGCTTGTACCACACGCCAGTGTATTCCCTGCGCAGTGACGCTTTGTAGGCTTCATCCAACGATGGGTTATCTTCCATCGTGAAATGCCAATACGACCAGTCCGCGAGCCGGTCATCCTGCGGTGTGGATGCCGAAAAGTGACGGCAGCCGGGAATCTTCGCCAGGTAATCAGTCATCAACCAATGCCCGGGCGTGTCAGGGTTGGTGGTGGCAAACAGCTTCGCTCCCTTGACAGACAGGCGCGCCAAGAGCTGTTTGAAGAACTGGACGTGCAGCACCGTCAACTCATCGCAAAACGCGAGCTGCAACGTCATACCACGGATACGGGACTCGGCACCAGCATCGTTCGCGCCGATGACGTGCACCTTTTTCCCGAAGATCGTGGCGAACGCGGCACCCTGCCGGTACTGGACGAACGGTCTAACCAGTGCGAATACGTCGTTTTGTTCGATCGGCTCGAACACGTTGCGGTACACGCTGTCGCGGTTTTTGCCAACGATCACAATGCCACCCACACCCGACGCTAGTTGGATCATCGCGAGGATAAGGAAGATCCATGCGAAGGTTTTGCCGGAGCGTACGGCCCCGTCCCAGATGTTGACGCGGTGCCCGCTGTCTGCGAGCGCCCGCATCTGTTTACTGCTGAATGTTGCTGTCATCGGCACCGCTTACCGCGTTTTTGACGCTGTCAAGCAGTTCGACGAAGGCTTTGCCGACTTCGGAGCCGTCATCTGTGGCGTCAAGTTGGTAGAGGCCAACGAGCTTTGCGCGGTGGTCTGCCACCTTCACCAGTGCGTTGACGGCTTGTGCGTCGCCTTTGAGGACTTTGGGCATGATGCCACGGGTTGCGATGTCGAGGCGTTCCAGCTCCAGCTGCCGTAGTTCGT
Organism: Corynebacterium hindlerae; assembly: GCF_014117265.1. Classification (NCBI taxonomy): domain Bacteria; kingdom Bacillati; phylum Actinomycetota; class Actinomycetes; order Mycobacteriales; family Corynebacteriaceae; genus Corynebacterium; species Corynebacterium hindlerae. Next base: position 1,347,703 of record NZ_CP059833.1, on the reverse strand, counting down.
CGGCCTCCTCTTTGGGGATGTCGCGGAGGTGCTTTTGGACGATGCGGAAGACGGTGGATTGGTCGAGGTTGAATTTGTCCCCGATTTCCTGGTTGCTCATCCCGAGTCTGCGGCATTTGAGGATTTTTTTGTTGCGCTCCGCTTTTTCTTCGAGTTTTTCGCGTGGTGTGTTGCCGTGGTTCCAGACCATTTTTTGACCTCCTGGGTGTGATTGTGGGAGGTTAGCGGGCGTGCGGGGTTGGTGGGGGTTATGGTGCTGGTAGCCACTCGTGCTGGCGCTCACCCCCTGTTGCGCCCCGGTGGTTAGAGCGCCTGATTATCCCTCCCCCAGGGTCAGGCGCTCGCCCTATTTGCACCCCCATGTGTCACCCCCGGATTGCGTAAGTGTGCGCATCCATGTAAATTTAAAAGTGTCAGAAAGACAGCAACCGGATCGGAACAAATTCGATCTACGACCGGCAAAGGAGCCGAAAATGACCACCAACTTCACCGCAGAGATCACCTCCACCGACATCAACCTCATGGCACCAAACGCCACCGAACCAACCACACACGACGAAATCACCATCTACCGCAACGGTGAAGAATTCGACACCATCCTGATCGAATCCAGCGAAGACAACGCCCCATACGACGCTGCAGTGTCCGAAGCTATCGACGGCGCAGAGTTCACCTGGCTGCCAAGCAACTTCTAACAACCACCAGAAAAAGGGAAACCCACAATGTCCACCAAGATTGACCTCAACACCATCACCTTCACCCCAGCCCCGCACGGTTTCGACCAGTCCGGCAGCATGATGGGCCTCATCGTCGCTGACCTTGAGGACGGCCGCCAGATCATCGCAGGCTACGACATCAACTCCGGGAAGGCCTCCATCGCCTTGGGTGACACCTCAACCGGCCCTTGGGCTGATTCCATCACCACCAAGGATTGGCCTGCCCTGGACGCTGCTTTTGGGCGGGCACAGTGGCAGGAATTCCTTGCAGACCTCACGGAGGAAGCCGAAGCCGAGCTTGCAGAGACCGAGGATTAAGAAAAGTGTTTATCAGCCCCGCCATAGTGCGGGGCACACTCATTTTCCAGGAGCACGCAATGACATTCACACCACCACCCCACACCATGCAGCGCCTCGACACCACCCGCGCAATGACAGACCCCACCGACGCTGACAGCATCACAGGGGCGCACTTGCGCGCACTTCGCGAAGCCTTCGGCATGTCCGCCAAAGACCTCGCCGACTTCCTCGCCTGCAGCCTTCGAGTCGTGCAGCGCTGGGAGGCAACCACGGCACCGGCATGGGCTGTTGTTGAACTCGATACTCTCACCAATGACTCGCTCGCGTGGCTTGAGAAACTCGACCAGCATTCCGGGACAGTCCCGATGTGGAGGGATGGGTTCCACATCTCGCAGGATGGGCGTCAGCTTCCGGCATCATGGTGGCGCATGCTTGTTGGGCATGCGATGCTGACTAATCCTGAGCTTGTTCCTGAATGGGTGGAGCCTTGATTCCCGTTTTCAAGCTGCCGGAGTTCAGGGCTGCTGCGGTGGAGGCGAACCGGCGCATTCCCTTGTTGCAGCGTGGTTCTGTGGAGACTCAGCAGCATGTGGCAACTTTGCGGAAAGCTGGGTTGTGGTGGGCGTCGGCTGACATGACGGCGCTTGCTGTTCACACTGCTGATTCGTTGCCTCCGTGGACTCCTGGGGTTGTTCGGCCCGCTAAGACTGGGTTCATGGTGTGGTCGGAGCCGGTCGGCATGGCTGGGTTGGAAGAGTTGTTGCCAGTGCAGGCTGTGCACTGGTCGATTAATCACCAGGGACATTTAAACCTGACCATGTTCGGGCAGTCTAAGGATGGTGGCGTGTGGCGTGGCATGCGGGAGATTGGTGTGTTCACCACCGACGCATGGGCCGCATTCGACCCAGCAAGCGTGCAGCTCGTTGACCGGCACGCTGCACACATCATCCACGTGTTGGGGTGCTCGTGGCTGCTCATACAGCAGCCAACTGTGGCAACAACGAGGCGAGCGAAAGCCACAGGGGGAACCAGCGCGAAGCGAGCAAAGAAGTCTGCTGAGTCGGTGCAGGTGATCGAGCTGCGACGCCTGGCAACCCCACCGCGAGCAGATCACACGAAGGAGCCACGCCAGGTGGAGCACACGCACAGGTGGATGGTTCGCGGGCACTGGCGCCAACAACGAGTGGGGCCAGGCAGGCAGTTCGTGAAACCAGTGTTCGTCACCCCGCATGTGCGCGGGCCGGAAGGTTTGCCGTTGAAAACTGAGCGGGTGCAGGCGTGGCGTCGTTAGACCCGATCCCGTGGGGGCGTGGCCATTGGGTGATGGCACCAGAACAAGCAGCAGCCCTGTTCGCGCAAACTTATCCACGCAGCACCGGGCAAAACTATCTGAACTGTTTGAAACGGTGGTTCCACATGTGTGACACCACAGGTCTTGACCCGTGGGAGGCGACCACGGTGCACATGGAAAGCTGGCTGCGAACCATGCCTCCAAAGTCAGCGCGCAGTTATGCGCAGGCTTTGCGGTCGTTTCACTTGTGGTGCTTCGCCCACGGTTTCACCGAATCGAACCACGCTGCCGACCTGAGAAATGTGAGGGTTGGTAGGCCAGAGCCTGGGACGTTCGCCACCCCTGACGAAATGCGCCGACTCTATCAAGCTGCGATTGATCTGCCACCGGATCACAAGTGCCTGGTGCTCTTGTTGCTGCTGACCGGCTCAAGGTTGAGGGAGGTGTTGGACATTGACGTCGCAGATGTTGAGCGTCGTGGTGATCGTGTGTTGTGCAGGCTGCACCGCAAAGGCGGGCACACCGATGTTGTTGCCCTCCCACAGGCTGCAGGAGACGCAGTGCTTGAGTTGCTTGTCAAGCGGTCAACGGGCGCGTTGATTCGCAGCAACGGTAAACGCATGCGCCCAGAGCTTGCCCGCCGAATTGTCACACGCCTTGCCGAACAATGTGGGTGTGAACAGCGAATCACCCCGCATTCTCTTCGCAGATCGTTCGTGACATTTGCTAGACAACTCGAAATCGCAGACGCGGATATTATCGCCATGACCGGGCACAAGGATCGTGAAATGATCGATTATTATGATCGGCGTTTCCGCGAAGCACGTGGCGACGCAGGCAATCAGATTGAACAGGAATTGAGGAAACAACTATGATCATCATCCAGTGCGCCATGGAGATGGAGGCCAAACCTTTCCTGAGCGAGCTTCCCGTTGAACACCGCGCTGAAAGAATCGGCAACCAGCAGTTTCACTTCGGCCCGGACTATCTCGTGAGTGTCACCGGCATCGGTCTCGCGAATGCGGCTGCGGGTACGGCCCGTGCTTTGATGCTGGCCCCGGAGGCGAAGCTGGTGATCGCTGCGGGCACGTGCGGTGGTTTACACAAGGACATTGAGGTCGGCGACATTGCTGTGGCGACGAATGCGATTTACTCGCGTGCCGATGCCACCGCTTTCGGCTACGCACCCGGGCAGGTGCCAGGCATGCCGGAATCCTATGAATCTGAACCAGTTCCTGAGCTTCCAATGGAGCACAAGACAGGCCGCGTGATCTCCGCCGACGCCTTCATCACCGCAGCAAACGTGGACGAAGCACGCGAGCAATTCCCGGATGCGATCGCCACCGACATGGAGACCGCTGCCATGGCACAAACCTGCTTCGCTGCTGGTGTTCCTTGGGTGTCTTTGCGGGCCGTGTCCGATTTGTGTGGGCCTGCCGCCGGTCAGGACTTCCACATCGACGGCGAACTTGCAGCACGGCGCAGCTTCGATGCGGTGAACGAGTTCCTCAAGAACCGGTAATTTCTTGCCGATTGGTGGATTAGGCACCCCCTAATCTGACAAGGATTGGTGGAATAGGCAATATCTTGCCGGATTAGAGTGTGGTGCTTATTTATAAAAATGCGTGGTTTTTATGTTTTAGGCGTCGCCGACTTCGAAGCCACGCGACAACAGTTCAGCCCTCAGCGCTTCACGTTCGGCGATGTCCGAGCAGTTCACCAACAATCCGATGCCTTCCACGGTTTGTGGGTTGCGCTCTGGCTCTTCTTCTTCGTCGTTGTCGCCGTCGAGGGCTTCGAGGATGGCGTTGTATTCTTCGTCTGTGAAGCCGGTGCCGTCGAGGTCATCCACAGACTTGAGTAATTCGGTCAATGCTTCCACGTCGTAGCTGGAATTGTCGTTAGCCTTGTTATCGACTAGCACAACTTTGCGACACGTCGCAGCATCCAAATCCACCCAATGGACATCAATGTCATCCCACCCCAGGCGCTGTGCAGCCATGCAGGTGTGGTTGCCTGCGAGGATCGTGTCCGCGTATTCCGTGGCTTTCGTACCTTTGTTGACCACGATTGGTTTGTACTGGCCGAATTGTTCCAAGGATTCGCAAATCGTGTCGATATCACCCCGGCGCGCATTACCCGGGAAAAACTTCAAACTTGCAACAGGTGTAAGTGTCATGCCCGCACCATTACAGCCCACAGGGGTTGGCTAGGGGATAGACTGAGGGCATGAAACGAATCATCATTACCACCCTAGTCGCAGCCCTCGCACTCACCGGGTGCTCCAAGCCTGAGCCGGCCCCGCTCCTGCGCGAGAACTCAGATATTCAGGTGGCCTATGTGAGGATGGAGATGGCCGATAAATACGGTGCCGATTATCGATTAAAGGACGCGGAAGAATACTGTCAGGCGTTACGTGACGGCAAAAATGAAGATGCTATCATCACGGAAACTAGCCCCATGTATCCAGGGATTGTGCGCCGATATATTCGCGCTTCTAACACGTTCGTGTGTCACGATAGACACGATGATTTGGTTAACGGTGCGTGGGATGACCCGACGCTAGGGTCGTTCAAATCCCGCTAGTAGTGGTTTTACCTGGTGTTGAGGATGGAGTGTTGCGCATCTTCCAGCATGTACACCATGCACCCCCTGTCCTTGCATTCACCTGAATTAACCACGATGGCGTGTTCGTCGGGGTGGTTAGGGTTGGTGGCGTAGCCGATGATGATTGCGTCGGTGATGATGTCGCCTTCGTCTAGCTGGCCGGAGCAATAGTTTTCGGCGATACTTGCGAGACTGTTTGGTGGTTCGTTGTTGAAAAACTCGTATTCGCAGCTCATATAATCAAATCTCCTAAAAGATCACTCAAGAACGGCCACACCTGCGTAAGATCATGGTGCGACAAGGGGAGTGTTACCGCTGGCAGCGGGTCACCACACGCAATATCCTCAGCAACTCTTTCGGCCTGTTCCACCGTGAACAGCTGGTAGTGCACATCATTCCAACCATGGCCTTTGCGTGGGGTGAAGGTCTTGTTTTTGTCTGATGGGACGCGGGGCCGACTCATACCCCGGTAAAGGTCGCGGTATTCTATGCGATCCCGGTACAGTTTTGTCCATGTGGGTAGGTGGATGAGGAAGCATTTCCCGTCACCTGTGGGGATGATGACACAATCCCAGTGCTTGTAGTGTTTTATAGTGGTTCCTCGATGATCATTCGTGCCCATGCGGGGATTTTCGTGCCGTTGTACTTGGTTTCACCGTTCAAAACGGCGCGTGTGATGCCGATGTGTTCGTCGCGTTCTGGCTGGCTGATGCGTCCCCATGGCCTGGGTGTGTGCGCCATGAACCGCGATGCTTGGCGTCGCTCGTATTCGGCCTGCAGGCGCATCGCGCGCCGGGTCGTATTGTCGGTCATTGCGCATCCTGTATGCGTCGGATCTCGCGGTTGAGCAGGTCGCGGGCTTTCATGAGGTCTTTCAGCACTTCGCCTTTATTTAGTCCGTCGAGACGGGTTGATCTGGCGACGTATTGGACAACTTGCCCGCCGTTGCTGGTGAGGTGCTCTGAGATGTCCGCGACTTGTACACCGTTCGGGAACTGGTAGTAGGCGGGGCAAGATTGCGGGGGCCATGTGGCTCGTAGCGTGATGTATGGCTTGCCAGCGAACTCATTGCATGTGCTTGTGGTGCCGTCAGGTAGTGGCTGCGGGTTCGGTGCTGTCACTGGTGTTCCTGGTTTGAAGCCGTGTTTACGCAGCCACTTTTCCGCATTTGGTGTCGTAAAGGTTTCGCCCCATTCGGCTGCTAGTTCGTCTGGGTCGCCCTGGTCACACCACTGGGTGTCTACTTCGCGTCGGTGGGCTGCTTCTTCCTCAGCACTGCCTCGGAACAGATCTAGGCGTTCGTTGTCGTTCATGGTCGGTTCTCCAATTCGTGTACGTATGCCCACGCAATGAGGGCGGAAGCGAGGATAAGCGGGATCATGCGGATTCTTCTGTGTTGAAATGGTGGTATGGGGTCATTGGCTGTTCGCTGTCGGTTTCGCACCACATGTCTTTGCGCCATTGCCGTTCCTCGATCTTTCGAGCGGCCTTCTTCGTTTTGAACGGTTCGTTGCAACAATGGCAAAACGCCCGCGACGGCATGTTTCCTAGCATTCGGCTCATGTGGTGTCCTTTGTGTTGCTCAAATGGTGGACTAGATCGGCTGCAAATCGAGTAGTTGGCCACCGTGGGTGGTGAATGCGGTGGCGAATGGTTGTTGCCATGCACCGCCGTTGTGCTCAGCAAACCAGTCAGAGCCGCCGTCGTAGGTGTTGGAGCACAGGAACGTGCGAGGCCCTGAGGTGAGTGCTTGGAATTGGTGGAAGTGTCCGAACAACACAAAATGGGCACCGGCTGCGGGTTGCTGGTAGAACGCGGCATCCTTGAGCCATTTTTCCGCGCCCGCACATCCACCGGGGCGGGGGAGTTGGTGGCCATGCATGATGGTGAAGATCGTGTTACCGACTTTGGTGGTGAGGTGGCCTTGACGCTCAGGTGGCACCACAACACGGACGTGCTCGTATCCACCGGCAAGCTCCAAAGCGTCTTTGACTGCGATTGCTGATTCGGTTGCCCACCCATCACCGGGTTTCGTGTTGAGCTGGCGTTGGGCTTCATCGTGATTCCCATTGACCACGGCCACGACTAGCTCATTGGTGTGTGGGGCAATCGTCGTGACCGTCTCCATAAGAAGGCGTCGGTAGACACGCACCATCTCCGTCCCAGTCAACGGTGTCTGGTAGCCCTGGTTCTTGCCACCCTGGGACACGATGCCTTCGATGCAGTCACCGACATGCGCGACAAGCACGGGCTGTCCTGGCTGGATGGTTTCCACAAACGCGTCTAGGGTGCGCATGTACCGCTTGAGTAGGTCACCGATACCATCGGGGCCGTTCTCCCGTTTGCCTAGCTGCAGGTCTCCGACTTGTAGGACGCGGATGGTGCCGTCACCTGGTTCTTTCAAACATTGTTTGAAACTAGCTGCTTTGGCAACCTCAATGAGTTCGTCCAGGTTCCACGCCGGGATGCTCTCGGTGCTTTCAATGTGGAAG